>NZ_LZDH01000067.1:0-67193 GCF_001675355.1 Tepidimonas fonticaldi | reverse complement strand
GAGGGCGCCCGCAGTGGGCTCACTGGGGCCGGATGAGGCTGCAGAGGGCCCACGAAGGGGCTTGCTGGAGCCCAAGAACCGTTCAGCATCTGTTTCGATCCCATCCTACGAAACGATATTGACCCTGAACTCGTCGCCACGAACGAGTGGGCGGGGTAGTGCAGAGGTTCCCTAACAGGCCGTTGAAAAATCCCCATCGAAGCGGCCATGTACCCGTTTGCGTGGGTCCGAAGCCGGCGCAAGCCGTTTTTCCGGGCTGCGACGGCCGCCTGGGTGGCATGCTGCGGATGGAAAACAGGATTTGCAGCAGCAGCGCCTTGAGCAGCATCTCTGGCGGCACCGAAGGGCGGCCGCGGCGGGCATAGACCGCTTCGAACTCTGCGCTCATGCTGGCCAGCAAGGCATCCACCAAGCCCCGCAGCTCGCGCAGCGGGTGTCTGGCCGGTACCCGCTCTTCGAGGCTGATGTCGCTGAACATCGCCCCCTGGATGTTCTGTGTGCCTCTCATCTTCGGTGTCTGCTGTCTCGGCGTCGCCGCCGCTCACATGGTACCGGCCGCACGGGCAGCTGCGGGGGAGTTTTTCAACGGCCTGTTAGGTCGCCACGGCCGGCAAGCTGGGGGAGCTGCTGCACGGCTACGAACGCGTCGACGCGCTGCCGGGCGTCGAGCTGCAGGCGGTGGACGCGGGCAAGCGCGCGCTGCAGACCAGCGACGGCGAGCTGCGCTACGACCACGCCAACCTGGTGCTGCCGATGCGGACCCACGCCTTGGTGCGGCAGGCGGGCCTGGGTCAGTGCTGGGCCGACGTGGAGCTGCCGACCTTCCAGGCCAAGGCGGACGCGCGCATCTTCGTCATCGGCGACGCGCAGGGCAGCCCCCAGCCCAAGAGCGGTCAGGTTGCCTTCGGCCAGGTGCGCGCGGCATCTGGCGCACGATGCTGGGCTGACGAAGGCGCGGCATGCACGGCCGCGCGGGGCGCGCTACACTTGCGCCCCTCGACCTCCAAGCCGGCCATTGCGGTCGGTGTGGGTTCCCTTACCCCACTCATCAAAAAGGATCGTTCCATGGCCTTCGTCGCCACGGCGCCGTCGCCGCGCCCATCCCATCCCCTGCCCCCGGAACAGCTGCCGCGTGTGCTGGCGGTGCTCGCGTTGCTGCATGTGCTCGTCATCATCGCCAGCAATGTGCTGGTGCAATTGCCGTTTCAGATCGGCGGCGTGCACACCACCTGGGGGGCGTTCACGTTTCCGCTGGTGTTCGTGCTGACGGACCTGACGGTCCGGCTGCTCGGGCCCGCCGCGGCGCGGCGCGTCGTCGCGCGCGTGATGCTGCCGGCGCTGGCGGCCTCCTACGTCGTGTCGGTGCTGTTCGTCGATGGGCGCTTCGCCGGCTGGGCGGGGCTGGCCACGTTCAACGACTTCGTCTTCCGCATCGCGCTGGCGAGTTTTGCCGCCTACGTGGTCGGCCAACTGACCGACATCGCGGTGTTCGCGCGGCTGCGCCGGCTGCGCGCGTGGTGGGTGGCACCGGCCGCCTCCACCATCGTCGGGGGGCTGATCGATACCTTCGTGTTCTTCGCCGCGGCGTTCTGGCGCAGCCCCGACGCCTTCATGGCCGAGCACTGGGTCGAGATCGCCGCGGTGGACTACGCCACCAAGCTCGCCTTCAGCCTGCTGGCGCTGCTGCCGCTGTACGGGGCGGCGCTGCGCGCGCTGCTGCGCCGGCTGCCCACCGCCCCGCTCACCCCCCAGGCCGTCTGAGCCTGCCGGCCAGCACCGCGACCGCTTAGCCGGGCGCCGTGTCGTTACACTAGGCGCCACCCCCGCAACCCGCGGTGGGCGCACGGCGCCCACCGCCTTTACGCCGTCACGCGCGCGAGACCGTCCACCTTGTTCGCCCTGTTCGACGACGCCGGCAAGCTGCACGCCGGCCGCATCTTGTCCGGCACCGACACCTCGGTCCAGCTCGAGCTGGACTCGGGCCGCCGGCTCAAGGTCAAGTCCGCCCATGTGCTGCTGACCTTCGAGCAGCCGGCGCCGGCCGCGCTGCTGGAGCAGGCCGGGGCGCTGGCGGCGGACATCGACCTCGACCTGGCGTGGGAGTTCGCGCCGGAGGAGGAGTTCGGCTTCGCGGAGCTGGCGGCGCTGTACTTCGACGATCCGCCCAGCGCCGTGCAGCAGGCGGCGACGCTGCTGAAACTGTACGAGGCACCGCACTACTTCCGCCGCGCCGGCAAGGGTGGGCGCTTCCGCAAGGCGCCGGCCGATGTGCTGCAACAGGCGCTGGCCGCCATCGAGCGCAAGAAGGCCGTGCAGGCGCAGATCGACGCCTGGGCCGCCGAGCTGGTGGCCGGCCGCTGCCCGGAAGCGGTGCGCGCGCAGCTCTACCGCATCCTGTTCCGCCCGGACAAGAACGCGCCGGAATACAAAGCCGTGGTGCACGCCGCGCGCGAGGCGCACCTGGCGCCGCTGGCGCTGCTGCAGCGCGCCGGGGCCATCACCAGCGCCTACCAGTTCCATTGGCAGCGCTTTTTGTTTGAGCACTTTCCGCGCGGCACCGGCTTTCCGGACCTGCCGGCGCCGCCGCTGCCGGACGACTTGCCGCTGGCCGACGGCGTGGCGGCGTTCTCGATCGACGACTCCAGCACCACCGAGATCGACGATGCGCTGAGCGTGCAGGGCCTGGGCAGCGGCACGGTGACGCTGGGCATCCACATCGCCGCCCCTGCCCTGGCGATCGCGCCGGACAGCGCGCTGGACGCCGTGGCGCGCCAGCGGCTGTCCACCGTCTACATGCCGGGGCACAAGATCACCATGCTGCCGGATGCGGTGGTGCAGGCCTACACGCTGCTGGAGGGCGCGCCGCGGCCGGCGGTGTCGCTGTACCTGACGATCGACGAGGGGACGCTGGAGATCCGCGGCGCGACGACGCGGCTGGAGCGCGTGCCGATCGCGCACAACCTGCGCCACGACCGGCTCGACACCGTGGTGACGGCGGCATGGCTGGACGAGCCCGAGCGCGCGCACGAGGCGCCGCCGGAGGTGGCGGCGCTGCAGCCGCAGCTGGCCTTCCTGTGGCGGCTGGCGCAGGCGTGCAAGACGCGGCGCGAGGCGGTGCGCGGCCGCCCCGAGACCTTCACCCGCCCGGACTACACCTTCAACCTGGAAGGCGTGACCGGGCCGGAGCCGACCGGCGAGGAGACGGTGGTGATCGGCACGCGCGCCCGCGGCGCGCCGCTGGACCTGATGGTGGCCGAGGCGATGATCCTGGCCAACAGCCACTGGGGCCAGTGGCTGGCGAGCCTGGGCGTGCCCGGCATCTACCGCAGCCAGGCGAGCCTGGCCCCCGGCGTCAAGGTGCGCATGGGCACCAAGGCGCTGCCGCACGCCGGCATCGGCGTGCCGTGCTACGCCTGGAGCACCTCACCGCTGCGGCGCTACACGGACCTGGTCAACCAGTGGCAGATCGTGGCGTGCGCGCGCCACGGCACCGCTGCCGCGCTGGCCGCCCCGTTCAAGCCCAAGGACACGGCGCTGCTGGCCGTCATCAGCGCGTTCGACGCCGCCTACACCGCCTACGGCCAGTTCCAGAGCACGATGGAGCGCTACTGGACGCTGCGCCACCTGCGCCAGCAGGGCACCACCGAGCTGGAAGCCGCCTACCTGAAGGACAACCTGCTGCGCGCCGAGATGCTGCCGCTGGTGCTGGCGGCGCTGGGCACCGATGGACTGCAGCGCGGCGAGCGCGTGCGTGTGCGGCTGGGCACCATCGACGAGGTGACGCTGGAGGTGACCGGCACGGTGATCGAAAAGCTGGGCACCGTCGAGGCCGTTGTCGAATCCGAGGACACCCTGGAAGGCGAGGTCGAGGAACCGCTGGCCGCGCCGCTGGCGATCGCCGTGGCCGTGGACGACGCCGACGACGGCGCCCCACCGGCGGCTCCGGCCCCGTAGCGCACGCTGGGAGCGAGCCGCCGATGGTCCTGCCCCGCGCCCTCGCATCGCTGTCCACCCGCTTTCGCGCCGACCCGCTGCCGTGGGCGCTGGCGGTTTCGGTGGCGGTGCATGCCGCGGTGCTGACGGTGCGGTTCGTGCCGCCGCTGCGGCCGGAGCGGGTGCTGCAGGACACCCCGCTGGAGGTCATCCTGGTCAACGCGCGGGGGGAACAGGCTCCCGAACGGCCCCAGGCCATCGCCCAGGCCAATCTGGCCGGTGGCGGGGACGCTGATCGGGGGCGGGCCACCTCGCCGCTGCCGCCGGCCATGCTGATGCGCGCCGGCGACGCCCTGGACGACGAGGAGCAGCGCATCGAGGCCATGAAAGAACGGCAAAGCCGGTTGCTGGCCCAACTGCGCCAGGAGATCGCCCGGCTGAGCGCCCCCCAGCCCGCCGACGCCAGCGACGCCCAGGCGCGCGAGCAGCTCCGTCAGGCCCTGGTCAAGACGCTGGCCGAAATCGAAAAACGCATCAACGAGGAAAATGCCCGCCCGCGCAAACGCTACATCAGCCCCGCCACGCGCGAGGCGGTCTACGCCCTGTACTACGACGAGCTGCGCCGGCGCATCGAGGACCGGGGTACGGCGCAGTTTCCCGAACAGGGCGGGCGCAAGCTGTACGGCGAGCTGACCATGGTCATCACGGTCAACCACGACGGCCGCGTGCTCGACACCGAGGTCGTGCAAAGCTCCGGCATCCCGTATTTGGACAGCCGCGCGCAGGCGATCGTGCGCAGCCTGCAGTTCGCCCGCTTCAACCAGGCCATGCGCCAGCGCGCCGACCAGATCGTGGTGGTGTCGCGCTTTCGCTTCACGCGCGACGCCGGCCTGCAAACCCAGATGAGCGGCACCCGCTGAGCCCCTCGCCCCCACGACCGCGCCCCGCCATGCCAGCCCGCCCCCACCGCCCATCCCCCTCCGCGGCGCCCTCCGGCGCCTCTGCGCCCATGCGCTGGCTGCGCGGCGCGCTGCGGGCCGCTGGGTGGATGCTGGTCACCGCCGTGCTGCTGCAAGGGGTGTTCGCGGCACGCATTGCCCTGATGGCGGTGGTGGACCCGCAGAGCACGACCTTCCAGCGCTCCGAAGCGTGGCGCCTGGCCAGCCAGGGCCGCGGCCTGGGGGATTGGCGCCAGCGCTGGGTACCGTACGAGGCCATCTCGCCCCACCTGCGCCGCGCCGTCGTGGCGTCGGAGGATGCCGGTTTCGTCAGCCATTTCGGCGTCGACTGGGCGGCCATCGAGGCGGCGCGGGCGCGCAACGAACGGCGGCTGGCCCAAATGGCGTCGCGCGGCGGCGACGGGCATGTGCGCCCGGCGCGTCTCGCCGGGGGGTCCACCATCACCCAGCAACTGGCGAAAAACCTGCTGCTCTCGGGTGAACGCACCCTTTGGCGCAAGGGGCAGGAGCTGCTGCTGGCCTGGATGCTGGAGGCGTTGCTGGACAAGCGCCGGATTCTGGAGCTGTATCTGAATGCGGTCGAATGGGGCGAGGGCGTTTTTGGCGCCGAGGCGGCGGCGCAGCGGTACTTTCGCAAACCCGCGGCCCGCCTGACGCCGGCCGAGGCCGCCCGCCTGGCCGTCCTGCTGCCCGCGCCCAAGCTCTACGAACGGCGCCTGCAATCGAGCTACCTGAACAGCCGCACGCAGACCATCCTGGCGCGCATGGAGGCGGTGCAGATCCCGTGACCCGACCACACCCGCCCCAGGCGCGCCGGTAAGATCGGCGGCATGCGCATCCTCGGCATCGACCCCGGCCTGACGGCCACCGGCTTTGGCGTGGTGGACGTGGACGGCCCGCACCTGCGCTATGTGGCCAGCGGCACCATCCGCACCAGCCCCGACGACGGCGCGCTGCTGCCCCAGCGCCTGAAGGTGCTGTTCGACGGCATCGGCGAGGTGGTGCAGCGCTACCAGCCGACCGTGGCGGCGCTGGAGATCGTGTTCGTCAACGTCAACCCGCAGGCCACCCTGATCCTGGGACAGGCGCGCGGGTGCTGTCTGACGGCCCTGGTGGCCAACGACCTGCCCGTGGCGGAGTACACCGCCTTGCAGCTCAAAAAGGCCGTGGTCGGCTACGGCAAGGCGCAAAAAAGCCAAGTGCAGGAGATGGTGCGCCGCCTGCTCGACCTGCCCGGCCTGCCCGGCAAAGACGCCGCCGATGCGCTGGGCCTGTGCATCACCCATGCGCAGGTGGCACGCACCACGCAGGCCATCGGCAAGGTGGCTGCGCTGCGGGCACGCACGCATGCGGCCTACAAGGACGGGCGCAGCTATTGAGGAGGGGCAAGGAAGGGGCGGCGGCGCTAGCCGATGCGGCTGAGGATTAGCACGCCGAAGAAGGCCAGCGCGGCGATCACGGTCCACTTCAGGATCACGATGCCCCAGCGCAGAAAGTGCTTGCGCCCGGTGCCCAGATAGAACGCGAAGCACAGCGCGCTGGCGCCGAGCAGCGCGAACATCAGGAAGCGAAACAGGAACACGGCGCGCTGCCCGTCAAACGGTCACCGGGCCAGGGCCAGCCGGGCAAAGCCCTGCGGGGCCCGCGCGTCGTCCTCGAAGGTGACGATCTCGTAGGCGTCCGGCTGGGCGAGCAGCGCACGCAACAACTGGTTGTTGAGCGCATGCCCCGACCGGTAGGCGCTGTAGGCGGCCAGCAGCGGCCGCCCCACCAGGTACAGGTCGCCCATGGCGTCCAGAATCTTGTGCTTGGCGAACTCGTCGTCGTAGCGCAGGCCGTCGGCGTTGAGCACCTTGACGTCGTCGAGCACGATGGCGTTGTCCAACCCGCCGCCCAGCGCCAGTCCCTGCGAGCGCATGTGCTCCACGTCGCGCGTAAAGCCGAAGGTGCGCGCGCGCGCAATCTCGCGCGCGTACTGGCCGCTGCCCAGATCGAACTCCACGCACTGGCCGGTGGCGCTGACCGCGGGGTGGTCGAACTCGATTTCGAAGCGCAGCTTGAAGCCGTGGTAGGGCTCCAGCCGGGCCCATTTGAGGGTGCGGCCCTCGCCCTCGCGCACCTCCACCGGGCGCGTGACCCGCAGAAAACGCCGCGGCGCGCGCTGGGTTTCGATCCCGGCGCTTTGCAACAGGTAGACGAAGGACGCCGCCGAGCCGTCGAGGATGGGGACTTCCTCGGCGGTGATGTCGATGATCAGGTTGTCGATGCCCAGCCCCGCACACGCGCTCATCAGATGCTCGACGGTGTGCACCCGCACACCGTTGCGCGAAAGGGTGGAGGCCAGCCGCGTGTCGGACACGGCTGCGGCACTGACGGGGATGTCGACCGGATCGGCCAGATCGACACGGCGAAAAACGATGCCCGTATCGGGCGCCGCCGGGCGCAGCGTGAGCTCGACCCGCTCGCCGCTGTGCAGGCCCACGCCCACGGCACGCGTCAGGGTCTTGAGGGTACGTTGCGCGATCATAAGATGGGATTGTAGGCGCGGGGTCGGATCCGCGCACGATGAAGCGACGACGACCCCGCCGCCCGGCGGGGTGGCCGGCGGGCCGCGTCGGCATGACGGCCCGCCGGCAGGAGCGTTGCGTAGGCGCGGGCGTCAGTCGGCCTGCTTGCGCAGGAAGGCCGGGATCTCGAAGTCGTCCATGCCGCTGGAGGCCAGCGCCTCCACGCGCGAGGCGGCGCTGCCCGGGTTGTTGCGGCCGTTGAGCCACACGCGCGGCACATTGGGGTGCAGACCCGCCCCGCCGACGCCGGCCGCGGCGCTGGACGGCGCACCGGCGCCCCCCACCGGCTGGTTGAGCGTCGGGATGAACGGCATGTTGTCGGTGCCGGTGCGCAGGCCCTGCTGCGGCTGGGACTGCACCACCGTCAGCGGCTGGCGCTGGCCGTTGCGGTTCAGGCCGGTGGCCACCACGGTCACGCGCAGCGCATCGCCCAGCGACTCGTCGTAGGCGGTACCGTAGATGACGTGCGCATCGGGCGCGGCAAAGGCACGGATGGTATTCATGGCCAGCTTGGACTCGGACAGCTTCAGCGAGCCCTTGGCCGCGCTGATCAGCACCAACACGCCCTTGGCGCCGCGCATGTCCACGCCCTCCAGCAGCGGGCAGGCCACGGCCTGCTCGGCGGCGATGCGCGCGCGGTCCGGGCCGCTGGCCACCGCGGTGCCCATCATGGCCTTGCCCGGCTCGCCCATCACGGTGCGCACGTCCTCGAAGTCCACGTTGACCAGCGCCTCGACGTTGATGATCTCGGCGATGCCGCCCACGGCGTTCTTCAGCACGTCGTTGGCGGCGGCAAAGGCCTCGTCCTGCGTGACGTCCTCGCCCAGCTCCTCGTGCAGCTTGTCGTTGAGCACGACGATCAGCGAATCGACGCTTTGCTCCAATTCGCTCAGGCCCTCTTCGGCATTGGCCATGCGCCGCCCGCCCTCCCAGTCGAAGGGCTTGGTGACCACGCCCACGGTCAGGATGCCCATCTCCTTGGCCATCTTGGCGATGACCGGCGCCGCGCCGGTGCCGGTGCCGCCGCCCATGCCGGCGGTGATGAACAGCATGTGCGCGCCCTCGATGGACTCGCGGATGTCGGCCTCGGCCATCAGCGCCGCCTCGCGGCCCTTGTCCGGCTTGCTGCCCGCGCCCAGCCCCGTGCGGCCGAGCTGGATCAGCCGATGCGCCGACGAGCGCGCCAGCGCCTGCGCATCGGTGTTGGCGCAGATGAACTCCACGCCCTGCACACGGCTTTGAATCATGTGCTCGACGGCGTTGCTGCCGCCGCCGCCCACGCCGATCACTTTGATCTGCGTGCCCCGGTTGAACTCTTCGACCTCGATCATTTCGATGCTCATGGAACGCTCCTTGCCTAACCTCGGGAATCTCAGAAATTGCCGACGAACCACTCTTTGACGCGGGTCAGCAGGCCCCCGACCGAGCCTGCCTTTTGCGCCACCTTCTGCCCGCGCAGGCGCGCCAGGCGCGCCTCCTCGAGCAAACCCATCACCGTGGCCGCGCGCGGCTGCGCGACCATGTCGCCCAAGGCGCCGGCGTACTTGGGCACGCCGCGCCGCACGGGCTTGAGAAAAATGTCCTCGCCCAGCTCGACCATGCCGGGCATGACGGCGCTGCCGCCGGTCAGCACGATGCCGCTGGAGAGCAGCTCCTCGCAGCCGGACTCGCGGATGACCTGCTGCACCAGCGCGAAGATCTCCTCCACCCGCGGCTCGATGACGCCCGCGAGCGCCTGACGGCTCAGCAGGCGCGGGCCGCGGTCGCCGATGCCGGGCACCTCGACCTGCTGGTCCGGGTCGGCGAGCAGCTGCTTGGCGCAGCCGCTGTCCACCTTGATGTCCTCGGCGTCCTTGGTGGGCGTGCGCAGCGCCATGGCGATGTCGTTGGTGATCAGGTCGCCGGCGATCGGAATGGCCGCCGTGTGGCGGATCGCGCCGCCGGCAAAGATGGCCACGTCGGTGGTGCCCGCGCCGATGTCCACCAGCGCCACACCCAGCTCTTTTTCGTCCTCGGTCAGCACCGCCTGCGCCGCGGCCAGCGGGTTGAGCATGAGCTGGTCCACCTCCAGCCCGCAGCGGCGCACGCACTTCAGGATGTTCTCCGCCGCGCTCTGCGCGCCGGTGACGATGTGCACCTTGGCCTCCAGGCGCACGCCGCTCATGCCGATCGGCTCCTTGACCTCCTGGCCGTCGATGATGAACTCCTGCGGCTCCACCAGCAGCAGGCGCTGGTCGGTGGAGATGTTGATCGCCTTGGCCGTCTCGATCACCCGCGCCACGTCCGCGGGGCTGACCTCGCGGTCCTTGATCGCCACCATGCCCTGCGAGTTGATGCCGCGGATGTGGCTGCCGGTGATGCCGGTGTAGACCCGGGCGATGCGGCAGTCGGCCATCAGCTCCGCCTCCTTGAGCGCCTGCTGGATGCTGGCCACCGTCGCGTCGATGTTGACGACCACGCCGCGCTTGAGGCCGCTGCTGGGCGCCACGCCCAACCCGGCGAGCTTGAGGTCGCCGCCGGGCATGACCTCGGCGACCACCGCCATGATCTTGGCGGTGCCGATGTCGAGTCCGACCACGATGTCCTTGTATTCCTTGGCCATGATGCGTTCAGCGGGAGGGGTTGCGAGACGGAGACGACGCGCTGCGGGCGGCGGCCGGAGCCGCCGTGCGCTTGCCTGCCGGCGCGTCGGGTTGGGTGGTCACGCCGCGCAGTTGCAGCGCATAACCGTTGGGGTAGCGCAAATCGGCGCTGACGATGTCGCGCGGCCCGTAGCGGGCCCGCAGCGCGGCCTGTGTGGTGACGAAGCGCTGCAGGCGCGCCAGCGCCTCGGCGTCGCCGCGGCCCAGCTCGATCGGGGCCCCGCTGTCGAGCGTCAGGCGCCAACTGCCCCGGCCGGAGAGCTCCAGCCGACCGATGTCGCGGCCCAGGCGCTCGACCAGGGGCTGCAGCCGGCGGTACATGGACACCACCGCCTCGGCTTCGCCGGCCGGGCCATGCAGCGTGCTCCAGTGGTCGGCCGCGGGGTCGTCGGGGTCGGCCTCGAACACCTCGCCGCGCACGCTGACCAGACGCCCGCCCCCCGGCTCGCCCCACCACGCCAGCGGCTCGTGCTCGCGCAGGGTCACGCGCAAACGGTTGGGAAACTGCCGCTCCACCACGGCCTCGCGCACCCAGGGCAGGGCCTCGAAGCGCTCGCGCGCCGCTGCCAAATCCAAGGTCAGGAAGGTGCCGCGCAGGTGGGGCACGACCAGCGCCCGCACGGTCACCGCGTTCTGGTGCTCGACCTCGCCGCGCAGCACGATGCCCTGCAGCGTCCACAGCGGATGCCGCGCCGCCCACACCACCCCCGCCACGACCACGGCCAGGCCCGCGAGCGCGAACAGCGCCGCGGCGACGGCGTTCATCACACGCACGTCGGCCGGCAGGGGCATCGGGGCGGCGCGGGTGGCCATGTCAGCGCTCCCCTCCTCGGGCGGCGGGGGCGGGCAGCGGGTTGTCCAACGCGGCGTCCGCCAGCAGGCGCAGGCACAGCGCGTCGTAGTCCAGCCCCGCCACGCGGGCCGACATCGGCACCAGCGAATGCCCGGTCATGCCCGGCGAGGTGTTGATCTCCAGCAGATACGGCCGGCGCGTCGCGGCGTCGATCATGACGTCGGCGCGCGCCCAGCCGCGGCAGCCCAGCGTCCGGTACGCCGCCAGCACCAGGGCCTGGATGGCCGCCTCCTCACCCGCGGGCAGATCGCAGGGCACGATGTAGCGCGTGTCGTCGCTGAAGTATTTGTTCTGGTAGTCGTAATTGCCGCCCGGCGCGACGATGTGGATGACCGGCAGCGCCTGGGCCGCGGCCCCGCTACCCAGCACCGGGCAGGTCACCTCGTCCCCGACGATGAACTGCTCGCACAGCACCTCGGGGTCGTGGTGGGCCGCCAGCCGGTAGGCCTCGGCGCACTGCTCGCGCGCGGTCACCTTGGTCAGCCCGATCGTGGATCCCTCTCGCGCGGGTTTCACGATCATCGGTGCGCCCAGGGCGTCGAAGGCGGCCTGCGTTTCCTCCACGCTGGCAACCTGGCGCCAGTCGGGGGTGGGCAGGCCTTCGGCGCGCCAGATGCGCTTGGTCATCACCTTGTCCATGGCCACGCTGGAGGCCAACACCCCCGACCCGGTGTAGGGGATGCCCATCAGCTCCAGCGCGCCCTGCACGGTGCCGTCCTCGCCGAAACGGCCGTGCAGCGCGATGAAGGCGCGCGCAAACCCTTCGCTCGCCAGCGCCCACAGCGGCCGCTCGGCGGGGTCGAAGGGGTGGGCATCGACGCCCGCACGGCGCAGCGCGGCCAGCACGCCGCCGCCGGACATCAGCGAGACCTCGCGCTCGGCCGAATGGCCGCCCATGAGCACCGCCACCTTGCCCAGCGCGCGCGGGTCCACCGCCACGGGGGACAGGATCGGCGCCGCGGTCATGCCCCCACCCCCTCGGTGGACAGGGCCGCCGGCGCCGCCGCCAGCGCCACCACACGGGCGGCCACCGCGCCAATCGAGCCCGCACCCATACACAGCACGACGTCGCCGTCGCGGGCGCTGTCCAGGATGGCGCGCGGCAGATCGGCCACGTCGGCCACGAACAGGGGTTCCACCCGCCCCGCGACGCGCAGCGCCCGCGCCAGGCTGCGGCCGTCGGCGGCGACGATGGGCGCTTCGCCCGCGGCATAGACGTCGGTCAGCAACACCGCATCGGCCTGGCCGAGCACGCGCACGAAGTCCTCGAAGCAGTCGCGCGTGCGGCTGTAGCGGTGGGGCTGAAAGGCCAGCACCAGCCGGCGCCCGGGGAAGGCCCCGCGCGCCGCGGCCATGGTGGCGGCCATTTCGGCCGGGTGGTGACCATAGTCGTCGATGACGGTGGCCGTGCCGCCCGTGGGCAGCGGCACCTCGCCATAGGGCTGAAAGCGCCGGCCGACGCCTTTGAACTCCGCCAGCGCCTGCAGCACGGCCGTGTCGGGGACACCCAGTTCGACCGCCACGGCAATCGCCGCCAGCGCGTTGCGCACATTGTGCTCACCCGGCAGGTTGAGCACGACCTCCAGATCCGGCAGCGCCACGCCGTTGCGCCGCTGCACGCGAAAATGCATTTGCGCCCCGACCGCACGCACGTCCAGGGCGCGCACCTGGGCGTCCTCGCTCAGGCCATACGGTGTGATCGGGCGCTGGATGGCCGGCAGCAGCGCGCGCACGTGCGGGTCGTCGATGCAGACCACGGCTGCGCCGTAGAACGGCATGCGATGCAAAAAGTCCACGAAGGCCTGCTGCAGCCGGCCGAAGTCGTGGCCATAGGTGTCCATGTGGTCGGCGTCGATGTTGGTCACGACCGCCATCACGGGCAGCAGGTTGAGGAAGGAGGCGTCGGACTCGTCCGCCTCGACGACGATGTATTCGCCCTGTCCCAGCCGCGCGTGCGCGCCGGCGCTGTTGAGCCGCCCGCCGATGACGAAGGTCGGATCCAGCCCCGCGGCGGCCAGGACGCTCGCCACCAGGCTGGTGGTGGTGGTCTTGCCGTGGGTGCCGGCGATGGCGATGCCTTTCTTCATGCGCATCAGCTCGGCCAGCATGACGGCGCGCGGCACCACCGGCAGCAGGCGCGCCTGGGCGGCCAGCACCTCGGGGTTGTCGGGTTTGACCGCCGTCGAGACGACGACGCAGTCGGCACCGGCGATGTGTGCCGCGTCGTGGCCGAGCAGCACGCGCGCGCCGAGCTGGCGCAGGCGCTCGGTGGCGGCGCTGTCGGCCAGATCGGAGCCGGAGACGGTGTAGCCCAGGGTGAGCAGCACCTCGGCGATGCCGCTCATGCCGGCGCCGCCGATGCCGACGAAGTGGATGTGACGAATCGCGTGTTTCATGATGGGGTGCGGGGGCTGGGTCGGGCCAGCGCGGTACAGGCGCGCACCATGGCATCGACCGCCTCGGTCTTGCGCTGGGCATGGGCGCGCTCGGCCCGCTGGCACAGGTCGGCGCGGGTCAGACTGCGCAGCCAGTCGGCCAGCCACGCGGGGGTCAGCTCGGCCTGCGGGCGCAGCCACGCCGCGCCCTGATCGACCAGAAACCGCGCATTGGTGGTCTGGTGGTCGTCCACCGCGTGCGGGAACGGCACGAACAGCGCCGCCGCCCCGACCGCGGCGATCTCGGTGACGGTGCTGGCACCGGCGCGGGCAATGATCACATCCGCCTCGGCAAAGGCCGCGGCCGTGTCGTCGATAAAGGCCACGCACTCCGCCTCGACCCCGGCCTGGGCATAGGCCGCGCGCAGCGCCTCCAGGTGGCGCTCGCCGCTTTGGTGCCGCACCTGCGGCCGTTGCCCGGCCGGCAGGCGGGCCAGCGCCTGCGGCACGGTCTCGTTGAGGGCCTGCGCACCCAGGCTGCCGCCCACCACCAGCAGGCGCAGCGGCCCATGGCGACCGGCAAAGCGCTGCGCCGGCGCGGGTTGCTGCACGAACGCGGCTCGCAAGGGGTTGCCGATCCACTCGCCCTGGGGCAGCACCTTCGGAAAGGCGCAAAACACCCGGTCCGCCACCTGGGCGAGCACGCGGTTGGCCAGCCCCGCCACCGAATTCTGCTCGTGCAACACGAGCGGCCGGCCCGCCAACACCCCCATTAGCCCGCCGGGGAAGGTGATGTAGCCGCCCAGACCCACCACCACGTCCGGCCGCACGCGGCGCACCACACGCCACGCTTGCCAGAACGCGCGCAGCAGGCGCAGCGGCAGCAGCGCCAGCGTCAGCGGCCCTTTGCCGCGCACGCCGCCAAAGGCCACCGCCTCGAACGCAAAGCCGCGCGGCGGCACCAATCGGGCCTCCATGCCGCCGGGCGCGCCCAGCCAATGCACGCGCCAGCCCTCGGCGCGCAGGGCCTCGGCCACCGCCAGCCCGGGGAAGATGTGCCCCCCGGTGCCACCGGCCATCACGAGCGCGCAGGGCTGCGTCATGCGCGACCTCCGTGCATCAAGGCCTTGTTCTCCCAGTCCACGCGCAGCACGAACGCGACCGCGACCAGATTCATCAGGATGGCCGATCCCCCGTAGCTCATGAACGGCAGCGTCAGCCCCTTGGTCGGCAAGGCCCCCAGGTTGACGCCGATGTTGATGAAGGCCTGAAAGCCGATCCACAGCCCCACGCCCTGCACCGCCAGCCCGGCGAACACCTGGTCCAGCGCGATGGCCTGACGGCCGATCTGCATCATGCGTCGGGTCAGCCACATGAACAGCGCGATGAGCGACAGCACGCCCACGAAGCCGAACTCCTCACCGATGACGGCGAGCAAAAAGTCGGTGTGCGCCTCCGGCAGCCAGTGCAACTTCTCGACGCTGGCGCCCAGCCCGACACCGAACCACTCGCCGCGGCCCAGCGCGATCAGCGCGTGCGTGAGCTGGTAGCCCTTGCCCAGCGCGTGCTGCTCGCTCCACGGGTCCAGGTAGGCGAAGATGCGCTCGCGCCGCCACTCGTTGGTCAACACCACCATCGCAAACGCCGCGACCACCACCAGCGCGATCAGGAAGAACATACGCGCGTTGACCCCCCCCAGGAACAGGATGCCCATGGCGATGACGGCGATCACCATGAAGGCGCCCATGTCCGGCTCGGCCAGCAGCAGCACGCCAACCAGCCCGACCGCCATGGCCATGGGCCAGACGGCGCGGAAAAACTTCTCTTTCACCTCCATGCGCCGCACCATGTAGCCGGCGGCATAGAGCAGCACGGCAAACTTGGCCAGCTCGGACGGCTGGAAGTTCATCACCCCGAGCGGAATCCAGCGCCGCGCCCCGTTGACCCCCTTGCCAATGAAGGGCACGAGCACGATGACGAGCAGCGCGATCGCCACCAAAAAGAGCGGATTGGCAAGCGTCTGCCAGCGGCTCGTCGGGACCTGGAATGCGATCACTCCGGCCACCGCGCCGATGCCGATCGCCAGCGCATGCCGCAGCACGAAGTGGTATGGGCTGTAACTGGCAAAGCGGGGGTTGTCCGGCAACGCGACCGAGGCCGAGTACACCATCACCAGCCCCCACGACAGCAGCGCCACCACCACCCACAGCAGTGGCTGGTCGATGCCACTGGCGCTGGCCGCCGGCGCGGGCGATCGGGTCCAGTCCCGGCGCATCAGCCGCACCGGGATCTCGCCACCCGCGGCGGCAGCCGCCCGCGGGCCCGAGCGGCCCTGGGGCAGCAGCGCGGCCACGGCGGCCAGCCAACGGTGCCAGCGCTCGCGTGCGTTCATGCGGGCGTGCCCTCCTCGTGCTGGAGCGCGCGCACGGTCTCGACGAACACCTGGGCGCGGTGGGCATAGTCGCGGAACATGTCCAGGCTGGCACAGGCGGGCGACAGCAGCACCGCATCCCCTGCCTGCGCCTGCGCAGCGCACCAGCGCACCGCCGCCGGCAGATCGTCGAAGCGCGCACGCAACACCCCGGTGTCGGCCAGCGCCGCCTCGATCGCCGCGGCGTCGCGGCCGATCAACGCCACCGCGCGGGCGTGGCGGGCAACAGCCGCCGCCAGCGGGCGGAAGTCCTGCCCCTTGCCATCGCCCCCCAGAATCACCAGCAGGCGGCGCTGCGCCCCCAGGCCCTCGATGGCCGCCAGCGTCGCGCCCACATTGGTGCCTTTGCTGTCGTCGATGTATTCCACGTCGCCGACGATGGCCACCGACTCCACCCGGTGCGGCTCGCCGCGGTAGTCGCGCAGCGCATGCAGCAGCGGCGCGAGCGGCACGCCCGCCGCCGTCGCCAGGGCCAGGGCGGCCAGCGCATTGGTGGCGTTGTGGCGCCCCTGGATGCGCAGCGCTTCGGCCGGCATCAGGCGCTGGATGTGCAGCTCGGCATCGGCGGTGCGCGGACGGCGCGATCCGGCCTCGTCGTCCGGCAAGGCCCGCACCAGCCAGGTGATGCCGTTGACCGTCTCCAGCCCCCAATCCCCGGGGCGTGTGGGCACGCCGGTGCCAAAGCTGGTCCACGCGCGCCCCGGCGCGGGGCGCCCGCGCGGCCCCCCGGCGGGCGGCTCGGGCGGCTGCCACGCGGCCACGATGGGGTCGTCGCGGTTGAGCACCATCAGCCCCTGCGTGCCAAAGATCCGCGCCTTAACGGCCGCATACGCCGCCATGGTGCCGTGCCAGTCGAGGTGGTCCTGCGTCACGTTGAGCACGGTCGCCGCGGTGGGTTCGAAGCCCTCCACGCCATCGAGCTGAAAGCTCGACAGCTCCAGCACCCAGGCACGCGGCAGCGCCTGCGCGGCCAGCCGCTCGGCCAGCGTGTCGAGCAGGGACGGGCCGATGTTGCCGGCCACCGCCACGTCCCAGCCCGCGGCACGCAGCAGGTGCCCGGTCAGAGCGGTGGTGGTCGTCTTGCCGTTGGTGCCGGTCACGGCCAGCACGGCCGGCCGGTAGGCGTGCGACTCGGCCAGCGCCCGCAGCGCACCGTCGAACAGGCCCAGCTCGCCCAGCACCGGCACGCCCACGGCGGCGGCGGCCGCGGCCAGGGCCGCCATCTGCGCGGGGGCGATGCCGGGGCTGCGCACCACCATCGCCCACGGCGCGCGGGCGAACAGGTCGGCATCGAACGCCACCCCCGTCCACAGCCGGCTGCCCGGCGCCGCCTCGGCCAGGGCCGCGACCTGGGGCGGTGCCGGGCGGGTGTCCGCCACGCTCACCCGGGCACCGGCCGCGTGCAGCCAGCGCGCCACCGCCAAGCCGGTGGCGCCCAGCCCGAGCACGAGCACGTCGCGCTCTCGCACACCGGGCAGCCAATCGTGGGTCCAGGGCATGGGGTTCACCGCAGTTTGAGCGTGGACAGGCCGATCAGGCACAGCAGCATGGTGATGATCCAGAAGCGCACCACCACCTGGGTCTCGCGCCAGCCGGACTTCTCGAAGTGGTGGTGCAGCGGCGCCATCTTCAGCAGGCGACGGCCCTCGCCATAGCGGCGCTTGGTGTACTTGAACCAGCCCACCTGCAGCATCACGGACAGCGCCTCGACGACGAAAATGCCGCCCATGATGGCCAGCACGATCTCCTGCCGCACGATGACGGCGATGGTGCCCAGCGCCCCGCCCAGGGCCAGCGCCCCCACGTCCCCCATGAAGACCTGCGCCGGATAGGCGTTGAACCACAGGAACGCCAGCCCCGCGCCGGCCATGGCGGCGCAAAACACCAGCACCTCGCCCGTGCCGGGGATGAAGGGCACGAGCAGATAGCGCGCAAAGACGGCGTTGCCCGTCACATAGGCAAACACCCCGAGCGCCGAGCCCACCATCACCACCGGCATGATGGCCAGGCCGTCCAGGCCATCGGTCAGATTGACCGCGTTGCTCGCACCCACGATGACCAGATAGGTCAGGAGGACGAAACCCGTCACGCCCAGGGGATAGCTGATCTCCTTGAAAAAGGGCACCATCAGGCCCGCCTGCTGCGGCAGATCGATGGTGAAGCCGGAGCGGATCCAGTCGGTGAACAGCGCCCACACGCCGGCGTTCGACCCCTCCGAGATGGCGAACACCAGATAGAACGCCGCCACCAGCCCGATGACGGACTGCCAGAAGTATTTCTCGCGCGAGCGCATCCCCTCGGGGTCCTTGCGCACCACCTTGCGCCAGTCGTCCACCCAGCCGATCGCCCCCATGGCCCAGGTGACGGCCAGCACGACCCAGACGAAGCGGTTCGACCACTCGAACCACAGCAGCGTCGAGACCGTGATGGCAAACAGGATCAGCACCCCGCCCATGGTCGGGGTGCCGCTCTTGCTCAGGTGGGCCTGCACGCCGTAGGCGCGCACCGGCTGGCCGATCTTGAGCGCGGTCAGGCGCCGGATGAACCACGGCCCGGCCGCCACGCCGACCAGCAAGGCGGTCATCGCGGCCATCACGGCGCGAAAGGTCAGGTACTGGAAGACGCGCAGGAAACCCAGCTCGGGCCAGACGCCCTGCAGCCACTGCGCCAGACTAGGCAACATGCGTCGAGCCCTCCCCATCCGTGGCGCGCGCCAGCGCCTCGCAGGCGGCGATCACCCGCTCCATGCGCATGAAGCGCGACCCCTTGACCAGCAGGCTGCCCCCGCCGGCCGGCACGGCCGCGGGCAAGGCGGCCAGCAGCGCCTCCACCGAGGCGAAATGCCGCACCGGCGCCGGCGCGGTGGAGTGGGTGGCGGACACGGCGGCCGACGCGCGCCCCATCCAGTCGCCCGCCAGCCAGATGCGGTCGATGCCGCGTGCGAGCGCGTGGCGCAGCACCTCGTCATGGAAGGCCAGCGCCTGGTCGCCCACCTCGCCCATGTCGCCCAGCAGCAGCCAGCGCGGCCCGGGCAGTTCGGCCAGCACATCGATGGCCGCGCGCACCGAGTCCGGGTTGGCGTTGTAGCTGTCGTCCACCACGGTCCAGGCGGCGCCGGCCAGCCGCAGCGACTGGGTGCGGCAGCGGCCCGTCACGGGCTCGAAGGCGGCCAGCCCCGCCGCGATCGCGTCCAGCGCCACCCCGGCCGCCAGCGCGCAGGCCGTGGCCGCCAGGGCGTTGCGCACATGGTGGCGGCCGGCAATGCGCAGCCGGGTGTCGAATACCCCGGCCGGCGTCGTCACACGCAGCGCCCAGGCCCCGTCCACCCAGTCCGCCTGCGCGGACACGTCGGCCCCCGCCGCACCAAAGGTCAGCGTCGCGCGGCCCGCCGCCAACGTGCGCCACAGCGGCGTGAACGGGTCGTCGGCCGGGAACACCGCGGTGCCCTCGGCCGGCAAGGCGGCCAGCACGGCGCCGTTTTCGCGCGCCACGGCCTCCACGCTGGCCATGAATTCCTGGTGTTCGCGCTGGGCGTTGTTGACCAGGGCCACCGTGGGGCGGGCCATCGCGGCCAGCTGGGCGATCTCGCCTGGGTGATTCATGCCCAGCTCCACCACTGCCAGCCGGTGCATGGGGCGCAGGCGCAGCAGCGTCAGCGGCACACCGATGTCGTTGTTCAAATTGCCCTGGGTGGCCAGGGCCGCCTCGCCGACCGCCGCGCGCAAAATCGCCGCGGTCATCTGCGTGACGGTGGTTTTGCCGTTGCTGCCGGTGACGGCGATGAGCGGGCCGTGCCAGCGGGCGCGCCACGCCGCGGCCAACTGACCCAGGGCCAGGCGGCTGTCCGGCACCTCCACCCCGGGCAGCCCGGCCGCGGCCAAGCCCCGCTGCGCCACCGCCCCGATGGCGCCGGCTGCGGCGGCCTGCGGCAAAAAGTCGTGCGCGTCGAAGCGTTCGCCGCGCAGCGCGACGAACAGATCGCCCGCTTGCAGGGTGCGGGTGTCGGTGTGCACCCGTTGCGGGGCCAGCGCCTCCACGTCGCCGACGGCGCGGGCGCCCGGCAAAGCGGCCAGCAGGGCCCCCAGGCCCTCCATCGGCAGCCGCTCCAGCGGTGTCCGGGGGGGCGTCATGCGTCTGCCCCCCGGCGCCGGCGCAACGCGGCGCGCGCCTGGTCGAAATCGGAAAACGGCCGGCGCACGCCGGCGATCTCCTGGTAGTCCTCGTGCCCCTTGCCGGCCAGCAGCACCACGTCACGGGCCTGGGCCTCGCGCACGGCGCGGTCGATGGCGGCGGCGCGATCGGGCTCGACCCAGGCACGCGCCGGCGCCGCCAAGCCGGCCTGCATCTGGGCCAGGATCTGCAACGGGTCCTCGCTGCGCGGGTTGTCGCTGGTCAGCACCACGCGGTCGGCCCCCTGCTCGGCAGCGGCGGCCATGAGCGGGCGCTTGCCGGGGTCGCGGTCGCCCCCGCAGCCCAGCACACACCACAGTTGCCCGCCCCGGCGCGCGGCCAGGGGGCGCAGCGCCTGCAGCGCCTTGTCCACCGCATCCGGCGTGTGGGCGTAATCGACCAGCACCAGCGGCAGACCGTCCGCGGGACCGTCGGCCGCCCCCCACGCCGACTGCATGCGGCCGGGCACGGGGGTCAGCCCGTGGCTGGCGCCCACGATGGCCGACCACGGCAGCCCGCGGCTGCGCAACACCGCCATGGCGGCCAGCAGATTGCCCAGGTTGTAGTCCCCCACCACCGGCAACTCGAACGTGGTGTGGGTGGCGCCTTCGGCGACCGTGAAACGGGCCCCGTTGGGCAACCATTCGCGCGTCAGCAGGCGCAGGCGGGCGTCCGTCGCCGCCGGGCCGGTGGCATAGGTCCAGAGGTCCAGCCCCCCATCCGCCGGACGCGCGGCCAGCGCCTGCGCCAACTCCCGCCCGTAGGGGTCGTCCACGCACACGACCGCCACCTGCAGGCCCGGCCAGTCGAACAGGCGCCGCTTGGCGGCCCAATAGGCCTCCATGGTGCCGTGGTAGTCCAGGTGGTCCTGCGTCAGGTTGGTGAAGATGGCCGTGTGGACACGGGCACCGTCCAGCCGGCCTTCCTCGATGCCGATGGAGGATGCCTCCAGCACCACCGCGCGCAGGCCATCGTCAGCAAAGGCGCGCAGCGCGCGCTGCAGCGTCACGGGATCGGGGGTGGTCAAGCCGGTCGGCACCAGGGCCGCGTCCGGCCGACCGATGCCCAGCGTGCCGATCAGGCCCGCCCCCACGCCGGCCGCCTGCAGCCACTGCGCCGTCCACCACGCGGTGGAGGTCTTGCCGTTGGTCCCGGTCACGGCGATCAGATCGAGCGCGCGGCTGGGCGCATGCCAGAACGCGCTGGCCAGCGGCCCCGCCGCCGCGCGCAGGCCGGCATAGGCAACCACCCGCGCCGGGCTGGAGGGGGCATCGGCCGGGGCGAGGTCGAAAGCCGCATCGGGGTGAGCGCTCAGCCAGCCGGCCAGCCCCTGCGCCTCCACGACGGCGGCCACAGCGCCGGCCTCGAGGGCCGCGCGCACGAAGCGCCGGGCATCGGCCGCCGCGCCCGGCCATGCGACGAACGCATCGCCGGGGCGGACCTGGCGGCTGTCCGCGCACAACCCGGTGGCGCCGCGCGCGCGCAGCCACGCCAGCAGGGCGTCGAGGGTAGCGCAGGACGGTGCCATCAGACCGGCTCCTCCTCGATCACGTCGGCGACGATCTGCGGCTGCACCCGCATGTCGGGCGGCACGCCGAGCAGGCGCAGCGTCTGCTGCGCCACGTCCGAAAACACCGGCGCGGCCACCGCCCCGCCGTAGATGACGCCGTTGCCCGGCTCGTCCACCATCACGGCGATGACCACCCGCGGCTGATCCACCGGCGCCAGCCCGACGAAAAAGCTGCGGTATTTGCGCGCCGCGTAGCCCTTGCCCTCCTGCTTGCGGGCGGTGCCGGTCTTGCCGCCGACCGAGTAGCCGACCGTTTGCGCCAGTTGGGCGGTGCCCCCGGGCCCCGCGGCCATGTGCAGCATGCGCCGCACGGCCAAGGCATTGCGTTCGCTGAACACGCGCACGCCGTGCGCGGGCTGGTCGGTGCGCATCAGCGTGATCGGGACCAGCTCGCCATCGCGGGCAAACACCGTGTACGCCTGGGCCAGTTGCAGCAGCGACACCGACAGGCCGTAGCCGTAGCTCATGGTCGCCTGCTCGATGGGCCGCCACGTCTTGTAGGCGCGCAGACGGCCGCTGGTCGCACCGGGGAAGGGCACCTGCGGCTTGTGCCCGAAGCCCGCGCGCGTGTAGGTCTCCCACATGTCGCGCGGCTGCATCTGCATCGCCATCTTGACGGTGCCGACGTTGCTGGACTTCTGGATCACCTCGTTGACGGTCAGCACGCCGTACGCATGCACGTCCGAGATGGTGAACCCGCCCATCTGCAGCCGGCCCGGCGCGGTCTGGATCGGCGTCTCGGGAGTCACCAGCCCCTTGTCCAGGGCCAGCGCGGCGATGAAGGGCTTCATGGTCGAGCCCGGCTCGAAGCTGTCGGTCAGCGCCCGGTTGCGCAACTGCTCGCCGGTCAGGTTGCGGCGGTCGTTGGGGTTGTAGCTGGGGTAGTTGGCCAGCGCCAGCACCTCGCCGCTCACCGCATCCAGCACCACTGCGCTGCCGCCGCGCGCGTTGTGCTGCTGCACCGCCTCCTTCAGGCGCTGGTAGGCAAAAAACTGGATCTTGCCGTCGATGGAGAGCTGCAGGTCTTTGCCATCCACCGGCGGCACGATGTCGCGCACATCCTCGACGATGCGCCCCAGGCGGTCCTTGATGACCCGGCGCGACCCGGGGCGGCCGAGCAGCTCGCGCTCGAACGCCAGCTCCACCCCCTCCTGGCCGCGGTCCTCGACGTTGGTGAAGCCGACCACGTGCGCCACGGCCTCGCCCTGGGGATACTGCCGCTTGTACTCCTTGCGCAGATACAGGCCCTTGATGCCCAGCGCCTGCACCTGGCGCGCCACGGGTTCGTCCACCTGGCGCTTGATCCAGACGAAGTTCTTCTCGCCCACGTCCAGCCGGCGCTGCAGCTCGGCCAGCGGCATGCCCAGCAGCCGCGCGGCGTCGCGCAGCCCGGGGTGGTTGCGGTCCACGTCCTCGGGGTCGGCCCAGACGCTTTGCGCCACCACACTGGTGGCCAGGATCATGCCGTTGCGGTCCAGAATGCGCCCGCGACTGGCCGGCAGCTCCAGCGTGCGCGCGTAGCGGACCTCGCCCTGGCGCTGGAAGAAATCGTTGCCGATCACCTGCACATAGGCCGCGCGCGCCGCCAACCCGACGAAGGCGAGCGCCAGCATCCCGACGATGAGGCGGCTGCGCCAGACCGGCGTCGCGCTGGTCAGCAGCGGGCTGCTGCCATAGGGAATGCTGCGCGCGGACACGGGCGCGGTGACGGGCCGGCGACTCATGGGCGGCCTCCCGCAGCGACCTCGGTCGACGACAGGGCCACATACTCGGTGATGCCGGGGTGGGCCGGGCGCATCTGCAACTGGCGCTGGGCGATCTGCTGCACGCGCGAGGGGGCGGCCTGGGCGCGCTGCTGGGCGACCAGGCGCTCGTGCTCGGCCGCCAGCCGGCTGGCCTGCGCGCGCGCGCGTTCGTTGGCCACATACAGCCGCCGCGATTCGTATTGCAGCGTCACCAAATAGAAGCTGCTGGCCAGCACGGCCAGCAGGAGGGCGAGGTTCAGGCGCGTCATGCCCGCCGCCTCCCGACCGGCCCCGCAGCCCCCATGCCCTTTCCGGCGCCCGCGGCCAGCGGGGCGGCGGTGCGGGTCGCGGCGCGCATCACCGCGCTGCGCGCCCGCGGGTTGGCCTCCACCTCGGCCGCGCCGGGCATGGTGCGCGCCACGTGCGCAAGCAGCGGCGGCGGCGGCTCGACCATCGGCGCGCGCCGGTCCACGGCCGGCCGGGCGTGCCGGGCCATGAACTGCTTGACCATCCGGTCCTCCAGCGAATGGAAGCTGATCACCACCAGCCGCCCACCCGGGCGCAGCACGCTCAGACTGGCGTCGAGCGCTTGTTGCAGCTCTTCAAGCTCGGCGTTGACGTGAATCCGAACAGCCTGAAATGTGCGCGTTGCAGGGTCCTTGCCCG
Source organism: Tepidimonas fonticaldi (assembly GCF_001675355.1). Lineage (NCBI taxonomy): Bacteria > Pseudomonadati > Pseudomonadota > Betaproteobacteria > Burkholderiales > Tepidimonas > Tepidimonas fonticaldi. The sequence continues at coordinate 43,282 of NZ_LZDH01000067.1, read as the reverse complement.
GCTCGCGGGTTTTGACCGCGCCAGCCACGATTTCGGCCAGCTCGGCGGTGGTTCGAACAGGCCCCCGTTCCTGTCGGCGACGATCAATCGCCTTTGCAATCGGTGCAGCAAACCGCTCTTCGCCGTATTCACGAATCACCTCCGTCATCTCGGCCACCGAGGCCGTGGCCAGCCACTCGGCAGCGCTCGTGCCGCGCGTGGGGTCCATGCGCATGTCCAGCGGGCCGTCGTGGCGGAAGGAAAAGCCGCGCGCCGGATCGTCCAGTTGCGGCGAGCTGACCCCCAAATCCATCAGCAGTCCGTCCGCGCTGGCCGGCGGCAGCGTGCCCAGGGCCGCAAAGCCCTCGTGCCGCACCGCCACGCGCGCGTCCTGCGCGGCCAGCGCCTGCGCCACCGCGATGGCCTGGGGGTCTTTGTCGAACACCGTCAGGCGCCCCGCCGGCGACAGGCGCGCCAGGATCGCGCGGCTGTGGCCGCCGCGACCGAAGGTGGCGTCGATGTAGTGTCCGTCCGGTTGGATCTGAAGGGCCTCGACCGCTTCGTTCAACAGGACGGTGCGATGGGGGTAGGTCATCTGCACCGCCCGGCCCTCAGAAAGAAAAGTCCTGGAAGGCCTCGGGCATCTCGCCGCGCATCGCCTCGGCCTCCTGGGCCGCGTAGGTGGCCGCGTCCCACAGCTCGAAGTGGTTGCCCATGCCGAGCAGCATGGCCTCCTTGGTGATGCCGGCGGCGGCGCGCAGCTCGGGGGCGATCAGCACGCGGCCCTGGGCGTCCATCTCCACGTCCTGCGCATTGCCCAGAAAGATGCGCTTCCACCACTGCGCCGACATCGGCAGCTGCGCGATGCGCTGGCGAAACGCCTCCCACTCCGGGCGCGGAAAGATCATCAGACAGCCGTGCGGATGCTTGGTGATGGTGAGCTGGCCCGCCGCGGTCGCGCTCAGGACGTCGCGGTGCCGGGTCGGCACCGAGAGCCGGCCTTTGGCATCGAGACTGAGGGACGAGGCGCCTTGGAACACGGGTCAGATCCGGCTGAGGGGAACCACTTTTCACCACTTTTTTGCACTTGTTCCCACTGTAGCACCAAAAGCCGGTGCATCACAAGCCGGTCATCGCCTTTTTTCTTGTGAAATCAAAGACTTAAGGCCGATTTGCAGGGCAAATCGGCCTTCAAAAGACACGCAAAATCAAGCGTTTGCAAAACAGCTTGAAAGCGGCACCTGAGGAGTAAAGCCCCCCTCAAAGGATGAAGCGCGACAGATCCTCGTTGCGCGCCAGCGCCGCCAGCCGCTCGTCCACGTAGGCCACGTCGATCGTGACGGTCTGCCCCGTGCGGCGGGACGCTTCGAAGCTCACCTCGTCGAGCAGATGCTCCATCACCGTGGCCAGCCGGCGCGCGCCGATGTTCTCGGTGCGCTCGTTGACCTCCCAGGCGATGGCGGCGATGCGGCGGATGCCGTCGTCGGTGAAGGCGAGCGTCACCCCCTCGGTGGCCAGCAGCGCCTGGTACTGGCGCACGAGGCTGGCATGCGTCTGCGTCAGGATCGCCTCGAAGTCCTGCACCGACAGCGGCTGCAGCTCCACCCGGATCGGAAAGCGTCCCTGCAGCTCCGGGATCAGGTCGCTCGGCTTGCTCAGGTGGAACGCCCCGCTGGCGATGAACAGGATGTGGTCGGTCTTGACCGGCCCGTACTTGGTCGAGACCGTGGTGCCCTCCACCAGCGGCAGCAGGTCGCGCTGCACGCCCTGACGCGACACGTCGGCGCCGGCCACGTCGCTGCGCGAGGCGACCTTGTCGATCTCGTCGATGAAGACGATGCCGTTCTGCTCCAGGTTGTGGATCGCCTCGGCGCGGATCTCTTCCTCGTTGACGAGCTTGGCCGCCTCCTCCTCGACGAGCAGGCGGCGCGCCTCGGCGATGCACAGCTTGCGCGTCTTGCGCCGGCCGAGGTTGAGCTGGCCGAACAAGCCGCGCAGCTGCTCGGCCATCTCCTCCATGCCGGCCGGGGTCATCACCTCCAGCTGCGGCTGCGGCGCGGCCAGCTCGATCTCGATTTCCTTGTCGTCGAGCTGACCCTCGCGCAGCTTCTTGCGGAACACCTGCCGCGCGGGCCCGTCGCGCTCGACGTCGCCGTCGCGCGGCGGCGGCAGCAGCGCGTCCAGGATGCGCTCCTCGGCCACGTCCTCGGCGCGCGTGCGCACGCGCGCCATCGCCGCCTCGCGCGTCTGCTTGACGGCCACGTCCGCCAGGTCGCGGATGATGCTGTCGACATCCTTGCCGACGTAGCCGACCTCGGTGAACTTGGTCGCCTCGACCTTGATGAACGGCGCGTTGGCCAGCTTGGCCAGCCGGCGCGCGATCTCGGTCTTGCCGACCCCGGTTGGGCCGATCATCAGGATGTTCTTCGGCGTGATCTCGGGCCGCAGCTTCGCGTCCACCTGCTGGCGGCGCCAGCGGTTGCGCAGCGCGATGGCCACCGCGCGCTTGGCGGCCTGCTGGCCGATGATGTGGGCGTCCAGCTCGGAGACGATCTCCTGCGGCGTCATCGCGGCACTCATGCCAGCACCTCCACGGTGTGGTGTTGGTTGGTGTAGATGCACAGGTCCCCGGCGATGCGCAGCGCCTCGCGCACCACGGCCTCGGCCGGCAGCGCCGTGTGCTCCAGCAGCGCGCGCGCCGCGGCCTGGGCGTAGGCGCCACCGGAGCCGATGGCGACGATGCCGTGCTCGGGTTCCAGCACGTCGCCGTTGCCGGTGATGACGAGGCTCGCCGTGCGGTCGGCCACCGCCAGCATCGCCTCCAGCCGGCGCAGCACGCGGTCGGTGCGCCAGTCCTTGGTCAGCTCCACCGCCGCGCGCAGCAGGTGGCCCTGGTGCTTCTCCAGCTTGGCCTCGAAGCGCTCGAACAGCGTGAAGGCGTCGGCCGTGGCGCCGGCAAAGCCGGCCAGCACCTGGTCGCGGTGCAGGCGGCGGATCTTGCGCGCGCTGGCCTTGACGACGATGTGACCGAGCGTGACCTGGCCGTCGCCGCCCATGGCGACCTGAAACCGCCCCGGCTCCGCGGGATCGGGGCGGCGCACACAAACGATCGTGGTGCCGTGAAAGACGGCACCGGCAGAGGATTCTCGTTCCATGGTCAGTATTGTCGCAGCCGGACGGTGGCGACCTCGTCGATGCCCACCACATGGAACAGCGCCGCCAGCAGGTGGTTGACGCCGTCCAGCTCGACCCGCACGCCCCGCCCGCGCGCCGCCAGCAGCCACTGCAGCAAGGCCCCGGCCGCCGCAAAATCGACGCGCTGCAGCCGCCGTGCGTCGATGACGAGCACGCGGCTCGGGGATGACACCGCACCCTCCCCCGGCGATGAGGTCCGGGGCGCCACACCCTCCACGGCGGCATCGAGTGCCTGGAGCGCCTGGGCCATGTCGCCCTGCAAAACGCCCTCCAGGTGGACGGCCGGCCCCGCCTCGCCCCCCTGGGTTTGGATCGACCAGCCTGCCATTTGGGTCGGTACGGCGGGGAACTCGGACTCGCCGGCCGTCACCGAGCTGACGACCCCGGGCCATGCGAGCGTCGATTCGGCCGGCGCGGGCTCGGGCGGCACCTCGGTGGGGGACGCGGCCGGGGGGGGCTCGGGCAGCACCTCGGCCGGCTCGACGTGGGCCACCGGGTCGTGCCATGTGGGCGGCAACTCGCCGTAGGTGACGCAGTAGTCCAGCGCGACCAGATCGAATTCGTCGCGCCGCCCCATCAGGCGCAGCGCCGCCAGACGCAGGCGCCACCACACGGGGGGGTTCTCCCGCCGCCCGGACGGGGTGCTGGCCTTCAGGCGCCGCCGCAGCACCGCGCCGCCCCGCCAGCGCATCGTCAGGGGCTGGTCGGCCCAGTGCTCGAACAGGGCGGCCAGGCGTTCGGCGGCCTCGGCGTCGGCCGACAGCAGGTCCGACCAGTCGAGCCATGGGGCCCCGTCGCTGCGCTCGGCCAGCGCGGCCAACGCCGTCACCGCCGCCGCATCCAGCAGCGGCGGACAGACCCAGGTGTGCCAGGCGGCGGTCGCTGCGCCCCCCGACGTGCCTCCGGACGTGCATCCCGATGCGGCGCCCGACGTGGACTCGGCGGGCGGCACAGGCTGCCGCACCACCGGCCAGCGCGGGACCGGCTGCCGAAAACGGTCCGCCCATTCGGCGGCCCATTCCTCGAAGCCCTCCACGTCGCCGGCGGCCCACAGCACCTCCAGCAGCATCAGGCCGGCCAGGCGGGCCAGCGGCGTTCGCACCTCCTGGGCCTGCACCGTCTCCAGCACCTGCCGCGCCTCATCCAGCCGGCCGTTGGCAAAACGGACGGCCGCCTCGGTCAGGGCGGGATGGGTGAGCAGCGCCTGCGGCTCGGCCGCTGGCGCGGACGGCTCGGCGGTCACCAGATCGATGCTCATGCCAAAGCCATCGGCACGCGCCTGCAGATGGCGGCTGACGATGGGGCCGGCGGAGGCCGGCGCTGGCGCACCGATGCGCAGGCCCGAGGATTCGGCCGCGCGCGGCGTCCAGTGCTGCGCCATCTGCGCCTCGATACGCGCAATCTGCTCGATGGTGTGGGACTTGTCCGGCCCGCGGCGGGGCCACCCGCTGCGCGCGCCAGCGGCGCCGGGCAGGCTGGGTGGGCTGGCCGACGGCGATTCCGCGGGTGGGGCGGCGGCGCGCTGGGCGCGAATCCACGCCCGCAGTTCGTTGAGTTCGTTGTGGCGTACCCGGTCGTTGCGGCGCTTGCGCAGGATGGCCGCCTTCAGGGCGCGCCGCTCCTCGTCCAGGCCGCGGACGGCACCGTCCTCCGATGCCTCGGTGCGCAGCCGCCAGATTCGGCTCCACCAGCCGCCGCTGTCCGGGGGATTCGGCGGGGCGGACATGGTGGCGGATGGGGGAGAGTGCCGGCCCCGAGGGGCCGCGCGGGACTCAGTCGCCGAACAGCTTTTGCTTGAGCTCGCGGCGCTGCTGGGCCTCGATGGACAGGCTGGCGGTCGGCCGCGCCAGCAAGCGGCCCACGCCGATGGGCTCGCCGGTTTCTTCGCAATAGCCGTAGTCGCCGCTGTCGATGCGCGCCAGCGACTGCTCGATTTTTTTGAGCAGCTTGCGCTCGCGGTCGCGCGTGCGCAGCTCCAGGGCGTGCTCTTCTTCGATCGTGGCGCGATCGGCCGGATCGGGCACGACCACCGTGTCCTCGCGCAGATGCTCGGTCGTCTCGCCGGCGTTGTTCAGGATGTCCTGCTTGAGCGCCTGCAGCTTGCGCCGGAAGTAGGCCAACTGGACGTCGTTCATGTATTCCGCATCCGGCATGGCCAGGATGTCGGCGTCCGTGAGCTGCTCCAGGGGCAGCTTCTTCCAGTTGTCGGCTCGTGCGGGGTCTTTGCGCAGCGCGGCGGCTGCGGGCGTGGCGGTCGTGGTCATGACGGGTTCGGGTGAATAACTGGCCTTGGCCGCATGCGGATCGTGGGTCGGCGCGACGGCCTCGGTGGTCTGCGCACGCATGGCCGCCTTCTCGGCGCGGCGGGCGGCCGCGGCGGAGGGTTTGCGCGCCGCGCGCGCCTTGTCGTCGCCCCCGGCCGCGGCGGGCGGGAGGTCGGAACCGGCATCGGGGGACGGGGCCCCGCTCGACGGCGGACGGTTCTTCACGGCGCATCTCCTCTGGCTGGCCGGGTGCTGCCGCGCTGCGGCGGCGGCCCCGCAACCTCCCTGTCGCGGGGGCGCACCCGTCCGAATTGGGGGCCGATTGTAAGCGCAGTCATCAGCGCAGTCGCCAATGCCGCCGCGCACGGCCGATGCGGGCGTTGCGGCCAGGGCACACGCGGCTCAGGCCAGCGACTGCTCCAGCCCCTGCGTCAGGATGTCGCGCGGCAGGTCGATGCCGATGAACACCATCTTGCTCTCGCGCTTTTCGTGGGGCTTCCACACCGGGCCGAGGTCGCTACCCATGAGCTGGTGCACCCCCTGAAAGATCACCTTGCGGTCGGTGCCCTGCATGTGCAACACGCCCTTGTAGCGCAGCAGCTTCGGTCCCCAAACCTGCACCACCGCGCCCAGAAAATCCTCCAGCTTGTGCGGATCGAACGGCCGCTCGCTGCGCCAGACGAAGCTCTTGACATCGTCGTCGTGGTGGTGGTGCCGGGCATGGCCGTGTCCATGCCCATGGTCGTGGTCATGGTCGTGCGCGCAGTGCCCGTGGTCGTGGTCGCAGTGGCTGTGGTCGTGGTGATCGTGCGCGTCCGCCTTCAGGAAGTCCGGATCGATGTCGAGCTTGGCGTTCAGGTTGAACCCCCGCAGATCCAGCACCTTGGCCAGCGGTACCTGACCGAAGTGCACGGTCTCGATCGGCGCGCGCGGGTTCATGTGCTTGAGGCGATGGATCAGCGCGTCGAGCTCGTCGGCCGACACCAGATCGGCCTTGCTGATGAAGATCTGGTCCGCGAAGCCGACCTGGCGGCGGGCCTCCTGCCGGTCGTCGAGCTGCTGCTGGGCGTGCTTGGCGTCCACCAGCGTCACGATCGAGTCGAGCAAAAAGCTCTCGGCCACCTCGTCGTCCATGAAGAAGGTCTGCGCCACCGGCCCCGGGTCCGCCAGACCCGTGGTCTCGATGACCACGCGGTCGAACGCCAGCAGCCCCTTGCGCCGCTTGGCCGCCAGCAGCGACAGCGTGCTGCGCAGATCCTCGCGGATGGTGCAACAGACGCAGCCGTTGCTCATCTGGATGATCTGCTCCTCGGTGTCGGCCACCAGGATGTCGTTGTCGATGTTTTCCTCGCCGAACTCGTTTTCGATGACGGCGATGCGCTGGCCGTGCGCCTCGGTGAGGACGCGCTTGAGCAGCGTGGTCTTGCCCGAGCCCAGAAAGCCGGTCAGGATGGTTGCAGGAATGAGTGCCATGGCATCAGTGTAGGGGGACTGTCAAGGCCTGGGCGCCGTCAGGGCCGGCGCCAGACCACCAGGCCCTTGAGGTACTCGCCCTCCGGGAAGGCCAGCCCCGTCGGGTGATCGGGGGCGCCGCCGTGGCGGGCCAGGATGGTCGCCTCCACACCCGCCTCGTGCGCGGCACTGGCGACGATCTTCTGAAACAGCTCCACCCCGACCGCGCCGGAACACGAGTAGGTGAACAAGACACCGCCGGGCTGCAGCAGCTTGAAGCCCAGCCGGTTGACATCCTTGTAGGCGCGCGCGGCGCGCTCCAGGTGCGCCGCGGACGGCGCGAGCTTGGGCGGGTCGAGCACGATGGCGTCGAAGCGCCGCCCCTCGGCCCAGAAAGCACGCAGGCTGGCGTTGACGTCCGCGTCCAGAAAGGTGCAGCGCGCCGCGTCGAAGCCGTTGAGCGCCACGTTGCGCCGCGCGCGCTCCAGCGCCGGGCCGGAGGAATCGATCGACGTCACATGGCGCGCACCCCCCGCGAGCGCCGCCACCGTGAAGCCGCCGGTGTAGCTGTAGCAGTTGAGCACATCGCCCCAGCCAAAGCGCCGCGTCAGCTCGGCGCAGGCGCGCCGGCTGTCGCGCTGGTCCAGGTAATAGCCGGTTTTGTGGCCCTCGGCCACGTCCAGACTCAGGCGCCAGCCGTTTTCGTGGATCACGCATTCGGTGGGCCCGTCGCCGCGCAGCCAGCCGGTCGCCGGCGGCAGGCCTTCGAGCTGCCGCACGCTCGCGTCCGAGCGCTCATACAGACGCTGCAGGCCCGTCACCCGCAGCAGGGCGTCGGCGATCACGGCCTTGTGCCGCTCGGCGCCGCTGCTGCCAAACTGGGCCACGAGGACATCCCCGTAACGGTCCACCACCAGGCCCGGCAGGCCGTCGGACTCGCCGTGCACCAACCGAACCCCGTCGCTGTCGATGGCGAGCCGCTCGCGCAACTGCACGGCCGCGCGCAACCGGCGCTCGAAAAACGCGGCATCGATGCGCTCGGCTTCGTCGAAGCTCCACACGCGCACCCGAATCTTGGAGCTGGGCGCATACGCCCCCCACGCCAGAAAGCGCCCCTCGGCGCTCTCCACCCGCACCGTCTCGCCGGGATCGGCCCGGCCGCGGTCGATGGCACCATCGAACACCCAAGGGTGATGGCGCAGCAGCGAGCGTTCCTTGCCCGCCTTGAGTCGGATCGTCTTCATGGGGGTGGATTGTCCCACCCCGGGCGGCGCGGACTCAGGGCCGCAGGTAGACGAAGCCCTCGCGCGCCTGCAGCCGCGCGACTTCGGCCACGCCGGAGGGCACGATCTTGGCCTCGGGCACCAGTTTGGCGGCGTCGATCTTGCGCGACACCAGGGTGTTGTTGCACACGCGGAACTCGATGCCGCGGTTGGCCAGATCGGCCACTGCGCCGGCAAACGGCTGCTCCATCTGGTTGGTGGCGCCTTCGAGCAGGAAGTCGATGCCCAGGCCGTGCGTCACGACCACGATCTTGGCCGACGGATCGGCCGCCAGGTGGTTGCGGATGTTCTGGACCGCGCGCGATGCCTGGGGGATGCCTTCGCTCAGGTGGTAGACGACCTTGACGGGTTCGGCCGCCTGGGCCGCCGCGGCAAAGGCCAATGAGGCGAAAAACAGCGTGAGGGTGCGCCAGAGGGCTTTCATGGACCGGTCTCCTAATGAGGATGTGGCAGGGGCCGGGGAGGTCTGGATCGCCTCCCGGTCGGGTTGGCCATTGTCGCGCGAGCGGATACCCGACTACCCATCGGGGTTACCCGCAGCGGCGGGCGGTGTGGACTCTGCCGCGCCCGGCCCGGCCGCATCGCCGGCGCCACGGCGGGCGCGCGGATGGGCGGCCTCGTACACCCGGCTCAGGTCCTGAAAGTCCAGCCGCGTATAGATCTGGGTGCTGGCAATGCTGGCGTGGCCCAGCAGCTCCTGCACACCGCGCAGGTCGCCGCTGGACTGCAGCACATGGCTGGCAAAGCTGTGCCGCAGCATGTGGGGATGCACATGCACGGGCACGCCGGCCTCGGCCGCCCAGGCCGCCAGACGGCGGCGCGCCACCTGCGGCGTGAGCCGCTCGCCGCGCGCGCCGACGAAGAGCGCCGGCTCGTCCGGCAGCCGCAGCAGTTGCGCGCGCACCGACAGCCAATCGGCCAGCGCCGCCAGGGCCGGGCCGCCGACCGGCACGGTGCGCCATTTGCCCCCCTTGCCGCACACATGGGCCTCGCCCGCCTGGGCATCGACCCACCCCCGGGCGTGGGGCCCGGCCTGCACGTCCAGCCCCAGCAGCTCCCCCAGGCGCAGGCCGCTGCCGTAGAGCAGCTCCACCATGGCCCGGTCGCCGCGGCGCTGCGCATGCGCGAGCGCCTCGGCCGCCCGGTCACCGGACACGGCCTGCCCGGGGCCTTGCGCCAGCCGCAGGGCCTCCTCCACCGCCAGGGCCTTGGGCAGCGGCTTGCCCGCTTTGGGCGGCCGCACCCCCTGCAGGGGGTGGCGGTCGATGCCCCCCGTGCGCCCCATCCAGTCGTAGAACCCGCGCCAGCTCGACACCACCAAGGCAATACCGCGCGGCTGCCGGCCGGCCGCGTGCAATTGGGCCACCCAGCGGCGCGCCTGGGACGGGGTCACGGCCTTCAGTCCGGTGCCCTCGGCCTGGGCGCGGTGATACAGATCGTGCAAATGCTCGGCGTACAGCGCCTGGGTGCGTGCGGCCAGCCGCTTTTCCACCCGGACATGGGTCAGATAGTCCGCGATCAACGCCAGATCGTCGGTCGCCGCATCCATCGCAAGCGCCGGCGCACCGCCGGTCCGGTCAGTCCACCGCCGGCAGCAGGCGGCTCAACGCCGCGGCCGCCTGATCGCCGATGCGGGCCAGAAACTCGGTCCCCGCACTGGCCTGGAACCGGCGCGCATCGGGCGAGGCCAACACCAGCAGCCCAAAGGCGGGTGCGTCCTCCGCGCGCCGCAGCGGCAGCAGCGCCAGCGACACCGCGGCGTCGGGGTTGGCCAGCCACTGCACCGGCTCCACCCCGGGGTTGGCACCACAAAACGGCTGGCGCAAGGAGGTGGCAAAGGCCCGGGCATCGTCGCTGGCGCCCTGCGCAAACGGCGCATCCGCCCACGGCGGGGCCACCCCCCACAGCTTCAGCGCGACCTGCGGCACGTCAAAGCGCACCGCCAACCCGTCCGTGACGGCAGCGGGCAGCGCAGCCGGGTCGTTGACCGCCAGCAACTCGCAGGTCCAGCGGTGCAGACGGTCGAGCAGGCCGGTGTTCTCCTGGCCGTGGCGGATCATCTCGGCCGCCCGCAGCTCGAGCTGGCGCAGCCGCTCGCGCAGGATCTCGACCTGCCGCTCCATCAGGCTGACCGCACGGCCGACGTGCGGGCTGGTCAGTTGCACCGACGCGAGCAGTTCGGCGTGGCGTTCGAAAAAGTCCGGCGTGTTGACCAGAAACTGGGCGATGTCGTCCTCGGTGATGGGCTGCAGCGGGGCGGTGGGGTTCAAGGGCGGGTCTCCGGCGTGCGCCACGGGGCGCGAGCAGCCCCGATTGTGGCGCAGGACGGGCGGCGCGCGGGCGCCTGCCGCGCCGCCGTGGCGCCGTCAGCGCAGGTCCGGCACCTCCACCACGCCCGTGAACACCGGCTCGGCCGGCCCCGTCATCCGCACGGGGGATTGCACGCCCTGGCGCATGGGCCACTCGATGGTCAGGCGGCCGCCCGGCAGGTCCACATCCACGCGCTCGTCGAGCCAGCCCAGCCGGATGCCGGCCACCACGGCCGCGCAGGCGCCCGTGCCACAGGCCAGCGTCTCGCCGGCGCCGCGCTCGTAGACCCGCAGCCGGGCGCGGTCGCGCCCGAGGACCTGCAAAAAGCCGACGTTGACCCGGCGCGGAAAGCGCGGGTGCGACTCGATCGCCGGCCCCCACTGCGCCACCGGCGCGGTGTCCACGTCCTCGACGCGGAGCACGGCGTGCGGATTGCCCATGGACAACACCGCCACCGGCACGGGCGCGGGGCCCGCCGCCGCCACGGCCAGCGGCCAACGCTCCCAGGCGCCCTCGGGCATCGGTTGCAGGCCGGCGGGGTCGAACGGCACCCGGGCCGGCTCGAACACGGGGGCGCCCATGTCCACGGTCACGCGCCCGTCGTCCTGCAGCGCCAGCGTCAGCACCCCGGCGCGGGTCTGCACCCGCACGGTGCGCTTGGGCGTCAGCCCCGCGTCGTGCACGTAACGCACGAAGCAGCGCGCCCCATTGCCGCAGTTTTCCACCTCGCCGCCGTCGGCGTTGTGGATGACGTATTCGAAGTCCACCTCCGGCGTCGGCGCCGGCCGCACCGTCAGAATCTGGTCCGCCCCGATGCCGAAGTGCCGGTCGGCCAGCCAGCGGTACTGCGCGGGGGTCAGACCGTGGCGCTGGCGCGTCTCGTCGAGCACGACGAAATCGTTGCCCGCCCCCTGCATCTTCGTGAACGACAGCCGCATCAGCTCGCCTGCTCCGCGACGAAGATCTCGACCCGGCGGTTGCGCGCGCGCCCCTCGGCGGTGTCGTTGCTGGCGACGGGCTCGCGCGATCCGCGCCCGTCGATCGCGATGCGCCCGACCGCCACACCCCGTGTGGTCAGGTAGTCGCGCACCGCCGCCGCGCGCTGGACCGACAGGGGGTTGTTGATCGCATCGCTGCCGGTGCTGTCGGTGTGGCCGACGATGGTCACGCGCGCCGCAGGGTTGCGGTTCAGGCCGGCGGCAAAGGTGTCGAGCACGGCCCGGAAGTTGGGCTTGATGTCGGCACGGCCGACGTCGAACGAGATGTCGCTCGGGATTTCGAGCTTCAGGCGGTTGTCGGCGGTTTGCGTCACCGCCACGCCGGTGCCGGCGGTGGCCTGCTCCATCTCGCGCTTTTGCTGCTCCATGCGGTTGGACCAGACATAGCCGCCGAGCGCCCCGGCCCCGGCCCCGATGGCCGCGCCCCGCACCGCCCCCTTGCCGCCATCGGTCACGGCACCCAGCACAGCCCCGGCGGCGGCGCCGATCATGGCACCCTTGGCGGTGCCCGACTTTTGCTCTTCGGACATGTTGGCGCAACCGCCCAGCGCCACGGCGGTGGCGAGCGCGGCGACCCAAACGCCGTGCAACGGGCCACGGGATGGGCCTTGGGACGGCCCCTGGGAACGGACGAAATCCAATGGTGTCATGGCGGGACTCCTGCGTGACGCGCCCGGTGGCGCGGGATCGCTACCATTGTGATCCAGATCCGCCCGGCCGGCCACTGCGGGGCCGCCGCTGTTACCAACGGTGACAACCGATACACGCCATGGTCCGCCCCCACCTGCGCCTGCGCCCGCCCCAACCCCCTGCCCCCGTGCGCCCGGCGGCGACCGTGCTGCTGGTGCGCGATGGCGACGCGGGCCTGGAGGTGCTGATGACCCGGCGCTCGGCGCGCGCCAGCTTCGCGCCCGGCGCGTACGTCTTTCCCGGCGGCGCCATCGACGAGGCGGACCGCGACGCCGCGCACGACCCGGCGCTGGCCTGGCGACCGGACCAGGACGAAACCCTGCGCCCGGCCCTGCTGGCCGCCGTGCGCGAGAGCTTCGAGGAGCTGGGCGTGCTGCTCGCTCGCGACGCGCACGGCCGCTGGGTCGACCCCGCCACCCTGGCGGCCCTGGACCGGCACGGCCCACTGCTGCCCCAGTGCCGGACGCACGGTCTGACGCTGGCGCTGGACGCGCTGTGGTGGCTGGCGCACTGGATCACGGACCGCGATCTGCCCAAGCGCTTCGACGTGCCCTTTTTCATCGCCCGCATGCCGCCGGATCAGACGCCGCAGGCCGACAACCGCGAGCAGTTCGAACCCATCTGGGTGGCCCCGGGCGAGGCGCTGCGCCGCCACGCGGCCGGGGACTTTCCCATGGTCTATCCGACCGTGCGCACCCTGGAGTATCTGCAGCGCTACCCGGACAGCGCGGGCCTGCTGGACGCCTGCGCGGCCCGCCAAGGCCCGCAATGGGTCAGCTGCCCCCGCGCGGGCTGGCTGCGCGGGCAGGAGGCGCGCTTCATGGAGCACGAGCCGCCCTTTGGCGAACTGGAGCTGACCTGCCCCGACGGGCAACTGGAGCACCACCTGGACTGGCGGCATGACGCGCCGGTGGCCCTGACCCGCCATGTGCAGCGCCTGACTGCCGCCAACGCCGGGCCGATGACCGGCCCCGGCACCAACAGCTACCTGGTGGGCGAGGCCGCCACTGGCTACATGGCCATCGACCCCGGGCCCGACGACGCCGATCACCTGCGGCGGTTGTTCGAGGCGGCGGGCGGTGACTTGCGCGCCATCGTCTGCACCCACTCGCACCCGGACCACTCCCCGGGCGCCTACCCCTTGCAGGCGCTGTGCCGCGCCGCCGGCCGCCCCGCCCCGCCGGTACTCGGCCTGCCCAGCGCGCCGACGGCGCGGGCGCACAGCCATTTCCGCCCCGAACGGGCGCTTTCGGACGGCGAACGGCTGGTGCTGTCCGCGGCCGATGGCGGCCATCGCCACACCCTGCGCGTGCTGCACACACCCGGCCACGCCGCCAATCACGTCTGTCTGGTGCTGGAAGAAGACGGCCTGCTGTTCAGCGGCGACCACATCCTCAATGGCAGCACCACCGTCATCGACCCGCCCGACGGCGACATGGATGCCTACCTGGCCTCGCTGCGGCGGCTGCGCGCGGCCTGCGACGAGCACGGCATCCGTTACATCCTGCCGGCACACGGCCACGTGCTGGGCGATGCCCCGCGCGCCATCGAACGGCTGCTGGCCCACCGGCTGCAGCGCGAGGCCAAGATCGCCCGCGTGCTGGCCGAACACCCCGACGGCGATCTGGCGGTCTGGGTGCGCCACGCCTATGATGACGTGCCGCCGCACCTGTGGCCGGTGGCCCGGCGCTCGCTGCTGGCGCACCTGCAGCGCCTGGACCGTGCACGTTTCGATGATGCTTGGATGGAGGACCGACCGTGAACCCCCTCCCGCTGCCCCGGTCGCGGGGCATGTTGCCGCGCTGGGCGCTCACCGGGCCGACGCCGCCATGGCGCTCGACAAAGGCTGTCTGAGCTGCCACGGTGACCCGCCGCGCGGCAAGGCGCCGACGATGGCGGCGCTGGCACAACGCTACGCCCAGCTGAGCGCCGACGAGCTGACCAAAAAAGCCGAGAAGCTGTGCGAGCACCGGCTGCTCGGCGGCGTCGCGGCGCACGAAAAGCTCACGCCCGAAGAATCGCTGCGGCTGGTGCGCTGGATCGCCACCGGCGCGCGCTAACCGCGCGGCCTGCAGCGCGCTCGTAAAGGGTGAAGTCCGCCGGTACGCCGGATTCTGTGCACGGGGCCCGAAGACCCCGCGTGACCGCCATTCCTCTGGGCCGCCGGTCACCCGGACGGCTCGATGCCACCTACCCACCGACACGGCCCGCGGGACCACGGGTGGCCCCGGACTTGCGCCCGGAGCCGGCCGGCCTACTTGGTGTTGCTGCGCGTAGAGATTGCCCGTTTCACCCGAACTGAATCGGCTCGTCTCTGTTGCTCTGATCCTCACCTCGCGGTGGAGAGGCGTTACCTCCTACGCTGCCCTGCGCAGTCCGGACGTTCCTCCAGCGCACCCTTGCGGGCCTTGCGCCAGCGACGGTCTGGCAGACTTCACGGGCAGATTATCCTTGGTATTGACGTCGTGCGCTTGGCCCGCACCCCGGGTCTGCGTATCATCTGCGCCCATGCCCGATCACCACGGGCCCCGAGGACCGACGCATGATCCGCATTGCCGAACTGAAGCTGCCGCTGCAGGCCCTGCCCGTCGAAACCCGTCGCGCAGCCGACGCCCCGGCCGAGACCGAGGCCGACCGCGCCCCGCCCCCACACCCCATCGCCGCGCTGCGGGCACTGGCCGCCCAGGCGCTGGACGTACCCCCCGACGCGATCGCCCGGCTGGAGGTGCTCAAGCGCGCGTTCGACGCACGGGGCGCGCAGATCCGCGCCGTCTTCATCGTGGACGTGGCCCTGGCCGATGCCGCCCAGGAAGCCGCCGTGCTGCAACGGTGGGCGGGCCATGCGCACATCCAGCCCACGCCGGACATGTCGTGGCGGCCGCCCGCGCGGGCGGTACCGGACGCGGCGCCCGCCGATGGCGAGCGGCCCGTCGTGGTGGGCTTTGGGCCGTGCGGCATTTTTGCCGCGCTGACGCTGGCCGAGATGGGGCTGCGCCCCTTGGTGCTGGAACGCGGCCGCCCAGTGCGCCGCCGCACGAAGGACACCTGGGGGCTGTGGCGCAAACGGGTGCTCACGCCCGAGTCGAACGTGCAATTTGGCGAAGGCGGTGCCGGGCTGTTTTCGGACGGCAAGCTCTACAGCCAGATCAAGGACCCGCGGCACCTGGGGCGGCGGGTGATGCAGGCCTTCGTGGACGCCGGCGCGCCGCCCGAGATCCTGTACGAGGCGCACCCGCACATCGGCACCTTCAAACTCGTCAAGGTGGTGGAGGCGCTGCGCGAGCGCATCACCGCGCTGGGCGGCGAGGTACGCTTCGAGCAGCAGGTGACGGACTTCGTGCTGGAGCGCACGGCCGACGGCCGGCTGGCGATGCAAGGGCTGCGCGTGCGCGACCTGGCCAGCGGCCAGGAGACCACTCTGAGCGCGCGCCGCGTGGTGCTGGCGCTGGGCCACAGCGCGCGCGACACCTTCGAACAGCTCCACCGCCACGGCGTGTTCCTGGAGGCCAAGCCGTTTTCGATCGGCGTGCGCATCGAGCACCCGCAAAGCGTCATCGACCGCGCGCGCTGGGGCCGCCACGTCGGCCATCCGCTGCTCGGTGCGGCGGCGTACAAACTGGTGCACCACGCCCACAACGGCCGCGCTGTGTACAGCTTCTGCATGTGCCCGGGGGGCACGGTGGTGGCGGCCACGAGCGAGCCGGAGCGCGTCGTCACCAATGGCATGAGCCAGTACTCGCGCGCCGAGCGCAACGCCAACGCCGGGCTGGTGGTGGGCATCGGCCCCGCGGATTTTCCGCAACACGACGCTGCCGCCTGGCGCGCCGCCTTTGGCGACGACGCGGGCAGCCGCTACGCCGCCGAAGCCGCCGCGCTGGGGGCCCACGGCGGCGCCCACCCGCTGGCGGGCGTGGTGCTGCAGCGGCAACTGGAGAGCGCCGCCTACCGCGCCGGGGGCGGCGGCTATCTGGCGCCGGGCCAGTTGGTGGGGGACTTTTTGGCCGCCCGGCCCTCCCGCGCCCTTGGGGACGTGGTGCCGTCGTACAAACCGGGCGTTACCCTGGGCGATCTGGCCACGGTGCTGCCCGCCTACGCGGTGCAGGCCATGCGCGAGGCGTTGCCCGTCTTTGGCCGGCAGATCCGCGGCTACGACCGCGCCGATGCCGTCATGACCGGGGTGGAAACCCGCACCTCGTCGCCGCTGCGCATCACCCGCGGGGCGGACTATCAAAGCCTCAACACCGCCGGTCTGTACCCCGCGGGCGAGGGGGCCGGCTATGCGGGCGGCATTCTGTCGGCGGGGGTGGACGGCATCAAGGTCGCCGAGGCGCTGGGCTGCCACCTGCTGGGGGTGGAGCCGCCGCCGCCCGACCGGAGCACCCGTCTGGCCGTCACCTACGGCTGACGGCGGCGGGCGCCCGGTGCATGCGCTGCCGGGCCAGGGCCGCGGTCAGGCCGCCTGCAGCGCCGCGATGCGCTCTTCGATCGGCGGGTGGGTGCTGAACAGCTTGCCCAGCCCGCCAGTGATGCCCAGCGTCTGCATGCCCTGCGGCAAAGCCCCGGGCTGCAGCCCGCCCAGACGCGCCAGCGCATTGATCATCGGCTGCTTGCGCCCCATCAAGGCCACGGCACCGGCGTCGGCGCGGAACTCGCGCTGGCGGCTGAACCAGGCCACGATGATCGCGGCGAGGAAGCCCAGGATCACCTCCATCACGATACTGGTAATCAGGTAGCCGATGCCGGGGCCGGACTGCTCGCTGTCGCCACGGCGCAAAAAGCTGTCCACCACGTAGCCGATCACACGGCTCAGGAACACGACGAAGGTGTTCATCACGCCCTGGATCAGCGTCATCGTCACCATGTCGCCGTTGGCGATGTGCGCCACCTCGTGGCCGATGACGGCCTCGACCTCTTCGCGCGTCATGTTTTGCAGCAGGCCCGTGGAGACCGCCACCAGCGCCGAATCCTTGAACGCCCCCGTGGCGAAGGCGTTGGGCTCACCTTCGTAAATGCCGACTTCCGGCATGCCGATGCCGGCCTTGTCGGCAAAGCGGCGCACCGTGTTGACGATCCACGCCTCGTCGGCGTTGCGCGGCTCGTTGATGATGACCAGCCCGGTCGTCCATTTGGCCATGGGCTTGCTCATCAACAGCGAGATGAAGGCGCCGCCAAAGCCGATGACGAGCGAGAAGATCGCCAGCGCGGTCAGATTCAGGCCGTTGGCGCTGAGGAAGCGATCCACGCCCAGGATGCGGGTGGTGATCAACAGCACCGCCATCACGGCGAGGTTGGTCAAGACCAGCAGCAGGATGCGTTTCATGGAGTCTCCGTTGCAAGGTTGAGAGGGGCCGTGCCCTCGGCACCGCCCGCGTCCCCCACATGAGGCCGCGCCAGCGCGGCTTCAAGGGACGGTGGGTCGATGGTAGCAAGCGCTCAGAGTCGGGCGGGCGCGGCGAGTTCCAGCAGCAGCGGCTGGTGGTCCGACAGCCGGGTGTCGGGGTCCAGCCGCACGGCCCGCACGCCGTCCGCCAGCCCCGGGGTGACGAAGATAAAGTCGCAGGCAACGGGCGTCTCGCCGGGCTCGTGCACGCGAAACGTGGGGGGCTGGGGCTGCGCGCCGCGGGCCAGACCCCAGGCATCCAGAAACGCGGGGGGTGCCGCCCCGTCCGGCTCGACCAGGGTGCGGTAGGCGTCGCTGCCGGGCGCGGCGTTGAAGTCGCCGCACAGAATCGCGTCACGAGCCTGCACCCGCGCCTGAAAGGGGGTGTCCGGAGGCTCCACATCGGTGCGGGGAGGTGCCTCGGCGCCGGCCGCCGCCTCGCGCTGCCACGCGACCAGGGCACGTGCCTGTGCCAGGCGCTGGGCGGCGGAGTAGTAGGCCAGGTGGGTGCAGCCCACGCGCAACGGCCCCCAGGGGGCCTCCACCGTCAGCGCGGCCAGAACCCGGGGCATGGACGGCACCGCCGGATCGGCCGGGTACGGCAGGGGCAGGTGCCGCACCTGCCACACCGGCACCCGGGTGGCGATCAGGTTGCCGAAGCGCTGGCGCGTGGCACGCCCCGGGCGCCAGTCGTCCACCGCCGCGGCGAAGAACAGCTCATACCCGGGCAGCGCTGCCGCCACGGCAGCGAGCTGGTCGGTCTCCCCCGCACCGGCCAGGCCAGGCAAGTGCTGCGCCACCTCCTGCAAGCACAGCACCTCGGGCCACTCCCCCCAGCCGAGGGCGTGCGCCAGCACCCGCGCGACGTCGACGCGGCCATCCATGCCGCGAAACCACTGCACGTTCCAGGTCAGGATGCGCATCATCACCTCCATGCCGTCGCCGCCGCACGCGCATCCGCTGTGGCCGCGGCCGCACCGGCTGCGGGGTCGCGCGGCGGACGAAACACGCGAACGTCGTCGTAGAACGACGGATCAGCATTGTCGGGCCACCAGCCCGGAATGCCCAGCACCGGCAGCGGCGTGAAGGGCTTGGCGGCCCAGGTGTCGCCGCTCCAGCCGTCGATGCAGGCCGCCAGAGCGGCGTCCCAGGGATGGGGGTCGGCTCCCGTCCCGGCCCCGGCATCGGCCCCGACGGCGGGCATGGGCACACACAGCACGTGGGCCGTCAAGGCTTTGTGCGGCTGTTGCAACTGTTCCAGCAGCGCATGCCCGAACAGCACCACGGCTGCCTCGCGCCACCAGGCGCGCTGCGTGGACGAACAGCGTGCGCCAATCGCGTGCCCGCAAGGCCGCCCACAGGGCGGGCGGCGCATGCAGCAGGGCCCCGTTTTCGTCGAAGACGGTGAGCGCATCGCGCACCGGACCGCGCCGGGCGCCGACGCCCAGGCGGGCGATCTCGGTCGCCTGCAACCGGTTCAAGCGCGCCTTGGTGGCCGGGAAGCGCCACCAGACCAAGCCGTTGAACCCATCGTGATCGTTGTCGCGCGTGGGGACTTCGCCGGTGCGGCGGATGTAGGCCTCGTAGGCCTCGCCCGCCGGCAGCCGCTCGTGCGGTACGAACACCGGCACCTCCGCAGCAGCGCCGGATTGGCGCCGCAGGGCCTCCAACCGCTCGGCGGTGCGCCAGGCGGGCGACGCCGTCTGCAGCCGCGCCAGCAGCCCAGCGTAGGGCCGCAGCCAAGGCGCGACCGCCGCCGGGAGGCTCACGCCACCAGACGCCAGCGCAGGGTCTCGCCGGCGCGCAGGGGCTTGACCACCGCCTCGCCGAAGGGGTAGGACTCCGGCAACGCCCACGCCTCGCGCCGCAGCGTGACGCGCTCGGTGTTGCGCGGCAGACCGTAGAAATCCGGGCCGTGGAAGCTGGCGAACGCCTCCAGCCGGTCCAGCGCGCCCGCGTCCTCGAATGCCTCGGCATACAGCTCCAGCGCGGCCGGCGCCGTATAGCAGCCGGCGCAGCCGCTGGCGTGCTCCTTGAGGTGCGCCGGGTGCGGGGCGCTGTCCGTGCCCAGGAAGAAGCGCGGGTCGCCGCTGGTGGCGGCGGCGACCAGGGCGCGGCGGTGCTCCTCGCGCTTGAGCACGGGCAGGCAGTAGTAGTGCGGCCGGATGCCGCCGGTGAAGATGGCGTTGCGGTTGTAGAGCAGGTGGTGCGCGGTGAGGGTGGCCGCCAGGTTCTGCGGCGCCGAGGCCACGTACTGCGCGGCCTCCTTGGTCGTGATGTGCTCCATAACGATGCGCAGCCCGGGGAAGTCGCGCCGCAACGGCGCCAGCACGCGCTCGATGAATACCGCCTCGCGGTCGAAGATGTCGATCTCGCCGTCCGTCACCTCGCCGTGCACCAACAACAGCAGGCCCTCGCGCTGCATCGCCTCCAGCGTGCGGTAGGTCTTGCGGATGTCGGTCACGCCGGCATCGCTGTTGGTGGTCGCCCCGGCCGGATACAGCTTGAGCGCGAAAACGCCCGCGGCCCGCGCGCGGCGGATCTCTTCCGGCGGCAGGTTGTCGGTCAAGTACAGCGTCATCAGCGGCTCGAAGCGCACCCCGGGCGGCACCGCTGCGAGGATGCGCGCGCGATAGGCCGCGGCCTGCGCGGCGGTGGTCACCGGCGGGCGCAGGTTGGGCATGATGATGGCGCGGGCGAACTGCGCCGCCGTGTGCGGCACGACGGTGGCCAGCGGCGCCCCGTCGCGCACGTGCAGGTGCCAGTCGTCGGGGCGGGTCAGGGTCAGGGTGGCGGGGGCATCCATGGCGCGATTCTCGCATCGCCACGCTCCCGGGTTCACGACACGCCTGCGCACCTGGCTGGACCTGCGGGAGACCCCAAGGCCACGGCGGCCGACGCCCACCTGGGCGCCCTGGTTCGCCCGGCCATGCTCAGAGCGTGAAGTCGCCGCTGGCCTCGGGCTGGAACAGCAACGCCAGCACGCGCGCGCCAAAGCGGCGGCCGTCCGGCGAGGACCAGTGCACCTCGTCACCCACCCGCGCGCCCAGCAGCGCGGTGCCCAGCGGTGAGAGGACCGACAGGAAACCGGCGGCCGGCTCCGCGTCGTCCGGGTAGCACAGCGTGACGCGGCGCGGCACACCGCCGCCGGCGTCGGCCAGCAGCACCTGCGAATACATCGTCACCAGACCGGGCGGGACCTCGCGCGGGGGCAACAGATCGGCGTTGTCGAGCAGATCGCGCAGCAAATCCTGCGCGCCGGCCTGCGGCAGCAGGCGCAGGATGCGGACGTGATCGAGCGCACTGAGGGTGCGCGGGTGGGAGGAAACCATGAACGCTCTCCTGAGCGAAGGCCCGGGTCGCGGCACGGTGCGCGACGGCCAGGGCGGCGCCTGGCAGGTGCCCGGGGTCCAGGGGTGGCGCGAAAGGGTGGGGGCCGGACCGCCGGGCTCAGGACTCTGCGGCCGCGCACGGCGACCGCGGCAGCGTCGAGGGCAGGCGCACACCGGCGGCCGCGCGCCTGACGGCAGCGCAGCACGGCGACATCCGGTGCGCGGGAACGTTCATGATGTCATTGTAGGCAGAAAACGCTCAGTGCGACAAGATCTTGTTGAGGAAATCCTTGGTGCGCGGCTGGCGCGCCTCCGGGTTGCCGAAGAATTCCTCCTTCGGGCAGTCCTCCAGGATCTTGCCGCCGACGTCCATGAAGATGACGCGGTCGCTGACCTTGCGCGCAAAGCCCATCTCGTGCGTGACGACCATCATGGTCATGCCTTCCTGCGCCAGGCCGATCATCACGTCGAGCACCTCGCCGACCATCTCCGGGTCCAGCGCCGAGGTCGGCTCGTCGAACAGCATCACGATCGGGTCCATCGACAGCGCGCGCGCGATCGCCACGCGCTGCTGCTGACCGCCGGAGAGCTGCCCGGGATACTTGTCCTTGTGCGCGATCAGGCCGACGCGCTCCAGGTACTTCAGCCCGTGCTTCTTGGCGTCCTCCGGGTTGCGGCCCAGCACCTTGATCTGCGCCAGCGTCAGGTTCTCGGTCACCGTCAGGTGCGGAAACAGCTCGAAGTGCTGGAACACCATGCCGACGTGGCTGCGCAGCTTGGGCAGGTTGGTCTTGGGGTCGTGCACCGGCTGGCCGTTGACCCAGATCTCGCCCTTCTGGATCGGCTCCAGCGCGTTGATGGTCTTGATCAGCGTCGATTTGCCCGAGCCCGACGGCCCGCAGACCACCACCACCTCGCCCTTGCGGATCGCGGTGGAGCAGTCGTTGAGCACCTGCACGGCGCCGTACCACTTGGACACGTTCTTCAGTTCGATCATCGGTCGTTCCATGACGACTCCTCAGCGTTCGGATGGGGAGCACGCGGGCCGCGGTGTCGGCAGCCCTGCGGTCCCGGGGTTCAACGGATGATGGCGATGCGGGCGTGCAGGCGCTTGACCAGCGCCGACAAGCCGTAGCAGATGGCGAAGTACACCACCGCGGCAGCCAGATAGGCCTCGATGGGGCGGCCGTAGTTCTTGCCCGCGACCTCGAAGCCCTTGAGCATGTCGTAGGCCCCGATCGCGTACACCAGCGAGGTGTCCTGGAACAGAATGATGGTCTGCGTCAGAAACACCGGCAGCATGTTGCGAAACGCCTGCGGCAGGATCACCAGGCGCATGTTCTGACCATACGTCAGCCCCAGAGCGTGGCCGGCCATCACCTGCCCGCGCGGGATGGACTGGATACCGGCGCGCACGATCTCGCTGAAGTAGGCCGCCTCGAACGCGATGAAGGTGATGATCGCCGACAGCTCCGCACCGATCGGCCGGCCGATGACGAACGGCACCAGCAGGAAGAACCACAGAATCACCATCACCAGCGGGATGCTGCGCATGCCGTTGACATAGATGGTGGCGGGCAGCTCCAGCCATCGGCGGCCGGACAGCCGCATGAGCGCGAGCACCGTGCCAAACGCCACGCCGCCCAGGGTGGCCACCACCGTCAGCAGCAGGCTGAACTGCAGCCCCTTGAGCACGAAGCTGCTGATGACGTCCCAGCGGTAGAAGGACCAGTCGAGGTTGAGCATCTCAGTGCCCCCCCGCCGCGCCGCTGGCGATGAAACCCGGCACGCGCACGCGCCGCTCGATGAAGGCCATCAGCCGGTTGATCGCAAACGCCGAAACGATGTACAGCCCCGTGACCGCCAGATAGATCTCGATGCCGCGCGCGGTCTCCTCCTGCGCCTGCATCGCAAACATCGTCAGCTCCGCCACCGACACGGCAAACGCCACCGACGAGTTCTTGAAGATGTTCATCGTCTCGCTCGTCAGCGGCGGGATGATGATGCGAAACGCCATCGGCAGCAGCACATACCGGTAGGCCTGCGCGGTGGTGAGTCCAAGCGCCAGCGCAGCGTAGCGCTGGCCGCGCGGCAGGGCCTGGATGCCGGACTTGACCTGCTCGGCAATCCGCGCCGAGGTGAACAGACCCAGTGCGATCACCACCAGCACGAAGCCGGGCACGCCCTTGAGCGCCGGCACCAGTGCGGGAATGACGTGGTACCACAAAAAAATCTGCACCAGCAGCGGAATGTTGCGAAACAGCTCGACCCAGGCGTTGCCCAAGCGCACGATCCAGGGGCTGCCGGGCAAGGTGCGCAGGGTGCCGATCACGCTGCCCGCCAGCAGCGCCAGCACCAGGGCCAACAGCGACACCGACACCGTCCAGCCCCAGGCGGACAGCATCCAGTCGAGGTAAGTGATGTCGCCGCCCTGCCCAAAGCAGCGCGGCTGGACGTCGCGGGTGATGGTGTCCTCGCAGAACACCTGCCAGTCCCATTGCATGCGATGTGCTCCCGTACCAAAACAAAAGACCCCGAG
This sequence comes from Tepidimonas fonticaldi, assembly GCF_001675355.1. Taxonomy (NCBI): domain Bacteria; kingdom Pseudomonadati; phylum Pseudomonadota; class Betaproteobacteria; order Burkholderiales; genus Tepidimonas; species Tepidimonas fonticaldi. The sequence continues at coordinate 19,860 of NZ_LZDH01000067.1, read as the reverse complement.
GCGCCGGACGCGCCCGGGGTTCAGCAGCGCCTTCGGGACCGGTTACTTGGCCGCGTAGGCCTCCATCGGCCGGTCGTTCGGGCTGGCGATGGCGGCCTTGAGGGCCTCGCTCATCGGCATGTTCATGCGCACATTGCTCGGCGGCGTGGGCTGCATGAACCACTTGTCGTAGATCTTGGCCAGCTCGCCGGACTTCATCATCGCGACGATGGAGTCGTCCACCGCTTTCTTGAACGCCGGGTCGTCCTTGCGGAACATGATGGCGATGGGCTCGACGCTGAGCACCTCGCCGACGATCTTGAAGTCGGCCGGATTCTTGGAGCGGGCGATCAGGCCGGCCAGCAGCGAGCCGTCCATCACGAAGGCGTCGGCGCGGCCCGACTCGAGCAGCAGGAAGCTGTCGGCGTGGTCCTTGCCGTACACCTCCTTGAAGTCCACGCCGCCGGCGCGCTCGTGGCGGCGCAGCGTCTGCACCGACGTGGTGCCGGTGGTGGTCGCGACGTTCTTGCCGTTGAGGTCCTTGATCGAATTGATGCCCGAGTTGGCCTTGACCGCGATGCGCACTTCTTCGATGAAGGTGGTGACGGCAAACGCCACGTCACGCTGGCGCGCCTGGTTATTGGTGGTGGAGCCGCACTCGATGTCCACGGTGCCGTTTTGCACCAGCGGGATGCGGTTTTGCGAGGTCACCGGCTGGTACTTGATGTCCAGCTTGGCCAGGCCGAGCTGCTTCTGGATGTCGGCCAGCACCCGCTGGCAGATCTCGACGTGGTAGCCCGTGTACTTGCCATCGCCCAGCGTGTAGGACAGCACGCCCGACGATTCGCGCACCCCCATGGTGACCGAGCCGGTGGACTTGATCTTGGCCAGGGTGTCGTTGGCCTGGGCGTTCGCGGCGGTGGCCGCCAGGGCCGTCAGGGCCAGTGCCAGCAGTTGCTTCTTCATGCAGCAATCCTTTCCATTGGGATGAACGGTAACGCGAATCTTACAAGCATCCGCCATGCCAGGCCCGGGGAAAAACCCGCGCCACGCGCGCCGACAGTCAGGGGGGCGAGCCGCCCAGGCGTTGCACATCCTCCCAAAACCGCTGGGCGGCGGCCTTGGGGCGCCCGCCGCGCGCGCGGTACAGACGGATGTCCAGCTCGCCTTGCCAGGTGCCCTCCCGCGGGGCGGCGGGCACCAGCCGGCCGTCGGCCAGCGCCGGCTGGACCGCGCTGGTCGGCAAAAAGGCCACCCCGTGCCCCTCGATGGCCATGGCCTTGAGGCTCTCGGCCATGTCGGTCTCGTACACCCGGTCCAGGTAGGCCGGCTCGGCGGACTGGCGCAGCACCCAGTCCACCACCCGCCCCAAATACGCGCCCGGGGCATAGGCCAGGTACGGCACCGGTGCACGCGCCGCACCAGGCAGGCGCATCAGCGGTCGCCCATCGGGGCCGGGCCGGCTGAAGGGGGCCAGCACCTCGCGCCCCAGGGGCAGCATCTCGTAGCGCGCGGCGTCCAGCTCGATCGGCTGCGACGCGTGGTGATACGCCAGCAGCAGATCGCACCCGCCTTCGGTCAACCGCATCACCGCGTCGTGCACATTCAGCGCCACCAACCGCGTCTTGATCGGCCCGAGCTCCGCCCGCAGCCGCGACAGCCACGCCGGCACGAAGGTGAACGCCAGCGTGTGCGGCACGGCAAACTCGATCGTGTCCTTGGCCACCGCCGTGTGCTGGCGCAGCAGCGCCCGCGTGGTCTGGAGGGTGTGCAAGATTTCGATGGCCTGGGCGTACAGCGTCTGGCCGGCCTCGGTCAAGCGGGTGGGGTACGAGGAGCGGTCCACCAGGTCCACCCCGGCCCACGCCTCCAGCGACTGGATGCGGCGCGAGAACGCCGGCTGCGTGACGTGGCGCAACTGCGCCGAGCGGCTGAAGCTGCGCGTCTCGGCCAGACTGACGAAGTCTTCGAGCCACTTGGTTTCCATGCCCTCCTCCCTGTGCCCCGCCGGCCCGATCAGGCGCCGTCGGCACCGCTTTGCTGCAACGCCCACATCTGGGCATACCGACCCCCTTGCGCCAGCAACTCGGCGTGGCGGCCGCGCTCGACGATGCGGCCGTGCTCCAGCACCACGATCTCGTGCGCATCGACCACGGTGGACAGCCGGTGGGCGATGACCAGCGTCGTGCGGTCGCGCGCCAGCCGGCGCAGCTCGGCCTGGATGGCGCGCTCGTTGGCCGAATCCAGCGCGGAGGTGGCCTCGTCCAGGATCAGAATCGGCGGGTTCTTGAGCAGGGTGCGCGCAATGGCGACGCGCTGCTTTTCGCCGCCCGAGAGCTTGAGGCCGCGCTCGCCCACGACCGTCTGCCAGCCCTGTGGCAGGCGCTCGATGAAGTCGAGGATGTGGGCCGCCCGCGCCGCCTCGCGGACCTCGTCGGCCGTCGCATCGGGGCGCCCGTAGCGGATGTTGTATTCGATGGTGTCGTTGAACAGCACCGTGTCCTGCGGCACGATGCCGATGGCCCGGCGCAGGCTGGCCTGGGTGACGTGGCGCACATCGTGGCCATCCACGGTGATGCGCCCCGCCGCCGCGCGGGCCGCGTCGTCTTCGCCCGGGCGGCCGACGTCGTAGAAGCGGTACAACAGCCGCGCCAGCGTCGATTTGCCCGAACCCGAAGGGCCGACCACCGCCACCGTGCGCCCGGCCGGAATGACCAAGTCCACGCCGTGCAGAATGTCGCGCTCGCGCTCATAGCCAAAACGCACCGCCTCGAAGCGCACCTGCGGTGCGTGCGCCACAGCCAGTTCGCGCGCATCGGGGGCATCGCGCACCTCGCACTCCCGCTCCAGCAGATCGAACATCCGCCCCAGATCGGTCAGACCCTGGCGGATCTCGCGGTACAGCACCCCCAGAAAGTTCAGCGGCAGGTACAGCTGGATCATGAAGGCATTGATCATGACCAGATCGCCCAGCGTCATGCGCCCTTCGGTCACCGCGACGGTGGCGCGCCACAGTATGGCCACGAGGGCCACGACGATGATGAGCTGCTGGCCCGCGTTGAGCAGCGACAGCGAGGCCTGCGTGCGCACCCGCGCGCGCCGCAGGCGGTCCAGGCTGTCGGCATAGCGGCGTGCTTCCCAGGCCTCGTTGTCGAAGTACTTGACCGTTTCGTAATTGAGCAGCGCATCGATCGCCCGGGTCTGGCTGGCCGACTCCAGCTCGTTCATCTGGCGCCGGATACCGGTGCGCCACTGGGTGACCTTGACCGTGAACGCCACATACGCCACCAGCGCCAGCCCCGTCGTCCAGACGTACCACGCCTCGAACCGGGTGCCCAGCAACGCCAGCACGAGCGCCACCTCGATCAGCGTGGGCACCACGCTGTAGAGCGAATACGAGATCAGCGACTGCACCGCGCGCGTGCCGCGCTCGATGTCGCGGGTCAGCCCCCCGGTCTGGCGCTCCAAGTGAAAGCGCAGGCTCAGCGCATGCAGATGCGAAAACACCTGCAGCGCGATGGCGCGGGTGGCGCCCTCGGTGGCCTTGAGGAACACCAGCTCGCGCAGCTCGGCAAACAGCGTCGCGCACAGCCGCAGCGCGCCGTACGCCAGCAAAAGCCCCACCGGCACCACGAGCAGCCCCGTTGCCTGCGCGGACAGGCCCGGCAGCGGCGTCAGGGCGTCCACCAGCTCTTTGAGCAACAGCGGCACGCCCACCGTGGCCAGCTTGGCCCCCACCATCAGGACCAGGGCCGCGGCCACGCGCCAGCGGTATTCCCACAAATACGGCAACAGGCGGCGCAGCGTCTGGCCGTCGCTGCGCGCCGGCGCGGCGGCAGCGGGCAAGGGTCGCGGCGCGGCGCCGGCCATGGCACGCTCACGCATGATCGACAATCGGGTTCATGACAGACGCCATCGTACCCTCAAGCACGGACACCCCGCCCGCCGCCGACGCCTCGTTGCCGCAGGACAAGGAGCTGGTTTTGCGGGTCATCCCCATGCCCGCCGATGTCAACGCCAACGGCGACATTTTTGGCGGCTGGGTCATGGCCCAGGTGGACCTGGCGGGGTCGGTCATCCCGGCACGGCACATGGGCGGGCGCTTTGCGACCGTCGCCGTCAACCAGTTCCTGTTCAAGCAGCCGGTCAAGGTCGGAGACCTGCTCAGCTTCTACGGCACCATCGTGCGCATCGGCAACACGTCGATCACGGTGCAGGTGGAGGTGTGGGCCGAGCGCCAGCGCCCCCACTACCAATGCGTGAAGGTGACCGAAGCGACGCTGACCTACGTGGCCATCGACGAGCAGGGCCGCCCGCGGCCGGTACCCCGCCCGGCGCCGGCCTGAGCGCGCGGGCGCCGCCCCCAGCGCCACCCAACCCGGCAGAAAAAAGCCGCCGGGGTTGAGCCGCGGCGGCCAAAGTCCATCACAGGACGTCGTTGGGATTCGGTGGACGACCGCAGATGGGCAATCCGCCCGCCGCGCCTGGCACACGGCGGGGGTTGCCGACACGCCCCGGCCAATACCGGGGCCGTGTCGGGCCCCTGGCTTTGGCCCTGATGGGTGTTGTTGTGTTGGGCCAGGGCGCGTGGGCGTGTGACAGCGTCCGGATCCAATTGTGCGCGCAAAAAGCGCCGCGCCGCCTCCCCTGTTTGGGGGAGGCGGCGCCCCGTTCAGCGCGCGTCGGGCGCCAGCCGCCGCCCGGCCCACGTCACCAGCAGCAGCACGGGCACCCCCAGAACCGACGTCAGCACGAAGAACCCGGGGTAGCCCAACGCATCGACCATACCGCCCGAGTAGCCGCCCAGAGCCTTGGGCAGCAGGGTCATGAGCGAGCTGAAGATGGCGTACTGCACCGCCGTGAAGCGCACCTGCGTCAGGCTGGACAAAAACGCGACGAATGCCGCGCTGGCAAAGCCCGCGGCCAGGTTGTCCGCCGCCACCACCGCATACAGGAAGGGCCGCTGCGGCCCGGCCAGGGCCAGCGCAACGAACCCCAGATTGGTCAGGGCCGACAGCACGGCCCCCCACCACAACGAGCGCATTACCCCCATGCGCGTCGCCAGAATGCCGCCCAAAAATCCCCCAGCGATGCTGACGATGACCCCAAAGGTCTTGACCGCCGTCGCAATGTCCGGTTTGGAAAACCCCAGGTCCTGGTAGAAAACGTTCGAAATCACCCCCAACACGATGTCGGAGATGCGGTACAGGCCGATGACCGCGAGCAGCAGCGCCGCATCCGCCCAGCCGTGGCGCACGAAAAACGCCCGCACCGGCTCCACCCACGTCTGCCGCGCGGCCACCCGGCTGGCCACCCCCGCTCGCACCAGCAGCCCGCCCGTGACAAAGGCCACCCCCAGCGCCACGGCCAGGCGCACGCCCTCCCACCCCAGCGTCGGCAACGGCCCCAGCGCCCCCGCGCCCAACGCGGTGCCGGCCGCCCCCAGGGACCAGAACACCCCGACGAACGCCGCGACCGCCAGCGCAAACACCGCCAGCAAGCGGGCGTGCTCGCCCGCGGGGGCGGGCGCCTCGGCGTCGGAAAGGCGGGGCTCCGGCACCAGCGCCGTGGTCACCAGGCCCGTCACCATGGCCAGCGCCGCCACCGCATAGGCCGCCGCCCATGCGCCGTAGTCGTACCCCCCCTTGGTCGATCCCCATGCCGCGGCCAAAAACAGCACCCCTGCCCCCGCCACCACCATACCGATGCGGTAGCCCGCGATGTAGGCCGACGACAGCACCCCCTGCTGCTCGGGGGCCGCAATCTCGATGCGGTAGGCGTCGATGACGATGTCCTGCGTGGCGGACATGAAGCCCAGCAGCACCGCAAACCCCGCCATGCGCACCAGCGCCGCCGGGCCCGCGGCCGGGTCGGTGCTGGCCATCCCCAAGATGGCCACGACCACCCCCACCTGGGCCGCCAGCAGCCAGGCGCGCCGCCGCCCCAGGCGCGCCGTCAGCCCCGGCAACGGCAGCCGGTCCACCAACGGCGCCCACACAAACTTGAACGAATACGCCAGCGCCGCCCAGCTGAAGAACGTGACCGCCCGGCGCTCCACCCCCGCCTCACCCAGCCAAAGGGACAGCGAGGAAAAAATCAGCAGCAGCGGCAAACCCGCGGAAAACCCCAGCGCCGCCATCGCGGGCACGCGCCAGTCCCACAGCACCCGCCACCACGGGGCGGGCGGGGACGAATCGGCGGGGCGGGCAGGCGGCGCGGACATGGATGCGAACGGGCGACGAGGTTACAAATGACACGATCGGTCACGACACAGGCCACCGATTGTGCCTATCATGCGCCCATGTGCTGGATGTGCGATGCTCGAGCCGCCCTGTCGGGCCGACGGGGATTTTTGCGCGCGGCGACGGCGGCGGCCGGGGCGAGTGCGCTGGCGCCGGTCTGGGGCCAGGTGCAAGTGGGGCAGCCCTCCGCGCTGCGCTCGCTGGTGCCCGCCGCGCAGTTGGAATCCGCGGCCAGCCAGCAATATGCCCAACTGCTGGCCGAAGCCCGCGCCAAGGGTGCGCTGGCGCCGGAGGGCCATCCGCAGCTGCGCCGGCTGCGCGCGATCGCCCAGCGGCTGGTGCCGCATGCGCTGCCGTGGAACGAGCGCGCGCGCCAGTGGCGCTGGGAGGTCAACCTGATCGGCAGCAAGCAGATCAACGCCTTCTGCATGCCGGGCGGCAAGATCGCCTTCTTCACCGGCATCCTCGACCAGCTGCAACTGAATGACGACGAGGCGGCGATGGTCATGGGCCACGAGATGGCGCACGCGCTGCGCGAGCACGCGCGCTCGCGCATCGCCAAGACGCAGGCCACCGGCCTCGGCCTGTCGCTCGGCGCGCAGCTGCTCGGGCTCGGCGACCTCGGCCGGCTGGCGGCGGACCTGGGCACGCAGCTGCTGTCGCTCAAGTTCAGCCGCGAGGATGAGACCGAGGCCGACCTGGTCGGGCTGGAGCTGGCCGCGCGCGGCGCCTACGACCCGCGCGCCAGCGTCGCGCTGTGGCAGAAGATGGCGCAGGTCGCCGGCGGCAACGGGCTGGAGTTCCTCTCCACCCACCCCAGCGGCCCGAGCCGGATCCGCGACCTGGAGGCCAACATCCCCAAGGTCGAGGCGCTGTACGAGCAGGCGCGCCGCGCGGGGTAGTGCCGGCCCGTTGCACCGCCACCGCGGCCGGTGCTATGCTGCAACATGTTGCAACGAGGAGCCTGCGCCGTGTCCACCCCCGCCGCCGTCCGTGTCGCCCGTGCCCGCGAGCGCAAGCGCCGCAGCGGCCTGCGGCTGGTTCAGCTCTGGGTGCCGGACACGCGCCAGCCCGGCTTTGCCGAAGCGTGCCGGCAGCAGAGCGCGCGCGTGGCGCAGGCCGACGCGCGGGATGCGGGGCTGGCGCGCTGGATGGACGAGGCCCTGGCCCAAGTGGACGGCTGGACCGACTGACGCGGGGCGAGCGCAATGGCGCACCGCGGCGATCTGGTGACGGTGGCGCCGGCCAACGGCCTGCGCAAGACCTCGCAGGTCATGGTCGACAAGGTGATGACGCTGCCGCGCGACAAGCTCGGGCCGCCGTTCGGCCGGCTGGAGGCCGACACGATGCTGCAGATGGAGCGCTGCCTGGCGCTGTTCCTCGGGATCGCGCGCTGATCAGGTCCCGCCGACGAACGGGTTGTGGCGGCGCTCCTCGCCGAAGGTGCTCTCCGGCCCGTGGCCGGGGATGAAGACGGTGTCGTCGCCCATCGGCCACAGGCGCTGCGTGATGCTGTCGATCAGCTGCGCGTGGTTGCCGCCGGGGAAGTCGGTGCGGCCGATGCTGCCGGCGAACAGCACGTCGCCGACGAAGGCGCGCCGGATCTGCGGCGCGTGAAACACCACGTGGCCGGGCGTGTGGCCCGGGCAGTGGCGCACGTGCAGCCGCTCCTGCCCCACGGTGACCTCGTCGCCGTCCTCCAGCCAGCGCGTCGGCGCAAACGGCCTGGCCGGCGGAAAGCCGAACATGCGGCTCTGCTGCGGCAGGCCGTCGATCCAGAACTGGTCGCCGCGGTGCGGGCCGACGATCGGCAGGCCGAGCCGCTCGGCCAGCTCGCCGGCGCCGCCGGCGTGGTCGATGTGCGCGTGCGTGAGCCAGATCTGGCGCAGGTCCAGTCCCAGCCGCCGCACCTCCTCCAGCACGGCGTCGAGGTCGCCGCCCGGGTCGATCACCGCCGCCTCGCGCGTGGCGTCGCACCAAACGAGCGAGCAGTTCTGGGCGAACGGGGTGACCGGGATCGTGGCGTAGCGCAGCATGGCGGCCATTGTAGGCAGCGGCCGCAGGGCCGGCCGCGCGGGGCGCGTCAGACGTTGGTGGCGGCGATGACCTCCGCCAGGTCGGTCAGGCCGGCCAGCACCTTCTCGATGCCGTCCTGGCGCAGCGTGTGCGTCCCGGCGGCCAGTGCGCTGGCGCGGATCTCGCCGGCGGAGGAGCGGCGGCGGATGTGGTGGCGGATGGTGTCGTCGCTGAGCATCAGCTCGTAGATGCCGAGTCGGCCATGGGGAGCGGGCGGTAACGCGGGCAAAGTCCGTGTCATTGTGCCCGGTTTGTCCCCATGCGGGGCACGTGCGGGCCCCCACGCCTTGCGGGACAATAGGCCGATGGACACACCCACCCCCTCCTCGCGCATCGCCCTGGTCACCGGCGCCAGCAGCGGCATCGGCCGGGCCTGCGCCATCGCTTTGCTGCGCGAAGGCTGGACCGTCTGGCTGGTCGGCCGTCGCGCCGAAGCCTTGCAGGAGGCCATCACCCAGGCCGCCCTCGGCCACCCGGACGTGGCCGCCCGTGCGCACCCGGTCGTGGCCGACATTGGCGACCCCGCCGCGGTGGAGCGGACGTTTGCCGCGGTGCGCGCCCGCCATGGGCGGCTGGATCTGCTGTTCAACAACGCCGGCGTCTTCACCCCCGCCGCAACGCCGGACGCCACGGCGCTGGAGCACTGGCACCAGTCGGTGCAGACCAACCTCAACGGCGCGTTTTACTGCCTGCGCGCGGCCTTCGCGCTGATGCGTGAGCAGTCTCCGCGCGGCGGTCGCATCATCAACAACGGTTCCATCTCGGCGCACACGCCGCGGCCGGGCTCCATCCCCTACACCGCGACCAAACACGCGATCACGGGCCTGACCAAGGCGGCAGCGCTGGACGGCCGGGCATTCGACATCGCGGTCGGTCAAATCGACATCGGCAACGTCGCCAGCGACATGACCGAGCGCATGGGCGCCGGCGTGCTGCAAGCCGATGGCAGCGTGCGCCCCGAAGCGCGCATGGACATGGACGCGGTGGTGCAGACCTTCATGGCCATGGTGCGCCTGCCGCTGGAAGCCAACGTGCTGTTCACCACCGTCATGGCCACCAAAATGCCCTTTGTCGGGCGGGGGTGAAGCCTCTCGCTCAGCGCTCGCCCAGGGCCGGAAACGGCGGCAGCGCGGGCGCACCGGACGGCTCGGTGTCGGCGAACGCCGCCGGGTCGATGCCGTCCAGCACGACTTGGTTGCGACCGGCGTGCTTGGCAGCGTAGAGGGCGCGGTCGGCGCGCATCAGCAGCGCATCGGCGTCCTCATCGGGCAACGCCACCACCGCGCCGACGCTGACGGTGGCCTCCAGCGCCGCGCCGTCTGGCAGCTCGAACGGCGGCTCGGCCACCCCGGCGCGCAGCCGCTCGGCAATCGTGCCGATCTGGCCGGGATCGGCACCGGGCAGCATGGCACCAAACTCCTCCCCGCCCAGGCGGCCGAGCACGTCGCTCGGGCGCAGCGCCGCCTGGCAGCGCTGCACACAACCGCGCAGCACGACGTCGCCCGCCGCGTGGCCATGGGTGTCGTTGATGGATCGCGTTGCCCACGATGGCCTGCAACTGCCCGTCGTCGTCCAGCACCGGCGCCAGCATGCTGCGGTGGTAGCACACCCGGCCGTCGCGGTGCAGCACGCGGTAGGTCAGCGGCGGCAGCACCCGCCGCTCGCGCAGCGTGCGCGCCAAAAAATCCTCGCACAGCGGCACGTCCTCCGGATGGACGAAGGGGCGAAAATCGCGACCGATCACCTCCTCCACCGGGTGCCCGAGCAGCACGGTCCAGCTCGGTGACACGTAGGTCAGACGGCCGGCATTGTCGATGGTGTAGATGATGGACTGCGTGTGCTCGGCCAGCAGCCGGTAGCGCCGCTCGGCAGTCTGCAGTGCCAGCAACAGCCGCTGCCGCGCGTCGATGTCGACGTCGCAGCCATGGCCGCCATCGGGCTCATCGATATCAAGGGCGTTCTCCCGGTGGCCACCTTCCCTGTGCCGGCGAACCCTCCCCCCGGCCAGCCGGCCAGCTTGGTACTTTGTAGCACAGCGCGGCCTCGCAGGCCACCCCTTGACCATCAACCGTCCAGCGGCAGCGCGCTGGTGCATTTGATCTCGTCCAGACAGACGCTGGAGCGCACGCCGTTGACGCCGGGCAGCTGTGCCAGCGTGCCGAGCAGAAAGTCCGACAGCGCCTTCAGATCGCGCGCCACCACCTTGAGCACATAGTCGAAATCGCCCGTCACTGCGTAGCACTCCTGCACCTGCGCCATGTCGCGCACCCGCTGGCGGAATCGCTCCACCTCGCGGATGTGGCCGCGCTCCATCGTCACATGCACGAACGCGGTCACGCCCAGCCCCAGCCGCGGCGCGTCCAGCCGCGCCTCGTAGCGGCGCACATAGCCCTGCTCCTCCAGCCGGCGGTGGCGGCGGTTGCACTGCGCCGGGGACAGATGCACGGCTTCGGCCAAGGCCTGGTTGGTGATGCGCCCGTCCTCCTGCAAACGGGCCAGGATGCGGCGGTCCACCGCGTCGATGGAAGGGCTGGACGTCATGGGGCTCTCCTGGGTCAGAACAGTGCGGGTTTTACCCGAAACCCGCAACGATTTTTCATGATTGCGGGTTTTCCGGTCGTCGAAACGCAAGCCCATTGCGCCGACACGGACATATGCTTCCGGCTTTCAATTTCAGTGCAGGAGTCGTGACCATGGCCGACCTCTTCGACAACCCCATGGGTCTGTGCGGATTCGAGTTCGTCGAATTTGCCGCGCCCACCCCCAACGTGCTGGAGCCGCTGTTTCAGGCGCTGGGCTTCACCCGCATCGCGCGCCACCGCTCCAAGGATGTGGAGCTGTGGCGCCAGGGGCAGATCAACTTCATCATCAACCGCGAGCCGCGCAGCCTGGCCGATTACTTTGCGCAGGAGCACGGGCCCAGCGCCTGCGGGCTGGCGTTCCGCGTGAAGGACGCCCACAAGGCCTACTACCGCGCGCTGGAGCTGGGCGCGCAACCCATCGACATCCCCACCGGCCCGATGGAGCTGCGCCTGCCGGCGATCAAAGGCATCGGCGGCGCGCCGCTGTACCTGATCGACCGCTACGAGGACGGCAAGAGCATCTACGACATCGACTTCGAATTCCTGCCCGGCTTCGAGGACCCGGCCAACCGCCACCCCGTGGGGCATGGGTTCAAAATCATCGACCACCTCACGCACAACGTCTACCGCGGGCGCATGGCCTACTGGGCACAGTTTTACGAGCGCCTGTTCAACTTCCGCGAGATCCGCTACTTCGACATCCAGGGTGAGTACACGGGCCTCAAGAGCCGCGCAATGACCGCGCCCGACGGCCTCATCCGCATTCCGCTCAATGAGGAAGGCGGCTCCGGTGGCAACGGCCAGATCGAAGAATTCCTGATGCAGTTCAACGGCGAGGGCATCCAGCACATCGCCCTGCTGACGGACGACCTGCTGGCCAGCGTGGACGCCCTGCAGATGGCCGGCGTGCCGCTGATGAGCGCGCCCAACGACATTTACTACGACATGTTGGAAGAACGCCTGCCGGGCCACGGCGAGCCGGTGGCCGAGCTGCAGGCCCGCGGCATTCTGCTGGACGGCTCCACCGCGGGTGGTGACAAGCGCCTGCTGCTGCAGATCTTCAGCCAGCCGCTGCTCGGGCCGGTGTTCTTCGAGTTCATCCAGCGCAAGAACGACGAGGGCTTTGGCGAAGGCAACTTCAAGGCCCTTTTCGAAAGCCTGGAACGCGACCAGATCCGACGCGGCACGCTCAAGGTCGAGACCGCCGCAGCCTGATCCCCACAGAAGGAAAACCACCATGACCAAGCTCGAAGGCCCCGCCCTGCAAGCCGCTCTCGCCCAATTGCCCGCCTGGACGTTCGACGCCGAGCGGCACGCCATCCGCCGGGCGCTGCGCTTTGCGGACTTCAACGCGGCCTTCGGCTTCATGACACGCGCCGCCCTGGAGGCCGAGCGCCGCGACCACCACCCGGAGTGGTTCAACGTCTACAACCGGGTGGACATCCTGTTTTCCACGCACGATGCCGGGGGGCTGACCGAGCGCGACATCGCGTTTGCGCGCTGGGTCGACGCGACCGCCCCGGCCATGGGGGCGATCGATGAGCGCAACCGCTGAACCCGTCCTGCACGGCCTGGCCGCCGGCGAGGCCGGACGCCCGGACAGCCCGGACTGGACCATCCCGCAAAACTGGGCCGCCTACACCCCGCAGGAACACGCCACCTGGGCCACGCTGTACCAGCGCCAGATGGCCCTGCTGCCCGGCCGCGCCTGTGAGGCCTTCGTGGACGGCATGCGCCGCCTGCCCATCGAGCCCGACCGCATCCCGGACTTCGAGCGCCTGTCCGAGGTACTCATGCGCCACACCGGCTGGCAGGTGGTCGCCGTGCCCGGACTGGTGCCCGACGACGTGTTCTTCGAGCACCTAGCCCACCGGCGCTTTCCGGCCGGACAGTTCATCCGCCGCGCCGACCAGTTGGACTATCTGCAGGAGCCCGACGTTTTCCACGACGTCTTTGGCCACGTCCCGATGCTGATGCACCCGGTGATGGCCGACTTCATCCAGGCCTATGGACACGGCGGCCTGCGCGCGCAGCGCCTGGGCGCGCTGGACATGCTGGCCCGCGTGTACTGGTACACGGTGGAGTTTGGCCTGGTGCGAGAAAGCGGCGCGCTGCGCATCTACGGCGCAGGCATCGTGTCGTCTGCGTCCGAGAGCCGCTTTTGCCTGGAATCCCCCTCGCCCCACCGCCTGGGCTTCGATCTGGCGCGGGTGATGCGCACCCGCTACCGCATCGACGACTTTCAGCAGACCTACTTTGTGCTCGACCACCTGGACGACCTGCTGCGGCTGGCCGAGATCGACTTCGCCCCGCTGTACGAACAAGTGAGCCGTTTGGACACTCTGAGCGCCGACGCGGTGCTGCCGCAGGATACGGTGATTACGCGGGGCGACGGGCGCTACCACCGACAGCGCGCGCTTGAGCTTCAGGATCGCTGATTCACAACTCTCGGGGCGCTCGCCGAGGCCGAGCCAGCAACAGCCACGCCAAAACCACGGACCGCGGAAAAGCCTTGGTAACCTGTGCGCCGCGCTGGCAACCAAGGGAAAACCCCTGTGGCGAATATCACGAATTTTTTCTAAGAAAGGTCTGCACAACCCCCGCTGGGGCGGCTGTTGTCGGCTGATGTTTCAGATGGCGATATCGTGGGGCGTTCGATGGGCAATTTCGGGGTCTTTTCGGCCCCGTTTGAGGCCCCGTGGCCCATTTGGCGAAGCCTTTTCAGGCTTTTGGGCGCACTCATCCCTGTGCCCCCATGTTCAAAAGTCGCTTGCGCACCATCCACAGGTTGGACAGCGCGAACAGCGTCATCAGGTTGGCCGTGTTCTTGGCCAGCCCGCGGTACTTGACCTTGACATAGCCGAACTGCCGCTTGATGACCCGAAACGGGTGTTCGACCTTGGCGCGGATGCGCGCCTTGATGCGTTCGAGCTGCTCAAGCACGGCGCCCATCGGGCAGTTCTTGTCCAGCGTACGGCGTTTGCCCGGTCGCATGGCCACATGCCACTGGGCGTTGATGTCTTGTGTCTCCGGCCGCTTGGCCACACCCTGGTAGCCCGCATCGGCAAACACATCGGTCTCTTCACCGTGCGCCAGCCGGCTGGCCTGCGTCACATCGTTGACGTTGGCAGCCGTGCCCACCACGGTGTGCACCAGACCCGAATCAGCATCCACGCCAATATGCGCCTTCATGCCAAAGTGCCACTGGTTGCCCTTCTTCGTCTGGTGCATCTCGGGGTCACGCAACCCATCCTTGTTCTTGGTCGAGCTGGGCGCCGCAATCAGCGTGGCGTCGACCACCGTGCCCTGCTTGAGCAGCAAGCCCTTGGCCATCAGCGTGGCGTTGACGGTGGCCAGGATTTGCAACGCGAGGTTGTGCTCTTCGAGCAAATGCCGGAACCGCAGGATGGTGCTCTCATCGGGCAGGTTGTCTTCGCCGATGTCCAGCCCGGCAAACTCGCGAAACATGGGCGTGTCGTACAGCGCCTCTTCCATGGCCGGGTCGGACAGGTTGAACCACTGTTGTAGGAAGTGGATACGCAGCAGGGTCTCGACAGCAAACGGCGGGCGTCCGCCCTTGGGGCTGCGCGCCGGTGCATGCGGGGCAATCAGCGCCACCAGTTCGGCCCACGGCACCACCAGGTTCATCTCATCCAAGAACTCGCGCTTGCGAGTCCGCTTGGTCTTGCGCTCGAATCCAGTGGTGCCAAGGCTCATCTGCTTCATGTCGTTACTGTCTCATATCCGGCGGTGACCGCCGGGGTTGTGCAGACCTTCCCTAACGATCGTTCGCTTCTAGGGCGCCATTGACTACCATGACGTTGCAGTATGCCGACCGGGCCATACCGCCCCATCGTTTTTCGCGCACAAATTCAATCCAAGAGGAGTCTGTCGTATGCAAAAGAAAATTGTGGCTGCCCTGGCGCTGTGCGGCGCGGGCGTGGCAATGGCCCAGTCCGCCGGTACCAGCAAGGTGGAGCTGTGGGGTATCGTGGATGCCGCCGTGCGCCACACCAACAACGAAGGTGCCGGCAAGGATGGCCTGACGAGGATGATCGGTGGCGGCATGTCGCAAAGCCGCTGGGGTATCAATGTGGAGGAGGACCTGGGTAGCGGGTCCAAGGCCCTGGTGGTGCTGGAAAACCGTCTCAATGCCGATGACGGCAGTGTTTCCACCCCCTTCTTCCAACTGTCCTATCTGGGTCTGCAAGGCCCTTATGGCCGCCTGACTGCCGGACGTCAGTGGAACGTCCTGTTCGACGTGGTGACCAGCACCTACGCTTCGTTCCCGTACTCCCCCTACATGGAAGCCTACAAGCCTGAGTTGGGAATGGCCATGGGCGCGCGTACCAGCAACATGCTGAAGTACACCTTCGCAACGCCGGACCGCAGCTTCGTAGGCTCGCTGCAATATTCGTTTGACGAGAACAACGACACCAAGGCATTGGAAGCTGGCCTGCCTGCCTCGCAGGCGCAAGTGCCTGCCTTCGTTGCAGGCACCCTGGGTGGTGGCGCCTGGAAGACGGTTGGCGGCTACCTGCGCTACTCCGCGAGCGGGTTTGCCGTCGGCGGCGGCTACATGCGCACGACGCTGCCAGGCGGCACCGACGTAGACGCCTGGACTCTGGGCGGTTCGTACCGCACGGGTCCGTGGTACTTCAGTACAGGCTATGGCCTGAACAAGGCGAAATACGCTAAGGTGACCAACCCGATCCAGGGTTTCCGTAATACCGTCGACGGACTGATTCTGGGGCAATTCTGGGCCGGCCAGACCAATGGCGGCTTCCAGCCGGGCGACGCCAACAAGCGCCAGCTGTTCAAGGTGGGCGTGGGCTATCAGCTGACTCCTCAGGTGAACCTGGGTGCGCACTACTTCCGCGGTAAGCAGTCGGGCTCGGCCACGGGTGCTTCCAACGGCAACGCCAACTTCTACGTGGCGGTGGTGGACTATGCCTTCAGCAAGCGCACCGATGCCTACTTCGGCGTGGACCACACCAGCATCAGCGGCGGCAGCGCGGTCGTGCTGGATCAGCTGAGCCGCGCACGCAGCCGTACCGGCATCACCGTGGGTGTCCGCCATCGCTTCTAACGCGTATTGAGTGGACAGGGGAAGGGTCCTTGTGGGCCCGCCACGATTTCAAACAACCTCCTTCGGGAGGTTGTTTTTTATGTGCGCCCGTGCCGGGCGCACATAAAAAAGCCGCGGCGTATTTTCCGCGGCTTCGGTCGTTCTGTGGATGCATGCGGCCCGATCGGGCCGCTGGGGACTCAGAACGTATGCTTCAGACCGACGCCGAAGCGGCTGTCCGGCGCACCGGCGCGGCCGTTGACGGCAGCGGCGTTGGCGTCAAAGAAGCCGGCGTACGCCGTGGTCCGCTTGGACAGCGCGTAGGCAGCCGCCACGCTCCAGCCACGCTCGGCCTTGCCGCCGTCTTGCTTGCTCTGGGCGTAACCCACCGAGACCACCAAGTTCGGTGCCACCGGCACGTCCGCGCCAATCGACCACTCATCCACATCCGCGTTCTTGGCGCGGCCGTAGGTGCCCAGCAGCTTGGCCACGCCCAGGTCGTAGGACGCGCCGAGGCGGGTGTACTTCTCGTTGGTCAGCTCGTCATCCTGATAACCCAGCGCGACGAACAGCGGGCCACCTTCGTACTTGACGTGGAAGGCCGAGACACGGCTGTTGGCCACGCCTTCGCGCAGGTTGGTGCTGAACGCACCGCTGAAGCCACCGAACGACGGCGAAGCGTAGTAGAAGCCGTTCTTCGGGTTGGCGGTGTACTCGTACTGGCTTTGGAAGATCAGGGCAACCGGGCCCAGGACGTTGGCGTTGAACGCCGCGTCGGTGGCGCCACCGATGTCGTCGTACGCCGTCCAGATCTTGCCCAGCTTGATCTCGCCAAAGCCACCCGACAGGCTCAGGTAGGTTTGACGGTCAAAGCCAGGGCCGGCAGCGCCGTTGTCGAGGGCAATCGCTTGCTCGTACAGGAAGCCGGCCTTCAGACCGCCACCCAGATCTTCCTCACCCTTGATGCCCCAACGGCTGGTGGAGACACCACCGCTGGTCAGTTTGGTGGAGGCGTTCTTGTCCTTGTGCAGAACCATGTCCGCAACACCGTACAGCGTCACGGACGACTGGGCCATGGCAGCGCCCGAGGCGGCCAACACGGCCAGCGCAATCAGAGTCTTCTTCATGAGGTTCACCTTTCGACGGGTTGAGGGTGTTCGCCGCATCCGGCAGGAATGCAGCACACAGCCCAATGGTAGTGGCATTTTCTTGACGATCAGGGTTTTCCCCCATTTTGGGCATCCCGTTCGTTGCAAAGCCGCAACACGCCAGCCGGTTCGTGCGAACGAACACGCAACTCATGCAAAACACAGGCCAACAAAAAAGCCCGCTGCGGCAGCAGCGGGCTTTTCATCCGACGACCCGGCGGTCGATCAGAAGTTGTGGCGGATACCCAGACCGAAGCCACCGACGTCCTTGCGCGCCGTGGCTGCCTTGAAGGCGCCATCTTTCTTCTTGCCGTCACGCAGGTAAGCGGCGTAAGCGAAGGTGCGCTTGGACAGCGGATACTTGGCTTCCAACACGAAGTCGGTGTCCTTGGCGTCGGTGTCGCGGACGAAGTCAGCCGTCAGCGTGACCGTACCGACGGTGGTGCTGCCACCGATCGAGAAGCCCTTGGCGGTACCGGCCGGATCGATCCACGCACCCGCGACCTTGAAGCCGCCGAAGTCGTAGCTCGCGCCCAGGTGCTTGTTGTTACCGGTGCCGCCCGCATTGTTGTTGTAGTTGAACGCCACCACCAGCGGGCCTTGGCCGTAGCGCAGCGACAGATCGTTGCTGGCCTTGGTGCCATTATCACCCTTCAGGCGGTGACCAAACTGGGCCACGAAGCCGTTCATGTTGGGCGACGTGTACATGATCATGTCGCTGGTGCGGATGCCGACCAGCACACCGCCGAACTGGCTCACGACGGCCGAGTAGTTGGCGGCGCCGGTCAGTTCCCACGCGGCGGCGGTGTTGAACGCCGGGTTCAGACGGCGACCCAGGCTCAGTTCACCGAAACCACCCGACAACGTCATGAACGCGTTGCGGCCAAAGTAGTTGCCGCTGAACGTGCCGGCGGCGCCGTTGTCGAGCGACAGGCCCGCTTCGAAGTTGAAGCCAGCCTTCAGGCCACCGCCCAGGTCTTCCGTGCCACGGATGCCCCAGCGCGAGGTGCCGTTGTTCATCGTGCTCGAGCTGTTCAGTTGCAGCTTGGAGCCAGGCGCATTGGTGTCCTGAATACCGATATCCGCCACACCGTACAGGGTGACCGACGACTGGGCAAACGCCGCACCGGTGGCCGCAACGGCGGCCAGGGCGATCAGAGTCTTTTTCATTCGAATCTCTCCAAGAGTGTCCAGGGTTTGGAACAGGGGCCGGGGTCCGCCCGACCGGCCTCCGTGGGGAAGCTGACCCGTATTGCACCAGAAGAGGTGCCGGGTACGGTTAGGGTTCCCCCTAATAATGCATGCTTGTGTCGCTTTCGCGCAACACTCGCCGCGGCTACGTGCCGCCTCCACCCACTCGCTGTGCCACCGCCTCGCACAAACGCTCTACGGCGACGCTCTACGGCGTGCTGCAGAGCAGGCACGCCTTGATGGGCCGCCATCAACGCAGCGTGCAAGTCGGCATCGGACTGCTGATATTCGTGGATCAGCCGGTTGCGCAGCTGGCGCAAGGCCACCCACTCATCGGTGCGCGACCCAAACACCCGCACCTGGGCACCGTCACCCAGCTCGGCACGCAACGGCGGCCCTGCCCGCTACAGCCGGTACGCATACTCCAGCGTCAACGGCGCATGGTCGCTGAACCGCTGGGCCTTGTAGATGCTGGCTCGCTGCGCGGTCGCCGCCAAGCCCGGGGTCGCCAAGTGGTAGTCGATGCGCCAGCCCACGTTCTTGGCCCAAGCCTGGCCGCGGTTGCTCCACCAGGTGTAGCCGTCGCCCTCCGCGTCGGGGTGCAGGCGCCGGTACACGTCCACCCACGCGCCGCCGCCGAGCAGTTGGGTCATCCAGGCGCGCTCCTCGGGCAAAAAGCCGCTGTTCTTCTGGTTGCTGCGCCAGTTTTTCAGGTCTTTTTCGGTGTGGGCGATGTTGACATCGCCGCAAACCAAACACTCGCGCTCGGCCGCCAAGCGGGCGAGCTGCGGCGCGATTTCGTCCAGAAACCGAAACTTGGCCTGCTGGCGCTCGTCGCCCGAGGATCCGCTGGGAAAGTACACGCTCACCACACTGAAGGCGCGCGCCGGCGTGTCGAAGCGCAGCTCCAGATACCGCCCCTCGTCGTCGAACTCCGGCACACCGATGCCGACGACGACGTCACTGGGCTCGTGCCGGGTGTAGATGCCCACACCCGAGTAGCCTTTCTTGACGGCGCAGTGAAAATACCCTCGCAGACCCGCCAGGGTGTCGAAACGGCCGGCCATGTCGGGGGGCTGGGCCTTGAGCTCCTGCACGCACAGCAGGTCCGGCGCCGTGGCGGCGACCCAGTCCTCCAGCCCCTTGCTGGCGGCAGAGCGGATTCCGTTGAGGTTGAGGGTGGTGACGGTCAGCATGGGCGCGATGGCGTGCAACGAGGGCCTGTCTGAATTTTTGTGTGCGAGGCGGTTTTCTGAATCAGCCTTTGTGCCGCTCAGCGCGGCGTGAGGGTGAAGCGGTCTCCGTACAGTATCGCAAACTGGTTCATTGCCGATTTCCACTCCTTGCTCGAGCGCTTCCAGTCGGCGGTGATGTTGCGCAGGGCCAGCCAGATCAGCTTGGTGGCGGCCTCGTCGCTCGGGAAATGCCCGCGGCTCTTGATGATCTTGCGCAGCCGCGAATGCACGCTCTCGATGGCATTGGTGGTGTAGATGATCCGCCGCACCTCGGGCGGAAAGGCGAAGAACGGAATCACCCGGCCCCAGGCCCGCCGCCAGGCCGCCACGACGGTCGGG
>NZ_LZDH01000066.1:0-69765 GCF_001675355.1 Tepidimonas fonticaldi | reverse complement strand
GGGGCTTCTTGGCCTTGTCCCACCCGGGTGCGGGTGGCGGGCGGGGTGCTTTGGGCGCGGATTTCGGTCGGGTCGCCCGCGTCGCGCACGGTGACGGTGTCCAGGCTGCCAGCCACGCCTTCGCCGGCGGGGCATGGCGGTCTGGGCGGCGGCCTGCAGACCGCTGGCGAGCAGCAGCGCCCCCAGCGGCAGCGCGGCCGTGCTGCGCGCAGGGGTGGGCGGGGTGGCGCGGCGGGGAGCGGGCGAGGGGTGGGTGGGGCGGGAGCGTGGCATGGTGGTCAAAGGATGGAACGCGTGACGTGCAAGCGTGGAAGGGATGGCAGTGGAAAAGGTGCCGCAAGCGACGCAGAACATTATATGCAAATGAGAACGATTCGTAACAACAAAAACAAAAGCGGCTATCCACTGAATAAACACTATCAATCATGTAAAACGATTGTCATGAACTATGATATGCTCGTTTTCACGGAGCCGAGCCACCCGCGCAGGCGGTCCCCGCCGGCTCCGGTCGAACCCGTTTTTCAACCACGAAAGGAAAGCAGCATGTCGCTGATCAACACCCAAGTCCCCGCGTTCAAGGCCCAGGCCTTCCACAACGGCAAGTTCGTCGAAGTCACCGAGCAGTCCCTCAAGGGCAAGTGGTCGGTCCTGATCTTCATGCCGGCGGCCTTCACCTTCAACTGCCCGACCGAGGTGGAAGACGCGGCCGACAACTACGCCGAGTTCCAGAAGCTGGGCGCCGAGGTCTACATCGTGACCACCGACACCCACTTCTCGCACAAGGTGTGGCACGAGACCAGCCCGGCCGTGGGCAAGGCCAAGTTCCCGCTGGTGGGCGACCCCACGCACCAACTGACCCGCGCCTTCGGCGTGCACATCGAGGAAGAAGGCCTGGCCCTGCGCGGCACCTTCGTGATCAACCCGGAGGGGGTGATCAAGACCGCCGAGATCCACGACAACGCGATCGCGCGCGACGTCAAGGAAACCCTGCGCAAGCTCAAGGCCGCCAAGTACGTGGCCGAGCACCCGGGTGAAGTCTGCCCGGCCAAGTGGAACGAGGGCGCCAAGACCATCGCCCCGTCGCTGGATCTGGTCGGCAAGATCTGATCCCGACGGTCTGAACCGTCCCTGCGGTCCGGCTTCCCCGCCGGACCGCCCGCCGGCCCCCAGTGCCCATGGGCCTGGGCCGGACGGTCGGACGCTGCCCCAGTCATCCCGCCCATTCCCGGAGAACCCCATGCTCGACGATCAACTGCAATCCCAACTTCAGGCCTATCTGACGCGCGTCAGCCAGCCGTTCGAGCTGGTGGCCTCGCTCGATGACTCGGCCAGCGCCCGTGAGCTGGAGCAACTGCTGCGCACCATCGCCCGGCTGTCCGACGGCAAGATCACCGTGCGCACCGACGGCACCGATGCGCGCCGTCCGTCCTTCGCCATCCGCCGGCCGGATGGCGCGCAGGACCTGACCTTTGCCGCCATCCCGCTGGGGCATGAATTCACTTCGCTGGTGCTGGCATTGCTGTGGACCGGCGGGCACCCGCCCAAGGTGGCGCCCGAGGTGCTGGACCAGGTGCGCGCGCTCGACGGGGAGTACCGCTTCGAGGTCTACATGTCGCTGTCGTGCCACAACTGCCCGGATGTGGTGCAGGCGCTCAGCCTGATGGCCATCCTCAACCCCCGCGTGCACACCACCGTCATCGACGGCGCCCTGTTCCAGGCCGAAGTCGAGCAGCGCAACGTGATGGCCGTGCCGCTGGTCTTGCTCAACGGCGAGGTGTTCGTCTCCGGCCGCACGTCGCTGGAGGAGATCGTCGCCAAGCTCGACACGGGCTCGGCGGCGCGCGCCGCGGCCCAGTTGTCGGCCAAGGATCCGTTCGACGTGCTGGTCGTCGGGGGAGGCCCGGCCGGTGCCGCTGCCGCCGTCTATGCCGCGCGCAAGGGCATTCGCACGGGCATCGTGGCCGAGCGCTTCGGCGGGCAGGTGAACGACACGCTGGCGATCGAGAACTACATCTCGGTCCTGGAAACCGACGGCCCGAAGTTTGCCGCCGCGCTGGAAGCGCAGGTGCGCCACTACGAGGTGGACCTGATGAACGGTCAGCCGGTCGCAGCGCTGTTGCCCGCCGAAGCGGTGGGCGGCTACGTCGGGGTGCAACTGGCCAACGGGGCCGAGCTGCGCGCGCGCAGCGTGATCCTGGCCACGGGTGCGCGCTGGCGCAACCTGAACGTGCCCGGCGAGGCCGAGTACAAAAACCGCGGCGTGGCCTATTGCCCGCACTGCGACGGCCCGCTGTTCAAGGGCAAACGCGTGGCGGTGATCGGCGGTGGCAACTCCGGCGTCGAGGCGGCCATCGATCTGGCCGGCATCGTCGCGCATGTGACGCTGTTGGAGTTTGCCGATCAGCTCAAGGCCGACGCGGTGCTCGTCAGCAAGCTCAAGAGCCTGCCCAACGTGACCGTGCTGACCCAGGCCCAGACCCTGGCGGTGGAAGGCGACGGCCAGAAGGTGACCGGCCTGCGCTGGCGCGACCGCGCCAGTGGGGCGGAGCAGTCCCTGGCGCTGGAGGGTGTGTTCGTGCAGATCGGGTTGGTGCCCAACACCGAGTGGCTGGACGGCGTGGTCGAGCGCAACCGCTTTGGCGAAATCGTGGTCGACGCCAAGGGTCACACCAATGTGCCCGGCGTGTTTGCCGCGGGCGACTGCACGACGGTGCCGTACAAGCAAATCGTCATCGCGGCGGGCGAAGGGGCCAAGGCAGCGCTGTCCGCCTTCGATTACCTGATCCGCACCCCGGCGCCGCAGGCGGAGCCCGCGGCGGTCTGATGGGCCAGAACCCACATGCGGGCGGCGCTTGGCGCCGCCCGTTTCACTTCATGTCGTTGGCGATGAGCTGCGCGATGCGCTGCGCGGTGGCAGAGCGGTCCGGCTGGCCGTTGCTGTCCAGCACGACCACCGTGGCACGCTCGCCGGTGGCGGTGACGCGGATGCGGTAGCGCGTCGGCCCGCTTTGCGCCGCGCTGGAACTGCCAAACCAGCCGGTGATGCGGCCCAGGAAGCCGCGCTCTTGCGTCTGCGGATTCTCGTCCGGCGGCACATAGCGCACGAAGTATGTCCCCTCGGCGCGGTTGCGGTCTTCCACGGTGAAGCCGCTGCGGTCCAGCGCCAGCCCCACGCGGCGCCAGGCCCGGTCGAAGTTTTCGTCGATGACGACCGTCGGCTGGCCATCGACCGTTTCGATGCGCGCGATCACCGGCCGCGCGCCCGCCGCGACGGCGGCCTTGGACTGCTCCTGGCTCACGCCCAGCTTGACCATCAGGCGGCGCAGAAACTCGGCCTCCAGCTCCGGGTCGGCGGGGCGGGTCTGCCAGACGGTGTTGTCTTTGCGCTCGGTGGTGTAGACCTCGACCATGCCGCGGTGGCTGATGAAGATTTCGCTGCCGCCTGCGGCGTTGCGCTCCACGCGGGTGCGGAATTTGTCGCGCTCCCCGGTCGAGTACAGGTTGTCGAACAGCTTGCCGATGGTCGAGCGGATGATGTCCTGCGGGATCTTGGCGCGGTTTTCGGCCCAGTCCGTCTCCATCAGGCCCAGTTGCGGCTGGTCCAGCGTGAGCAGAAAGCCGTTTTCCTGCCAGAAGTCGCGCAGCGCAGGCCACAGGTCGTCGGGCGCGCGGTCCACGACCAGCCAGCGTTGGTTGCCCGCCCGTTCGATGCGGACATCGCCGATTTGCGCGGGGGCGGCGGTGCCGGTGGGTCGGGCGGCGGCCGTGGCCTCATAGCCCGACGCGGTGACCGACGCCCCGGGCAGCGCATAGCGCGAATCGCGCGCCAGTTGCGTCAGGTCCGGCGGGACTTCCAGGCGGTTGATCTGTTTGGCGCTCTTGTAGTCGATGCGGTCTTCCTCCAGCACCGAGCAGCCGCTGGCGAGCAGCGCCGCCAGGGCCAGGGGCGCGAGCCGCCACGCGGTGGAGGGGCGGGGGCGGTGGGATGCGGGCATGTCGATTCCCTTGGCGTGCGATGGGGCGTGTTCGTCAGATCAGACCGGCGGCGCGCAAAGCCGCCTCGACGGCGGGCTGGTGCGGGGCCGACAGCGGCGTCATCGGCAGGCGCAGTGTCGGGCCGCACAGGCCCATGCGCGCCATGGCCCACTTGACGGGGATGGGGTTGGCCTCGACGAAGAGCTGCTTGTGCAGCGGCAGCAGTTGCATCTGGATGCGCATGGCGGTGCGGGCGTCGCCCGCGATCGCGGCCATGCACAGCTCGTGCATGAGGCGTGGGGCGACGTTGGCGGTGACGCTGACGTTGCCCTGGCCCCCGCACAGCATCAGCGCCACGGCCGTGGCGTCATCGCCCGAGTAGAGGGCGAAGTCGGCGGGCTTTTCGCGAATCAGCCACTGGGCGCGTTCGATGTTGCCCGTGGCCTCCTTGATGCCGACGATGCCCGGCACCTCGGCCAGGCGCAGCACCGTCTCGGGCTGCAGATCGGCCACGGTACGGCCCGGCACGTTGTACAGGATGATGGGCAGGTCGCCGGTGGCCTCGGCAATCGCCTTGAAGTGCTGGAACAGGCCCTCCTGCGTGGGTTTGTTGTAGTAGGGCACGACCTGCAACTGGCAGTCGGCGCCCACCCGGCGGGCAAACTCGGCCAGCGCGATCGCCTCGCGCGTGGAATTGGCGCCGCAGCCGGCCATGATGGGCCGCCGCCCGGCGGCCTGCTCCACGGCGACGCGGATGATTTCGCAGTGCTCCTCGACGCTGACCGTGGGCGACTCGCCGGTGGTGCCGACCACGCCGATGCAGTCGGTGCCCTGATCGATGTGCCAGTCGATGAGCTTGCGCAGGGTGTCGTAGTCGACGCGGCCGTCCTCGTGCATGGGGGTGACGAGGGCGACGATGCTGCCGGTGATGGGCTTCATGGCGTGTGCGCAAATCCAGTGTTGGGTCCAGCGGACATTCTAACCAGCGGCTCGGGCGGTGCTCACCGGGTCAGAGCGGGTAGCGCGGCGGCGCGGCGTTCGCGGCCGGTGCCTCGCGCACGGCCGCGATGCGCTGCACGAAGCGGTCGGGGCGGCTCAGAAAGCCATCCTCGTAGGCGATCACGCGCAGCTCGGCACAGGCGCGCAGCAGTTCGCCCGGGGCCAGCAGAAAATCGGGACGCGATGGCTTGCCGACGGTTTCGTTGCCCTGGGCGAAGGTCTCGTACAGCAGCACGCCGCCGGGTGCGACCGCCTGCACGATGTGCGGCAGCAGGGGGCGCCAGAGGTAGTTGGTCACGACCACTGCGTCAAAACGCTCCTGCGCCAGGGGCCAGGGGGCGCCCTCCAGGTCGGCGGCGAGCGGGCGCAGCGCCGCGCCCAGGTCGGCGAGTGAGGCCAATGCCGCCGTGTCGCGGTCCACCGCGGTGACGTGCCAGCCCCGCGCGACCAGCCAGCGCACATGGCGCCCGTGGCCGCAGGCCAGATCCAGAGCGCGCCGTGGGCCCCCGTCCGGTGCGCGGGACTGCAACAGCGCCTCGAAGCGGGTGATCCAGGGTGAGGGGGGCAAGTCGGCGTGCGGCATGGTCAAAAGCAACTCCAGAGCCGATCCGCCAGCGTGAGCAGAAAGTCCGGCTCCAGGTACCAGGCGAACACCGCGGCACACGCGCCCAGGGCCACCCCCCAGCCGGCCAGGCGCAGGACCGGGCGCAAGACCGGACGCGATTGGGGCGACGGGGCGGCGAAGGACATGGCAGGGGCGGGTCCTTGAAGTGAAAACGGTCGAGCGGAGGCCTTGGGTGCGCTGGGGCCGCGAGCGGTCACGGAGTGGCCGGCCCGGTCATGCGCACCGGCCCGCGGCGGATCGGTGCCTCTTGGATGGGCCAGTTGACGACGGCGGCAAAAAGACCCAGCGCGATGGAGATCCACCACACGATATCGTAGCTGCCCGTGCGGTCGTAGAGCAAGCCGCCCAGCCACACCCCCATGAAGCTGCCCACCTGGTGGCTGAAGAACACGAAGCCCCCGAGCATCGACAGGTGCGCGACACCAAAGATTTGCGCCACGATGGCATTGGTCGGCGGCACCGTGGACAGCCACAGCAGCCCCATGGCGGCGGCGAAGGCGTACACGCTCCACGGCGTTAGTGGCGCGGCCAGAAACAGCGCGATCGCGATCGAGCGCATCAAATAGATGCCGGCGAGGATTTTGCGCTTGGCCAGCCGCTGCCCCAGCACGCCCGCCGCATAGGTGCCAAACACATTGAACAGGCCGATCAGCGCCAGTGCCGTGGACGCCACCTGCGGCGACAGGCCGTGGTCCTTTAGGTAGCTGGGCATGTGCACCCCGATGAACACCACCTGAAAGCCGCAGACGAAATAGCCCGCCATCAACAGCTGGAAGCTGCGGTAGCCGAAGGCCTCGCGCAGCGCCTGGCCGATCGTCTGTTCGCGCGCGGCCCCGCGCGCCCCGCCGGCAAAGTCCGGCTCCCGCAAGCCCCAGGCCAGGGGGCCGATCGCGAGCACGGCGCCGGCGAGCACCAGCAGCGCGTCCTGCCAGCCGAAGGCGGCGATCAGCCAGCCTTCCACCGGCACCATCAAAAACTGCCCGAACGACCCGGCTGCGGCCGCCAGCCCCATGGCCCAGGAGCGCCGCTCGGCCGGGATTTGGCGCCCGATGACGCCGTAAATGATGGCGTAGGTCGTGCCCGCCTGGGCCGCACCGATCAACACCCCGGTGGTCAACGCAAACACCAGCGTCGAGGTGGCGAGTGCCATGCCCGCCAGACCCATTGCGTACAGCAGCGCGCCGCCCAGCAACACCCGGTAGGCCCCAAAGCGGTCTGCCAGCATGCCGGCAAAAATGCCGAACACCCCCCAGGCCAGGTTTTGCACCGCCATCGCGAAGGCAAAGGTTTCGCGCGTCCAGCCTTGTGCCTGGGTGATGGGTTGCAGCCACAGCCCAAAGCCATGGCGGATACCCATGGAAAAGGTCACGATGAGGGCGCCGCACAGCAGGACCTGGGCGGCAGAGAGTCGGCGGACAGCGGTCATCCGCGAACTGTAGCGGATGGTCGTGCTCCCCGCGCGGGGGCATCGATGGCCGGGTGGGGCGGATGGGTTGGGGCGGGTTGCGCGGCCATGCGCAGACCGAATCTGAGGTGGAGGGCCCAAGTCCTTGAGCCACCGGGGGTGTTCGGCCTTGTCCCAAGTTGCTGTGGATAACTTTGTGGGTAAGGCGTGATCACGCGGGGCAAAGCCACGTCCGGCAAGGGCTTGAACAGATTGCCCAATTTTTAATCAGCCTTAAAACATCAAATAAAACAATGGTTTGAATGATTTCCCGAGTGCGCTGCAGCGCAACCAAGAGGAGTGGCCGCGCAGCCAAGGCCGGTCCGGCGGCGGGCGCCGTGTGTGCAAAACACAGACCGCCCCGGGCTGTCAAGCCCCCCGCGGGGCCGGGACCGAGTCGCGCCGGAATGGGCGCTCGCCCGGGCGAGCGGGTCCGTACAATCCGCGGCCATGTCCGCCTCCACCACCGTGCCGGGCGCTGCGCCCGGCTATGCCGAGAGTTCGATCCGGGTGCTCAAAGGGCTGGAGCCCGTCAAGCAGCGCCCGGGCATGTACACCCGCACCGACAATCCGCTGCACATCGTGCAGGAGGTGATCGACAACGCCGCCGACGAGGCGCTGGCGGGTTTTGGCCGGCGCATCCGCGTGACGCTGCATGCGGATGGCTCCGTCAGTGTGGAAGACGACGGGCGCGGCATCCCCCACGGCCTGCATCCCGAGGAAGGGGCGCCGGTGCTGGAGCTGGTGTTCACCCGGCTGCACGCGGGGGGCAAGTTCGACAAGGGGCAGGGCGGGGCGTACAGCTTTTCGGGCGGGCTGCACGGCGTGGGGGTGAGCGTGACCAATGCGCTGGCCAGCCGGCTGGAGGTGACGAGTCACCGCGAAGGGCATGTGGCGCGCCTGGTGTTTGCCGGCGGTGACGTGGTGGAGCCGCTGGTGCGCCGGCCGCTCGAGGCCGGCGAGCGCCGCCAGGGGACCACGGTGCGCGTCTGGCCCGATGCGCGCTACTTCGATCAGGTCACCCTGCCGCTGGGGGAGCTGACGCATTTGCTGCGCAGCAAGGCGGTGCTGATGCCGGGGGTTACCGTGACGCTGGTCAACGAGCGCACGCGCGAGACCCAGACCTGGCAGTACAAGGGCGGCTTGAGCGACTACCTGCAGCAGACGCTGGCGGCCGAGCCGCTGATCCCGCTGTTCGAGGGTGAGGGGTATGCCGAAGCGGGGCATGAGAGCTTTGCCGAGGGGGAGGGTGCGGCCTGGGCGGTGGCCTTCACCGAGGAGGGGCCGCTGGTGCGCGAGAGCTATGTCAACCTGATCCCCACCCCGGCCGGGGGCACGCACGACAGCGGCCTGCGCGAGGGGCTGTTCCAGGCCGTGCGCAGCTTCATCGAACTGCACGCCCTGTGTCCCAAGGGCGTGAAGCTGCTGCCCGAGGATGTGTTTGCCCGCGCCAGCTATGTGTTGAGCGCGCGGGTGCTGGACCCGCAATTCCAGGGCCAGATCAAGGAGCGGCTCAATTCCCGCGATGCGCTGCGGCTGGTGTCGGCCTATGTGCGCCCCGCGCTGGAGCTGTGGTTGCACCAGCACGTCGAGCACGGCAAGCGGTTGGCGGAGCTGGTCATCCGCGCCGCGCAAAGCCGCCAGAAGGCCGCGCAGAAGGTGGAAAAGCGCAAAGGCTCCGGGGTGGCGGTGCTGCCCGGCAAGCTGACCGACTGCGAAAGCCGCGACCTGTCGCGCAACGAGCTGTTTTTGGTCGAGGGCGACAGCGCCGGCGGCAGCGCCAAGATGGGGCGCGACAAGGCGTCGCAGGCCGTTCTGCCGCTGCGCGGCAAGCTGCTCAACACCTGGGAGGTGGAGCGCGACCGGCTGTTTGCCAATGCCGAGATCCACGACATCGCGGTGGCCATCGGGGTCGATCCCCACGGCCCCGACGATGCGGTGGACCTGAGCGGCCTGCGCTACGGCAAGATTTGCATCCTGAGTGATGCGGACGTGGACGGTTCGCACATCCAGGTGTTGCTGCTGACCCTGTTTTTCCGGCACTTTCCCCGCCTGATCGAGGCGGGACACGTTTATGTCGCGCGGCCCCCGCTGTACCGGGTGGATGTGCCCGCGCGCGGCAAAAAGCCCGCCAGCAAACACTACGCGCTGGATGAGGGGGAACTGGCGGCGATCCTGGACAAATGCGCCAAGGAGGGGGTGCCGCGGGAGAAGTGCCAGATCAGCCGCTTCAAAGGCCTGGGCGAAATGAGCGCCGAACAACTCTGGGACACGACGCTCAACCCCGACACGCGCCGCCTGCAGCCCGTGACCCTGGGGGGCCTGGATGCCGCGGCGACCGCGGCGCGCCTGAACCGCTTGATGGGCAAGGCCGAGGCGGCCGCCCGCCGCGAGCTGATGGAGCAGTGGGGCGATGCGGTGGAGGTGGACGTCTGATCCACCCCACCAGCCATCCCAGATCGGACCTTCAGGGATCGCGCCGCAGCAGCACCACGCCGCCGCGCTGGTAGATCACGGTGTGCGGCACATCCGGCAGGCGGTCGAGCCGGGTGAGGGCCCACTCGCCCGGCTCCGGCAGGCGCTTGGGGGTGATCGACTGGGCATAGACGCTGAAGCTGGGCGCGTCGAAGCGCCACAGCACCGCCGGCGCCTGGGCCTGGTGCGCAAGGCGGCCCGCGTGGCGCACGGCGCCCTGCAGCACATCGCCAAACCACGGCGCCACCAGGGCGCCGAGCAGCAGGGCCTGCATGGCCGCCAGCGCCTGCAGCCGCCGCCAGACGGGCCAGCGCCGCTGGAGCGCCACTACGATGCCCGCGATCAAAACCGCCCAGGCCACGGGTGCATACAAGGTGGGGGCCAGATCCCGGGCCAGCGCGAGCTGGGCGCGGTAGTAGGGGTTGCCGGTGCGCAGCCCGGCTTCGTGCAGCAGGGCGGGCAGGTGCGGCCACAGCGCCAGCAGGGCCACGGGCACGATCAACCAGGCGCCACGCAGCGCGGGCAGGCGCAGCGCCAGCAGAATCATCAACGGGGTGGAGCCGTAGAGCACATAGTGCGGTAGCTTGGTTCCGGACAGGCTGAAGAACACCAGCACGAATCCACACCACAGCCACAGGTAGCGCGTCAGCGGCGTCTGGACATCGGGTTTGATCTGCCGCAGCACGGCGGGCAGGGCTGCACTCCACGGCAGCAGCAGCAGCGGCAGGGCGATCAGGTAATACAGCCAACCCCCGCTGTGCCCCTCCAGCGTACCGGTGAAGCGCTGGACGTTGTGGCGCAGGATGAAGCCGTCCACGAACGCCTGCCCATGGGTCAGCAGCATCGCGGCATACCACGGGGCCGCCACGGCCAGGAGCAGCAGCCAGCCCCGCATGTCGAATGCGATGCGCCGCCAGGTGGACCCGTCGCGCGTCAGCAGGGTGTATAGGGTGCCTGCTGCGGCGGGGATCAGCACGGCCACCGGCCCCTTGGTCAGCAGCCCCAGCCCCACCCAGAAATACACCCGCAGCAGATCCGGCCGTTGCCCTCGCTCCAGATAGCGCCACAGATCCAGGCAGGCCAGCGTCAGCCACAGGTTGAGCAGGGCATCGGCCGTGGCGGCGCGCGCCATGATCCACGGCCCCAAGGCCGTTGCCACGATCCACAGGGCGCGCTCTGCCGCCGCTGCGTCCGCGCGCTCGCGCACGAAGCGCCAGACCGCCCAGCCCCACCCCATCGCCGCCAGGGCGGACGGCAGACGCAAAGCCCATTCGTGCAGGCCCAGCACCGCGACCGACAGCGCCTGGAGCCAATAGATCAGAATCGGTTTGTCGTACCGCGGCACGCCGTTGAGCCAGGTCGACAGCCAGTCGCCGTTGACCAGCATCTCCCGCGTCGCTTCGGAAAACGCCCCTTCGTCCACATCGAACAATGGCGGCGTGCCCAGCCCAGTGAGCCATGCCGCCAGGGGCACCAGCCAAAGCATCCAGCGCATTCCTGCGATCACTCCATTTCTCTCAGTCGCCGCAGCGGCACGCCTGTCGAGGCGCGGCGCAGCCAGATCCGCCGCGCCGCCGCGACCAGCGCGACCCCGACGACCAAGCCGCCGAGGGCGTGGGCCAGCGGTTCGACGGTGGCGGGCACGGTACGCCACCACAAGCCCAGACCGAGCACGCCGGCGGCGCCGATTTCCCAACGGTGCAGCGCATCCCCCGGGCGCGGCCCCCAGCGCCCGGCGGCGAGGACGGCCGCGGCGGCACAAAGCCACCCCAACAATGCCCCTACGGCGACATCCAGAGGCCAATGCGCCCCGACTCCGACCCGCGACAGGCCGATGGCGAATGCCAACGGCAGCGACACCGCCGCGGCCATCCCGCGCTGCGGGGGGCGAGCGGTCAGTATCCAGCAAGCCGCGAGTGTAAAGGCCGTGACCGTGTGCCCCGACGGAAAACTGCCCTGCCTGAGCACGTCGCCGATGATGTGGAGGGCTTCAGGGGGCAAGACGGCGGCGGGCCGGGGGGCTGCCGCCAGCGTCTTGATGCCATGCAGGGTCTGTGTGGCGGGCGCGATGCTCCACAACAAGGCGGGGGATGCGTGGCGGTGGCCAGTCGCGATGGTGGCCGCCAGAAACAGCGCCAAGGCGAAATGTGTGTCGCCCAGCCAGGTCAACCACCACCACAGCAGATCCGGGGCGGCGCGCGTCAACCGCTGCACACCGGCCAACGCATCGACGGGTGGGGTGAGCATCAAACCTGCGATCACGAGCAAGCACAACCCTGGCAGGCGCCAGAACCAGGCGCTGCGGAACATCGATGCAAAGGAAGAGGCTGTCGGCGGGGTATGCATGGCGAGACATGCAGTCGAAAAGCCGACAGATTGCCGGCACTGCGTGAAAATGCGGTGTCGGCGGGCGCGGGTGTGTCGCCAAGGACGGCGCCAGCCCGGCCGGCCGGTCGAACGATTAAACGCCCGCTGGGCTTAACGAGGCCTTAACCCCCGGGACAACGCCCTGGGGACACGCTTCCAGCGTGTCGGTTGGACCGCAGGCCGCGCGAGCAGGAGATTGAAGGATTGCGCATCCTGATCGTCGAAGACGACACCGCCATTGCCGAGGGCGTGGCCGCGCTGCTGCGCGCGCAGGGGCATGGTTGCGATGTCTGCGTGACCTTGGCCTGCGCCAGCCGTGCGCTGCAGGCGGAGCCGTTCGACCTGGTGCTGCTGGACCGCGGATTGCCGGACGGTGACGGCATCGATTGGCTGCGCGCGCGGCGCGCGGCCGGGCTGCATGCGCCGGTGCTGGTGCTGACCGCCCGCGACGCATTGGCCGACCGCGTGGCGGGGCTGGACAGCGGGGCGGATGACTACCTGGTCAAGCCGTTTGCACCGGAGGAGCTGCTGGCGCGCATGCGCGTGGCGCTGCGCCGCAGCGCCGGGCAGGCCGAGGCGGTGTTGCGCCATGGCGCGCTGCGGGTCGACCCGGCCGCGCGCGCGGTGTGGCGCGACGGTCAGCCGGTGGCGCTGCGCGCCAAGGAGTTTGCATTGCTGTGGGCGCTGCTGCGCGCCCGCGGCCGTGTGTTGACGCGCGCGCAGCTCGAGCAGGCGCTGTACGGCTTCGACGACACGGTGGAGAGCAACGCGCTGGAGGTGCATGTGCACCACCTGCGGCGCAAGCTCGGCGAGGACCTGATCCAGACCGTGCGCGGGGTCGGCTACACCATCCCGCCTCGGGCGGAGGGGGACGATGGCCACGGCTGAACGCGCCCCCCGGCTGGCATGGCGGCTGCTGGCATGGACCTTGGCCACGCTGCTGGGGGTGTGGCTGGTGCTCGTGGCCAGCGCCTATCAGACCGCGGTTCATGAGGCGAAGGAGATCAGCGACGGGCAATTGACGGCCGCTGCGCGCTTGCTGTTGACCGCTCCGGTACAAGGCCCGGTC
The DNA here is from genome assembly GCF_001675355.1 of Tepidimonas fonticaldi. Taxonomy (NCBI): domain Bacteria; kingdom Pseudomonadati; phylum Pseudomonadota; class Betaproteobacteria; order Burkholderiales; genus Tepidimonas; species Tepidimonas fonticaldi. Next base: position 56,811 of record NZ_LZDH01000066.1, on the reverse strand, counting down.
CCTGCGGTGGATGCGGCGGCGCTGCCGGTGCGGGCGGAGCCGCGCTATGCGCCCGAGCTGCATGTGGTGGTCTGGGAGAGCGGGGCGCTGCGCTGGGATCCGCAAGCCTGGGCAGCGCGGCTGCCGCCGTCGTTGCCCGAGGGTTATCACACGCTGGTGTTGCCGCTGGCGGGCGAGGTGCGCACGTGGCGCTGGTTCGTCGCCGGGCATGGCGCGCGCCGGGTGGCCGTTGGGTTGGATGTCAGCCGCCATGCGGAGCTGGGGCGCGACGTGGCCGAGCACCTGGTGCGGCCGGCGGTGGTGTTGCTGCCGCTGGTCGCGCTGCTGCTGGGGTGGGCGATCCGGCGCGGGCTGGCGCCTCTGTCGGCGCTGGCCGAGGCCCTGCAGCGCTTCGATGCCGATACCGCGCGTGGCCTGCCCCCGGCACAGCGCTACGACGAATTGCAGCGCGTGCAGCGGGCGCTGCAGGCGCTGGTCGAGCGGCTGCACACACTGTGGCAACGCGAGCGGCGCTTCACCTCCGACGTCGCGCACGAGCTGCGCTCGCCGCTGACGGCACTGGTGTGGCAGGCGCGGTTGGCGCGGCTGCAGGTGGGCACGCCCGCCGGCGAGGCGGCCCTGCAGACGGTGGAGCGCGAGGCGCTGCGCGCCGGCGAGATCCTGACCCAGCTGCTGGCGCTGGCGCGTGCCGACGCCCCGGGCGGCGAGGCCGCGCAGCCGGTGGCGCTGCACGCGCTGGCGCAGGAGGTGGCGGACGAGTGCGCCACGGCGATGGGCGGCGGGCGTACCCCGCCCGAGGTGCAGGGGCCGCCGACCGTCGTCCGCGGCCGGCCGACGCTGCTGCGGCTGGCGCTGCGCAACCTGGTCGACAACGCGCTGCGCCACACCCCGGCGCAGGCACGGGTGGCGGTGCGCGTCGGCCCGCGCACCGACGGGGCGGTGGCGGTCGAGGTGCTGGACGAGGGCGGCGGCCGCGGCGAGGCACCCGCCGACCGCGGCGGCCTGGGTCTGGGGTTGACGCTGGTGCAGCGCATCGCCGAGCACGAGGGGGCGCGGCTGGAGCGGCTGGCAAGTCCTTCGCCGCCGTGGGCCACCGGCTACGCGCTGGTGTGGCCCTCGGCGCCGACCGGACCCGAGACCGGTGCCGCGTCGCGGTGACCCCGTCCGCCGCCGCGGATCGGGGGTTTAAGGCTGCGCTAATCCTGGGGTGTCATCGTGCGCGGCCATGAGAGGCATCCGCACGGGAATACGAATGGCAGACGGCGCCGAGGGCTCGACCGCGGCGGACAGCGCGGCCGGCTGGCACCCCTTGGCGGCGCTCGCCCTGCTGGCCGGCTGGCTGGCCACGGTCGGCAACGTGCCGCTGTGGTCGGCGGTGTGGCCGGTGCAGGGGCCGCTGGGCGCGCGTGGCTGGGCCGTGGCGCTCGCGTGGGCGCTGGTGCTGGCGCTGGTCAACCTGGCGGTGCTGGCGTGGCTGGCCGTCGGGCCGCTGCGCCGACCGGTGGGGGTGGCGCTGCTGGCGCTGGCGGGGGGGGCGAGCTACTTCATGCTGGCCTACGGCATCGTCGTCGATGCGTCGATGGCGGCCAACGTGTTCCAGACCGACCTGCGCGAGGCGCGCGACCTGCTGACCCCGGGCCTGCTGGTCGCGCTGGCGCTGGGCGTGGCGCTGCCGGGATGGCTGTGGTGGCGCCTGCCGGTGCGGCGGTGGCCGGCGCGCCGTGCGGTGCTGGTTCGCGTCGGCGTTGGCGCGGCGGCGCTGGGGCTGGCCGTCGCCCTGCTGTGGTTGACGTTTCAGGATCTGGCGGCGCTGATGCGCAACGACCGCGCGCTGCGCTACCTGATCAATCCCTACAACAGCGTCTACGCCGCGCTGCGCCACGGCGTGGGCCAGCGGGCGCTCGCGTCCGAGCCGCCGCAGCCCATCGGCCTGGACGTACAGCCGCTGCCCGCAGCGGCCCGCGAGGACGAGGCGCCGCTGGTGGTGTTGGTGGTCGGCGAGACGGCGCGCGCGGCCAACTGGGGCTTGAACGGCTACGCGCGCGACACCACGCCGCGCCTGCGCGCGCTCATCCAGCAGGGGCAGCCGATCGTGTCGTTCGCCGCCGTCACCTCGTGCGGCACCAACACGCAGACGTCGGTGCCCTGCCTGTTCGCGCCGGGGGGGCGGGCGCGCTGGAACCCCTCGCGCGCGCAGGAAAACCTGCTCGACCTGCTGCAGCGCGCGGGGCTGGCGGTGACGTGGCTGGACAACCAGTCCGGCTGCAAGGGCGTGTGCGCGCGCGTGCCGTCGCGCCAGACCGACCATCTGCAGGTCCCGGGCCTGTGCCGTGGCGACGAATGCCACGACGAAATCCTGCTGCGCGAGCTGCCCGGCGCGCTGCAGGCCTTGCCCGAGCCTGCCCGCCAGGTCGGCACGCTCGCGGTGCTGCATCAGATGGGCAGCCACGGGCCGGCCTACTTCAAGCGCACGCCGGCGGCGTTCAAACGCTTCCAGCCGGAGTGCACGACGGCGCAGCTGCAGGCGTGCGAGCCGGCGCACATCGTCAACGCCTACGACAACACGCTGCTCTACACCGACCATGTGCTGGCGGAGCTGATCGGCTGGCTGGCGCAGCGGCGCGGCCCTACGGCGCTGCTGTACGTCTCCGACCACGGGGAGTCGCTCGGCGAGGGCGGGCTGTACCTGCACGGCATGCCGTATGCCGTGGCCCCGCGCGAGCAGAAGGATGTTCCGATGCTGCTGTGGGCCAACGGCGGCATGCAGCGGCGCCTGGGGCTGGATTGGGCCTGCCTGCAGCGGCGCGCGCAGGAGCCGTCCTCCCACGACCATGTGTTCCACACCGTCGCGGGGCTGTTCGGCGTGCGCAGCGCGGTATTGGACGCCGAGCGCGATCTGCTGGCGGCGTGCCGCCGCGCGGGCTGATCGACCGTCAGCCGCGCCACCACGTCCACAGCGCGGCGCCCCAGACCCCGCCGGCAAACAGCAGGGACAGCAGCACGGCGGCGCTGCCCAGGTCCTTGGCGCGCTTGGACAGGGCATGCCATTCGGGGCCCACGCGGTCCACGACCGATTCGACCGCGGTGTTGAGCAGCTCCACCACCATGAGCAGCATCACCGAGCCGACGAGCAGGGCGATCTGAACCCAGTCCCGGCCCAGCCAAAAGGCGGCGGGCACCAGGACTGCGGCCAAGAGCACTTCCTGCCGGAAGGCCGGCTCGTGCCAGCCGGCTTGGAGCCCATCGAGGGAGTGGCCCGCGGCGTGCCAGAGTCGGGCCACCCCCCGGCGCTTGGGGACAACGGGCGGGGACATGGGCGGGCGACGACTCACGCGGGCCGGTGCAGGGCGCACAGTTTGTTGCCGTCCGGGTCGCGCACATATGCCAGGTAGAGCGTGCCGCTGGGCCCGTGGCGCGGGCCGGGCGGGGCCTCGATGGAGGTGCCGCCGTGGGCCACGGCCACGTCGTGAAAGCGTTGCACCTGCTCGGGCGATTCGCATCTGAAGCCGATCGTCCCGCCGTTGGCGCACGTGGCGGGTTCGCCATTGATCGGTTGCGACACCCCGAAAGTGCCGCCCCCGTGGCGGTAGAACACCCGCTCATGACCGCTGGCTGCGGTGTTGCGGACGCCCGCGGGGGCCCCCAGCACGCCCAAGACGGCGTCGTAGAAGCGTTTGGCTCGGTCGATGTCGTTGGTGCCCACCATCACATGGCTGAACATATCGGAGGTCTCCTGTCGAAAAAGGGAATGACGCTGTCGCCCGCTATTGTCGGCCCCCCCCGCGCACCGCGCGACGCGGGGCGGGGGAAAGGCCCCGGGGCGAGCGACAATCCGCACATGAGTCTAGACGTGTTGCCCCCTTCCGACCGGTCGCCCGCCGAGCCGGTGGCCGACCCCGACAGCCTGGCCGCCTACGCACAGCGGGCCTATCTGGAATACGCGCTCAGTGTCGTCAAGGGCCGGGCGCTGCCCGACGTGTGCGACGGCCAAAAGCCCGTGCAGCGGCGCATCCTGTACGCGATGCAGCGCATGGGGCTGGGCTACAGCGGCCCCAATGCCAACACGCCGGCCAAGCCGGTCAAGAGCGCCCGCGTGGTGGGTGACGTGCTGGGGCGCTTTCACCCGCACGGGGACCAGGCCGCGTACGACGCGCTGGTGCGCATGGCGCAGGACTTCGCGCAGCGCTACCCGCTCATCGACGGGCAGGGCAACTTTGGCAGCCGCGACGGCGACGGCGCCGCCGCCATGCGCTACACCGAGGCGCGGCTGAGCCGCATCAGCACCCTGCTGCTCGACGAAATCGACCAGGGCACGGTGGACTGGGTGCCCAATTACGACGGCTCCACCGAGGAGCCGCGCCAGTTGCCGGCGCGGCTGCCGTTTGTGCTGCTCAACGGCGCCAGCGGCATCGCGGTCGGCATGGCCACCGAGATCCCCAGCCACAACCTGCGCGAAGTGGCCGACGCCTGCGTGGCGCTGGTCAAAAACCCGCAACTGTCCGACGACGACCTGTTCGCCCTGCTGCCGGGGCCGGACTACCCCGGTGGCGGCCAGATCATCAGCCCGACTGCCGACATCCACGACGCCTACCGCAGCGGCCGCGGCAGCCTGAAGGTGCGCGCGCGCTGGAAGATCGAAGACCTGGCCCGCGGCCAGTGGCAGCTGGTGGTGACGGAGCTTCCGCCCGGCGTCAGCGCGCAGAAGGTGCTGGAGGAAATCGAAGACATCACCAACCCCAAGGTCAAGGCCGGCAAGAAGGCGCTGACGCAGGAGCAGACGCAGCTCAAGGCCAGCCTGCTGGCGGTGCTGGACGGGGTGCGCGACGAGTCCAGCAAAGAATCGCCCGTGCGCCTGGTGTTCGAGCCCAAGAGCAGCCGCATCGAACAGCAGGAGCTGATCACCGCGCTGCTGGCCCACACCAGCCTGGAAACGTCGGCCCCCATCAACCTGACCATGGTGGGCCTGGACGGCAAGCCCGTGCCCAAGAGCTTGCGGCAGATGCTGGAGGAGTGGATCGCCTTCCGCCAGACGACCATCACCCGCCGCTCTCGCCACCGGCTGGACAAGGTGCTGGATCGCATCCACATCCTCGAAGGGCGGCAGATCGTGCTGCTCAACATCGACGAGGTGATTGCCATCATCCGCGCCAGCGACGAGCCCAAGGCCGCGCTGATCGCGCGCTTTGCCTTGAGCGACCGGCAGGCCGAGGACATTCTGGAAATCCGCTTGCGCCAGTTGGCGCGGCTGGAAGCCATCAAGATCGAGCAGGAACTCAAAGAGCTTCGCGAAGAGCAGGGCAAGCTGGAAGACATTCTGGCCAACCCGGCCAGCCTGCGCCGGCTGATGGTCAAAGAGATCGAGGCCGATGCCAAGACCTTTGGCGACGAGCGCCGCACGCTGATCCAGGCCGAGAAGAAAGCCGTGGCCGAAATCAAGGTGGTGGACGAGCCGGTGACGGTGGTGGTGTCGGCCAAAGGCTGGGTGCGCGCGCGTACCGGCCACGGGCACGACGCGGGGGGCTTTGCCTTCAAGGCGGGCGACGGCCTGTACGGCACGTTTGAATGCCGCACGGTGGACACGCTGATCGTGTTGGGCAGCAACGGCCGGGTGTACAGCGTGCCGGTGGCCAGCCTGCCGGGCGCGCGCGGCGACGGCCAGCCCATCACCACGCTGATCGACCTGGAGCCAGGCACGCAGCCGGTGCATTACCTAGCGGGGCCCGCGTCGTCCATGTGGCTGCTCAGCGGCTCGGGCGGTTATGGTTTCCTGGCCACGGTGGAGGACATGACGAGCCGCTTGAAGGGCGGCAAGGCCTTCGTCACCCTGAACGAGGGCGAGACCGTGTGCCGCCCCGCACTCGTCAGCGGCGGCATGGTGGTGCGTCTGGCCGCCCCGGACGGCACCGTGCTCGCCCCGCCCACGGCCCCGGAGGGCGGGGACGGCCAGGCCGCGCTGGCCCCGGCCACCCAGGTGTGCTGTGTCTCCAGCGGCGGGCGCATCCTCACCTTCGATCTGAGCGACCTCAAGCACCAGCCCAAGGGCGGGCGTGGCCTCATGCTCATGGGGCTGGAGGGCAAAGACACCCTGGCCGGCGCCGTGGCCTACCTGCGCAGCGTGCGCATCGACGGCGTGGGGCGGGGTGGCAAATGGCGGGATGAGGTGCTGGAGATCCGCAGCCTCAACAACGCCCGGGCGGCCCGTGGCCGCAAGGGGCGCGACGCCAGCTTCGGCTTCAAGCCCCTGCACGTGTGGCGCGTGCTGTGAAGGGCCCTGGGGACCGGCTGCTTTGACGATAATGGGGCCGTCACGCGCTCAGCGTGGGGAGACGGCCCGCCATGAAAGCAGAACTGTACCGGCCCCTGGACGAGGCAGAGTACCTCCGCCTCGAAGCCCGCAGCCCCGTGCGCCACGAATACGTGGCCGGGCAGATCTACGCCATGACCGGCGCGTCGCTGCGGCACAACATCATCGCAGGCAATGTCTACACGCTGTTGCGCCACCACTTGCGCGGCAGCCCGTGCCGCACGTTCATGGCGGATGCCAAGCTGCGCGTGGCCAAGCAGCAGAGCATCTACTACCCCGATGTGATGGTGACCTGCCACCCGCAGCACCAGCAGGTCGGCAGCGAGGATTTTCTGGTCGAATCACCGCGCCTGGTGGTGGAGGTGCTCTCCGAATCCACCGCCGCCACCGACCGGCGCGAGAAGCTGATGGCCTACCGCACCCTGCCCAGCTTGCAGGAATATGTGTTGATCGCGCAGGACGAGGCGCTGATCGAAATCTACCGGCGCCAGGGCGACATCGGCTGGCAGCGTATCACCTTGACGCCGGGCGATCCGGTGGAGTGGAACAGTGTGGAGCTGACCACGGACTTTGCCACCATCTACGAGGAAAGCGGGCTGGCCCTGCCGCCGCCCGCTTGAGCCGATCGGCGAGGCGGGCCGTCAGGCCAGTTCGGCCATCAGCTCGATTTCGACGCACGCGCCGAAGGGCAGTTGCGCCACGCCAAAGGCGCTGCGCGCGTGCGCGCCGATCTCCGGGCCGAACACCTGCCCCAACAGCTCGGAGCAACCGTTGGTCACCAGGTGGTGCTCGGTGAACGTGTTGGTGGAGTTGACGAGGCTGAGCACCTTGACGATGCGCTTGACGCCATCGAGGTCGGTGCCCGCGGCCACGCAAGCGGCGTGCAGCGTGCCCAGCAGGTCCACGGCCACGGCGCGGGCGGCGGCCTTGCCTTCTTCGGTGGTCATGGTCAGGCCCAGTTGACCCACCCAGGGCTTGCCGTCGCGCTTGGCGATGTGGCCGCTGAGCAGCACCAGCTTGCCGGTGTGCACGAACGGCACATAAGCGGCCGCGGGCGTCGCCACGGCGGGCAGTTGGATGTCGAGGGCTTGCAAACGATCGTAAACGCTCATGATGTGGGGGCTCCGTGAAGGGCTTGCATTCTAGTCAGCCGGCGCCCGGCGCGGCCCAGTCGAGCGCCGCCCATTCCTGCGGAGGCGCGACGGTGACGGCCACGCGCAGCGCGTGCGCGCCACCGCCCTGGATCACTCCCCGCAGCGGTGAGACGTCGCCGTAATCGCGGCCCGTGGCGACGGTGACATAGCCCTCGTCGGGCCGGTCGCAGCCCCAGCGCCGGTTGGTCGGGTCGAGGTCGAACCAGCGTTCGCCCCAGGGCACCCCAACCCAGGCGTGGGATGCATCGGCCCCCACCAGGCGGGGCTGGCCCGGCGGCGGCTGGGTCAGCAGATAGCCGCTGACGTACCGTGCGGGCAGGCCCAGCGCGCGCAACGCAGCGATCAGCACATGGGCGAAGTCCTGACACACCCCGCGACGCTGGCGAAACGCCGCCAGCAGCGGCGTGTGCACCTCGGTACTCGCCGGGGCGTAGGCCAGATCCGCGTGCAGCCGGGCGGTCAGATCGCGGCAGCCCGCAAGCCACCCACCGCCCGGGGGGAAACTGGCCCGGGCGTAGGCGATCAGGTCGGTATCGACCAGCGCCTCGCGGGGAATGTGGGGGGAGGCGTAAACGAACTCCGCCTCCGGGCGATACGGCGCCCCCGCCCGGTAGCGCAGCCGGTCGCGCACCTGCTCCCAGGGCTCGTCGGTCTGGGGTTGCTCCGGCGCCTGGGTGTCGACCACGGACTCGGCCACGACCTCGAGGGCCGTGTGCGGCCGGTCGATGGCAAACAGCGTGCGCCGATTGCCGTAGACGTCCACCTCCTGCGTTTGATAGGCCGGTACGGGGTCGACGGTCAGGCGGTGGGAGACGACCCGCTGGCCGGCCGCGTCACGCGGGTGCAGGATGGCGATGTGGTGGGACGACACCACCGGGCTGTGGTAGCGGTACTGGGTGTGGTGGCGGATGTGCAGGCGCATGGCAGCGGTCAGGCCAGCAGGGTCTGCGCGGTGGCGTCCGCGTGGCTGAAGTAGGTGCGCCCCAGCCGCTCCGACAGGTCCAACACGGACGACTCGCAGGTCTGCAGCAGCTCGATCAGGCGCAAATGCGTGGTCGCCGCCGCGGGGCCGTACCCGCCCTTGGCCCCGCTGAGCGTCACCAGGTCCCAGCCGTCCGGGTCCGGCAACATCGCCAGCAGATCCTGCCCCGCCGCGCGTTCGCTCTGCGGCAGCTTGCGCACCCGCGCGCGCAGCGTCGAGAGCACCCAGGCCAGCGCGCGCGGGTTGTCGCGGTGGGTGACCAGCAGGTCGAGCAGCGCCACCAAATCGCGGCGCTGCTGGTACAAGGCGTGGAAGGTGATGGTGCTGTCGAACAGCCCGAGCAGGGCCTCGTAGCCGGCGTCGCTGTCGATCGCACCGGTTTGCAGGGCGGCGGCCAGCGCGTGCGCCAGCGCGGCGACGCGCTCGATCAGCCGTCCGATGCTCAGCAGCCGCCAGCCGTCGTCGCGCACCATGCGATCGACCTGCGCGCCGGTGATGGCGGACAGGCGTTCGCTCGTGTCCTCCAGAACGGCGAAGACCTCGGCCTCGCCGCCATCGGCCCGTCGTGCCCACGCCCGGCAGCGGTCGTCGAAATCCGTGGCCAGCGCATCGATCAGTTTGCGCTGCTCTTGCGAGAGGCGCTCGCGCACCTGATCGGCGGCGCGGCGCAGCGCCCGCAGGTTGAAGCCGACGCTGGTGGCGCCGCTGTCGGCGCCCAACTGGGCCACCAGGGCGCGCGCAAACACCCGTGGGGCCTGGGTGGCATCCGGCACCTGGGGCAGCACCAGCCCGCTGTGCCGCACGCAGGCGGTCAGCCAGGCCAGTACGGCGGGGTCGCTCGCGTCCTCCCCGCGCAGGCCCTGCAGCGCGATGCGGGCCAGCCGGACGGTGTTTTCGGCGCGCTCGCTGTAGCGCCCCAGCCAGAACAGGTTCTCCGCGGCGCGGCTGGTCACGGGCCGCTTGTGCAGCGCCAGCGACAGGGTGCTGGGCGCCTGGCGCAGCAAGCTCGTGCGGTCGATGTCACCGTGGGTGCGGACCCAGCAATCGGCGCTGCTGCCCCCGCGCTGCATGGAGACGATCTGCTGCCCGCCGGGGGCCAGCCGGACCAGCCCGCCGGGCAGCACCCGCCACGAGCGCGGACCGTCGGCCAGGGCGAACACGCGCAGCATGGCCGAGCGCGGCACGATGCGGCCCTGGCGCCACGCCGGTTGTTGCGACAGCGGCAGATAGGCTTGCAGCGTGAAGTCCTCGGGCCGTTGGCGGATGCGCTCGGCCAGTGCCTCCCGCTCGCTCGGGGACAGGCTGGGGCCGAGCAGGGTCTCGATGTCGCGGTCGGGGCGGGTGGGCTTGGCCACGGCCCGATCCAGCCGGGGCAGCGCATCCGCCAGCGCGGCCGCCTCGCCGCACCACCAGGTGGGCAAGGACGGCAGGCTGAGCGGCGCGCCGAACCAGCGCTCGTGGATCGCCGGCAGAAAGCCGAGCAGCGCCGGCGACTCCAGCGGCGCCGACCCCGGGGCGTTGGCCAGCAGCAGGTGGCCGGCGCGCACGGCCTGCAGCAGACCCGGCACGCCCAGCGTGGAGTCCGCGCGCAGCTCCAGCGGGTCCAGCCACTCGTCGTCCAGCCGTTTGATGAGCACATCGACCGGCTCCAGCCCCTGCAGGGTCTTGAGGTAGAGCCGGCGGTCGCGCACGACCAGATCGCTGCCCTCGACGAGCGGCAGGCCCAGGTAGCGCGCCAGGAAGGCGTGTTCGAAGTAAGTTTCGTTGTACGGGCCGGGCGTCAGCAGGGCGATGCGCGATTCGGCCCCGCGCGGCGACAGCGCCGCCAGCCCGCGCATGAGCGCCCGGTAACTCGCGGCCAGCCGCTGCACCCGCAGGCCCTCGAAGGCCCCGGAAAACAGGCGACCGATGGCGAGGCGGTTTTCCAGCAGATAGCCAAGCCCGGACGGGGCCTGGGTGCGCTGCGAGACCACCCACCACTGCCCGTCGGGGCCGTGGGCGAGGTCGAAGGCGGCGATGTGCAACCAGGTGTCCCCGGGCGGGCGCACGCCGTGCATGGCGCGCAGGTAGCCGGGGTGCCCTTGCACCAGCGCGGGCGGAATCAGCCCGTCGCGCAGCAGCGTGCGCGGGCCGTACAGGTCGGCCAGCACGGCGTCCAGCAGCCGTACGCGCTGCAGGATGCCGGCCTCCAGGTGCGCCCAGTCCTGCGGCGCGACGATGAAGGGAAACAAATCCAGCGACCACGGGCGCTGGGGGTTGTCCGCATCCGCATAGACGTTGTAGGTGATGCCGTTGTCGCGAATCTGCCGCTCCAGGGCGCTGGCGAGCGCGGGCAACTCGTCCAGCCCGCCGGGGCCCAGCTCGTCAAAGAACTGCGCCCAGGCCGGCGACAGGCCGCAGGCATCGAGCGCACCACTGCGCCACTCGTCGAAGTGACCGGGCGGAAACGGCTCCCCCCAGGCGGCCGCCTGTTCGCTGGGCCGCGCAAGGGCGCCGGCGTGGCCGTGCAGCGGGCGGTTCGAGGAGGAGGGAAGGGTCACACGATTCACCACCGGGAGTATCGCCGAACCACGCGCCTAGGCGGTGCAAACGTCAGACGCGCCGCAGATCCAGCGTGAAGGGGAACTCGCGGCTCGGGGTGGCGGGGGTGACCGTGATCGGGCCGGGCGTGTGCCCGAAGCGGAAGAAGCGCGCCAGCCGCCGGCTCTCCGCCTCGTAGGCGTTGACGGGCAGCGTCTCGTAGTTGCGTCCGCCGGGATGGGCCACGTGGTATTGGCCGCCGCCCAGCGAGCGCCCGTTCCAGGTGTCGACCACGTCGAAGGTCAGCGGGGCGTGGACGCCGATGGTGGGGTGCAGCGACGACGGCGGATTCCACGCCTTGTAGCGCACGCCCGCGACATACTCGCCCGCAGTGCCCGTGGGCTGCAGCGGCAAGGCATGGCCGTTGACCGTCACCACGTAGCGGTGGTCGTTCCAGCCGCTGACGCGCACCTCCAGCCGCTCCAGCGACGAATCGACGTAGCGCACGGTCCCACCGATGGCGCCTTCTTCGCCCATCACATGCCAGGGCTCCAGCGCGTGGCGCAGCGTCAGCTCGATGCCGCGCACCTGCAGATCGCCGACCAGGGGGAAGCGGAACTCGAAATGCGGCTCGAACCAGGCCATCTCGAATGCAAAGCCGTGACGCGCCAGATCCGCCAGCACGTCCTCGAAGTCCATGCGCACGAAGGTGGGCAGCAGGAAGCGGTCGTGCAGCGCGGTGCCCCAGCGCGTCAGCCGCCCTTGCCACGGATCGTCCCAGAAGCGCGCCACGAGCGCGCGCAGCAGCAGCTGCTGCACCACGCTCATGCGCGCATGCGGTGGCATTTCGAAGGCGCGCAGTTCCAGCAGGCCCAGCCGGCCCGTGGGGCCGTCGGGCGAATACAGCTTGTCGATGCAAAACTCGCTGCGGTGGGTGTTGCCGGTGACGTCGATCAGGATGTTGCGCAGGGTGCGATCGACCAGCCAGGGCGGCATGGCGTCGCCGTAGATCGTGCGCGCGCGGGCCATCGCCTCGAGCGCGATCTCCAACTCGTAGAGCTGGTCGTCGCGCGCCTCGTCCACCCGTGGGGCTTGGCTGGTCGGGCCGATGAACAAGCCCGAAAACAGATACGACAGCGACGGGTGGTTGTGCCAGTAGGCGATCAGGCTGGCCAGCAGTTCGGGGCGGCGCAAAAAGGGCGAGTCCGCCGGCGTCGCCCCGCCCAGCACGAAGTGGTTGCCTCCGCCCGTGCCGCTGTGGCGACCGTCGGTCATGAACTTCTCGGCGCACAGGTGGGTTTGGTGCGCCGCGTCGTACAGAAACTCGGTGTGTTCCACCAGTTCGTCCCAGTCGTGGGCGGGGTGGATGTTGACCTCGATGACGCCGGGGTCCGGCGTGACCTGCAGCCATTTCAGGCGCGGGTCACGCGGCGGGGGATAGCCTTCGAGGACGATGCGCACATCGAGCTGTTCGGCCGTCGCTTCCACGGCTGCCAGCAGGGCCAGGTAGTCCTCCAGCCGCGCCAGGGGCGGCATGAATACGTACAGGTGGCGGCTGTGCCCGCCCGCGGTGGCTTCGGCAGCTGGGCCGTTGGCGCGTTGGGGATCGCGCGCCTCCACGCACAGCGCGGTGCGCACCACGCCGGCGGCCGATTCGCCCGGCAGGGGGTATCGGTGCGGCTCCGCTGTACTGCGGCTCTGGACGGCAGTGGCGAACTGTCGCCGCAGTGCCGTCGCACCAGGCAGCGGGCTGGTGGCGGCAAAGGGGTCGGCGGGGATCCACAGCGGTTGGTCGCTGGGCGCCGCCCAGGGCAGGGAATCCAGCGGCAGCCGGTAGCCCATGGGGGAGTCGCCGGGCACCAGGTACAGCCGCTCGTCACGCACGAACCAGGGTCCTGTGCGCCAGCCCCGCTCGGTCGCCTCCAGGGGCAGCACATAGCCCACCTCGGCCGCGAGCCCCTGCTGGAACACGCGCCGCAGGCGCGCCCGCTCCAGCGGATCGTCCAGCCGGGCGTCGAAGGGGTCCACATTGACCGGCAAGCGCCGCTCGCGCCACAGGTAGTACCAGGTGTCCTCGTAGGCCGGCTGGAGGGTTTGCGTCGTCAACCCCAGCCGCCGCGCCAGCGCGACGGCAAACCGGCGGGCGTCCTCGGCGGTGTAGGCGGCGGGCATGCGTTCGTCGGCCAGCCGGTCGGGATTGCGCCAGCACGGCTCGCCGTCCGCGCGCCAGCCCAGCGACAGCGCCCAGCGCGGCAGTTGCTCGCCCGGATACCACTTGCCCTGTCCCAGGTGCAGAAAACCGCCGCGGCCATAGCGGTCCCGCAAGCGGTGCAGCAGCTCGGTCGCATAAGTCCGCTTGGTGGGGCCCAGCGCATCGGTATTCCATTCCGCGGCGTCGCGGTCGCGCGTGGCGACGAACGTCGGCTCGCCGCCCATCGTCAGCCGCACATCGCCCGCGATCAGCGCGGCGTCCACCCGGTGGCCCAGTGCGTCGATGGCCTGCCACTGGGCCTCGGTGTAGGGCTTGGTGACGCGCGGCGATTCGTGGATGCGCACCACCGACATTTCGTGCTGAAGGTCCACCTCGCACTCGTCCAGCACACCCTCGATCGGGGCGGCGCTGGACGGTTGCGGCGTGCAGGCGAGCGGGATGTGGCCTTCCCCGGCAAGCAGGCCGGACGTGGGGTCCAGCCCGATCCAGCCCGCGCCCGGCAGAAACACCTCGCACCAGGCGTGCAGGTCGGTGAAGTCGGCCTCGGGGCCGCTCGGGCCATCGACCGCTTTGACGTCCGGGGCCAGCTGGATCAGATAGCCCGAGACGAAGCGCGCCGCCAGCCCCAGATGGCGCAACAGTTGCACGAGCAGCCAGCCGCTGTCGCGGCAGGATCCGCTGGCTTTTTCCAGCGTCTCCTCCGGGGTCTGCACGCCCGGCTCCAGCCGGATGGTGTAGGCAATGTCCTGTTGCAGCCGGCGGTTCAGATCGACCAGAAAATCCACCGTGCGCCGCGGGCCGCGCTCGATGTCATCCAGGTAGGCCTGCAACCGCGGCGTCAGCGGCGCGCGCGCCAGATAGGGGGCGAGTTCGGCCGCCAGCTCTGGCGCGTAGGCAAAGGGGTAGTGCTCCGCCGACGGCTCCAGAAAAAAGTCGAACGGGTTGAACACCGCCATCTCGGCCACCAGCTCGACGGTGACCTGAAACTCCCGCGTGGGTTGGGGAAACACCAGCCGCGCCTGGTAGTTGGCAAACGGGTCCTGCTGCCAGTTGATGAAGTGCGGCTCCGGCGCGACGCGCTGGGTGTAGGACAGGATGCGCGTGCGGCTGTGCGGTGCCGGGCGCAGACGCACCACCTGCGGGCCCAGGCGGACGAGCCGGTCGTATCGATAATGGGTGACGTGGCGGAGCGCGACGTGGATGGCCATGGTGCTCTGGCGAAGGGAAGAACAGGGAGGGGGACATGCCGATCGGGCATCGGGCGCATTCGGGGCCGCCCGCGATAGAACCAAGCAAAGATCGCGCCATGCCGGAGGGCGCGTGGATCCAGACGGGGGCGGCCGCCGTCCGCCGGGTCTGGGGGCCGGCCGCGCTCGGCTGGGTCCTGGGGACGGCGTTGCAGCTCACGCAGGCGTCGCTCTGGCCGGTTTGGGGTTATGTGGCGCTGGCGCTGCTGGCGTTGATGGCGGGCGTCGGGCTGATGCGGGCGATGCGACACTGGCCCCGCAGCCGGTGGGGTTGGTTGCCGGTCGCGGCCGCGCTGGCCTTTGCCGCCACGGGCGGGCGGGCCGTCGGGTTTGCCGCCCAGGCGTTGCCGCCGGCTGCGGACGGTGCGCTCGTGCATGCGGTCTGGCAGGTGACGGCCATGCCCAGCCGTGGCGCCCAGAGCGTGGCGTTCGAAGCCCAGGTGCTGCAGGCCCGCACGCGCGACGGCCACGACCTGCCGATTCGGGGCACGATCCGACTGAGTTGGCGGCCGTTTGGTGCCGTGCGCGGCGAAGCCGCCGTGCCGCGGGTGCTGCCCGGCGAGACGTGGCAGGGCAGCCTGCGCTTGCGCGCGCCGCGCGGGCTGGCCAATCCGCATGGCTTCGATGCCGAAGCCTGGCTGTGGCGCGAGGGCATCGTCGCCACGGGCAGCGTGTCGGAGGGCGGGCGGCACGATGCCCCGCGCCGCCTTGCCGACGACTCCTGGCGCTACCCGGTGGAGCGGGCCCGCACGATCGTGCGCGATGCGATCGTGGAGCGGCTCCAGCCCGGACACGAGCTGGCGGCGGTCGGGCTGGTCGCGGCCTTGGTCACGGGCGACCAGGGGGCGATCCCTGCCGCGGAGTGGGCGGCGATCCGCGCCACGGGCGTGGCCCATTTGGTCTCCATCTCGGGCCTGCACGTGACGATGTTCGCGGTGATCGCCACCGTGGCGGTGGGGCTCGTCTGGCGGGGTGTGGGGCGGCGCTGGCCCGCCGTGCTGTTGCGCTGGCCGGTGCCCGTGGCCGCGGGGGTGGGGGGCGTGGCACTGGCCACGGCCTATGCCCTGTTCGCGGGCTGGGGCGTGCCCGCCCAGCGCACGGTGAGCATGCTCGCGCTGGTCGTGGCCCTGCGCTTGAGCGGGCGACGCTGGCCGTGGGGCGCGACCTGGTTGGCCGCCATGGTGGTGGCGGTGGTGCTCGATCCCTGGGCCTTGTTGCAGCCGGGCTTTTGGCTGAGCTTCGTCGCCGTGGCGGTGCTGTTTGGCCAGGGCGGGGCGGCGTGGCAACCCACCGGCCTGGGGCAGCGCCTGCACCATGCGGTCATGGGGCTGTTGCGGGTGCAGGCCCTCATCACCGTGGCGCTGGCACCGCTGACGTTGTTGTTGTTTGGCCAGGTGTCCGTCATCGGCCTGCTGGCCAATCTGATCGCCATTCCCTGGGTGACATGGGCCTTGACGCCGGTGGCGCTGGCGGGTGTCGCCGTCGCGCCCTTGTGGGACGCCGCCGCGTGGCTGGCCCAGGCGTTGCTGGCCGTCCTGCGCTGGCTGGCGGCGTGGCCCCTGGCCGTGTGGGAGCGGCCGGCGCCGCCCTTGCCGTTGGCCGTAGCCGCCTGCGCCGGGGCAGTGTTGCTGGTGTGGCGCGCCCCGTGGCGCTGGCGGGTGTGGGGACTGTGGCTGCTGTGGCCCGTGCTGGCTTTCCGGCCCGCCACGCCGCCGCCCGGGGCGTTCGAGGTGCTGCTGCCCGACGTGGGGCAGGGCAGTGCCGCCATCGTGCGCACCGCCCGCCACACCTTGGTGTTCGACAGCGGCCCGCCGATGGGGCGCAGCGATGCGGCCGAGCGCGTGCTGCTGCCGTGGCTGCGCGCCCTGGGCAGCGTGCCCGACGCGGTCGTCATCAGCCACGACGACAGCGACCACGCGGGGGGACTGGCGACGCTGGCCCAGGCCTTCCCCACCGCCACCTGGTGGGCATCCTTCGACCCCGGGGCGCGGCATGCGGGCCCGGTGCAGACGTGTGCGGCCGGTGTGTCGTGGGCGTGGGACGGCGTGTCCTTCGAATTTCTGCACCCGCCAGCGCCCGACTGGGTGCCGCCGCGACAGGGAGGCGACAACGCCCGCTCCTGCGTGCTGCGCATCGGTCAGGGCGAGCACGCGGCCCTGCTGGTCGGGGATATCCGCCAGGAGGAGGAAGCGGCCCTGGTCGCGGCCGATCCGACGCTGCGCACCGGCCTGTTGGTCGCGGCGCACCACGGCAGCCGCACCTCCACGGGGGCCGTCTGGCTGGATGCGCTTCGCCCCCGCGCGGTGGTCATTCAGGCGGGTTGGCGCAACCGCTATGGTCATCCGCACCCGGCGGTCCTGCAGCGGCTGCAGGCGCGAGGCATTCCCTGGGCGGATACCCCGACCTGCGGGGCGGTCACCTGGCGCAGCGCAGACCCGGCCGCCTTGGCCTGCGAACGGGCCCGGGCACCGCGCTACTGGCACGCCGTGCCACACGCGGGCGCCGCCGGCACCGAAAACCCCCGCGCCGATGCGGCGTCGGACGCCGGCGCGGATTGACCGCCGGCCGGGGCGGCCTCCCGGTCCTCCGCGACCACATGGATGCCGCGCTCGGCCTGCTTGGCCAGGTGTTTGGCGGCCGCCGCCGCGCTGGCCACCTGCTCCGCATTGCGGTAGCGGCCGGGGGCCACGCGCACCACGCCGATGCTCACGGTCGTCAAGCCGTGAAAGCGCATCACCCCGTGCCGGTCCTCGGCCAGGATGCCGCCGGCCTGCCGGGCCGCGGGGTCGTACAGATCGCGGGCCAGACGGTTGAAGCGCTCCACGGCCGCCAGCAGGCGGGCGTGCCAGTCGGCGCTTTGCATCAGCAGCACGAAGTCGTCGCCGCCGACATGCCCGATGAAGTCCCGCCTCGGATCGCAGGCGCCCGTCAGGCAGCGGGCTTGCAGGCGGATCATCTCATCGCCGCGCCAATAGCCGTAGTGGTCGTTGAAGGCTTTGAAGTGGTTCAGATCCGCATAGCAGGCGGTGAAGGCCTCGCCGTGGTCCAGCAGCCGCTCGATGTGCAGGGTCAGCGGCACATTGCCGGGCAGGAAGGTCAGCGGGTTGGCGTGGCGGGCGGCCTCGATACGCGCCTCGGTCACGCGGCGCACGAGCTGCTCGCCCGTGCCCAGACCCAGGTAGCGGCCGCCTTCGGTGATGATGAAGCCGTCGCGCAGATAGCGCTGATCGGGTGAGGTCAGCACCTGCGTGAGCTGCTCGATGGGGGTGTGCACATCCACGCACAGCGGGTCGGCGCTGGCGTGCAGCAGGCACGGGCGGCGGCCGTACAAATCCCGGAAGTAGCGCTGCATCGACAGCTCCTGCAGCGTGCGCCGGGCGATCAGGCCGACGGGGTAGCCGCCGGCCACCAGCGCCGCGGCCTCCAGCTCGGGGTGTTGGTGAAACAGCTCCAGCGCGTCCTCGTGCGTGGCGTCGGCGGGCAGGGCCGGCGCATCGACCAGCAAGGTACGGGCCGTCAGCCCGCGGTGGATGACGGGGCGGTCTTCCGGCAGCACGGCGATCTCGCGGCTGTCCAGCACCGCCAGCGCCGCCGCGGGCACGTCGGGGGTGGGCTCGGCGCGCGGATGCCCCAGCAGATAGCCCTGCACGAACGGGATTCCCAGATCGCGCAGCACCATCAGCTCGTCCGCCTCTTCCACGCCTTCGGCGATCAGGCGCGAGCCAAAGGTGTCCGCCAGTTGCTGCAGCGCGCGCAGGGTCTTGAGCTTGTGGCCCTCCTGGTGCACCCGGCGCACGAAGTATTTGTCGATCTTGACGTATTCCGGGCGCAGCTCCGACCACAGCCGCAGGCTGGAGCGCCCGTCGCCGAAATCGTCCAGCGCCAGCGCGGCGCCCGCGGCACGCCAGACCGACAGCGCCTCCTGCACGGCGGCCAGGTCGTGCACCCGCTCATGTTCGGTCAGCTCCAGCACCACACCGGCCAGGTCCAAGCCCGCCGTCTGCAGCGGATCCGCCGCGCCCGGCCCCCCACCCATGCGCAGCGCACCGTGCACCAGCGCCTGCGCGCTCAGGTTGACGAACAGTTGCCTGGGTCCGGGCGTATCGTGACGGCGCGCCAAGGCCGCGACCAGGCAGGCGTGTTCCAGCTCCAGCGTGCAGCCTTCGCGCCGGGCGGCGGCAAACAGCGTGTCCGGCGTGCGCCAGGCGCAGCCGGCGGGTGTGCGCACCAGAGCCTCGTGCCCGACGACGCGGCGCGCCGCGGCGTCCACGATGGGTTGCAGGTGCATGTGCAGCGTGCCCGCGCGCAGCAGGGTGCGCACGCTATGCGGGTCGGGTGGCGCCGAGGCGCCGGGCAGGGTCAGGATGGGCGTATCCATGGCGTTCATGGCAGAGCGCCACAGCGTACCGGCCTTATGTGACCGCTTGGTGAGACGTCACGGTGGGCCGGCGCGCCGTTGCGTGGACCCTCACCCGGTGCGCCGGCTGGCCCGCGCCTTGCTACCATGGACTGCAGACCGCGGGGCGAGCGCCGGCTTCGTTCCGCGCCGCAAACGCCCAGGGACCCGACCATGACCCCAGCCCCCCGCACCGGATACGACGAAATGACCGCCGCCGACGGCGGCGTGCGCCCCCACTACGCCGCCTATGCCCGCTGGCTGGCCCAGCAACCGCCGCAGCGCATGGCCGCATGGCGGGAGGAGGCGGAAATGATCTTTCGCCGCGTCGGCATCACCTTTGCCGTCTACGGCGACAAGGACGAGGACGGCGCGGGCACGGAGCGCCTGATCCCCTTCGATCTGATCCCCCGCGTGATCCCCGCGCACGAATGGCAGTTGTTGCAGCGCGGGCTGGTGCAGCGGGTCACGGCGCTCAACCGCTTCATCCACGACATCTACCACGGGCAGGAGATTTTGCGCGCCGGCGTCGTGCCGCGCGAGCAGGTGGAGCGCAATGCCCAGTTTCGCCCCGAAATGGTGGGCGTTGACGTGCCGATGGGCGTCTATGCCCACATTGCGGGCATTGATATCGTGCGTGCACCAATACCAGGCGGCGCGGGCGAAGCCCAGTACTACGTGCTGGAGGACAACCTGCGCGTGCCCTCCGGGGTGAGCTACATGCTCGAGGACCGCAACATGATGATGCGGCTGTTCCCCGAGCTGCTCCGCGACCACCGCGTCGCCCCGGTGGCGCACTACCCGGACCTGCTGCTGGAGACGCTGCGCGCCGTGGCCCCCAGCCACACGGCCGAGCCCACCGTCGTCGTCATGACGCCGGGCATCTACAACAGCGCGTATTTCGAGCATGCCTTCCTGGCCCAGCAGATGGGGGTGGAGCTGGTGGAGGGCCAGGACCTGTTCGTGCGCGACGGCTTCGTCTACATGCGCACAACGCGCGGGCCGCAGCGGGTGGATGTGATCTATCGTCGCATCGACGACGATTTTCTGGATCCGCTGGCGTTTCGGCCCGATTCCACCCTGGGTTGCGCCGGGCTGCTGGACGCCTACCGCCGCGGCAACGTGACCCTGTGCAACGCGATCGGCACCGGTGTGGCGGACGACAAGTCCCTCTACCCCTATGTGCCCAAGATGATCGAGTTCTACTTGGGGGAGTCGCCCATCCTCGCCAACGTGCCCACCTACCTGGGGCGCGATCCGCAAGACCTGGCCTACATCCTGGACCACCTGCCCGAGCTGGTCGTCAAGGAGGTGCACGGCGCCGGTGGCTACGGCATGCTGGTCGGCCCCGCGGCCACGGCGGCGGAGATCGAGCACTTTCGCGCGGCGCTGCGCGCCCGCCCCGAGCACTACATCGCTCAGCCGACCCTGTCGCTGTCCACCTGCCCTACCTATGTCGAGCAGGGGATCGCGCCGCGGCACATCGACCTGCGCCCCTTCGTGCTGTCCGGCAAGACCGTGCAGATGGTGCCCGGGGGCCTGACGCGCGTCGCGCTGCGCGAGGGGTCGCTGGTCGTCAACTCATCGCAGGGCGGCGGTACCAAGGACACCTGGGTGCTGGAAGCCTGACCCCAACCCTTGCCCGATTTTTCTGGAGGCCGACATGCTGTCCCGCACCGCCGATCACCTGTTCTGGATGGCGCGCTACACCGAACGCGCCGAAAACACCGCCCGCATGCTGGACGTGCATTACCAGACCTCGCTGCTGCCGCAGTCCGACGCGGTGGCGCGGCAAGGCTGGGAGGGGCTGTTGCGCATCAGCGAGCTGATGCCCGCCTACCAATACCAGTATGGCGAGATCAGCGCGCGCGACGTGCTGCACTTCATGGTGCGCGACGAGCACAACCCGTCGAGCATCTTCTCGTGCCTGCGCGCGGCGCGGGAAAACGCCCGTGCCGTGCGCGGCGTGCTCACCACCGAGATGTGGGAGACCCAAAACCAGACCTGGCTGGAACTGCAGCGCCTGTTGCGTGCGGGCGACTTCGAGCGCGATCCGGGGCATTTTTTCGAGTGGGTCAAGTTCCGCTCGCACGTCTCGCGCGGGGTGGCCTACGGCACCATGCTGCAGGACGAGGCCTTTCACTTCCTGCGCATGGGCACGTTTTTGGAGCGGGCCGACAACACCGCGCGCATGTTGGACGTCAAGTTCCATGCCGCGGCGCCCGAGGTGGCCACACCCGCCGGCCCCCTGTCGGCCGCCGATCCGACGCTGGACTTCTACCACTGGAGCAGCATACTGCGCAGCGTCAGCGCCTTCGAGATCTACCGCAAGGTCTACCGCAGCGTGATCACGCCCGAGCGGGTGGCCGAGTTGCTCATCCTGCGCCGGGACATGCCGCGCAGCCTGACGGCCTGTCTGGACGAGGTGGTGCGCAACCTGGAGGCTGTGCGCAACGACCACTCGGCCGAGACCGAGCGCCACGCCGGCCGGCTGCGCGCCGAGTTGCGCTTCGCCCGCATCGACGAGATTCTGGCCAATGGCCTGCACGCCTTCCTGACGCAGTTTCTGGAGCGGGTCAACGCGCTGGGCACGCGCATCAGTCAGACCTTTTTGCTGCCGGTGTCGACCTGATGACGCCCCCGCTTGCCGGACCGTCGCCGGTTGCCCGGCACGGGCGCAGCCGCACTACGCCTGCGTCGGACGCGCTGGCGCCGGACGGGACTGGGCCGGCCCACTCGCGCAGCGGCCGGCACCGGCCGTCCAGGCACAGCGTGTAGTCGGCCGT
This sequence comes from Tepidimonas fonticaldi, assembly GCF_001675355.1. Taxonomy (NCBI): domain Bacteria; kingdom Pseudomonadati; phylum Pseudomonadota; class Betaproteobacteria; order Burkholderiales; genus Tepidimonas; species Tepidimonas fonticaldi. The sequence goes on along the minus strand of NZ_LZDH01000066.1, from coordinate 35,210 downwards.
GTAGGCCGAGTGCATCAGCCGCAGGGCGGGCAGGGCGGCGGGGGGCGGCGACCATTCATAGCCGCCATCGCGCCACACGGCGTCCGGCGCCGGCTCCATCCCCGCGCCCGATCCCCGCACCCGGGCCCACAGCGGGCACAGGGCGCCGTCCCGCGCGGGGGCGCAGCGCTGTCCGGTGTCGGTGGGGGCGAGCAGGGTGTAGGACTCCTCCCACCGCACGCGCTCGATGGAATGCGTCCACGCCAGCGTCACGGTGCGCGCTCGCAGCACGACTTCGGCGCCCAGCGGCGGTCCCCCGTCCGTGGGTGGCAGGTCCGCGGCCGAGGCCGCCCACAGCAGACACAGCGCCCAGGCAGTGGGCCCGGCCATGGCCGCCGCTCAACCCGCCCGCACCGGCGGGCGGCGGCGCCGGCGCAGGCCGTGCCACAGTAGCAACGCCACGGTGCCCGCCAGACCGGCTTCGTCCGTGACCGGCAGTGCCATCACCAGCAGGCTGGCCGCGACGATGGCCCAGACCCGCTCCCACCACGCCAGCGGGCCCCACAAAAAGCCGATCGCCCCCGCGCCCCACAGGCCGATGGCCACCAGCGCCTTGAACACCACCCACACGACGGCCAGCCAGGTCGGGTCACCCTGCAGCATCAGCGCCGGGCTGTACACCGCGATATACGGCACCACGAACCCGGCCACGGCGACCCGCACGGCATTGAGGCTGATCTTCAAGCCCGACTCGCGGGCGATCGGGGCTGCGGCAAACGCAGCCAGCGCCACCGGGGGTGTCAGATCGGCCATGATGCCGAAATAGAACACGAACATGTGCGACACGATCAGCGGCACGCCCAGCTCCAGCAGCACCGGCGCCGCCAGCGAGCTGGTGATGATGTAGTTGGGGATCGTGGGGATGCCCATGCCCAGCACCAGGCAAGTCAGCATGGTCAAAAACAGGGCCAGCAGCAGGTTGTCCCGGCCGATGGCGATGACGTGCCCGCCGATTTCGGCCGCCACGCCCGTCAGGTTGATGACGCCGATGATGACCCCCACCAGCGCGCAGGCCGATGCCACCGGCAGCGCATGGCGCGCGCCGTCCACCAGCGCTTGCAGCGCCGTCCAGCGGGCATCCGCCCCGACGCGCAGCACATAGGTCAGCCCCACCAGCGCCGCCGTCACCACGAAAAAGGTCCCCACCCCAAACCGGAAGAACCCGCTGCACGCCAGCGCCAGCAGCACCCAGAACAGCACCCGCAGCGGCAGTCCGCGCACGCCCTGCATCACCGCGGCCCCAAAGATCAGCACCACCGTCAGGGCCAGCCCCACCGTCCCGGAAAACATCGGCGTGTAGCCGGAGAACAGCAGCGCGACCAGACAGGCCAGCGGCAGCAGCAGGTGCCAGCGTTCGCGCACCGCGGCCCACGGATCGGGGCACTGCTCCCGGGGCAGGCCCATCAGGCCCTTGCGCCCGGCCTCCAGGTGCACCATCCAAAACGCCGTCACGAAGTACAGGATCGCCGGGATCAGCGCCGCCTTGACGATGGCCAGATAGGGCACGTTGATCGTCTCGGCCATGATGAAGGCCACCGCCCCCATCACCGGCGGCATGATCTGTCCGCCCATGCTGGAGGTGGCCTCGACGCCGCCGGCAAACGCCGGGCTGTAGCCAAAGCGCTTCATCAGCGGGATGGTGAACTGCCCCGTCGTCACCACGTTGGCGACGCCGGAGCCGTTGATCGTGCCCATCAGGCCCGACGAGATCACCGCCACCTTGGCCGGCCCGCCGCGCGAGTGGCCCACCGTCCCCATGGCAAAGTCGGTGAACAGCCGCACCATGCCCGCCTGCTCCAGAAACGCGCCGAACAGGATGAACAGAAAGATGTAGGTCGACGACACATAGGTCGGTGTGCCGTAGATCCCCTCGGTGCCAAAGCCCAGCGTGGCGATGAGGATCTCCCAGTCGTAGCCGCGGTGGGCCAGCGCGCCCGGCAGGTGTTGCCCGAACGCGCCATAGGCCAGAAAGACCGCGCAGATGATGGGCAAACCCCAGCCCATCACGCGCCGGGCCGCTTCGAAGACCAGGGCGATCGCGACGATGCCGACCCACCAGTCCCAACCCGCCAGTTCGCCGGCGCGCTGGGTGAGGTCGGCCTCGAACACCCATTGGTAGAGCCCCGTGCCTAGGCCGGCAAGGCCCAGGCCCCAGCCCAGGGCCCGTCCGGCCCGACCGAGCCAGCCCGGGTGCTGCCGGAACGGCGGATACAGCAGGAACACCAGCCACAGCACGAAGCCGACGTGCATGGCCCGGATGACCTGGCTGGACAGGGAATGGAAGGCCGCCATCCAGAGCTGAAAAGCGGCGAAGGCGAGGGCCACCCAAAAAATCGGGCCGCGCAGGTCGGCCCGATGGGAGGGGGTGGCCGCCGGTGGGGTGTCCGTGGCGGCGTTCATGCGGCGATCACTTCAGCAGACCGACCTCGCGGTAGTAACGCTCGGCGCCCGGGTGCAGCGGCACCGGCATGCCCTTGAGCGCGTTCTCGCGCTTGATGGCGCGCGCGGCGTTGTGGGCGGCGTACAGGGTGTCCAGGTTGTCGTACATCGCCTTGGTCATGCGGTAGACCACATCCTCGGGCACGCCGGCGTGGGTGACCAGAAAGTTGGGGATGGCCGCCGTCGGCACATCCGCGGTCTGGCCGATGTAGGTGTTGGCCGGAATGACCGCGGGCTGGTAGGCCGGGTCGCCCACCTTGGCCACCACATCGGCCGGCACGGGGACGACCACGATCTTGATCGCCGTGGCCAGGTCGCGGATGGAGGCCACCCCCATGCCCGCGGACTGCAGCGTGGCGTCGAGCTGGCGGTTTTTCATCAGCTCCACCGATTCGCCGAAAGGCAGGTACTCCACCTTGGCCAGGTCGCTGTAGGACAGGCCCGCGGCCTTGAGGATCTCGCGCGCGTTGAGCTCGGTGCCGGAGCGCGCCGCCCCGACCGAGACGCGCTTGCCCTTCAAATCGGCCAGGGTGCGGATACCCGAGTCGGCGTTGGCCACGATCTGGATGTAGTTGTTGTACAGGCCCGAGACGCCGCGCAGCTTGTCGAGTTTTTGCTTGAAGCCGGCTTCCTCATTGCCCTTCCAGGCGTCGGACAGTGCATCGGCCAGCGTGAAGGCGACTTCGCCGCGCCCCGATTGCAGCAGGTTGAGGTTTTCGGCCGAGGCGCGCGTCACCTGGGCCGTGCTGCGGGCGTTGGGGATCTCCTTGGCGTAGATCTGCGACAGCGCGACGCCGACGGGGTAATAAACGCCGCTTTGCCCGCCCGTGAGGACGTTGACGAACTGCGTGGACTGGGCGGCGGCGGTGCCGGCGACCAAGGCCGCACCGATGCCCAGGGCGGCGGCCAGTTGGCGGATCATGCGCATGGGGTCTCCTCTGCTCGGGATCAACGAATGTGTCCCCGATGGTAGCGCGCGACCGCCCGCGCGCCCGTCAGGGGAAACCCCGGAAGCCGTGCAGACCAGACCCATGCGTGACACCCGTGCGCATCAGCGCGCCTGCCGCGCGCGCTCGACGGCCAGGCCCAGGTCCAGCACCGCCATCGCGTAGTAGCTGCTCTGGTTGTAGCGGGTGAGGGCGAAGAAGTTTTCGGTGCCCAGCACATAGGTGGGCGGCGCGCCGCCATTGGCCGGATCGCCATTTTGCAGCTCCACCAGGGCCAGCAGGCCCGGGTGTCCCTCCGCTTCCGCGGCCGGCTGGGCGCCGAGCGTGCGCACCTCGTCCAGCGTGAAGGTGGGCCGGATGTCCGGCGCCAGCAAGGCTGTCAGCGCCTCGCCGGGGGGTGGCGGGGTCACACCATAGCGCGCGGGCAGATCGCGCTGCCAGCCGTGTGCCCGCAGAAATTGGGCGACCGAGCCGATGGCATCCGCCGCGCTCGCGGTCAGGTCGATGCGGCCGTCGCCATCGAAGTCCACCGCATGGGCCAGCCAGCTGCTGGGCATGAACTGCGGCAAGCCCAGTGCCCCGGCGTAACTGCTGCGCCACGCGTCGGGCGCAGAGCCGGACAGCCGGGCCAGCCGCAAAAAGGCGCGCAGCTCCCCCTGGAAGTACGCCTGCCGGGCGGCGGCGCGCGGGTGCTGGGCGGGGAAGTCCAGCGCCAGCGTGGTCAGCACGTCCAGCGTCCGGTAGCGGCCCAGGTGTTGGCCGTACAGGGTTTCCACCCCGATGATCCCGACGATCAGCCAGGCCGGTACGCCGTATTCGGCCTGTGCGCGCGCCAGCGCCGTGCGGTGCTCGTCCCAAAAGCGAGCGCCGGCCGCGATGCGCCGCGGCTCGACGAACCGGGCGCGGTAGGCCGCCCAGTCCTTGAACGCCGCGGGCGGCGGCGGCAGGACCTGCTGCGCGGCGCGCGCGTCGTGCCGGGCCTGGGCAATCCAGCGGCGCGCCCAGCCGTCGTCCCAGGCCTCGGCGGCATCGATGGCGTCGGCCAGGGCGCGGGCATCCGCGCGCTCGGCATACGCGGCGGCCGCGGCGGCATGCGCAGGCCCCGCCTTGCTGCGCGCGAGGGTCGGTGCCGGCGGCAAGCCCAGGCCGGCGCCCACGGCCAGCCCCCACGCGGCACCCAGCAGAAGGCGCCGCCGTCCGCCGTCTGGCACAGGGGGTGGGGGCAGATCGCGCAGGCGGCGGGCAAGGGGGGTGAGCGTCGGCATCGTCGAATCGGTGGAGCGGGACCAGGCAGGATCGTAGCGCGACGCTTCGAGCGCCGCGAGCCACTCGGCCCAGGCCGGGTACACGCCGTCGGGGTCGTCCCCCACCCGCTGCGCGATGGCCATGCGCAGCCGCGCGGGGGTGAGGGGGTTCGGACAGGGCACGCCGGCGCGTTCCCAACGCCGGGCCGCCTGGGCCAGCAGCCGGTGCCAACGGTCCACCCGCGGCCGGCTCCAGAGCAGGGCGGCCACGCCGACCGCCGCCACGGCGGCGAGCACGATGCCCAGCAGCCGCGCCGCATCCTGCCAGCCCGTCGCCGACAGCCCCAGCCGCCGCAGCAGATCGAGCTGACGGGTGGGGCCGTAGTCCAGTATCCAGTCGTTCCAGCGCTGGTTGGCCGCGTCCCAGACCGCGCGCACGCGCTCCAGCAGGGCCGGATCGACCCGCACCATGGCGGTGGCGATGAGCCCCGGGGGCGGGCGCAGCCGCTCGCCGGCCGCGGTGCGGTCGGGGCTGACATAGGCGGTGGGGTCGATGCGCACCCAGCCGGCGTCCGGCAGCCAGACTTCGGCCCAGGCGTGGGCGTCGCTCTGCCGCACCGTCCACCGCCCGTCGATGGAGTTGTACTCCCCACCCTGGTAGCCGGTTACCACCCGCGCCGGGATGTCCAGCGCGCGCAGGGCGATGACGAAGGCCGAGGCAATGTGTTCACAAAAACCCGCCCGCCGGTCGAACCAGAATTCGTCCGCGGTGTCGCGGCCATAGACGCCCGGCTCCAGCGTGTAGCGGTAGCCGCCCTCGCGCAGGTGGCGCAAGACGGCTTCGACCAGGACTGGGGCGGGGGGCTCGCCCAGCTCGCGCCGCAGCGAGTGGGCCCATGCCAGCGTCCGGGGGTTGTAGCCCGGCGGCAGTTCCCGATCCACATGCAGCGCCTGGCGCGGGGCGTCGGCGCCGCTGCGGTGCGCGGGGTGGGCCACGGCCTCGTAGCGCAGCACGTCGGTGATCGGGCGCGGCAGCCACCACTGCCGGTCCGCGGTCGCCTGGGGCGACAGCCCCCCACACCGGCGCCGGCCGCGGTGATCACCGGGGCCGTGGGGGTGGCTTCCAGCGTCAGCAGCCAGGGGCGCAGGCTGGGCTCCATCGTCACCTGGTAGCGCAGGCCGGGGCCGGTGGGCTGAAAGCGGCCCGCCGTGTCCTGCTGCAACAGCATGGGGGGCATGCCGCCGGCTGCATCCGGGCCGTGCAGCGGTCGCCAGCGCCGGCCATCGAACACGCGCAGCACCGGCCCGCGAAAATACAGCGCCTCGCGCGGGGGCGCCCCGTCGGGAAAGGCCACCCGCAGCGCAACCCGCTCATCCAGCGCCAACTGGGCCACATCGCCCACCTGCATCTGCCCCGACAGCCCGCTGCGGCCGATGGTGCTGTCGGTGGGGATGCCCCACAACGGGGGCAGGCGGGGAAACAGCGCGAACAGCAGCGCCATGATCGGCGCGCCCGCCAGCGCCATGCCGCCCGCTGCGCGGGCCGCCTGCCACAGTGGCGGGCGGCCGTTGGGCAGGTGGGCCAGCACCAGCGCGGTCAGCAGGCCCCACACCGCCAGACCGATGCCCAGCGCCGTCAGCAGCGATTGCGAGCGCAACAGCGGCGTCCACAGCGTGAAGAACCCCAGAAAAAAGATCACGTAGGCGTCGCGCCGGGTGCGCATCTCCAGCGTCTTGAGCGTCAGCAGCACGACGATGAGCGTGACGCCGGCCTCGGGCCCCAGCAGGGTGCGGTGGCTGCCCACCGTCAGGCCTGCGGCCGCCACGGTTAGCGCCAGCCGCCACGGCCAGCCCGGCAGCGGCCGGCCGCGCCACGCGATCCAACCGCGCCACACCAGCACGGCGGCGGCCAAGGCGCTCGTCCAGACCGGGATATGGCCGGTCTGCATGCCGACGATCGCGCCAATCACCCCGAGCAAAAACAAGGTGTCGCGCGTCTCGCGCGGCAGGGTCGGCAGGCGCAGCCGCGCGCCGAACGGCGGTCGGACGTTCGGTCGCTGTGGGGATTGGGGGGTCAATGACACGCCAGCGACTCCAGGCAATGCCGGCGGTGGGCGGGGCCGCTGTCCGGCTCCACGACCAGGTGGGGCAGCCGCAGCCCGTAGCGCAGGCCCCGGGCGTCGGCCTGCAGCACCCAGGCGCACAGGCGCCCGCGCTGGGCCTCGGCATCGCGCAGTCCGCAGGTGCTGCTGTCCAGCCAAAGCGCAGCCGTGGCCTGCCGCTGGGCGGCCTCGCGCACCAGCCAGCCGCTGGGGTCGCCGTCGCTGCGGGCGGCTTTTTTCCACAGCACCCGTGCGGGGGCATCGCCGGTGCGGTAGGGGCGCACGGCGTCCGGCACGTCGTCGCTCACCGCGGCGGGTGCCGCGCTGGAAGCCACCAGAGGGGGAGGGGTGGGGCCGTCCGTTGCCGCTGCACCGGGCAAGGGCGGGGCGTCGATTTCTGGCGCCGGGTAGACGGTCACCGTGCCTGCCGGGCGCCACCAGCTCCAGACGCGAAAAGCGCCCAGCGGGTAGCGGGTCTCGATGGACAGTGGGGGCAGGGGCTGCCGCCCCCGTGTGGCAAACACCAGGGGCAGGGCCACGCTCACCGCCTCACCGGGGGGGAGGTCGACCGACGCCGTGTCCGCATCCGCCCGCGCCCAGCGCACGGTCAGGGCCCAGCGCGCGCGGCGCCCTGGGTTGTGTACATCGATCCGCACCCGGACCGGTTGGCCGGCGAATGCCTCGCCTTCGACGTCCACCCCCAGGCGCAGGCCGCGCAGGTTCTGATGCGCGACCCACACCCCGACCGCCGCCTGGCCCGCCAGCAGAAAGGTCAACAAATACCCCAGGTTGAGCTGGTAGTTGATGCTGCCCACCAGCAGCAGGAGCAGCGTCAGCCCCAGCATCCAGCCCGGCCGGGTCGGCAGCACGTACAGATTGCGGTGGGTCAGCGCGTGCTCGGCGGCCGCGGGCAGCCGCGCCAGCCACCAGGCACGCAGCCGCGCCAGCGGGCTTCGCACCAGGGCGCGGGGCTGGGCCATGGGCGCTTTCAAGGCAGGGGAAGGGCTTGCACCAGTGCGCGCAATTGGCCCGCCGCATCGCGTCCGGCCCCTGCCGCGGGTGTGAGCCGGTGCGCGGCCACGGGGACCAGCACGTCGATCAGATCGTCCGGGGCCACGTAATCGCGGCCCTGCACCAGCGCCCGGGCCCGGCCCGCGCGCAGCAGCGCCAGACCGGCACGGGGGCTCAGGCCGTGGGCAAACCAGCGCGGCTCGCGTGTGGCGGCCAGCAGCGCCTGCAGATAGTCCAGCAACGGGTCGCTTACCGCCACCGCCTCCGCCGCCTGCTGCAAGCCGAGCAAACCCTCGGCATCGAGCGCCGCCGGCAGCCGTTGCAGCATCTGCCGGCGGTCCTCGCCCCGCAGCAGGGCGCGCTCGGCCGCGCGGCCGGGGTAGCCGAGCGACAGCCGCATCAAAAACCGGTCCAGCTGCGACTCGGGCAGGCCGTGGGTGCCCAATTGTTCGAAGGGGTTTTGCGTCGCGATGACGAAGAACGGTCGCGGCAGCGCATGCGTGGCACCATCGACGCTGACCTGGCGCTCCTCCATCGCCTCCAGCAGCGCGCTCTGGGTCTTGGGGCTGGCCCGATTGATCTCGTCGGCCAGCAGCACCTGGGTGAACAGCGGCCCGGGGTGGAACACGAAGTCCTGGCGCGCTCGGTCGTACACCGACGCGCCGATCAGGTCGCTGGGCATCAGGTCGGCCGTGAACTGCACCCGCGCAAACTGCAGGCCCAGTGTGCGCGCCAGCGCCTGCGCCAGCGTCGTTTTGCCGACGCCGGGCACGTCCTCGATCAGCAAATGGCCGCCCGCCAACACGCAGGTCACGGCATCGCGCAGGACGTCGTCTTTGCCCACGATGACCGTGGTAAGCTGATGCATCAAGGAGGCAATGAGGGGCCGGTACGCGGTCATGCCCCGACGATACCGGAAAGCGCTGCGGCGCGTCGCCCCCCAATCCGTCTGCCATGAAACCGACCGGTTACTACACCCACCCCGCCTGCGTCCGGCACGACATGGGCCCCGGCCACCCGGAGTGCCCCCAGCGGCTCGGGGCCATCGACGACCGCCTGCTGATCACCGGCCTGCTCGATGCCCTGGAGCAGCGCACCGCCACCCTGGCCTCGGCCGCTGAGCTGGAGCTGGCCCATGATCGGCTGTATGTCGCGGCCATCCGCGGGTTGAGCGACGAGTTGCGCGATGCCATCGCGGCGGGCGGGCCGCAAACGTTGTCCGTCGACCCGGACACGGCGCTCAATCCCCACACCTGGGAGGCCGCGCTGGCCGCGGCCGGCGCCGCGATCGACGCCGCCGAGGCGGTGGTCAACGGCGAGCTGGCCAATGCCTTCTGCGCCGTGCGCCCGCCGGGGCACCACGCCTGCCGCAACCGGGCGATGGGATTCTGCTTCTTCAACAACGTGGCGGTGGCGGCCAAATACGCGTTGCAGCGGCTGGGGTTGCAGCGCGTGGCGATCGTGGACTTCGACGTGCACCACGGCAACGGCACGGAGGATATCGTCGCCGGCGACGAGCGCATCCTGATGTGCAGCTTCTACCAGCACCCGTACTACCCGGAGTGGGACCACCGCGACGACGCCAACCTGGTCAATGTGCCCGTGCCGGCCTACACCAAAGGCATGGACGTGCGCGAGCTGATCGAGATGATGTGGCTGCCGCGGCTGGAGGCGCACCGCCCGCAGCTGATCCTGATCAGCGCCGGCTTCGACGCCCACCGCGAGGACGACCTCGGCCAGCTTGCGCTGGTGGAGCAGGACTACGTCTGGATCACGCAGCGGCTGATGGACGTGGCGCGCCGCCATGCCAAGGGCCGCATCGTCAGCGTGCTGGAGGGCGGCTACAACCTCAGCGCGCTGGCGCGCAGCGTCGAGGCGCACGTGCGCACGCTGGCCGACCTGTGACGGCGAACGCCTCCGTAACGAGGAGACCTACCCATGTCGATGAGCGAGCAAGAGCCCATCTTGTTGCACCAGCGTGATGCGCGCGGCGTGCACACCCTCACGCTCAACACCCCCAAGACTTTCAACGCGCTCAGCGAGGCGATGCTGGCGGCGCTGTCGGCCAAGCTGGACGAGGTGGCGGCCGACGAAGCCGGGCGCGTGCTGGTCATCGCGGCGGCGGGCAAAGCGTTTTGCGCCGGGCACAACCTCAAGGAAATGCGCGCCAACCCCAGCCTGGCGTACTACCAGCAGTTGTTTGCCCAGTGCTCGCGCATGATGCTGCAGATCCAGCGCCTGCCGGTGCCGGTGATCGCGCGCGTGCAGGGCCTGGCCACGGCGGCGGGGTGTCAGCTGGTGGCGCAGTGCGACCTGGCGGTGGCGGCCGAGGAAGCGCGCTTTGGCGTCAACGGCATCGACGTTGGCCTGTTCTGCGCCACGCCCAGCGTGCCGCTGGTGCGCAACGTACCCACCAAAGTGGCGATGGAAATGCTGTTGACGGGCGAATTCATCGGCGCGCACGAGGCGCACGCGCGCGGTCTGGTCAACCGCGTGGTGCCGCTGGAGGCGCTGGACGCCGAGGTCGAGCGGCTGGTGACGTCGATCCTGGCCAAGCCGCGTGCGGCCATCGCGATGGGCAAAGCGGTGTTTTACCAGCACCGGGAGACCGGCATCGAAGCCGCCTACCAGTTGGCCGGGCAGACGATGGCGTGCAACATGATGCACGAGGTGGCGCAGGAAGGCGTGCAGGCGTTCGTCGAAAAACGCGCCCCGGCGTGGCGCAGCGGGGGGGTGTGATGGCGCGCTCGCCGGTTCCGCTGGACGATCTGCAGGCGTGGCTGCGCGCCTTTGCCCAACCCGGCGCGCTGCTGGAGCTGGGCGTGCTGGCGCTGGCAGGGGCGCTGGGGTGGTTGGCAGTGCGCGGGTTGCAGCGCGCGTTCAACCCGGATGCCGAGCGCTCGATCTGGTTTGGCCGCCGCGGCATCGACGGCGTGCTGTTTCCGCTGCTGTGGCTGGTGCTGGCTTACGCCGGGCGGACGCTGACGGCGATGTGGGTGCCGCGTGCGGTGTGGAGCGTGGCCATCCCCGCGCTGATCGCGCTGGTGGCGATTCGGGTCGGCGTCAAGGTGCTGGAGGTGGCGTTTCGCGGCGCGCCCTGGCTGCGCCCGGTGGAGCGGTCGCTGTCGTGGCTGGCGTGGCTGGCGGCAGTGGCTTGGATCACCGGGTTGCTGCCGGTGGTGCTGGCCGAGCTGGACCAGATCCACTGGAAGCTGGGCGGCAGCACGGTGTCGGTGCGCACGCTGCTGGAAGGCGCGCTGTCGGCTGCGGTGGTGCTGATCGTGGCGTTGTGGGTGTCGTCGGCCATCGAGGCGCGGCTGCTGCGCGACGCCAGCGGCGAGTCGCTGTCGCTGCGCAAGGTCGCCAGCAACGCCACACGGGCGTTGTTGCTGTCCGTCGGGTTGATGCTGGCGCTATCGGCAGTGGGCATCGACCTGACGGCGCTGTCGGTGTTGGGTGGCGCCATCGGCGTGGGCATCGGCTTTGGCCTGCAAAAACTGGCCGCCAACTACGTCAGCGGCTTTGTCATCCTGACCGAGCGCAGCATGCGCATCGGCGACATGGTGCGCCTCGACGCCTTCGAAGGCGTGGTGGCCGACATCAAGGCACGCTACACGGTCATCCGCGCCGTCAGCGGGCGCGAGTCCATCGTGCCGAACGAGATGCTGATCACGCAGCGGGTGGAAAACCTGTCGCTGTCCGACCCGCGCGTGTGGCAGTCCACGGTGGTCAGCGTCGCCTACGACAGCGACGTCGACCTGGTGCGGCGGCTGCTGGAACAGGCGGCGCTGGAGCAGCCGCGTGTGCTGCGCGACCCCGCGCCGCTGGCGGCGCTGTCGGCGTTTGGCGCCGATGGGCTGGAGTTCACGCTGGGCTACTGGATCGCCGACCCGGAAAACGGCCAGCTCGGGCTGCGCTCGGCCATCAACCTGCGCATCTTGGCGCTGCTGCGCGAGCACGGGGTGGAGATCCCTTACCCGCAACGCGTGCTGCACCTGCGCGGCGCGCCCGCTGCGGTCGTCGCGCAGGCGACGGATGCGGGCGCGGGGTAGGGCTTGTGGCGCGCAGAGGCTGTGCCTATAATCGCCAAAAATCGAACGATCGTTCGTTTTTTGTGGTCCCGGCGCCGCCGGGGCCCGTACAATGGGGGCCGGGTTGACGTTGACGTAAACGTCAACCATGGCATACACGCTTTGGTCACCTTCAGGAGCAACGCATGAAGATCCTCGTCCCCGTCAAACGCGTGGTGGACTACAACGTCAAGGTACGGGTCAAGGCTGACGGCAGCGGTGTCGATATCGCCAACGTCAAGATGAGCATGAACCCGTTCGACGAGATTGCGGTGGAAGAAGCCGTGCGCCTGAAGGAAAAAGGCGTGGCCACCGAGATCGTGGCGGTGTCGTGCGGCGTGGCGCAGTGCCAGGAAACGCTGCGCACCGCCATGGCCATCGGCGCCGACCGCGCCATTCTGGTCGAGACTGACGCCGAGCTGCAGCCGCTGGCGGTGGCCAAGCTGCTGGCGGCGCTGGTGCAGCGCGAGTCGCCGCAGCTGGTCATCCTGGGCAAGCAGGCCATCGACGACGATGCCAACCAAACCGGCCAAATGCTGGCCGCGCTGCTCGATTGGCCGCAGGCCACCTTTGCCTCCAAGGTCGAGGTCAAGGGCGACGAGGTCGAGGTCACGCGCGAGGTCGACGGCGGCCTGGAGACGCTGGCGCTGAAGCTGCCGGCCATCATCACCACCGACCTGCGCCTCAACGAGCCGCGCTACGTGACGCTGCCCAACATCATGAAGGCCAAGAAAAAGCCGCTGGACACCGTCAAGCCCGCCGACCTCGGCGTAGACGTGACGCCACGGCTGCAGACGCTGCGGGTGGCCGAGCCGCCCAAGCGCAGCGCCGGCATCAAGGTGCCTGACGTGGCCACGCTCGTGGACAAGCTCAAAAACGAAGCCAAGGTCATTTGAGGAAAGGACGCGCCACCATGACCATCCTCGTCATTGCCGAACACGACAACGCCTCCCTCAAGGGCGCCACGCTCAACACCGTTGGGGCGGCGCTGAAACTGCAAGCCGCCGGTGCCGGCGACATCCACGTGCTGGTGGCCGGCCAAGGGGCCGCGCCGGCGGCGCAGGCGGCGGCGCAGATCGCCGGCGTGGCCAAGGTGCTGCACGCCGACGGCGCGGCGTTGGCGCACGGCCTGGCCGAAAACCTGGCGGCGCAGGTGCTGGCGCTGGCCGCCGGCTACAGCCACATCCTGCTGCCGGCCACCGCCGCCGGGCGCAACGTGGCGCCGCGCATCGCCGCCAAGCTGGACGTGGCGCAGCTCAGCGACATCACCGCGGTGGTGGACCTGCACACGTTCGAGCGCCCGATCTACGCCGGCAACGCCATCGCCACCGTGCGCAGCAGCGACGCGCAGCACGTCATCACCGTGCGCACCACCGCGTTCGACGCGGCGCCGGCCAGCGGCGGTGCCGCCGTGGTCGAGTCGGTGCCGGCGGTGGATGACAGCGGCAAGAGCCGCTTTGTGGCCAGCGAGCTGGCCAAGAGCGACCGCCCCGAGCTGACCGCCGCCAAGATCATCGTCTCCGGCGGGCGTGCGCTGGGCAGCGCCGAGAAGTTCAACGAGGTCATCACCCCGCTGGCGGACAAGCTGGGGGCGGCCATCGGTGCCAGCCGCGCCGCTGTCGACGCCGGCTACGCGCCCAACGACTGGCAGGTCGGGCAGACCGGCAAGATCGTCGCGCCCCAGCTCTACGTTGCCGTGGGCATCAGCGGCGCCATCCAGCATCTAGCGGGCATGAAGGACTCCAAGGTCATCGTCGCGATCAACAAGGATCCGGAGGCGCCCATCTTCAGCGTGGCCGACTACGGCCTCGAGGCGGATCTGTTCCAGGCCGTCCCCGAGCTGGTGCAGGCCCTCTGATTCGGTCATCGACAAGCGGGCATCCGAGGGATGCCCTTTTTTTGCCCTAGGAGCCACCCCATGACCTTCAAGGCCCCCGTCAAGGACATGCTCTTTGCGATGGAGCACCTGGCGCAGTTGGACCAGATCGCGCAGATGCCCGGTTTCGAGGAAGCCAACCTGGAGACCGCCCAGGCCGTATTGGAAGAATGCGCGCGCCTGAACGAGGAAGTCATCTCCCCCCTGAACTGGGAAGGCGACAAGAACCCGTCCTGGTTCGAGGATGGTCAGGTGCGCACCACCCCCGGTTTTGCCGAAGCCTTTCGCCAATACGCCGAAGGCGGCTGGCAGGGGCTGCAGCACCCCGCCGAGTTCGGCGGCCAGGGCCTGCCCAAGACGATCGGGGCGGCCTGTGGCGAGATCCTCAACGCCGCCAACCTCAGCTTTGCCCTGTGCCCGCTGCTGACCGACGGCGCCATCGAGGCGCTGCTGACGGCCGGCAGCGACGCGCAAAAGGCCACCTACATCCCGCCGATGATCGAGGGGCGCTGGACCGGCACCATGAACCTGACCGAGCCGCAGGCCGGCAGCGACCTGTCGCTGGTGCGCACGCGCGCCGAGCCGCAGCCGGACGGCACCTACAAGATCTTCGGCACCAAGATCTTCATCACCTACGGCGAGCACGACATGGCCGAGAACATCGTGCACCTGGTGCTGGCCCGCGTGCAAGGGGCGCCCGAAGGCGTCAAGGGCATCAGCCTGTTCATCGTGCCGAAGTTCCTCGTCAACCCGGACGGCTCGCTGGGCGCGCGCAACGACGTGCACTGCGTCAGCATCGAGCACAAGCTGGGCATCAAGGCCAGCCCCACCTGCGTGCTGCAGTACGGCGACCACGGCGGCGCCATCGGCTACCTGGTCGGTGAAGAAAACCGCGGCCTCGAGTACATGTTCATCATGATGAACGCCGCCCGCTACGCCGTGGGGGTGCAGGGGATTGCCGTGTCCGAGCGCGCCTATCAGAAGGCCGTGCAGTACGCGCGCGATCGCATCCAGAGCCGCCCGGTCGATGGCAGCGTGGCGGGTGCGGCGCCGATCATTCACCATCCGGACGTGCGCCGCATGCTGATGACGATGCGCGCGCTGACCGAAGGCTGCCGCGCCATGGCCGCGGTGGCCGCCGCCGCCTACGACGCCGCCCACCACCACCCGGACGAGGCCACGCGGCGCCAGAACCAGGCCTTCTACGAATTCATGGTGCCGTTGGTCAAGGGCTACAGCACCGAGATCAGCCACGAGGTCACGAGCCTGGGCGTGCAGGTGCACGGCGGCATGGGCTTTGTGGAGGAAACCGGCGCGGCTCAGTACTACCGCGATGCCAAGATCTTGACCATCTACGAAGGCACGACGGCCATCCAGGCCAACGACCTGGTCGGGCGCAAGACCGCGCGCGATGGCGGGGCGACGGCACTGGCCATTGCCGCCCAGGTCCAGGCCACGGAGGCCGCGCTGGCCGCCAGCGGCACCGAGGCGGCGCGCGCCGTGCAAGTGCGCCTGCAGGCCGCGCGGCTGGCGTACGAGGAGGTGGTTCGCTTCATCGCCGCGCAGGCCAAGGCCGACCCGGTGGCCGCCTATGCCGGCAGCGTGCCGTACCTGATGTTGGCTGGCAACCTGATGGCGGGCTGGCAGATGGCGCGCGCGCTGCTCGCCGCCGAGCGGGAGCTGGCCGCCGGTCGTGACGAAGCGTTCATGCGTGCCAAGATCGCCACCGTGCGCTTCTACGCCGACCACATCCTGACCCGCTGCGGCGGCTGGCGCGACGGCATCGTGGCCGGCCACACCCCCATCGCCGACATGGCGCTCGACGCATTCTGAGGAGACGGACCCATGTCACGACTGCCCGCCGTGTTGCAGCGCGTGCCGTTCCCCGTGATCGGCTCGCCGCTGTTCATCATCAGCAACCCCAAGCTCGTCATCGAGCAGTGCAAGGCCGGCATCGTCGGGGCGATGCCCGCGCTCAATGCGCGGCCCGCTTCGCAGCTCGACGAATGGCTGGCCGAGATCACCGAGACGCTGGCGGCTCACAACGCCGCGCATCCGGAGCAGCCGGCCGCGCCCTTTGCGATCAACCAGATCGTGCACAAGAGCAACGACCGGCTCGAGCACGACATGGCGCTGTGCGAGAAGTACAAGGTGCCCATCGTGATCACCAGCCTGGGCGCGCGCGAGGACGTCAACCAGGCCGTGCACGGCTGGGGCGGCGTGGTGCTGCACGACATCATCAACAACACCTTTGCGCACAAGGCCATCGACAAAGGGGCCGATGGCCTGATCGCCGTGGCGGCCGGCGCGGGCGGCCACGCCGGCACCAAGAGCCCGTTCGCCCTCATCCAGGAAATCCGCCAGTGGTTCGACGGACCGCTGGCGCTGTCGGGCTCGATGGCCACGGGGTCGGCGGTGCTGGCGGCGCAGGCGATGGGGGCGGACTTCGCCTACATCGGCTCGCTGTTCATCGCCACCGACGAGGCACGCGCGAGCGACGCCTACAAGCAGTGCATCGTCGAGTGCAACTCGGACGACATCGTCTACAGCAACCTGTTTACTGGCGTGCACGGCAATTACCTCAAGCCGTCCATCCGCGCTGCGGGTCTCGACCCGGACCACTTGCCCGAGAGCGACCCGAGCAAGATGAACTTTGGCGACGGCGCCAAGAAGGCGTGGAAGGACATCTGGGGCTGCGGACAGGGCATCGGCGTCGTGGATGCGGTGCGGCCGGCGGCCGAAGTGGTCGCGCGCCTCAAGCGCGAGTACGCGCAGGCCCGCGCGCGGCTGTGCGCCGGCGTCTGAGCGCGCCGCCATCCGCTCTGCCCGTCAGACGGTCGTGGCTGGGGATGGGGCGCTGCCCTCATTCCCCCACGCCGAGCGGACCTTTGCCAGCACGGCCGGCACGGGGTCGTCCAGGGTGTCGATGGCGATCACCTCGCGCTGGGGGATCGAGCGCAGCCAGGTGAGCTGGCGCTTGGCCAACTGCCGGGTGGCCGCGCAGCCGCGCTCCCACAGCGCTCGTTGCGCTTGCGCGTCCAGCGCCTCGTGGCCATGGGCCGCGGCGGCGTCCAGGGCCTCCCACGCCTGGCGGTAGCCGACGCAGCGCATCGAGGGCAGTTCGGGGCCCAGATCGCCCCGCGCGCGCAGGCGCCGGACTTCGTCCACCAGACCCTCGGCCAGCATGGCGGCAAAGCGCGCGTCGATGCGCCGGTGCAGCCAGGCCCGCTCGCCGGGCTCCAGCGACAGCAGCCGCCCGGGCACGCCATCGATGTGCAGCGGGTTCGGGGCCTTGTCATCCGCGGGCTGGGTCCAGCGGCGCTGCAGCGCCGACAGCGGCTGCCCCGTGGCGCGCCACACCTCCAGCGCCCGACCGATGCGCTGGGCGTCGGTCGGCGGCAGGCGCGCCGCGGTTACCGGGTCCACGCGGGCCAGCTCGGCGTGCAGCGCGGGCCAGCCGCGCAGGCGCGCGTCGGCTTCGATGGCGGCACGCAGCGCCGGATGCGCCGGCGGCAAGTCGTCCAGCCCGTCGAACAGCGCCTTGAAGTACAGCATCGTGCCGCCGACCAGCAGCGGCCAGCGCCCGCGGGCCCGGATCTCGGCCACCAACCGGCGCGCATCGCGTACGAACTCGGCCGCGCTGTAGGCCTCGCGCGGGTCGCGGATGTCGATCAGGTGGTGCGGCGCCGCGGCCCGCTCGGCCGCGGTGGGTTTGGCGGTGCCGATGTCCATGCCGCGGTAGACCAGGGCCGAATCGACGCTGATGATCTCCACCGGCCAGCACGCGGCGATGGCCAGGGCCAGTGCGGTCTTGCCGCTGGCCGTGGGCCCGGCGATCGCCAACCAGCCGCACGCCGGGGGGCTGTGATCGGGCTGCATGGGGCGCGATTATCGCGTCGGCCCCGGCGCCGGCATGGGGGCGGAGCGCACCTCGCCGTGGCGCTGCACCAGGGTCCACGCCACGGCGGCGATGACCACGGCCCAAAACCACAGACCGTTGGTCAGCGGATAGACCCCCGTCTCCGCCCCGGTGGACATGCGCGTGCCCAGCCAGGTGCCCATGCCGAATGCGGTCAGCATCATGACGAAGCCGGACAGCGCCGACGCCGCCCCCGCCGCCTGCGGAAAGGGCGATACCGCGCCGCTCTGCCCGCAAGGCTGGTGCACCCCGTGCGCCAGGATGAACAGGTAATACGGCCCCATGATGGCCCATGTGGTGTGCAGGCCCAGCAGCGCCAGCACACCGCACAGCGTGCCCCCAGTGAGGGTGAAGCCGGCCGCCACCGCCACCGTGCGGCGCACCCCCAGACGGGGGATGAGGCGCCGGCACACCACGGTTCCGGTGATGTACACCATCGACATCGACAGCATCAGCAGGCCGTAGTGCGTCTTGCTCAAGCCAAGCACGGTGATGAAGACGAAGGACGACGTCGCCAAAAACGTGAACAGCCCGCCATAGGAGGTCGCGGCCAGCAGCGCCCAGGCCCAGAAGGTCGGGTGGCGCGCGATGCGGCCCCAGATGCGCAGCATCTCGCGCGGTTGCAGGGCCTGCGGGTTGGGCGCGGGCAGCGTCTCGCGAAAGCGCAGCACCACCAGGGCCAGGGCCACGGCCGAAAACACGGCCAATGCCGCCAGCGTGACGCGCCAGCCATAGTGCTCGGTCAGCCAGCCGCCCAGCGGGCCGCTGATGCAGGCGAACAGCCCCAGCCCGCTCAGGCCCTTGGACATCATGCGCGCACCGTCCGCCGGGGCATACAGATCGCGCACGATGGCGCGTGCGCCCATCACCGACGCCCCCATCGCCGCGCCTTGCACGATGCGCCAGAGGATGAGCTGCTCGATGTTGGCCGCCAGCGCATTGCCGATCGAGGCCAGCACATACGCGCCGAGGCCCGCCAGCAGCACCGGGCGCCGCCCGAAGCGGTCCGACACTGGCCCCCACACCAGTTGCGCGGCACCAAAGGACAGCAACAGCGCGGTCAGCGTGGCCTGCACCTGCGACATGGGCGCGGCAAAGGCCGCCGTAATCGCTGGCAGGGCGGGCAGATACAGGTCCGTCGCCAATGGCTGGATGCCCAGCAGCAGGGACAGAAAGACGACGACCCACCCAGGGGTCATCTCGGCACGGGCGGGGGCGGTCTGCATGGTTATGGATGGTAACAACAAGCCGCCCGTCACCGCCCGCGCAGAAACAGCGCGTCGAGCTCCCGCAGACTGAGCTGGCGCCAAGTGGGGCGACCGTGGTTGCACTGGTCGCTGCGTTCCGTGGCTTCCATCTGGCGCAGCAAGGCGTTCATCTCGTCCAGCGTCAGGCGGCGGTTGGCGCGCACCGCGCCGTGGCAGGCCAGGGTGGCAAGCAGCTCGTTGCGGGCCCGCTCCAGCACGCGGCTGCCGCCGTGTTGGTCCAACTCTGCCAGCACCGCGCGGGCCAGCGCCACGGCGTCGGCCTGGGCCAGCAGCGCCGGCACGGCCCGCACCGCCAGCGTTTGCGGCGAAAACGGCACCACCTCCAGGCCCAGGGCTTGCAGCACGTCGGCGCAGCGCTCGGCCGTCGCCACCTCCAGCGGGGTGGCGGCAAATGTCGCCGGCACGAGCAGCGGCTGGCAGGGCATGGTCGATTCGCCCAGCCGGTCGAACTGCGCTTTCAGCCGCTCGTAGACGATGCGCTCGTGGGCGGCGTGCATGTCCACCAGCACCAGACCCTGCGCGTTTTCCGCCAGGATGTAGATGCCGTGCAGCTGGGCCAGTGCGCGGCCCAGCGGCCAGTCCTGCGAGCGGTCCAACGTCGGCTCGCCTGACGTGGGGGCAGGCGGGGATGTAGGGGCAGCGGGGACGGGCGGATCGGGCCATCCCGGCAGCCGGGGCCACGCCTGCGGCTCATGCGCGCGCCAGTCCAGGGCGGCCGCGCGCTGGTAGCGGGTGGTGTCCCAAACGGATGGCGGTCGCGGGGCGTCGGGGGCCGCGGCGGCCGGCCCTCCGCGGGATGGGGTCACGGCCTCGGGCGGGGCGCCGGCGTCCTCAATGGGCATTGGTGTGCGCCCGGTGCTGCGCGGGGCGGCCAGCACCGCCTCCACCGCCCTTTGCACCGCTTGGTGTACCGCGCCGCTGTCGCGAAAGCGCACTTCGATCTTGGTCGGGTGCACATTCACATCCACCGCGCGCGGATCGAGGGTCAGGAACAGCACATAGGCCGGCTGGCGCTGCCCGTGCAACACATCCTCGTAGGCGCTGCGCACCGCGTGCGTGATGACCTTGTCGCGCACGAAGCGCCCGTTGACGTAGGCAAACTGGCGGTCGGTGCGGGCACGGGCCGCGTCGGGCAGCCCCACCCACCCCTGCAGGCGCAGCGGGCCGGCGCTGCTGTCCACGGGCAGACTCTCGGCGACGAAGTCGCCCCCCAGCGCGTCGGCGATGCGCCGCTGCCAGGCCAGCGTGGCGTCCAGGTCGTTGCAGGCGCGCCATTGCTGCACCAGCCGGCCGTCGTGCCAGATGGCAAAGCCCACGTCCGGCCGCGCCAGCGCGTGGCGGCGCACGGCCTCGATGCAGTGCGCCAGTTCGGTGGCATCGCTTTTGAGAAATTTGCGCCGCGCCGGGGTGGCGTAGAACAGCTCGCGCACCTCCACCGTGGTGCCCGGGGGACGGGCGGCGGGCCGCAGCTCGCCGCTGCGCGCGTCCAGGCTCCAAGCATGGCCGCTGGGGTCGTCCGCGGGGCGCGACAGCAGGGTCACCTCGGCGATGGAGGCGATGGCCGCCAGCGCCTCGCCCCGAAAGCCCATGGTCAGGACCGACTCCAGCTCGGTCAAGTCGCGGATCTTGCTGGTGGCGTGCCGCTGCAGGGCGGCAGGCAGTTCGTCGCGCGGGATACCGCAGCCGTCGTCCTCCACGGCGATCAGCCGCACGCCCCCCGCGGCCAGCCGCACGGTGATCTGGCGCGCGCCCGCATCCAGCGCGTTGTCCACCAGCTCGCGCACCACGGAGGCCGGGCGCTCCACCACCTCGCCGGCGGCGATCTGGCTGATCAGCTCATCGGGCAGCGGGCGGATGGCCCGGCGCTGGGGCGTGGAGGGGGCAAGGGACGGCAGCGCGTTCACCCGGCCATTCTAGGCGGCGCGGTTGCGCGCCAGCGGCGGGTTGCGCTCGAAATAGCGCCGGATGCCGCGCTCCAGCGCTTCGGCCATGCGGGCCTGGAAGTCCGGATCGCGCAGTCGGCGCTCCTCCTCCGGGTTGCTGATGAAGGCGGTCTCGACGAGCACGCTGGGGATGTCCGGCGCCCGCAGCACGGCAAAGCCCGCCTGTTCCACCCGCGGCTTGTGCAGATCGCCGACGCGGTCGATCTCGCGCAGCAGCGTCCCGCCGAGCTGGAGGCTGTCGTTGATCTGCGCCGTCATGCTCATGTCCAGCAGGGTTCGCTGCACCGTCGCGTCCTTGACCGAGACGGGCAGCCCCCCGATGCGGTCGGCCGCATTCTCGCGGTTGGCCAGCCAGCGTGCCGCCGCGCTGGAGGCCCCGCGGTCGCTCAGGGCGTAAACGCTGGCGCCGCGCGGTCGCGGGGAGAAAAAGGCGTCCGCATGGATGCTGACGAACAGGTCCGCCTGCACCCGTTGCGCCTTTTGCACCCGCACATGCAGGGGCACGAAGTAATCGTCGTCGCGCGTCATGAACACGCGCACCGGGTTGCCGTTGATGCGCGTGCCATCGAGCCGGTCGCGCAGCCGGTGCGCGATGGCCAGCACCACGTCCTTCTCGCGCGTGCCGTTGGGGCCGATAGCGCCCGGGTCTTCACCCCCGTGGCCGGGGTCGAGGGCGACCACGATCAGCCGCTCGGTCGTCGGCCGCCGGGTCGCGGGGGCGGCCGCGGTCGGCGGGGCGGGGGCTGGGGCCGATGTCGGTGCAGGGGGCGATGCCGGGGCGGGTGCGCCAGCCGCCGCGGTGCGCGCGGGCGGGGCAGGGGGTGGGGCCATCTCGCGCTGCTCGCGCCGGGCGATCAACTCGGCGATCGGATCCGCGGCTGGCGGCGGTGGGCTGTCGGAGCCGCGGCCCACGTGTCGCGCAATCAGTTCCTCCAGCGGATCGGGCGGCGCCAGGGGGTATAGGTCCAACACCAGGCGGTGCTGATAGGCGGCCACGGGGTCGAGCTGAAAGACCTGCGGGCCGATCGGTTGTTTGAGGTCGATGACCAGCCGCACCGTGTCCGGCGTGAACAGGCCGACCCGCACCCGGGCCACGAACGGATCGTCCGGCTGCACCCGCTGCACCAGCTCCTGCAGGCTGGGCAGCAGATCCGCCCCGCGGATGTCCACGGCCAGCCGGGGAGGGTCGGCCACATACACCGGCGTGATCTGCAGTGCGGTGTCCGATTCGATGGTGACGCGCGTGTAATCCCGCGCGGGCCACACGCGCACGCCCACCACCCGCGCGGCCCAGACCGGCCAGGCCCCGGCGCCGCCCGCCAGCAGCGCCAGTGCGCGCAACCACCGTAGCGCGGCGCGGCGGTGGGGGTTCGGCCCCGTCGTCATGACAGGGCCGCCAGCAGGGCCAACCCGCGCGGCGTGTGCGCGGTGGGGACGATGCGGCGGGTGTCGTCCCCGTCGTGGTGGAACAGCAGGTCGAGGTCGGGCATGGGCAGCAGCGATCCGGCCTTCTCGGGCCATTCGACGAGCTTGAGCCCGGGGGATGCGAACAGTTCCCGCAGACCGGCGTCCTCCCACTCCCGGGGGTCGTCGAAGCGGTACAGGTCCGCATGCCAGGCGGGCGGCATCGTGGGGCCACCCGCCGGTGCTGGCAAGTCGTAGGGCTCCACCAGCGCATACGTCGGGCTTTTGATGCGCCCCGTCACCCCCAGCGCGCGCAGCAGGTGCCGCACGAAGGTGGTTTTGCCGGCGCCCAGATCGCCGCGCAGGGTCAGCAGGGCGTCGGCCAGCGACGGATCGGCACGCATGGCCGCGGCCAGCCGCTGGGCCAGCCGGGCGGTTTCGTCTTCGCTGGTGGCAACCCAAGCGGACATGGGGGCAAGGGACGGATGCGGTGGGGTCGAGGGCATGGACTTTCTACAATGGCGCGGCATGCAGCCGCCACCCGCTTTGGGCCCGCAGCCCGATTTACCATCCGAGCCCGCGGGGGCCTCGGGCGAGGGGCTGGTCGAGCGCATCCGGGGGTGGGCGCATGCCTTGGGATTTTCCCAGATCGGCGTCAGCGGCGTGGACCTCTCGAGCGCCGAGCCCGGCCTGCAGGCGTGGCTGGCGGCCGGCTTTCACGGGGGCATGGCCTACATGGCGCGGCACGGCCTGCGCCGCGCCCGGCCGGCCGAGCTGGTGCCAGGGACGCTGAGCGTCATCACCGCACGCATGGACTATCTGCCCCGGGGGGCGCCGCCCGATTGGCGCGATCGCGAATGGGCGCGCCTGGCCGATCCGGACGCGGCGACGGTTTCGCTCTACGCCCGCGGGCGGGACTATCACAAGGTGCTGCGCCGGCGGCTGCAGCAGCTCGCGCAGCGCATCGAGGCCGAGCTGGCCGGCCCCGCGGGTGGCGACGCGCGACCCGTGCTGCGCCCCTTCACCGACTCCGCCCCCGTCCTCGAGGTGGAGCTGGCCTCGCGCAGCGGCCTGGGTTGGCGCGGCAAACACACGCTGGCGCTGCACCGCGACGCGGGTTCGATGTTTTTTCTGGGCGAGATTTTCATCGACCGAGCGCTCCCCCCCACGCCGCCGGTGGCTGCGCACTGCGGGCGTTGCCGCGCCTGTCTGGACGTCTGTCCGACCGGGGCCATCGCCGCGCCCTACCGCTTGGATGCGCGGCGGTGCATCTCGTATCTGACCATCGAACACGACGGCCCGATCCCCGTGCCCCTGCGCCGCGCGCTGGGCAATCGCATCTACGGGTGCGACGACTGCCAGCTCGTGTGCCCGTGGAACAAATACGCCCGCCGCAGCCCGCTGCCCGACTTCGACGCGCGCGAGGCGCTGGCCGCGCCGCGCCTGCTGGACCTGTGGGCGTGGAGCGAGGCGGATTTTTTGCGCCACACCGAGGGCAGCGCCATCCGCCGCATCGGTTACGAGCGCTGGCGGCGCAACCTCGCCGTGGCCCTGGGCAATGCGCGGGCAGCGGCCCGCGCGCGCGGTGACGGGGCGGCGCAGGCGGCGCTGGCGGCGGCGCTGGCCACGGCGCGCGACGACCCGGCCACGCCGCCCCTGGTGCGTGAGCACATCGACTGGGCGCTGCTGGACTAACATGCGGTCATGGCTGCGCCACCCCCGCCCCCACCAGACCGACCGCGCACCGAGCGCGGGGTCGGGCACGTCTGGCCCCGGGTTTGGGGTCAGGTCTGGGGCGATGCCTGGGGGCACTGGGGGGCGTTGTTGCGGCTGACGGGGCGGGTGTTGGCATGGGCCTGCATGCGCTCCAGCTACCGCGGCGCGCGCTGGCGGGCACTGGCCGAGCAGCTCGTGGCCGCCGCCGTCCCGGCCGTCTGGTGGTACGCGGTGCTGTCCGCCCTGTTCGGGCAGGTGCTGATACGCATCGTCGTCGTCACCGCCATCGGCTATGGGCTCACCCAGTACGCGGTCGAGATGGTGGTGCGCGTGCTGGTGCTGGAGCTGATCCCGCTGACCGCCGCGTTGTTCGTGCTGCTGCGGGTCACCCTGGGGCACGGCCTGGCCCTGCAGCGGCTGCGTGACGAGGGCGCTTTCGACGACGTGCGCCGGGCGGGTGGCGACCCCATGCGCGAACTGGCGCTGCCCCGCGTGTTGGCCGGGGTGTTCGCGACGCTGTTGCTGGTGGCACTGAGCTGCGTGCTGGCGCTGGTTCTCGCGTATCTCAATCTGTACGGCTTCACCCCGTGGGCGCTGGGGAGCTATACGCGTGCCGTGGGGCAGATCTTCGACCCGGCAGTCACATTGATCTTTGCCCTCAAGACCCTGGGGTGTGCGCTGGCCGTCTCGCTCGTGCCGATGGCCGCCGCCTTCGAGCCCGTACCGCAGGGCGAGCTCCGGGCCCTGGTGCGCACCGCGGCGGTGCTGCTGCTCGTGGAACTCGCGTCCCTCATTGGCAACTACTATTGAGGCATGCGCAACGCGTCCGATCTTCCCCCCGAGGCTGCCGAGGCCAGTGCGTCCGGTGTGGAGCGCCGCGCCCGCTGGCTGCTGGTGCTGCTGGCCGGGCTGCTGGTCGCCTCGGCCGCCTATCTGCTGTACGCCCGTGGGGTGTTCGAGCCTACGCAGACCCTGGTGCTGGTGGCCGACGACGCCGAAGGGGTGAGCGTCGGTATGGATTTGACGTTTTCCGGTTTTCCCATCGGGCGTGTGCGGCGCATCGAGCTGGGCGGGGACGGCTACGCCCGCATCCTGGTGGATGTGGCGCGGCGCGACGCCCACTGGCTGCGCGAAAGCAGCGTCTTCACCATGGAGCGGGGCTTGGTCGGCGGCACCCGCTTGCGCGCCTACACCGGCGTGTTGGAGGGGCCGCTGCTGCCCGATGGTGCCCAGCGCCAGGTGCTGCGCGGCGACGCGCTGGCGGATTTGCCGCGCATGGTCAACGCCGCGCGCGAGCTGCTGGAGCAGCTCAAGGCCATGACCGACCCTGACGCCCCGCTCAACGCCAGCCTGCGCGAGGTGCGCCAGCTCCTGCAAAAGGCCAACGGGCGCGACGGCGTGCTCGGTGTGCTCATGGGCAACGAGGCCGACCGGACGCGCGTCACGGCCGCGCTGGACGATGTGCGCCGCCTGCTGCAGCGCCTGCAGGGCGTGGCCGACCGTGCCGATGCGCTGGTCCAGCGCACCGACCAGCGCGTGTTTGGCGCGCAAGGGCTGGCCGACGATGTGCAGGCCAGCGCACGCGAGGCCCGTGACCTGCTGGTTGGCCTGCGCGCGACCCTGCAGCGGGTGGACGGCGTGCTGGCGGAGGTGCATGGCATCGCGGTCAACACCCGGTCCGCGACGCAGGACCTCGACGCCCTGCGCGTCGAAGTGGAAGCGACGCTGCGCCGCGTCGACGGCATGATCCTCGACATCCAGCGCCGTTGGCCCTTCAGCCGCGACGCCGAGGTGAAGCTGCCATGAGCCGACACGGGAGGTTCTCATGGGGAGGCGGGGCCGAGCGGTCGTCCGAGGGGGTGTCCGCGGCGGCATCCATGGCGTTTCGGATCGCCTCAATGGTGGCCTTGGCCGCCGTGGCGGCAGTCCTGTCCGGATGCGCCGCGCCAGCCGTGCCGGTCTGGCGCATCGAGGCCAGCCGTGCCGTCGAGCAGGCGGTGACTTCCACGCTCACCGGCCGCAGCCGCGCGGCCCAACAGCAGTGGCGCACCGCGCACGAGGCCGCGGCCAGCGCCGGTCGGGCCGACGTGCTGGCGCGTGTCGCGCTGGCGCGCTGTGCCGTGGAGCAGGCCGCCTTGACGCGCGATGCCTGCGCGGCGGCCCAGCCCTATCTGGCCGATGCCGGCCCCCAAGAACGGGCGTATGCCGCCTACCTGGGGCTCGCGCAGGCGGGCGAGGGGGGCGTATCCCCCGCCCGTCCGACGGCCAGCGACCTGCCCGGCCCGCATCAAGCCATTGCCCGCGCGCTGGAAGCCGGTGCCACGCCGGCCGAGCTGGCGCGGCTGCTCGCGGCCATCGACGATCCCCTGGCGCGGCTGGTGGCCGGCGGGGTGGTCTGGCAGGCAGGCCGTCTGGATGCCGCGGGCGTGTCGCTGATGGTCGACACCGCATCGCAGCAGGGGTGGCGGCGGCCACTCGCGGTGTGGCTGGGCGTGCAGGCGCGATTGGCCGAGGCCGCCGGTGACACCGAAGCCGCCACGCGCGCCCGGCGCCGGCTGGACTGGGTGTTGGGGCCGGCTGCCACGGGCACGCCGTGACGGTCCGCGCGCTTGCGGCACAATGTGGGCACGGACACCTTCTTACCGCATCGACTTTGGGGCAGCCCTGGCCGCCCCCGGCCTTTAGCCGGAGTATCCCCGTTTATGAAAACCAAATTTCACCTCAACAAACGTTCCTCTGGCCGTCATAGCAGCGCGGGCGCGCAGCCCCAGTCGGGGGGCGGATCCGTCGTCGCGCTGGTCGACGAACGTTATCTGGCGTGGCTGGCCTCGCAGGTCACCGGCAATCCGCGCACGGCCATCCAGCGCGCCCCGTTGGCGGCGGTGCTGGCCCATCTGGCGCGATTGGCCGGGGCCGAATCCCCGCTGCTGCGCACGGTGCTCTACACCGATGCCGCGCCGACCGATCTGTACGACGATGTGGTGCTGCGCCTGGTGCCGCCGCATGCCACGGATGGCGGCCTGAGCTTGGTCCGCGCCCTGGGCCAGGAGTTGATCCAACTGGCCCGCCACGGGGCCGCCTGGCTGCTCGTGGCCAGCGACGACGAGCGGTTGATCCCCTACATCGACGAGGCCCAGGCGCGTGGCGCGCGCGTGGTGTTGGTGGCCGACGACGCGGTGCACGACTTTAGCCGGCTGGCCGCCGACGACCCGAGCTGGGCCCGCCTGCTGATGCAGGCCGACCGGCGCGTGGCCGTGCCAGTGGGGGCGTGGGACTCGCTGACCACGCCGGGCGCCGGTTACTATGCCCAGCGCGCCGGCCAACCCGAGGGTGACGAGCCGGACGGCGCGGGGGCACCGCCCGCCGATGCGCAGGCCGAACCCGACGAGCAATGGCGCGCGCAGGTCGGCCGCATCATCCAGGACTGGTGGGCCGACGAGCCGGAAGACGACCGCTTGGATTTGGCCGATGCCATGCGCAGCCAGCACGGCGTGCCGCCGGAGACCGACCGGCGCATCCTGATGCAGATCCGGCGCGAGCTGGGCCGCAACCTGAGCTTCCCGGAAAAGCGCCTGATGCGCGAAATGGTGCGCGCCACCGTCCTGGGCGAGGCCCCAGCACCCGCTGCGGTGGATGTGGCCCCGGATTGATCGCCCCCGATCGTGAGCGGACCGCTGCACGGCGCCCCATCCACCGACGCCCCCGCACGGGCCCCCTCCACCCTGGGGTGGGAGCTGGCCGCGTGGTTCCAGACCCCGCCGGGCCGGTATTTGCTGGACTGGGAGCGGACGCGGTTTGCCGAAGCCGTCGCCGACGCCTTTGGCTACCACGCCCTGCAGTTGGGGTTGCCCCAACTCGATGCCCTGGCGGGCAACCGCATGCCGCACCGCTGGCTGGCCCTGCCCGAGGTGCCAGGCTCGCCTCATGCGCCTGATTCACCGGGCACGTCCAACGCCGCATTGCCCCTCGCGCTCACCCCTCTAGGGCGGCGGGTGGACCTTGTGAGCCATGCGGCGGCGCTGCCGTTTCCTGCCGCCAGCCTGGATTTGGTGCTGCTGCCCCACACGCTGGAGCTGAGCGCCGATCCGCATGCCGTCTTGCGCGAGGTGGAGCGTGTGCTCGTGCCCAACGGGCGGGTGGTCATCACCGGCCTCAACCCCGCCAGTTGGTGGGGGCTGCGCCAACACCGCGCGCACTGGATGGCGCGCATCGGCCTTGGGCGGACGCGGCTGGCGCGGCTGTACCTGCCAGAGGCCGGCGCCTTCATCGGGCCGTGGCGGCTGCAGGACTGGCTGCGGCTGCTGAGCCTGGAAGTCGAGCAGCTGGCCTACGGCTGCTACCGCCCCACCGTGCGCAGCGAACGCTGGCTGCAGCGCTGGGCCTGGATGGACCGCTGGGGCCCGTGGGCCTGGGCACCGTTGGGTGCCGTGTATTTCATCGTTGCCGTCAAGCGCGTGCGCGGCATGCATCTGCTCGGGCCGGCGTGGCGGCCGACGCGCGCCGCCGCCGCCCCGGCCGTCGTGGCGCGCCGCGACGGCGACCCCTCCCGACCATGACCGACGTCACCATCTACACCGACGGGGCCTGCAAGGGCAACCCCGGGCCCGGCGGCTGGGGCGCGCTGCTGCGCGCGGGCCAGGCCGAAAAAGAACTCTGGGGCGGTGAGCCGCAGACCACCAACAACCGCATGGAGCTGACCGCGGTGATCGAGGCGCTGGCGGCGCTCAAGCGCCCGTGCCGCGTGCACCTGTACCTGGACAGCGAATATGTGCGCAAGGGCATCACCGAATGGCTGCCCGGGTGGAAGGCGCGCGGCTGGAAGACCGCCGAGCGCAAACCGGTCAAAAACGACGACCTGTGGCGCCGGCTGGACGAACTGGTGCACGGCCGCGGCCACGAGGTCCACTGGCACTGGGTGCGCGGCCACAGCGGCGACCCCGGTAACGAGCGTGCCGACGCGCTGGCCAACCGCGGCGTCCCCGGGCGCTAATCCGCGGCGGGGCCGTCCCACGCGTTTACACGGCGGAAACGCGCTTCCGCTACAGTGCATGTCCATTGACGACCACGACGGGAACACGGCATGGCTTTAGGCAACAGACCGGTGGCATCGCTGGCGGGGGCCGCATTGATCGCCTTGGCCGCGGGCGCCTGGTGGTGGCAGCGGCCGGCGCCGGCGGGCGCTGACCCAGGGCCTGCTTCCGCCGTGGCCGCCACTGGTGCGCCGGGCAGTCCGGCGGCGGCCCCGTCGGGCGGGGCGCCCGGTGGACGCTCGGGAAGTCCCAGCGCGGCGGGACCGGGCGGCCCCGGCCGCGGTGGCCCGCCGGCGGTGGAAGTGGCGCCGGTCGAGACCGCCCCGATCGTGGAGGAGTCGCAGGCCGTGGGCACGTTGATGGCGCGCCAGCGCGTCGTCGTGCGGCCGGAGGTGGCCGGGCGCATCGTCGCGATTGGTTTTGGTGACGGTGCCCCGGTGCGCAAGGGGCAGCTGCTGGTGCAGTTGGACGATGCGCTGCAACGCGCAGAGCTGGCCCAGGCGCAGGCGCAGCTGACGGTGCAGCAGGCCAACCTGCGCCGCCACGAGGAGCTGGTGGCACAGGGCTTCGTCGCGCAGCGTGTGCTGGACGAAAGCCGCGCCGCCGTGCAGGTGGCCCAGGCGCAGGTGGACCTGGCGCAGGCGCGGCTGGCCCGCATGCGCATCGTGGCGCCGTTCGACGGCGTGGCCGGCATCCGCGCCGTGCACGTCGGCGAGTACGTCAAGGACGGCGCGGAGCTCGTGCATCTGGAGGATCTGTCGCAGCTGGTGGTGGACTTTCGCCTGCCCGAGCGGCTGCAGCCGCGCGTGCGCGTCGGCCAGCCGCTGCGGCTGCAGGTGGACGCGCGCCCCGGGCAGACGGTGCCGGCGCGCATCGTCGCCATCGACCCGGCGCTGGACGCCGACGGGCGGGCGCTGGTGGTGCGCGCGGCGCTGGACGGCGGCCGCCACGGCCTGCAGCCCGGCATGTTCGTGCGCGTGGCGCTGGAGCTGGGCCGCGACGACGCGGCGCTGCTGGTGCCGGAGGAGGCCATCGTGCCGCAGGGGCAGCAGTTCTTCGTCTGGCGGCTGCGCCCGGCGGCAGGGGAAGCTCCGCCGGAGGTCGAGCGCGTCGCCGTGCGGCTGGGACTGCGCCGTGACGGCCAGGTACAGGTCACCCAAGGCCTGCAGGCCGGTGACACCATCGTCATCGCCGGCCAGCAGCGCCTGCAGCGCGACGGCACGCCGGTGCGCGTCGTCGACCCGAACCGCCCCGGGCCGGGCGGGCCGGCGGGGGCCTCAGGCGGCGGCAAACCCGGCGCTGGTCAGCCCGGCGGCGGCGCCCCCGCGCGGCCTAGCGCCTGACGCGGCGCGAGGAGCGGCCCCATGCAGTTGCCCGAAATCGCCATTCGCCGCCCGGTGTTCGCCACCGTGCTGTCGCTGCTGATCGTGCTGGTCGGCTGGGTCTCGTTCCAGCAGCTCGCGGTGCGCGAGTACCCGAAGATCGACGAGCCGGTCGTCACCGTCACCACGCGGCTGGCCGGCGCCTCCAGCGAGGTGATCGAATCCACCGTCACCAAGCCGCTGGAGGATTCGCTGGCCGGCATCGAGGGGGTGGACGTCATCACCTCGATCAGCCGGCCGGAGCAGAGCCAGATCACGGTGCGCTTCCGGCTGGAGCGCGACCCCGACGCCGCCGCCGCCGAGGTGCGCGACAAGGTCGCGCGCGTGCGCGGCCGCTTGCCGCAGACGGTGGACGAGCCGGTGGTGGCCAAGGTGGAGGCGGATGCCTTTCCGGTCATCTGGATCGCGCTGTCGTCCGATCGCTACAGCCCGCTGGAGCTGACGGATCTGGCCAACCGCATCGCCAAGCCGGTGCTGCAGACCGCCACCGGCGTGGCCGAGGTGCGCATCTTCGGCGAGCGGCGCTTCTCGATGCGGCTGTGGCCGGACCCGGATCGCCTGGCGGCCTACGGCCTGACGGTGCAGGATCTGGAGGACGCGCTGCGTCGCGCCAATCTGGAGGTGCCGGCCGGCCGCGTCGAAAGCCGCCTGCGCGAATTCAACGTCACCGCCGCCACCGACCTGCAGACGCCGGAGCAGTTCCGCGCGGTGGTGATCCGCGAAGTGGGTGGCCTGCCGATTCGCGTCGGCGATGTGGCGCGCGTCGAGCAGGGCGCGGCCGACGAGCGCTCCTTCGTGCGCCTCAACGGCCGCGACACCGTGTCGCTCGGCGTCATCCGCCAGGCCACGGCCAACCCGCTGGAGATGTCGGCCGCGGTGCGTGCGCTGCTGGACAAGGTGCGCGCCGACCTGCCCCCCGGCATCGACGTGCAGGTCGCCAACGACAACTCGGTGTTCATCGACCGCTCGATCAAGGCCGTCTACGCGACGATCCTGGAGGCGGTGGTGCTGGTGACCCTGGTCATCGTGGTGTTCCTGCGCAGCGCGCGCGCCTCCATCATCCCGCTGGTGACGATTCCGGTGAGCTTGATCGGGGCGTTCGCGCTGATGGCGCTGTTCGGCTTCACCATCAACACGCTGACGCTGCTGGCGCTGGTGCTGGCCATCGGGCTGGTGGTGGACGACGCCATCGTCGTGCTGGAGAACATCCACCGCCACATCGAGGAGGGCATGACGCCGCTGGCCGCGGCGATCAAGGGCTCGCGCGAGATCGCGTTCGCGGTGGTGGCGATGACGCTGACGCTGGCGGCGGTGTACGCGCCGCTGGCCTTCACGCCGGGGCGCACCGGGCGGCTGTTCGCGGAGTTCGCGCTGGCGCTCGCCGGGGCGGTGCTGGTGTCGGGGTTCGTGGCGCTGACGCTCTCCCCGATGATGTGCGCCAAGCTGCTGCGCCATCAGGCGCAGCCGGGCTGGTTCGACCGCACGATGGAGCGAGCGCTGCAGGCGCTCACTCGCGGCTACGGCGCGGCGCTGGCGGTGGCGCTGCGCTGGCGCTGGGCCGTGGTGGGGGTGATGCTGGCCAGCGCGGCGGCAAGCGTCTGGCTGCTGCGCACCACCAAGCAGGAACTCGCGCCGCTGGAGGACCGCGGCGTCATCCTCACCATCGTCAACGCGCCGGACGGCGCCACCGCCGCCTACACCTCGCGCTACGCCGCCGCCATCGAGCGCATCGGCGCGCAGTACGAGGAGTTCGACCGCATCTTCGCGCTGGTCGGCAACCCCACCGTGTCGCAGGCGACCGTCTTTTTCCGCGCCAAGCCGTGGGAGGAGCGCCAGCGCTCGACGCTGGAGCTGGCGCGCGAGATCGCGCCGAAGGTCGCCGGCCTGCCGGGCGTGACGGCGTTTCCGATCACGCCGCCGTCGCTGGGGCAGGGCTTTCGCGAGCGGCCGGTCAATTACGTCATCACCACCAACGACAGCTACGCCAACCTGGCGCGCGTGGTCGGCGAGTTCCAGCGCCGCATGGCGCAGGTTCCGGGCTTCCTGCAGGTGGACACCGACCTGCGCATGAACAAGCCCGAGCTGCGGCTGGAGGTGGACCGCGAGCGCGCCGCGGCGCTGGGCGTCAGCGTCGACGCGGTGGCGCGCACGGTGGAGACGATGCTGGGCGGCCGCGTGGTCGGCCGCTACAAGCGCGAGGGCGAGCAGTACGACGTCATCGTGCAGACCGCGGCCAGCGATCGCAGCGTGCCGCAGGACATCGAGCGGCTCTACGTGCGCGGGCGCAACAACGCGATGGTGCCGCTGTCGGCCCTGGTCAAGGTGCAGGAGGTGGTGGCGCCGCGCGAGCTGAACCACTTCGCGCAGCGGCGCAGTGCTTCCCTCTCCGCCAACCTGGCGCCGGACTTCGGGCTCGGCGAGGCGCTGGCGACGATGGACCAGATCGCGCGCGAGGTGCTGCCGGAGGGCTACACCACCGACCTCAACGGCCAGAGCCGCGAATTCCGCGCCGCCTCCGGCGCGCTGGCGCTGGTGTTCGTGCTGGCGCTGCTGTTCATCTACCTGGTGCTGGCGGCGCAGTTCGAAAGCTTCCTCGACCCCTTCGTCATCATGCTGTCGGTGCCGCTGTCGATGCTCGGGGCGCTGGCGGCGCTCAAATGGAGCGGCGGCACGCTCAACGTCTTCAGCCAGATTGGCCTGGTCACGCTGGTGGGCCTGATCACCAAGCACGGCATCCTGATCGTCGAATTCGCCAACCAGCTGCGCCAGCAGGGCCTGGAGACGCTGGCCGCGGTGCGCCGTGCCGCCGAGCTGCGCCTGCGCCCGATCCTGATGACCACCGGCGCGATGGTGCTGGGCGCGATCCCGCTCGCCCTGGCCACCGGCGCCGGGGCGGAGAGCCGCCAGCAGATCGGCTGGGTCATCGTCGGCGGCATGAGCGTGGGCACGCTGCTGACCATCTTCGTCGTGCCGACGATGTACCTGCTGCTGGCCCGCCGGCGCGTGCCGGGGCCGGATCGGACGGTGGTGGAAGGAGGGGCTGCCTGATCGTCCTGGTTTGCACTACATGTCATATCCCGGACGATTGTTTTCGAGCGACACGGACCTTTGCTCTTTCACAACACCTCACTCGCAAAATCCGCCAGCCGTGACCGCTCGCCGCGCGCCAGCGTGACGTGGCCGCCGTGCGGCCAGCCCTTGAAGCGGTCCACCACGTAGGTCAGGCCGGAGGAGCCCTCGGTCAGGTACGGGGTGTCGATCTGCGCCAGGTTGCCCATGCAGACCAGCTTGGTGCCGGGGCCGGCGCGGGTGATCAGCGTCTTCATCTGCTTGGGCGTGAGGTTCTGCGCCTCGTCGATGATGACGTACTTGTTCAGGAAGGTTCGGCCGCGCATGAAGTTCATGCTCTTGATCTTGACGCGGCTGCGGATGAGGTCGTTGGTGGCGGCGCGGCCCCATTCGCCGGCGCTGTTGCGCGCGCCCTGGGCCAGGAACTCCAGGTTGTCGTCCAGCGCGCCCATCCACGGGCCCATCTTCTCTTCCTCCGTGCCGGGCAGGAAGCCGATGTCCTCGCCGACGCTGACGGTGGCGCGCGTCATGATGATCTCGCCGTAGCGGCGCTCGTCCAGCACCTGCGTGAGGCCCGCGGCCAGCGCCATCAGCGTCTTGCCGGTGCCGGCGGTGCCGGCCAGCGTGACGAAGTCGATGTCCGGGTCCATCAGCAGGTTGAGCGCAAAGTTCTGCTCGCGGTTGCGCGCGGCCACGCCCCAGACGGCGTTCTTCAGGTGCGTGTAGTCCTTGAGCGTGCGCAGCACGGCGGTCTTGCCGCGCAGCTCGACGACGCGGGCGTACAGCGGCGGCTCGCCCGGCGCCTCGTAATACACAAACTGGTTGAGCAGCAACTGCTCGACGATGGCGCCGCCGATCCGGTAGAAGGTGTGGCCGCCCTGCTGCCAGCTCTCCACGGTTTTGTTCTGTCGCGTCCAGAAGTCCGGCGGCAGCGCCAACGCCCCCGTGTAGAGCATGTCGGCGTCGTCGAGGGTTTTGTCGTTTTCGTAGTCCTCGGCGGCCAGGCCCAGCGCGCGCGCCTTGATGCGCATGTTGATGTCCTTGGACACCAACACGACGTCGCGGTCCGGGTGGCGGGCCTTGAGGGCCTGCACCACCGACAGGATTTGGTTGTCGGCCTTGCCCTGCGGCAGGTCGTCGGGCAGCGCATGCGGCAGCAGCTCGGTCTGGAAGAACAGGGTGCCGCTGGCTTCGCCGTTGCCCAGGGCGGCGAGGGTGAGTCCTTGGCGGATGTCCCCGTTGGCGCTGGCGGCCAGGGCGTCGAGGGTGCGGCTGGCTTGACGCGCGTTGCGCGCGACCTCGCTCATGCCCTTTTTGTTGTTGTCCAGCTCTTCCAGCACGATCATCGGCAGGAAGATGTCGTGCTCCTCGAAGCGGAACAGGCAACTGGGGTCGTGCATCAGCACGTTGGTGTCGAGCACGAACAGGCGCTTTTGGCCGGTGTGCGTGGACCGGCGCCGCGGCGTGGGCTTTGCCGCTGCGGTGGCCGGGGTCGGCGCGGCGGCCGCAGGCGCCTCGGTCACGGGGGCGGGGGCCGCGCCTTTGCGCTGCCCGGTGCGTCGGCTGCGCGATGGGGGCGAGGCGGCGGGAATGGCAGCGCTGGCGGCCGCGGGCGAGGGTGAGGGCGCGACGGCTGGTGCAACGGTGTCCGCCGTGGGCTCGGGCGGTTGGGCCGAAGTGGCGCGGGGGGATTTTTTGAGATCGACGCGATCGGCCTTGCGGCTGGGGGGCGGGGGCAGTGGCATGAAATC
>NZ_LZDH01000065.1:0-409860 GCF_001675355.1 Tepidimonas fonticaldi | reverse complement strand
GGGGGCGGTCAGGCCAATTCGGCCGCCAGATCGCGCAGCAGGCGCGCAAAGGCCTGCACCGCCAGCTCGATGTCGTCGCTGGTGGTGGACTCCAGCGGGTTGTGGCTGATACCGCCGTTTTCGCCGCGCACGAACAGCATGGCCTGGGGCAGCCGGCGGTGCAGCATCATCGCGTCGTGGCCGGCGCCACTGGGCAGGTGGTGCAGGGGCAGCCCCAGCGCGGCGACGGCGCGCTCCCAGCGGGCTTGCCAGGCAGGGTCGCTGGGGGCGGCGCTGGCGCGCAGCGTTTCGCGCAGCGTCAGTGTCAGGCCGCGCTGCGCGGCGATTGCATGGGCGGCCTCCAGCACGGCCTGCGCCAGAGCGTCGCGGGCGGCGTCCGTGGGGGCGCGCAGGTCCAGGCTGAAGCGGCACCGCCCCGGCACCACGTTGATCGAGCCCGCGGGCACCTCCAAGATGCCCACCGTGCCGACCGTGCCCGGGTGCTGGCGCGCCAGCCGTTCCACGGCTAGGGTCAGCTCGGCGGCGCCCGCCGCGGCGTCGCGTCGCTGCGTCATCGGGGTGGTGCCGGCGTGGCAGGCCACGCCGACGTATTCGCCCAGCCAGCGCACGCTGCCGTTGATGCCGGTGACGATGCCCAGCGGCCGGTTGGCCTCCGACAGCACCGGCCCCTGCTCGATGTGGACTTCCACGAAGCCCAGGTAGCGCCCCGGGTCGCGCGCGCAGGCGGCGATG
Source organism: Tepidimonas fonticaldi (assembly GCF_001675355.1). Lineage (NCBI taxonomy): Bacteria > Pseudomonadati > Pseudomonadota > Betaproteobacteria > Burkholderiales > Tepidimonas > Tepidimonas fonticaldi. The sequence goes on along the minus strand of NZ_LZDH01000065.1, from coordinate 409,128 downwards.
GCGGCCTGGGTGCCGGGCAGGCCCGCGCGGCGCATGGCCTCGGCCATGGGGATGCCGTCCGCGTCCGTCAGGTCCAGCCAGGCGGGGTCGAAGGCGCCCACCAGCGGGGCCGAGCCCAAAAAGGTGGCCGGGTAGCGCTGGCCTTCCTCTTCGGCAAAGGCCACCACCTCGATGCCGAAGGGCAGGCGCTCGCCCCGCGCGTGCAGCGCCTGCACCGCCGCCAGCGGCACCGCAATGCCCAGCCGGCCGTCGTGGGGGCCGGCGCGGCGTACCGTGTCGTAATGGCTGCCGGTCAATAACCACGGGGCATCGGGCCGCTGCCCGGCGTAGCGCCCCACCACATTGCCCACGGCGTCGGTGTCCACCGTGTCGCAGCCCGCCGCACGCATCCACCCCGCAATGTCGGCCGCGCAGGCGCGGTGCGCCGCGCTCAGGTAGGTCACGGTCAGGTGTTCCGGGTGTTCGCTGTGGCGTGCCAGGGCCGCCAGTTGGTCCCACACCGCATGGCCGGCGGTGGGCTCCCAGCCCAGCTTGTCGTGCAGGCGGATTTCCGCGATGCGGTGGATCTGCCGCAGGCACTCGCGCCGCTCGTCGTCCGGGTGCGCGTGCAGCCGGCGCTCGAAGGCGGCGATGATCTGCGCGCGCGACAACCCCCGGCCGCGCGGTCCGCGCACCGCCAGAATGAACGGCCAGCCAAAGCGGGCCCGGTACTCGGCGTTGAGCCGTTGCAGCGTGGCGTATTCCTCGGGCGTGCAGTGCGTCAGACCGGCGCGGCTTTGCTCATCGGTGGATTCGGCGGTCAGTGTGCCGGCCACCATGGCCTTGCCGGCCAGCTCCGGGTGGGCGCGGATGAGCGCCAATTGCGCCTGGACATCGGCCCGGTCCACGACGTCGGCGCAGGCGGCGACCAGGGCCGCGGGGGTGGCGAACGGCCGCCGCGCCAGCGCAGAGCGCACGATCCACGGCGAATGTTCGTACAGCCCGTCCAGCCGCGCGCACGCCTCGTCCAGCGGGGCGGTGTTCAGGGCGTCGAGGGCGGGGATGCCGGTCGTCATGCCGTGCCCTCCGATGCGGTGGGATAGGGGTGGGTGTCGCGCCAATGGCGGGCGATGTCCACGCGCCGCGCCACCCAGACGTGCGGATGCCGCTGCACATGGTCCAAAAAGCGTTGCAGTGCCCCGATGCGGCCGGGGCGCCCGAGCAGCCGGCAGTGCATGCCGATGCTCATCATCTGCGGGCGGTCCAGCCCGTCCGGATCGCCCTCGGCATACAGCGCGTCGAAGGTGTCGCGCAAATAGTGGAAGAACGGATCGGCGTGCGAATAGCCCTGCGGCAGCGAAAACCGCATGTCGTTGCAGTCCAGCGTGTACGGCACCACCAGGTGCGGCACCACGGTGCCGTCGCTGCGGCGCACGCGCATCCAGAACGGCAGGTCGTCGCCGTAGTAGTCGCTGTCGTACAGAAAACCGCCGTGGTCCACCACCAGCCGCCGCGTGTTCGGGCTGTCGCGCCCCGTGTACCAGCCCAGCGGGGGCTCGCCGGTCAGGGCGGTCTGGATGGCCACCGCCTGCGCCAGGTGGGCGCGCTCGGTGGCCTCGTCCACCTGCTGGTAGTGGATCCACTTGAGGCCGTGGCAGGCGATTTCGTGGCCGGCGGCCCGGCAGGCGGCCGCCACCTCGGGGTGGCGCTGCAGTGCGCTGGCCACGCCAAATACGGTCAGCGGCAGACCGCGGGATTCGAACTCGCGCAGAATGCGCCAGACCCCCACGCGCGAGCCGTACTCGTAGATGCTCTCCATGCTCAGGTGGCGGTCGGGGTAGGCGGCCGGCGCGAACATTTCGGACAAAAACGTCTCGCTGGCCGCGTCGCCGTGCAGCACGCAGTTCTCGCCGCCTTCTTCGTAATTGAGGACGAATTGCACGGCGATGCGCGCGCCCCCCGGCCAGCGCGCGTGCGGCGGGCGGCGGCCATAGCCGATCAGGTCGCGCGGATAGGGGGCGGTGCTGTCGTACACGGTGGGCATGGGTCGGGCGGGGGTCAGGTCAGCGCGAGCGCCAAATCGGCGCTGGGCCGGGGGTGGTCGAACGACAGGCCGGCCACCACGTGTTCCAGGTGCTCGGCCATCAGGCGCGCGGCACGCTCGCCGTCACCCGCAGCCAGCGCGTCCACGATGGCCACGTGCTCGTCGCTGGAGTGGCGGGCGGCCGGGTCGTTTTGGTACATCAGCGTGATGAGCGCGCTGCGCGAGAGCAGCTCGCCCAGTATCTCTGCCAGGACCCGATTGCCCGACAGTTCGGCCAGCCGCAGGTGGAAGTCGCCCAGCAACTGGTTGCGGCCCGCGACGTCGTGCCGGGCAATGGCGTCCTGCTCGGCCCGCAGATGCTCGCGCAGGGTGTGCAGATCGGCGGCGCCGAGCCGTCCCGCCAGCCCGCGCACCAGGTCCACCTCCAGCGTGCGGCGCACGGCCAGCAGTTGGCGCGCCTCGTCCGCCGAGGGGGCGGCGACGAAGGCACCGCGCGCCGGCTCCAGCCGTACCAAGCGGTTTTGCGCCAACTGGTGCAGGGCCTGCCGCACCAGCGTGCGCGAGACGCCAAAGTGCGCCGCCAGACGCAGTTCGGGCAGTTTGGTGCCCGGCAGCAGCCGGTGCTCGACGATGGCGCGCGTCAGCGCATCGACGATGTCGCGGGTGCTGGTGTGGGCCATGGGCGCATCATAGCCACAAAGCCCGCAATCTGTATACACTTTGGTGCACAACACAACCCGATCTGGAGGCGCCATGGGCCTGAGCACGCACGTCCTCGACACCATGCACGGCTGCCCGGCCGCTGGCATGGCGGTTTCCCTGTTCGCCACGGGCGCGGGCGAGCCCCGGCTGATCAAGCGCGTGGTGCTCAACGCCGATGGGCGCAATCCGGACGGCCCGCTGCTCGCGACGGGCGAGCTGAGTGCCGGCACCTACCGGCTGGTGTTCGAGGTGGCGGACTACTTTCGGTCCCGCCAGGTGGCGCTGCCGCAGCCGCCGTTTCTGGACCGCGTGGCGCTGGATTTTGGGGTGGCCGATCCGCAGGCGCACTACCACGTGCCCCTGCTGGTCAGCCCCTGGAGCTATGCCACCTACCGCGGCAGTTGAACGGGTTGGGCCGCCGCGTCCTCGCCTTGCGCGACGCGGGTGGCGGTGCTGCCCGCCGGCGCCTTGCGTGCTGCCGTCGTGGGCGCTTGGCGCGATTTGGCCGCAGCCGCCGGGCGGCTGGCCGCGGGGCTTGTGGCGGGCTTGGTCGCCCGTGCCGGCGGCGGAGGCATGCGGTCGAGCTGGCCTTCGGTCAGCGTGTCGAGCTGGAAGGTGCCGCTCTTGTCCCACAGCCAGGTGTCGGTGTAGCTGACGCTCCCCAGGCGCTGGGGGGCGGGGAAGGGGGCCGCCGCCCGCACCAGCCGTTCGATCTCGGCCTTGACGTGCGGCACGTGGTCCGGCGCGCGCATCCATTCGAAGCGCCGCAGCTCGCCGCGCGGGCCGATGTCCAGCCGCATCACGCCCACGGCCTGGATCAGCGGGGGCAGCTTGCCGCGAAACACCCGGTCGCCATAGTGTCCGTACAGGTGCTGGGCGCCGTCGCGACGGTAGTCGCGCTCGTTTGCCGCGAGGGAGACCTTACCCGTGAACGGCGGCTCTAGCGCCGGCGCCGGGGGCGGCGGCGGGGCGACGGTCACCGGCGGGGCGGGGGCCTCGGCCTGGGGGGGCGGGGGCGTGGCACAGCCGGCCAGCACCGCGGTCACCAGCACCACCCAACCCCAGCCGCGCAGCCGGTCGTGGAAGGCCGGCCGGCGGGGCGCGGGCGGCAGGGGCGAGTCGAACGTCAAAGCCATCGGAGCGGTGGGACGGTGCCAGGGGCGCCCCGTCCCGGTGGTGGAGTTCCGCGGATTGTGCGCCAACGGCCCGGACCTTTCAACCCCGGCGATACTGAAGGCATGAAGGACGACATGGACGGATGGCAGTTGCGCGGGGGCGATCTGGACGGCGCGCTGGCGGCCCTGGCGGACGGGCCCGGGACGCTGGTGATGGTCGAGCGCGGCGAGGGTTCGGTGCCGCGCGAGGCGGGCGCCTGGATGCTCGTGACTGCGCGGGACGTGGTGGGTACCATCGGCGGCGGGCAACTGGAGTGGCAGGTCATCCAGCATGCCCGGGCCCGGCTGGGCGCCGCGGGTGATGCGCCGGACGAACGGTTGCGCTACCCGCTGGGCCCCCGCCTGGGACAGTGCTGCGGGGGGGTGGTGTATGTGCGGCTGCGGCGTGTCACGGCGGCCGACGCGGCCGCGCTGCGCGGGGTGTGGACGGCGGCGCACCTGCCCGTGGCGTTGTTCGGCGGCGGCCATGTCGGGCGGGCCATCGAACGGGCGCTGCGGCCGCTGCCCTTTGCCCTGACCTGGATCGACAGCCGCGATGGCGTGTTCCCGCCCGACCTGCCGCCCGCCGTGGCGGCCGAGCATTCGGACCCCGTGGAGCGGGCCGTGCCCGGTCTGGCCCCGCACAGCCGGGTGCTGATCATGAGCTTCAGCCATGCGGAGGACCTGGCCATCGTGGACGCCTGCCTGCAGCGGCTGCGCACGCGCGACGATCTGCCCTTTGTGGGGCTGATCGGCAGCCGCACCAAGTGGGCCGCGTTTCAGAACCGCCTGCGGGCGCGGGGGCACGACGATGCGGCGCTGGCGCGGATCACCTGCCCCATCGGCATCCCCGGCTTGGTGGGCAAGGAGCCGGAGGTGATTGCCGCCTCGGTCGCGGCCCAACTGCTGATGACGCGCTGAGCCGGCGGCCTCCTATGGGCTGTCCGCAGGCCCCAACCGCTCGGCCAGCTCCGGCAGGCTGCTCACCTCCACATCCACGGGTACGGCCGCGCGGCGCTCGCCCCGGCCGGGGCCATGTTCGTCCGGGCGGGCGACGAAAGCGGTGCGCAGCCCCACCTGGGCGGCAGCGGCCAAATCGTCCGAATGCGCCGCCACCATCATGACGGCCTGGGGCGGCAGATCCAGCGCCTCCACTGCCGCGCGGTACACGCCGGGCTTGGGCTTGTAGTCGCGCGCCAGTTCGGCGCCCAGGATGGCGTCCCACACCCAGCCGTTGTGCCGCGCCAGGTGCACCATCAGCGCAATGTGGCCGTTGGAGCACGGCGCCAGCAGCACCCGCGGCCGCAGGGCGTGCAGGCCGGCGGCGACGTCGGGCCAGGCGTCCAGCCGGTGCCACGCCCGGTTCAGGTGCTCGCGTGTGGCCTCATCCACCCGGTGCGCCAGCCCCCACGCGGTCAGCACGGCGTCCAGGTTCAGGCGGTGCAAATCGTCCAGCTTGCGGTACGGCAGGGCGCCCTCGCGCACGCGCGCCATGGCGGGCTGGTACTGCGCCCGCCACGCGTCGGCGAAGGCCAGCCAATCGGCCTCGATGCCCAGTGGGGCGAGTGCCTGTTTCGCCTGCCGCGCGATGGAGGTGCGCCAGTCCACCAGCGTGCCAAACACATCGAATACGAGGGCGCGCACGTCGCGCAGCGGGTGGGGCGGGGTGGCGATCGGGGGCATGGGGCGGCGAGGTGGCAGGGTCCGGGGGGCGGCGCTATGATGGGTCCACTGTAGCGCGAATGGGTCGCGCACATCGCGGTATCCCATGTTCGGTCGTCGTCGCCCTGTGCACATCGGGCTGTCCGCCCGCATCCACCACCCCGAGGCCGGGGCGGCCGGTCTGCGCACCAAGACCCTGCAGGTGCTGGAGCAGTCCGTGGCGCAATGGGCGGCCTCGCGCGACACGTTGGTGCTGATGATCCCCTCGGTGCTGCAAGACGGCGCGTTGCAGCGCAGCAGCATCCGGGTGCGCGACTACGCCGATTACCTGGATGGCCTGATCCTGCAAGGCGGTGCCGACGTCAGTCCGCGCGCCTATGGCGAAGAGCCGCTCAAGCCCGAGTGGGCCGGCGACCCGGTGCGCGACGCCTACGAGCTGGAGCTGGTGCACGAATTCCTCGAGGCGGGCAAGCCCATCCTGGGCATCTGCCGCGGCATGCAGTTGATCAACGTGGCCTTTGGCGGCAGTCTGCTGCAGGACATACCGACCCTCGTGCCCGGTGCCATCGCCCACGAAACCCCGCACTACGACCGCCACCGCCACCCGGTGACGCTGGCCCCCGGCGGGCGACTGGAGCAATGGAACGGCCGGCTGCCCGGCCGCCAGGTCGCCTCCATCCACCACCAGGCCGTCAAGCGGCTGGGGCGTGACCTGGTGGTGGAGGCCACGGCGCCAGATGGGGTCATCGAGGCCCTGCGCTACCAGGGACGGGGCTTTGTCTTTGGGGTGCAGTGGCACCCGGAATTCCATGTCCCGGGGGATGACGAGCAACTCGATCCCACCCCCATGTTGGACGCCTTTCTGGAGGCGGCGCGGCGCTGAACCGCGCGCCCCCGCATCGCAGCATGCACCACGACGCGCATACCCACGACCACGACGATCCCCGCGGCCACCACGATCACGGGCACCCGCACGGCCACGGGCATGGCCACGTCCACGCGCCGGCCCACTACGGGCGGGCCTTCGCGCTCGGGGTCGGGCTCAACCTCGCATTCGTCGGTATCGAGGCCTTTTATGGCTGGGCGGTCGGATCGCTGGCGCTGCTGGCCGACGCCGGGCACAACCTCAGCGACGTGGGGGGGTTGCTGCTCGCCTGGGCGGCCTACGCCGCCGCGCGCCTGCGGCCGGATGACCGACACACCTACGGCTGGCGGCGCGGATCGATTTTGGCCGGTTTCGTCAATGCCGTCGTGCTCCTGGCGGCGATGGCCTGGCTGGTGTGGGAGGCCGGTGCCCGGCTGGTGGCACCAGGGCTGGCCCCGCCGCCGGGCGTCGTCATGGGTGTGGCGGCGGCGGGGGTCGTCGTCAACGGGGTGACTGCTTGGCTGTTCGTCGCCGGCAGCCGCCACGACCTCAATCTGCGCGGCGCCTTTTTGCACATGGCGGCCGATGCGCTGATTTCACTCGGCGTGGTGGTGGCGGGCGCCCTCACTTGGTGGCGCGGCTGGGGGTGGATCGACCCCGCGGTCAGCCTCGTCATCGTCGGCGTGATCGTCGCCGGCACCGCCCCGCTGGCGTGGCAAACGCTGCATCTGCTGTTCGACGGCGTGCCGGCCGGGGTGGACCTGCGTGCCGTGCGGCGCGCCTTGCTCGCGCTGCCGGGTGTCACCTCGGTGCACGACCTGCATGTCTGGGCCGTGGGCACCGGCGGCGCCCCCGATGTGGCCTTGACGGCCCATCTGGTGGTGGGGGCCGATGTCCCCCATCCGGACGCCGTGCTGGCCCAGGCCGTCGTCGCGCTGCGCGCCCTGGGCATCGGGCACACCACTCTGCAGGTAGAGTCGGTCGCCTGTGGGGCAGGTTGCGGGTACGCGGTGGATTCGGCCGCGGCGGTGCGTCTCTAGCGCGCCCCCAACCTTCGTTGCGCAGCCGCTCGCTGGGCCCGGTTCTGTTCCAGTCGCACGTCGTACGGTTTGGGCACCGCACCAGTGTTGAGCGGGCACATCAAGCCAGATCGGCCGGCCGCGACTCGACGTCAACGCTCGATGACACGTGCGCGGGCTTGCCGTGGTCCGTGATGCTGGCGAAGGCCCACGCACTCGCACACATGTCGTGCAAGGTGTGCACGGCCTGCCAGCCCAGCACCTGCTGCGCCTTGGCGGGGTCTGCCCAGCATTCGGCCACGTCGCCCGGGCGGCGCGGGGCGATGCGGTAGGGCACGGGGCGGCCGCTGGCTTGCTCGAATGCGCGCACCATCTGCAGCACGCTGGTGCCTTGGCCAGTGCCCAGGTTGAAGGTGTCGCAGGGTTGGTCGGTGCGGGCCAGATGATCCAACGCGGCCCGATGGCCTTCGGCCAGGTCCATGACGTGCAGATAGTCGCGCACGCCGGTGCCGTCCGGCGTGGGGTAATCGTTGCCCCAAATGTTGAGGTGCGGCAGTTGCCCGACGGCCACACGGGCGATGTAGGGCATGAGGTTGTTGGGGGTGCCGTGGGGGTCTTCGCCAATCAGGCCGCTGTCGTGCGCGCCGACCGGGTTGAAGTAGCGCAGGATGGCGATGCGCCAGGTGGGGTCGCTGGCGGCCAGGTCGCGCAGCATCTCTTCGATGTGCAGCTTGGTGCGGCCGTAGGGGTTGGTGGCGCCGGTGGGGTGGGTTTCGTCCAGCGGCAGGCGCTGGGGCTGGCCGTAAACGGTGGCGCTGCTGGAAAACACCAAGCGTTTGACGCCCTGCTCGGCCATGGCGCGCAGCAGGCTGACGGTGCCTGCGACGTTGTTGTGGTAGTACGCCAGCGGTTGGGCGACCGATTCGCCCACGGCCTTGAGGCCGGCAAAGTGGATGACGGCGCCGATGGCGTAGTGGCGCAGGATGAGGCGCAGGCGCGCGGTTTCCAGCACGTCGCCCACTTCCACCGCCGGGCGCAGGCCGATGATGCGGCCGATGCGGTCGGCCACGTCGGCGCGGCTGTTGGAGAGGTTGTCCAGCAACACGACCCGGTGGCCAGCCCGGGCCAGCACCACGGCGGTGTGGCTGCCGATGTAGCCCAGGCCGCCGGTGAGCAGGATGTTCATGGTGAGAATCAAATCGTCGTTGGGAATCTGAGGCGAGCCGACGTGAGCCGCCGGCCGTGGAACCCCTGGATATTCCCAGCAGGCTACCACATGGGGCGGCGGCTATTGACGGGTTTCGACCACGCCGATAACCACCCATGTCTCGTGCGCGGTGTTTGTATCCACCGCCCTAAAATCCCCACCTTCGCCCTTTGACGCCTGCCCGAGCATCCCCCTGCCGTGAACCCCACCGACGCGCCCTTTGTCCCCGCCCGCCGCATCCCGCCCATGCTGTTGTCGGGGCTGGAGCCCTTGGTCATCGGGGAGGGGAGTCTGTTCGTCAACATCGGCGAGCGCACCAACGTCACCGGCTCCAAGGCGTTTGCGCGCATGATCCTGGAGGGGCGCTTCGAGGACGCGCTGGCCGTGGCGCGCCAGCAGGTGGAAAACGGCGCGCAGATCATCGACGTCAACATGGACGAGGCCATGCTGGACAGCAAGGCCGCGATGGTGCGTTTTCTCAACCTGATCGCCAGCGAGCCCGACATCGCGCGTGTGCCGATCATGATCGATTCCTCCAAGTGGGAGGTGATCGAGGCGGGCCTGAAGTGCATCCAGGGCAAGGGCATCGTCAACTCCATCAGCCTGAAGGAAGGGGAGGCGGAGTTCAAGCGCCAGGCCCGGCTGATCCGCCGCTACGGTGCGGCCACGGTGGTGATGGCTTTTGACGAGCAGGGCCAGGCCGACACCTTTGCCCGCAAGATCGAGATCTGCGAGCGGGCCTACCGCATCCTGGTCGACGAGGTGGACTTCCCGCCCGAGGACATCATCTTCGACCCCAACATCTTTGCGATTGCGACCGGCATCGAGGAGCACGACAACTACGCGGTGGACTTCATCGAGGCGACGCGCTGGATCAAGCAGCATCTGCCCGGGGCCAAGGTCTCGGGCGGGGTGAGCAATGTGTCGTTCAGCTTCCGCGGCAACGAGCCGGTGCGCGAGGCTATCCACACCGTGTTTCTGTACCACGCCATCCGCGCGGGCATGGACATGGGCATCGTCAACGCGGGCATGATAGGCGTGTACGACGACCTCGATCCCGAGCTGCGCGAGCGGGTGGAGGATGTGGTGTTGAATCGCCGGCCGGTCTATCGCGAGGGCGAGGACCCGCACCAGACCCCGACCGAGCGGCTGTTGGCGATTGCGGAGCGGGTCAAGGGCGCGGCCAAGGACGACAGCGCCCGGCTGGCGTGGCGCGCGCTGCCGGTGGAGGAGCGCCTGTCGCATGCGCTGGTGCACGGCATCACCGACTTCATCGTCGAGGACACCGAGGCGATGTGGCAGCAGATCCGTGCCCGGGGCGGGCGGCCGCTGCATGTGATCGAAGGCCCGCTGATGGCGGGTATGAATGTGGTGGGCGACCTGTTTGGTGCGGGCAAGATGTTCCTGCCCCAGGTGGTGAAGAGCGCGCGGGTGATGAAGCAGGCCGTGGCGCACCTGGTACCCTACATCGAGGAAGAGAAGCGCCAGCTCCAGGCCGCCGGTGGCGACGTGCAGAGCAAGGGCCGCATCGTGATCGCCACCGTCAAGGGCGATGTGCACGACATCGGCAAGAACATCGTCACCGTCGTGTTGCAATGCAACAATTTCGACGTGGTCAACATGGGGGTGATGGTGCCGTGCCACGACATCCTGGCCAAGGCCAAGGAAGTCAACGCCGACATCGTGGGCCTGTCGGGCCTGATCACGCCCAGCCTGGAGGAGATGCAGTTCGTCGCCGCCGAGATGGAGAAGGACCCGTGGTTCCGCGAACGCGGGGTGCCGCTGCTGATCGGCGGGGCGACGACCAGCCGGGTGCACACGGCCGTCAAGATCGCGCCCAACTACAGCGGACCGGTGGTGTATGTGCCCGACGCGTCGCGCAGCGTGGGGGTGGCGCAGGCCCTGCTGGGCGAGCAGCGCGACGCCTATGTGGCCGAGGTGCGCGCCGACTGCGAGCGGGTGCGTGCTCTGCATGCGGCCAAAAAGCCCGTGGTGCTGTGGCCGCTGGCCAAGGCGCGCGCCAACCGCACGCCGGTGGCGTGGGACCAGTGGCGCCCGGTGCGCCCGGGGTTCTTGGGCCGGCGGGTGTTCCGGCAGTACGACCTGGGCGAGATCGCGCGTTACATCGATTGGGGCCCGTTCTTTCAGACTTGGGACTTGGCCGGACCGTATCCGGCGATACTGGACGACGAGGTGGTGGGCGAGCAGGCGCGCAAGGTGTTTGCCGACGCGCAGGCGATGCTCAAGCGCATCGTGGAAGGCCGCTGGCTGACCGCGAATGCCGTGGTCGGCTTTTGGCCGGCGAGCGGCGAGGGCGATGACATCGTGCTCTACGCCGACGAGGCGCGCACCGAACCCGTGCTCACCTGGTATGGCCTGCGCCAGCAGACGGAAAAGCAGGTAGTCGATGGGGTGCAGCGCCCCAGCCGCTGTTTGGCCGACTTCGTTGCGCCGCTGGCCAGCGGGGTGGCGGACTATGTCGGGGCGTTTGCCGTGACAGCGGGCATCGGCGCCGAGGCGCACGAGGCCCGCTTTGCCGCCGAGCACGACGACTATTCCGCCATCATGCTCAAGGCGCTGGCCGACCGCCTGGCCGAGGCGCTGGCCGAGCGCCTGCACGAACGGGTGCGCACCGAACTGTGGGGCTATGCCCCGCACGAGCGCCTGAGCAACGAGGAACTGATCGCCGAGAAGTACCAGGGCATCCGCCCCGCGCCGGGCTATCCGGCCTGCCCCGACCACACGGTCAAGCGCGACCTGTTTGCGCTGTTGCGCTGCGACGAAATCGGCATGGGCCTGACCGACAGCCTGGCCATGACGCCGGCGGCCAGCGTCAGCGGCTTTTATCTGGCGCACCCGGACAGCACCTATTTCAACGTCGGCAAGATTGGCCGCGATCAGCTGGAGGACATGGCCCAGCGCCGCGGCTGGCCGGTGGACGAGCTGGCGCGCTGGCTGGCGCCCAATTTGTAAACGCGCTGCTCAGGCCGCCTGCGGGCGGGGCGGGTCCGTGGTATCGCCCGCCGGGCAGGCGCGGCTGCGCACATGGGCGTCGATCAGGGCGGGGATGGTGTCGGGGGCCTGCAACGCGGGTTGACCGAGCAACCGCAGGCGGATCAGACCGGCCAAAAAGCACTGGGTTTCCAGCGCCGCCAGCTGCGGCGGCAAATCCGGGCGCAGGCGGCCTTCGCGACGCGCGGCGGTGTAGGTGCGCTCCAGCTTGGCGAACAACTCCTCGTTGTGCCGGACCCAGTCGTCCAGATCGCGCGCGCGCTCGCCCACGAACTCGCATTTGAACTCGAGCACCTGCATGATCATGTGCAGATGGGGGTCGGCGTCGATGGAGCCGACTACCTGCAGCAAAAAGTTGCGCACGCGGCTGAGGGCGTCGGCACGGGTGTCCTGCAGCAGCGTGTAGTCCAGCCGGTCGATGAAGGGGATGGCCACCTCGTCGCACATGGCCTGCAGCAACTCGCCCTTGTTGGCGAAGTGCCAGTAAATGGCCCCCCGCGTGACGCCGGCCGCCTGCGCAATGTGCTCCAGCGAGGTTTGGCCGACGCCCCGGTCGTGAAACACCTGCCGCGCGGCGGCCAGAATCTGGGCGCGGGTCTGTTCGGCTTCCTCTTTGGTGCGGCGGGCCATGGGGATGAACGAGGCTTAAAACATACGTACAAGAATGTATGTATGATAGCGCCTCCCCGTTGGGGTTTCGGTCGTCCTGGCCTGGGGTTTACCCGGTTCCCGGCGGGGTTTCTTGGCTTTTCGACGGTGGCATCATGGCCTTGGCACATCGTGTTTTCCTTTCCATCTCGGCGGCGCTGGTGGGGGTGTTGGCGTTGTCCGCTTGCGGGGAGCGAGGGGCATCCCCGGCGCCTCAGGCCGCGTCGGCCGCGCAGCCGACGGGATCCATGCCGGCCCTGCCTGTGACCGTGCGGGTGGTGCGGCGCGAGCCCGTGCCAGTGACGGTGGAGGCCGTCGGACAGGCCGAGGGCTCGCAGGAGGTGGAAGTGCGCGCTCGCGTGTCCGGGCTGATCGAGCGCAAGCTGTACCAGGAAGGCGAGCGCGTGCGCGCCGGGGCGCCGCTGTTTCAGATCGAGCGCGCGCCGTTCGAAATTGCGCTGCAGCAGGCGCGGGCCAATTGGGCCCAGCGGCAGGCGCAGCTGGAGCAGGCCCGGCGCGAGGCGCAGCGGCTGGCCCCGCTGGCCGAGCAGCGCGCCATTGCCCCGCGCGAGTACGACGACGCGGTCTCGGCCCTGCGCTTGGCCGAGGCCGCCGTGGCCGCGGCCCAGGCCACCGTGCGCGAGGCCGAGCTGAACCTGTCTTACACGACGGTGACCGCGCCGATCACGGGGGTCACGGGGCGGGCGCAGAAATCCACCGGCGCGCTGGTCAGTGCCGGGACCGACAGCCTGCTGACCACGGTGGCGCAGACCGACCCCATCTGGGTGCGGTTTGCCTTTTCCGAGGGGGAGCTGGCGCGGCTGCGCCAGGCCCGGCGTGCCGACGTGCGCTTGCTGGGTCCGGATGGCCGGCCCATGCTCACCGGGGGGCGGTTGAATTTCGCGGCCTCCACCGTCGATCCCCGTCTGGGTACGGTGCAGTTGCGGGCCGAGTTTGCCAACCCCGAGCTGGCGGTGCTGCCGGGGCAGTTCGTGCGTGCGCAGGTCGTGGCGGGGCAGGTGGACGCGTTCAAGGTGCCGCAGTCGGCCGTCATGCAAACCGAGCAGGGCCGCATGGTGTGGGTGGTGCGCGATGGCAAGGCGGCCCCTGCGCCGGTGGAGACCGGGCCGTGGCTGGACCGGGACTGGGTCATCTACCGCGGCCTGGCCGATGGGGACCAGGTGATCGTGGACAACCTGATGAAGCTGCGCCCGGGGGCGCCGGTCGCGCCCCAGCCGGCCGTCGCCGCTCCCACGGCGGCACCGGCGACCGAGGCGCCCAAGGCCGCGGCGGCCAACTGAACGGGAGCCGCGCATGTCGTCCAAATTTTTCATCGAGCGGCCGGTCTTCGCGGCCGTGCTGTCGATCATCATCGTGCTGGCCGGGCTGGTGGCGTTGCGTATCCTGCCGATCGCGCAATACCCGGAGATCGCGCCCCCGACGGTGACCATCACGGCCGCTTACCCGGGCGCCTCGGCCGAGACGCTGGCGCGCACGGTGGCCGCGCCGATCGAGGAGCAGCTCTCGGGCGTGGAGAACCTGCTCTATTTCAACTCCACTTCGTCGTCCAACGGCACGGTGACCATCACCGCCACCTTCGAGGTCGGCACCGACATCGACAAAGCCACCTTCAATGTCAACAACCGGGTGCAACTGGCCACGCCCCGACTGCCCGACGAGGTGCGCCGCAATGGGGTGGTGGTGGCCAAACGGTCGCAGAACTTCTTGCTCGTCATCGCGCTGAACTCCCCCCAGCGCACGCACGACGAGCTGTTTTTGTCCAACTACGCCACCCAGAACATCCTGGACGAGCTCAAGCGCATTCCGGGGACGGCCGATGTGCTGGTGTTCGGGGCGCGCGACTACTCGATGCGGCTGTGGCTGCAGCCCGACCGCATGGCGCAGCTCGGGGTGACGGCGGCGGACGTCGCCGCCGCGGTGAACGCCCAAAACGCGCAGTACGCCGCGGGTAAGATCGGCGCCGAACCCGCGCCCAAGGGGCAGGAGCTGGTCTACACCGTGACGGCGCGCGGCCGGCTGGTGCAGCCCGAGGAGTTCGGCGAGATCGTCGTGCGCGCGGCCGGCCCGAACGGCGTGCTGCGCCTAAAGGACGTGGCCCGCATCGAGCTGGGGGCGCAGAGTTACGACCAGTCCAGCACGGTCAACGGCATGCCGGCGATCGCGATCGGTGTGTTCCTGCAATCAGGTGCCAACGCGCTCGACGTGGGTGACGCCGTCAAGGCGCGCATGGCCGAGCTCAAGCGCGAGCGCTTCCCGCAGGACGTGGATTACCTCATCCCCTACGACACCACGCGCTTCGTCTCGGCCTCGATCCACGAGGTGGTCAAGACGGTGCTGGAGGCCGCCGTGATCGTGCTGATCGTGGTGTTCGTCTTCCTGCAGACCTGGCGCGCCACGCTGATTCCGATGCTCGCCGTGCCGGTGTCGCTGATCGGCACCTTCGCGGGCCTGTGGCTGTTCGGCTTCTCGATCAACACGCTGACGCTGTTTGCCATGGTGCTGGCCATCGGCATCGTGGTGGATGACGCCATCGTGGTGCTGGAGAACGTCGAGCGCCTGATGCGAGAGGAGAAGATGAGCCCGATGGCCGCCGCCATCGAGGCCATGCGCGAGGTCTCGGGCGCCGTGGTGGGCATCGTGCTGGTGCTGTGCGCGGTGTTCATTCCGGTCGCGTTCATGGGTGGCATCGCGGGGCAGTTGTACCGGCAGTTCGCGGTGACGGTGGCCATTGCCGTGGTGCTGTCGGGCGTGGTGGCGCTGACGCTCACGCCGGCGCTGTGTGCGCTGCTGCTCAAGCCGCACGATGACGGCCACACGCGGCTCGAGCGGCTGTTCGCGCCCTTCAACCGGGGCTTCGACTGGGTCACGCGGCGCTTTCTCGGCGCGGTCGATCTGGCGCTCAAGCGCCGCATCCTGGCGCTCGGGTTCTTTGCGCTGATGCTCGGCGGCGCGGCCTGGCTGTTCTCGCGGGTGCCGGGCAGCTTCGTGCCCGAGGAGGACCAGGGCTACATCATCGCCGCCGTGGTGCTGCCCGACGGCGCCACGCTGGCGCGCACCGAGCGCTCCACCGAGCAGTTGCGGCTGATGAACGCGCAGAACCCGGCCATCGACAGCTTCTTCATCATCAACGGCTTCGACCTGATCGGCGGTGGGGCCAAGAGCAACGCCGCGACCATCTTCATCCCCATGAAGCGGTGGGAGGAGCGCCAGCAGACCTCGCAGCAGCTCGCGCAACAGGTCAGCGGCATGGGCTTCGCGCTGAAGGACGGGCTGGCCTTCGCTTTCAACCCGCCCGGCATCCAGGGGCTGGGGCAGGCCGGCGGCTTCGAGCTGTACGTCCAGGCCCGTGGCGAGACGGACCCCCAGCGGCTGGCACAGGTGACGCAGGATTTCATCACCGCGCTCAACGCCCATCCGGTGCTGGCCAAGGCGCAGACCTTCTTTCGCCCGACAGTGCCCCAGTTGCGGGTGGAGGTGGACCGGGAGAAGGCCCTGGCGCTGGGCGTGCCGGTCAACGAGGTGTTTGCCGCGCTGCAGGCCCAGATGGGGTCGCTCTATGTCAACGACTTCAACCGCGCGGGGCGCACCTACCGGGTGACGATGCAGGCCGATGCGCCGTACCGCGCGCGGCCGGAGGATCTGGGCCGCCTGTATGTGCGTTCGCAAACGAGCGGGCAGATGATCCCGCTGAAGGCGCTGATTCAGGTCGACACCGTCGTCGGGGCCGAGCAGCTCGAGCGCTACAACGGCTATGTCGCCGCCAAGGTGATGGGCAATGCCAAGCCGGGCTACAGCTCCGGCGAGGCGATCGCGGCGGTGGAAGCCGTGGCGCGCGAGGTGCTGCCGCCGGGATACAGCACCGAGTGGACCGGGCAGGCCTTCCAGGAAAAGCGCACCGGCAGCGCGTCGGTGTTCGCCTTTGGCTTTGCGCTGGTGATGGTGTATCTGATCCTGTCGGCGTTGTACGAGCGCTGGGGGGTGCCGTTTGCGGTGGTGCTGGCCGTGCCGTTCGCCGTCACGGGGGCATTGCTGGCGGTGTGGTTGCGCGGCATGCAAAACGACATCTACTTCCAGATCGGCCTGGTGGTGCTGATCGGCCTGGCGGCCAAGAACGCGATCCTGATTGCCGAGTTCGCCATGCAGGGCATGGAGCACGGCAAGAAGGCCGCCGACGCCGCGCTGGAGGCGGCGCGGCTGCGGTTTCGGCCCATTGTCATGACATCGCTGGCTTTCGTGCTGGGCGTGGTGCCGCTGGTGCTGGCCACGGGGGCCGGCGCGGCCGCGCGGCAGTCGATGGGGACCGGGGTGTTTGGGGGCATGCTGGTGGCCACCTTCGTGGCCCCGATCTTCGTGCCGCTGTTCTTTGCGTTGCTGGCGCGCAAGCCGCGGCCGCAGCACACCCACACCCCGGCCGAGACCGAGGAGTTGCCGGTATGACGACGTTTTGCTCGCGCGATGGCGCCTTGCGCCGCCCGGCGGACGGCGCTGTCATGGGGCGCAAGGCCCCGGGGGCTGTCCGGCCGGGCGCTGGGTTGGTCGCCTGGCTGGCCGTGGGGGCATTGGCCGGCTGCGCCGTCGGCCCCGATTATCAGCGTCCGCAGATCGCGCTGCCGGCGCAGTATCCGCAGGCGCTGGACGATGCGGTCCCAGCCCAGACCCCGACAGCGGCGACGGTGGCACCCGATTGGTGGACGCAGTTTGGTGACGAGCGGCTGACGCACCTGGTCGAGCGCGCGCTGGCCCACAACGCCGACATCCTTCAGGCGGTGGCCCGGGTGGAGCAGGCCGAGGCCCTGGGGATGCAGGCCGACGCCGCCCGTTGGCCCGGGGTGGATGCGCAAGGCAGCGCCACGCGCAGCCGCACCAGCGCCACCACCGGACAAGCGGGGGGCGGCAGCACCGTCGATCGGCAGCGGCTGGCGTTGTCCACCGGATTCGAGCTGGATTTTTGGGGGCGGCTGCGCCGCGCGTCGGAGGCCGCCCGGGCCGAGGTGCTGGCCAGCCGCTACGCGCAGGAGGTGGTGCGGCAGACCGTCGCGGGGCTGGTGGCGCAGGGCGAGTTTGCCCTGCGCACGCTGGACGAACAGATCGCCCTGACGCGCGAGACCCTGCGCACCCGCGACGAGTCGCTGCGGCTGCTGCGATTGCGCCTGGAGCATGGGCTGGGCAGCCGGCTGGAGATCGCGCAGGCCGAGGGCGCGCGCGCCGAGGCGGCCGTTCAGTTGAATGAGCTGCAACGCCAGCGCGCCGAGGTCCAGGCCCAGCTGGCGCTGCTGGTGGGCGAACCCGGCTTGGTGCTGGAGGCGGCCCCCGTGCGCGACCTGCCGCGGCCGCCCGTGCCACCGGCCGGGCTGCCCTCGGCCTTGCTGGAGCGGCGCCCGGACGTGCGCCAGGCCGAACAGCAGCTCGTGGCGGCGCAGGCCCAGATCGGCGTCGCCCGGGCCGCGCTGTTCCCGTCGATTGCCTTGACCGGGCTGGCGGGGGGCGAGAGCGCGGCGCTGTCCGACCTGTTGCGTGGCGCATCCCGCATTTGGACGCTGGGGGTGGCGCTGGACTGGCCGATCTTCGACGCCGGACTGCGGCGCGCGCGGGTAGAGCAGGCCGAGGCCCGCCAGCGCGAAGCGCTGGCTGCCTATCAGGGTGCGGTGCAGACGGCGTTCAAGGACGTCGCGCAGGCGCTGGCCAATCTGCGCGCGGCGCGCGAGTCGGAGCCCGAGGTGCTGGCCGCCGCCCGGGCGGCCGATCAGGCGCTGGACCTGGCGCGCCGGCGCTTCGATGCCGGCTATGTGGGCCATTTGGAGCTGCTGGATGCGCAGCGCAGCGCCAACGCCGCCCAATTGCAGGTGCTGTCCAACCGCCGGGCGCAGCTCGCGGCGACGGTGGAGGTGTTCAAAGCCCTGGGCGGCGGCTGGACGCCGCCGGATGCTGCGGCCACGGCGGCGCGCTGACCCGCGAGTCCCAGTCTGGGGGCTGCCCGGGGGGTTCCCTTTGATCCCCCGTTCGGCCCCCCCGCTCAGTGCGCCGTGCTGGCCCGGATTTCGTCGATGGTCGTGAGGCCCTGCAGCACCTTCAGGATCCCGTCCTGGCGCAAGGTGCGAAAGTGCCCCTGGGCCACGGCCGCGTGCTGCAGTGCCTCGGATGGGGCCTTGGTCTGGATCAGGCGGCGCAGGGCTGCGTCGATGGTCAGCAGCTCGTGGATGCCGGTGCGCCCCTTGTAGCCGCTGTGGTCGCACGCGGGGCAGCCCACGGGGCGGCCCAGTTGGGGCATCGCGTCCCCCGCTAGGTGGACGCGCCATTCCGCCTGCACCGCCTCGGCCGTGGGGCGCAGATCCTCGGGGAAGGCGTGCCGATAGTCCTCGAGCAGCTCCTCCAGCTCGGTGTCCGTGGCGGGCTCCCGCCGCATGCACTGGGGGCACAGGCGGCGCACCAGCCGCTGCGCCAGCACCGCCACCAGCGAGTCGGCAAAGTTGAACGGATCCATACCCATGTCCAGCAGCCGCACCACGGTTTCCGCCGCGCTGTTGGTGTGCAGGGTGGACAGCACCAGGTGGCCGGTCAGCGAGGCCTCGATGGCCATCTGTGCCGTTTCCTCGTCGCGGATTTCGCCGACCATGATGACGTCCGGATCGGCCCGCAGCAGCGCCCGCAGCGCCTTGCCAAACGTCCAGTCGATGCGCGGGTTGATCTGGATCTGGCGCAGGTCGGGGTTGGCGATTTCGATCGGGTCCTCCGCCGTCCAGATCTTGCGGTCCGGGGTGTTGATGTGCTGCAGCAGCGAGTGCAGCGTGGTGGTCTTGCCCGAGCCCGTCGGCCCGACGCACAGCACCATGCCGTGCGGCCGTTGCACGGCTTGCAGCAGCTGCGCGTGGTTCTCGCGGGTCAGCCCCAGCTCGTCCACGGCCAGGGGTTTGGCCGACGTCAGGATGCGCAGCACCACGTCCTCGGCCCCGCCGTAGGTGGGGATGGTGGCCACGCGCAGCTCCAGCCGGTGTTGCGGCGAGAATTTGGCGAAGTCGATCTTGCCGTCCTGCGGCTTGCGGCGCTCGGAGATGTCGAGCTCGCACATGATCTTGATGCGCGCGACCAGCGCCGCCCGGTAGGTGGGGGGCAGCTCCATGTAAGGGCGCAGGCGGCCGTCCTTGCGCAGGCGGATGCGCACCTTGCGCCGGTTGGGGTGGGTCTCGATGTGGATGTCCGACGCCCCCTGCTGGTAGGCCTCGATGATGATGGTGTTGATCAGGCGCACCAGCGAGTTGTCGGACTGCTCGACCGGGGCGTGGGCATCGGCATCGTCCTCGGCGCCCAGCTCCAGCGATTCGAGCAGCTGCTCGGAGGACGTTTCGGCCCCGCTGGGGGCATCGGCTACCGGGGGAGCGCCGCTGTCCAGCCCGAAGCGGGCGTAGGCCTCGCTGATGGTGCGGTTGTCGAGGGCGCTGCTGGAGAGCACCGGCACCACTTTGCACTGCAGCAAAAACTCCAGCTCGTCGATGGTGGCGCGGCGCGAGGGGTCTTCGGCCGCGATGATGAGCGTGCCGGCGCGCCACAGCAGCGGCACGATGCGCAGCTTGCGTGCGGTGGCCAGGGGCACCCGGCGCAGCGCGTCGGCGTCGATGGGAAACTGCTTCAGATCGACGACCGGGTAGCCCATCTTGCGCGCCAGCGCGATGCGCAGCTGCTCGCGCGTGAGCTGGCCGCTTTGCACCAGCAGTTCGCCCAGGGGGACGCTGCGCTCTTTTTTTTGCTTCTCCAGCGCCTCCTGCAGTTGGTCTGGGCTGATGAAGCCGAGCGCCGTCAGCGCCTCGCCGATGCGCACCAGCGGCATGCGGTGCTGCTCCTCCAGCGCCATGAGGAGCTGCTCGGGCTTGACGACCTCCTTGATCACCAGATAGTCGCCCAGCTTGCGCTGGCGCATGGCCTCCTGTTCGCGGGCGGCGATTTCCACCTGCTCTGGGGTGAGGGCCTGCTGCTCCACCAGCACGCGGCCGATGGCCTCGCCGACGTGCAGCTCGCGGTAGGCCTCGCGCGGCAGAAAGGTCCGCCGCACGCGGTCGTCGTCGTCGATGGGCTCGAACAGAAAGACCCCGGCGTCCGATTCCACCTGCCCGATGGTGACCCCCTCGCGCGTGGAGCCGTCCGCGAGCGTGAGGCGGTAGGGCAGGCGGGGCCGGTAGCGCACCAGGGCCTCGAAGGTGCTGTCCGGCGGCTGGGTATCGGTCAGCTCCACCGGCGCCAGCGGCTCGGTCAGCGTCAGGCGGCGGAACATATCGAAGCGCAGCGGCATCACCGTGCGCGACGGCGGTACCTGGATGTGCGCGACGCGGCGCTCGGGCTCCAGCGCGATCAACAGGCAGGGGCGGGTCTGGCCGTTGACGCCCTCCACCTCGCAGGCCTGGGGTTGGCCGGCCGCGTCGGCGCCGCCGTAGCCGATGTAGGGTGGCGTGGGCCAGCGCAGCGGAGGCAGGGGCTTGCCGTCGGCGGCAGTCGGTTGGGGGGCGGGGTCGGCCGAGGCGGCGGCAAGCATGGGGCGGCAGCGTGGTCGAGGCGGTGCGAGCGATTATGGCGGCATTCCCGCCGCGGCAGGACGGTACTGCAGCGCTTCGGCCACATGGGCGGGCTCCACCTGCGGGCAGCCGGCCAAATCTGCGATGGTGCGCGCCACGCGCAGCGCGCGGTGCGTGGCCCGGCCGGACCAGCCCAGCCGGGCGGCCGCCTGTTGCAGCAGCCGGCGGGCGGCCTCGTCGGCTGCGGCGTGGCGCAGCAGCGCATCGCCCTGCAGGGCGTGGTTGGGGTGGCCCTGGCGCGCCTGGGCCCGGTCGCGGGCGGCGCGCACCCGCTCGCGCACGGTGGCCGACGGCTCGCCCGGGGGCGCGGACAGCAGCACGTCGGCGGGCAGCGCCGGGACCTCGACCTGCAGGTCGAGGCGGTCGAGCAGCGGGCCGCTGAGCCGGTTGCGGTAGCGCTGAATCTGATCCGGCGTGCAGCGGCAGGCGCGGGTGGTGGACCCCAGGTAGCCGCAGGGGCAGGGGTTCATGGCGGCCACGAGCTGAAAGCGCGCCGGGTATTCGACCTGCCGCGCGGCGCGCGACAGCCGCACCGTGCCGGTTTCCAGCGGCTCGCGCAGGGCTTCGAGCGCACCGCGCGCAAACTCCGGCAGTTCGTCCAGAAACAGCACGCCGTGGTGGGCGAGCGATATTTCGCCGGGCCGCGGCGGCGAGCCGCCGCCGACCAGCGCCGCGGCGCTGGCGCTGTGGTGCGGGGCAGCCATCGGGCGACGGCGCCAGGCCTCGGGCCGAAACCGCCCCACCAGCGAGGCGATCGCGGCGGTCTCCAGCGCCTCGTCGTCGCTCAGCGGCGGCAGCAGACCCGCCAGCCGGTGCGCCAGCATGGACTTGCCGGTCCCCGGCGGGCCGGACAGCAACAGGCTGTGGCCACCGGCGGCGGCAATCTCCAGCGCGCGGCGGGCCGCCGCCTGGCCCTTGATGTCCGCGAGATCCGGGACTGGGGCGTCGTCATGCACTGATGTGGTGCATCGGGCGGCCCGCTGCCACCCCAACCCGGTGCCGTCCACCGCGGGGGTGCCGGCCGCCGGGTAGCGCCGCACCACGTCGAGCAGATGCTCCACCCGGTAGACGGTCACCCCGGGGACGAGCGCGGCCTCCTCCGCACTCGCCGCGGGCAGGACCAGCGCGGCCTCCGGGGCGCCACGGGCCATCTCGGTGCGCAGCGCCAGTGCCATGGGCAGCGCGCCGCGGACGGGGCGCAAGGCGCCGCTGAGGGACAGCTCCCCCGCGAATTCGTGGTGGGCCAGCGCTTGCGGATCGAGCTGGCCGCTGGCCGCGAGGATGCCCAGGGCGATGGGCAGATCGAGGCGGCCGGACTCCTTGGGCAGATCGGCCGGCGCCAGGTTGACCGTGATGCGCCGGGAGGAGGGCCACTCCAGCCCGCTGTTCTGGATGGCGGAGCGTACGCGCTCGCGCGCCTCTTTGACCTCGGTGTCGGCCAGCCCCACGAGGGTGAAGCTGGGCAGGCCATTGGCCAGATGCACCTCGACATGCACCGGCTGCGCCGCAAGCCCCACGAGGGTGCGGCTGCGCACCACGCACAAACCCATGGTCGGTCGTCCTCCCTGTCCGTTCGATCGCTGCTCATCGACATGATGCCACGGCACCGGTGACCGGCGGGCGTTCGGTGGTTGGCACGGCTTGTGCTTGACGGGTTGCGGAGCCAAGCAGCAAGGCGAGCAACCCCAAGGAAAGGACTGCCATGAAACTGGTCACCGCCATCATCAAGCCCTTCAAGCTGGACGAGGTGCGCGAGGCGCTCTCGGCCATCGGCGTGCAGGGCATCACCGTCACCGAGGTCAAGGGCTTCGGTCGCCAAAAGGGCCACACCGAGCTGTACCGCGGCGCGGAGTACGTGGTCGACTTTCTGCCCAAGGTCAAGGTCGAGGCGGCCGTGGCCGACACCCTCGTCGATCGGGTGGTGGAGGCCATCGAAGGGGCCGCCCGCACCGGCAAGATCGGCGACGGCAAGATTTTCGTCTTCCCGATCGAGCAGGTCATCCGCATCCGCACCGGCGAGACCGGCGCCGACGCCCTCTGATTCCACCGAACCCTCACGTTCCCAAAGCCTCAAGGGGATTCCCATGAAAAAACTGCTGATGAGCCTGTGTCTAGGCCTCGGACTGATGTGGGGCGGCGCTGCGCTGGCCCAAACGGCCGAGGCGCCCAAAGATGCGCCGGTGGCCACCCAGGCCGCGCCGGCCGATGGCGCGGCCGCCGCACCGGCGGCTGCGGAAGCGGCCCCCGCCGCGGCCGAGGCGGCGCCCGCGGCCCCCGCCGCGCCGACGGTGGACAAGGGCGACGTGGCCTGGATGATGACCTCGACCTTGCTGGTCATCATGATGGTGATTCCGGGCCTGGCGCTTTTTTACGGCGGCTTGGTGCGCAGCAAGAACATGCTGTCGGTGCTGATGCAAGTGCTGATGGTGTTCTCGCTGATCACCGTGTTGTGGGCGCTGTACGGCTACAGCCTGGCCTTTGGCGGCGAGGGGGCCATCATCGGCAGCTTGGACAAGGTGTTCCTCAAAGGGGTGACGACGGCGTCGCTGGCCGACACCTTCACCGAGAACGTCAAGATCCCCGAGCTGATCTTCGTCGCGTTCCAGGCCACGTTCGCGGGCATCACCTGCGCGCTGATCGTGGGCTCGTTTGCCGAGCGCATCAAGTTTGGCGCGGTGCTGCTGTTCAGCGCCATCTGGTTCACGTTCAGCTACCTGCCGATCGCGCACATGGTCTGGGGCCCGGGCGGCTACCTGCTCGGCAAGGGCGCGCTGGACTTCGCCGGTGGCACGGTGGTGCACATCAACGCCGCCATGGCGGGCCTGGTGGGCGCCTACATGCTGGGCAAGCGCATCGGCTACGGCCGTGAGGCCATGCCGCCGCACAGCCTGACGCTGACGATGGTGGGCGCCTCGCTGCTGTGGGTGGGCTGGTTCGGCTTCAACGCCGGCTCCAACCTGGAGTCGTCCGCCGGTGCGGCGCTGGCCTTCCTGAACACGCTGGTGGCCACGGCCGCGGCGGTGTTGGCCTGGGCGATCGGAGAGGCGCTGCTGAAGGGCAAGGCCTCGATGCTGGGCGCGGCCTCCGGCGCGGTGGCGGGCCTGGTGGCGATCACGCCGGCGTGCGGCTCGGTGGGCCCGATGGGTGCCATCGTGATCGGTCTGGCCGCGGGCTTCCTGTGCCTGTGGGGCGTGACGGGCCTCAAGAAGATGCTGGGCGCGGACGATTCGCTGGACGTGTTCGGCGTGCACGGGGTGGGCGGTATCGTCGGCGCGTTGCTGACCGGCGTGTTTGCCGCGCCGGGCCTGGGCGGCACCGGGGCCGAGGACTTCAGCATCGCGCACCAGCTCTGGGTGCAGGCCGAAGGCGTGATCATCACGATGGTGTGGTCGTCGGTCGTGGCCGTGATCGCCTACAAGATCGTGGACATGATCCTGGGCCTGCGCGTCACCGAAGAGGAAGAGCGCGAGGGTCTGGACATCACCAGCCACGGCGAGTCGGCCTACAACCGCTGATCGATATCGTCTCGCCAGACACCCATCGTCTCTGGGGGTTGGGCCCGGGCTGCCACAGGCACCCGGGCCTTTTTTGTGCGCGCGATGGTGTGTGCGACAGGGGGCGGCGGGGGCGCAGGCGACAATCGGGGGGATGGAATGGCTGATCTTGACGAGCGCCTCGCTGCTGGCTGGCTTTGTGGATTCCATCGTGGGCGGCGGCGGGCTGATTCTGGTGCCGGCGCTGTTTGCGGTGTTTCCGCACGCGCCGCCGGCGACCTTGCTGGGCACCAACAAAAGCGCCTCGGTCTGGGGCACGGCGACCGCCACGTGGCGTTATGCGCGGCGGGTGCAGATGCGCTGGTCGGCCCTGCTGCCCGCGGCGGTGGTGTGCCTGGTCTGCGCCTGGCTGGGCGCGTGGGTGGTGACGCAGGTCTCGGCGGAGCTGCTGCGGCGGGCCTTGCCCTTCATCCTGGGGGCCGTGCTGCTCTACACCCTGGCCAAAAAGGATTTGGGCCTGCACCACCGGCCCCGCTACGCCGGCCGGGCCGAGACGCTGGCCGCGTGTGCGGTGGGCGGCACCATCGGGTTCTATGACGGCTTCTTCGGCCCGGGCACGGGCAGCTTCTTCGTGTTTTTGTTCGTGCGCTGGCTGGGTTACGATTTTTTGAGCGCCAGCGCCTCGGCCAAGCTGCTCAACACCACGTCCAACGTGGCGGCGGTGGCGCTGTTTGCGTGGAAGGGGCACGTCTGGTGGCACTACGGCCTGGCCATGGCCGTCGCCAACGTGGCCGGCAGCCTGCTGGGGACGCGGCTGGCGCTCAAGCACGGCACGGGCTTCGTGCGCGGGGTGTTCATCACCGTGGTCGCCGTCCTGATTGCCAAAACCACCTGGGACGCTTACGGCGCCGCGCCCTGATCCGCGGGCGGCCAGGGCACGTCCTGGATGCGGCGCGGCACGCCGATGGGCGCGGCGCTCTGGCCCCGCTGCGTGGCTGCGATGTCCTCCTCGCTCGGGTACAGGCCCAGCAGCAGGTAGTCGAAGACCCGGCGCGCGATGGGGGCGGCGTGGGTCGCGCCAAAGCCAGCGTTTTCCACGATGGCGGCAAGCGCCACCCGCGGCGCTTCGGCCGGCGCGAACGCGACATAGAGCGAGTGGTCGCGCTGGAATTCGGCGAGCCGGCGGGCGTCGTACTTCTCGCGCTGGCCGATGGTAACGGCCTGTGCCGTGCCCGTCTTGCCGCCGCTGCGGTACGGCGCGCCGGCGAATACCCGCGCCGACGTGCCCTCGGTGGTCACGGCGGCCATGGCGTCCAGCACGGTCTGCACATGCGCGGGCCGGTAGCCCAGCGGCCGGCCCGGCGGCTGCACCCGCGACGAGGTCACGCCCCCGTCCGGTCCGGGGGCGAGCGTCTCCAGCACGACGTGCGGCGTCTGCCGCGTCCCCCCGCTGGCCAGCGCGGCCATGGCGGTGGCGAGCTGCATCATGGTGAAGCTGTTGTAGCCCTGGCCGATGCCCAGCGAGATCGTCTCGCCCGGGTGCCAGCGCTGCTGCTCGGGCGTGCGGTAGGTGGCGCGCTTCCACGCCGGGCTGGGCAGGATGCCGCGCACCTCGCCAGGCAGGTCGATGCCCGTGAGCTGCCCAAAGCCCAACGGCGCCATGAAGTCGTGGATGGCTTGCACGCCCATTTCGTGCGCCAGCGTGTAGTAGTAGACGTTGCTGGACAGGACGATGCTGCGCCGCAGGTCCACCATGCCCAGCGCGTGCTCGCCGTGGCTGCGGAAGCGGTGGTTGCCCAGCATCCAGTAGCCGGGGTCGTGAATCGCGGTCTGCGGCGTGCGCAGGCCCAGCTCCAGCGCCGCCAACGCCATGAACGGCTTGTAGGTGGAGCCGGGCGGATAGGTGCCGCGCAGCGCCCGGTTGAGCAGCGGGCGATCCAGCGATTCGTTGAGTGCGCGCCAGTTGTCGACGTCGATGCCATCGACGAACAGGTTGGGGTCGAAGCTGGGCATGCTGACCAGGGCCAGCACCTCGCCGGTCTGGGTGTCCAGCGCCACCAGCGCCCCGCGGCGCTCGCCGTACAGCCGCTCGATCAGGTGCTGCAGGCGCACGTCGATGGACAGCCGCACGGTCTCGCCCGCCTGGGGTGGGGTCACGTCCAGGCGGCGCACGGCGCGTCCCGAGGCAGAGGTCTCCACCCGCTCGAACCCCGTGCGGCCGTGCAGCCGGTCCTCCTGCGCCAGCTCCACGCCCAGCTTGCCGATGTGCGTGCTGCCGCGGTAGTTGGCCACCTTGTCCTCGGGCCAGTCGTCCATCGCTTCGCGGTCGCGCTGGCTGATGCGGCCGATGTAGCCCAGCACATGCGCCGCCGTCGGGCCCAGCGGGTAGCGCCGCAGTTGCCGGGCCTGGATTTCCACCCCAGGCAGCATCCACAGGCGGGCGGCGATCCGGGCCATCTCCTCCTCGCTCAGGCGGGTTTTGAGCGGGATGGAATCGAAGCGCTTGGACTCCGCGAGCAGGCGGCGAAAGCGCTGCACGTCGCGCGGCGTGATCGACACCCATTCGCTCAAGCGCTCGATCGTGCCGTCCAGATCCGGGGTGCGGGCGGGCACGATCTCCAGCGCATAGACGGGCAGGTTTTCGGCCAGCACGATGCCGTTGCGATCGACGATGCGCCCGCGCGGGGGGGTGATGGGCAGCACCGCCGTGCGGTTGCCCTCGGCCTGGGCGGCGTAGCGTTCGTGCTCGCGGATCTGCAGATGCCAGGCGCGCAGCGCCAGCAGACCGAACGCCCCCACCACCGCCGCCAGCGCCACCCACGCGCGCCAGCGAAAGCGCGCGATGCGGATATCGGCGTCTTGGTACTCGGTCATCGCCGCTGGCAGGGGGTGAGGGTGGTCAGAGGGGACGGGTCTCGTCCGGGTCGTGCGCGCGACGCTGTGGGGCCAGCAGGATCCAGGTCGCGGGCATCCACAACGCGGCCGTCAGCAGCGGGGCGATCCAGGCCAGCGCGGGGGGATCGCCGTGGCCGGCGAGCAGCCGCACCAGCGCCTGCAAACCAAACGCCACCGCAAACAGCGGCAGCACATGCAGCGTCTGGCCGCGCAGGTCGAACCACAGCACCCGCCGGTGCAGCGTCACGGCCAGATAGCCCATGGCGGTGTAGGCCAGCGCATGCTGGCCCAGCAATACCCCCTGGTGCACATCCACGCACAGCCCGGCGACGAACGCCACGCCCACGCCGATGCGCAGCGGCTGGTGGATGGTCCAAAACACCAGCACCAGCGCCACCCAGTCCGGCAGCCACGCCGCGGCCGTGAGCTGCCCCTGCAGCACCTGCAGCAAAAACGCCGCAGCCAGCGATCCCCAGATGAAGACCGGGTTGGCCGGCAGCAGCAGCGCCTGTCCGCGCGGCAGGATCATGGACGGCGCTCCGTCGTCGGGGCCGGCGCATCCCCCTGCGCCGGCTGCAGCACCAGCACGTGCAGCGCGTCGCGCATGCGGGCGGCGGGCTCGGCCAATACCTGGGCAAAGCCCTCATGCCCCTCGGTGCTGACCGTGCTGACGGTCGCCACCGGCAGCCCCGGCGGATACAGGCCATCGATGCCGCTGGTCACCAGCGCGTCGCCGGCTCGGGTGGCCGTCTGCACCGGCACGAAGCGCAGGCTCAGCCCGGGCTCGTCGCGGCTGCCGTTGCCGTAGGCCAGATAGCGCTCGCCGGTGCGGGTGTTGAGCACGGGGATGGCGAGCTGGCGGTGGGCCAGCAGCGTCACCTCGCTGGTGCCGGGGTAGACGCGCGTGACCTGCCCCAGCACGCCAAAGCCGTCCATCACCGGCGCCCCCTCGCGCACGCCCTGCAGCGCCCCGCGGTCGATCACCACGGCGGGTACATAGGGGTCCGGCAGCGCGTACAGGATTTCGGCCCCTTGGGCCGATGGCGAGACGCGCTCGCGCAGGCCGAGCAGGCGACGCAGCTCGCGGTTTTCCTGAGCCAGGTGTTCGACCAAGCCGGCGCGCTCGGCCTGCTGCGCGAGCTGCGCGCGCGCCTCGCTGGCATCGCGCTGGGCGGCCTGCAGCGACGCGAAGTGCTGCCCCACCCACTGCACGGCGCGCACGGGCTGCAGCGCCAGCCATTGTACGGGGTAGAGCACCGTCGCCACCCCCGCGCGCAAGGGGGCCGCCCAGCGCAGCCGGGCGTCCACCACCATCAGCAGCACCGCCAGGGCGCTCAGGACGAGCAGCTTCGTCAGAGCCGGTGTGCCCTGCTTGAAGAAGGGGGGCGGCGTGCGGTCGACGGTGCCCAGCGGCATGGCGGATGGCTAAGCGGCGGTCGGCGACGGGGGCCGCGAGCGGTCCGTCACTCGCTGGTGAAGATGCTGTGGCCCAGCCGGTCCATCTGCTCCAGCGCCATGCCGCAGCCGCGCACCACGCAGGTCAGCGGGTCCTCGGCCACGAACACGGGCAGGCCGGTCTCCTCGTTGAGCAGGCGGTCCAGGTCGCGCAGCAGCGCGCCGCCGCCGGTCAGCATCATGCCGCGGTCGGCGATGTCGGCGCCCAGCTCCGGCGGGGTTTGCTCCAGTGCGGTCTTGACGGCGCTGACGATGTTGTTGATGGGGTCGGTCAGCGCCTCCAGCACCTCGTTGGAGCTGATGGTGAAGCTGCGCGGCACGCCCTCGGAGAGGTTGCGGCCTTTGACCTCCATCTCCTTGACCTCGGAGCCAGGGAAGGCGCTGCCGATGGTCTTTTTGATCAGCTCGGCGGTGGGCTCGCCGATCAGCATGCCGTAGTTGCGGCGGATGTAGTTGATGATGGCCTCGTCGAACTTGTCGCCGCCGACGCGCACGCTGCCCTTGTAGACCATGCCGCCCAGGCTGATGACGCCGACCTCGGTGGTGCCGCCGCCGATGTCCACCACCATCGAGCCGGCCGCATCGGCCACCGGCAGCCCGGCGCCGATGGCCGCGGCCATCGGTTCTTCGATCAGGTAGACCTCCGAGGCGCCGGCGCCCAGCGCCGACTCGCGGATGGCGCGCCGCTCCACCTGGGTGGAGCCGCACGGCACGCAGATGATGATGCGCGGGCTCGGCTTGAGCATGGAGCGCGGGTGCACCATCTTGATGAACTGCTTGAGCATCTGCTCGGTGACGGTGAAGTCGGCGATGACCCCGTCCTTCATCGGGCGGATGGCTTCGATGTTGCCCGGCACCTTGCCAAGCATGGCCTTGGCGGCTTTGCCGACGGCCTGGATGGTCTTTTTGCCGGTGGGGCCGCCCTCGTGGCGGATGGCCACGACGGAAGGCTCGTCCAGCACGATGCCCTTGCCGCGCACATAGATGAGCGTGTTGGCCGTGCCCAGGTCGATGGCAAGGTCGGTCGAAAAATGCCGACGCAGGGATTCGAACATGGTGTGTGAGGTCCTGTGCAGCCTGCCTGCAAGGGGTGGGCGCCAGGAAGCGGGCAGGCCGTATCGTGAAACCCGAGATAATACCGCAAGGCACTTCTCACCCGCTTTACCAACGCGCCGCGTTACACCATGTCACTGACCTTACAGGATGTCGACCGCCTCGCGCATTTGGCGCGGCTGGCGCTCGACGGCCCGACGGCCGAGCGCATGCTTGGCCAGCTCAATGCGTTTTTCGACATCGTCGAGCAGATGAAGGCCGTGGACACCACGGGCGTCGTGCCGCTCGCGCACCCGGTGGAGGTGTTCACCGACGTGGCGCTGCGGCTGCGCGACGACGTCGTGAGCGAGCCCGACCGCCGCGAGGCCAACCAGGCCAGCGCCCCCGCCGTCGAGGACGGCCTGTACCTCGTGCCCCGGGTGATCGAATGAGCATGGATCTGCACCAGATGGGCGTGGCCGAGCTGGCGGCCGCGCTGGCCGCGGGCCGGGTCTCCAGCGTCGAGGCCACCCAGGCGCTGCTGCAGCGCGTGCGCGCGCACGAGGGGCTGGGCGCTTTCCTGGCCGTGGACGAGGCGGCCAGTCTCGCCCAGGCGCGCCAGGCCGACGAGCGGCGCGCGCGCGGCGAGCACACCCCGCTGCTGGGCGTGCCGATCGCGCACAAGGACGTCTTCGTCACGCGCGACTTCCCGACCACGGCGGGCAGCCGCATGCTGGCCGGCTACCGCAGCCCGTTCGATGCCACCGTGGTGGCCCGGCTGGGCGGGGGTGCCGACGGGCACCCCGGCGCCGGCGCGGTGACGCTGGGCAAGCTCAACTGCGACGAGTTCGCCATGGGCTCGGGCAACGACAATTCCGCGTTCGGCCCGGCGCGCAACCCCTGGGATCCCGCGCGCGTGCCGGGGGGATCGTCCGGCGGTTCGGCCGCCGCGGTGGCCGCGCGGCTGGTGCCGGGTGCGACGGGCACGGACACGGGCGGCTCGATCCGCCAGCCGGCCGCATTTTGCGGCGTCACCGGTATCAAGCCGACCTACGGCCGCTGCTCGCGCTACGGCATGGTGGCCTATGCCTCCAGCCTGGATCAGGCCGGGCCGATCGCGCGCTCGGCGCTGGACTGTGCGCTGCTGCTGTCGGCCATGGCCGGGCCCGACCCGGACCGCGACTCCACCAGCCTGGATCGCCCGGCCGAGGACTACACCCGTGGGCTGGACGAGCCGCTGCCCGGGGCCAGCGCGGGCCGCCCGCTGCAGGGGTTGCGCATCGGCCTGCCGACGGAGTTTTTTGGTGCCGGTTGCAGCGCCGATGTACAGGCCGCCGTGCGCGCCGCGCTGGCGGAGTTCGAGCGCCTGGGCGCGACGCTGGTGGACGTCAGCCTGCCGCGCACCGAACTGGCCATCCCGGCCTACTACATCATCGCCCCGGCCGAGGCCAGCTCCAACCTCGGCCGCTACGACGGGGTGCGCTATGGCCACCGCGCGGCCGAGTACACCGATTTGCTCGACATGTACCGCCGCTCGCGCAGCGAGGGGTTCGGGGCCGAGGTGCAGCGCCGCATCCTCATCGGCACCTATGTGCTCTCCCACGGCTACTACGACGCCTACTACCTCAAGGCGCAGCAGATCCGCCGCCTGATCGCGGAGGACTTCCTGCGCGCGTTCGAGCAATGCGACCTGATCGCCGGGCCGGTGGCGCCCACCGTCGCCTGGGCCATCGGCGACAAGGCGGACGATCCGCTGTCGGCCTATCTGGCCGACATCTATACCCTGCCGGCGTCGCTGGCGGGGTTGCCGGGCATGAGCGTGCCGGCCGGCTTTGGCGCGGGCGGTTTGCCGGTGGGCCTGCAGCTCATCGGGCCGCACCTGGCCGAGTCGCGCCTGCTGCACGCGGCCCATCAGTTCCAGCGCGCGACCGACTGGCACACCCGTGCCCCGGCCAGCGTCACCCTCTCGCGTCAGGCCTGATCCATGACCAGCGCATCGTTTCTCGTCCAGGGCTACGAGGTCGTCATCGGCTTCGAGACCCATGCCCAGCTCGCCACGCGCAGCAAAATCTTCAGCCGCGCCGCCACGGCCTTTGGCGCCGCGCCCAACACCCAGGCCTGCGCCGTCGATCTGGCGCTGCCGGGCACGCTGCCGGTCATGAACCGCGCCGCCGTCGAGTGCGCGATCCGCTTCGGCCTGGCGGTCGGGGCGCATGTGGCGCCGCGCAGCGTGTTCGCGCGCAAAAACTACTTTTACCCGGACCTGCCCAAGGGCTACCAGATCAGCCAGTATGAGATCCCCGTGGTGCAGGGCGGGGCGATCCAGTTCTACCTGGGCGACGAGCTGCGCACCGTGCGCCTGGTGCGCGCCCACCTGGAGGAGGACGCCGGCAAGTCGCTGCACGAGGACTTCCACGGCATGAGCGGCATCGACCTCAACCGCGCCGGCACGCCGCTGCTGGAGATCGTGACCGAGCCGGACATCCGCTCCAGCGCCGAGGCCGTGGCCTACGCCAAAGAGCTGCACAAAATCGTCACCTGGATCGGCATCTGCGACGGCAACATGCAGGAGGGGTCGTTCCGCTGCGACGCCAACGTGTCCGTGCGCAAGCCCGGCCAGCCGCTGGGTACGCGCCGCGAGATCAAGAACCTCAACAGCTTCAAGTTCATGCAGCAGGCCATCGACTACGAGGTGCGCTGGCAGATCGAGCAGCTGGAGGATGGCCATGCCATCGAGCAGGCGACGGTGCTGTTCGACCCCGACACGGGCGAGACGCGCGCCATGCGCACCAAGGAGGATGCGGCCGACTACCGCTACTTCCCCGACCCGGACCTGCCGCCCCTGGTGATCCCTGCCGACTGGGTGGCCCGTGTGCAGTCCGAGATGCCCGAGCTGCCGCGGGCGATGGCCGAGCGCCTGGTGCGCGAACACGGCCTGCCCGACTACGATGCCACCACCCTGACCCAGAGCCCGGCCATGGCGGCCTACTTCGAAGCCACGGTGCGCGCCGGCGCCGCGCCCAAGGCCGCGAGCAACTGGATCATGGGCGAGGTCTCGCGCCGGCTCAACGCGGCGGAGATCGGCATCGAGGCCTGTCCGGTGGCGCCGGTGCTGCTGGGGGCGCTGCTGCAGCGCGTCAGCGACGGCACGGTGTCCAACAATGCGGCCAAGCAGGTGTTCGATGCGCTCTGGGCCGAGCCGGTGGGCGTGCAAGATGGATCGGCGGCGCTGGCCCGGGTGGATGCGGTCATTGCGGCCAAGGGCCTGCGGCAGATGAACGACACCGGCGCGTTGGAGGCGATCATTGCCCAGGTGATCGCCGCCAACGAGAAGAACGTGGCCGAATACCGCGCCGGCAAGGACAGGGCCTTCAACGCGCTGGTCGGGCAGGTGATGAAAGCCACCCAGGGCAAGGCCAATCCGCAGCAGGTCAACGAACTGCTCAAGCGCGCGCTGGGGTGACGCCGGGCGGCGGCCGACGGTGCCGAGCGGGGATCAGCGGATAGGGGTTGGGGCGGGCCCCTGCGCCGGCCCGCTCGCGGCGGGCGCAGAGGGGCCTGCATCGGGGGCGGCCCACAGCCGGCGCAGGGTGCGCAGCTCGGCGTCGTAGCGTTCTTCGATGCGGGTCTTCTCGCGCTCCTGATCGGCCAGAAACTGCGCCTGCAGTTGCCGCTGCTCGGCGTTTTGCGCCATGCGCTGCTTGAGCGCCGGCGGTGCGCTCGCCGGGTCGCGGCGGTAGAACTCCAGTTCCTCGTCCAGCCGCTGTTTTTCGCGCTCGAGCTGCGCGGTGTGCTGCCGGGCGCTGTCGATGACGGCCTGCACCTGCTGCAAGGCGGCGGCGCGGGCACGTTGGTGCGTGGCTTCGTCCGGGTAGCGCGCCAGCAGCAGTTGTTCGCGCCGGCGTTCTTCCGCCGCGCGTGCGGCGGCCTCGGCCTCGCTGCGCTGACGCGCGGCCTCGCGCTCGCGCTCCTCGGGCGTGGGCGGGGGCGGGATGACCCGCCGCACCGTGCCGGTCGGGGTCAGCTCCCGTTGCACGCGGTCGCGGCACTCGGCAATCGGCCGGTCCGACGACAGCAGCCGGCCCTGTGCGTCGATGCAGGTGTAAATGGCCCCGGAGGCGGGCCGGGGCGCGGTGCTTTGCGCCCCTGCTTCGCACGGCACCCCCAACGCCACGGCCCCGGCGATCAACCAACCGTGGGGGGCGCGGACGCGGACCGGGCAGGGCGGACGGGGCATGGGCATGATCGGCGGGCGGGGTGCTACCCCGTTATCTTTGTGCAAACGGGTGAAAGGGGCCGATCCCGCCGACGGCGCGCCGGATCACGCCACGCCGTATCGCGCGCGGTAGGCCTGTACCCGTTCGCGGTGGGCCCGCACGGCAGAGTCGTCCTGCTGCAGCAGATATTGGAGCAAATCGTCCAACTTGGCAATGGCGCACACCGCCAGGCCCAGCTCGCGCTGGACATACTGCACGGCGCTGTAGGGCACGTCGCGCACGGTGCCATCGGGGCCGACCTCGGTGGCCATCTCCTGCCGGTCCAGCGCGATCGCCATGGCGTGCGGTGTGGCGCCCGCGCCACGGATGAGTGCGATCGACTCGCGCGCCGCGGTGCCCGCGCTCATCACATCGTCGATGATGAGCACCCGCCCGCGCAGCGGGGCGCCGACCAGCGTGCCGCCCTCGCCGTGGTCTTTGGCCTCTTTGCGGTTGAAGGCAAAGGGCTTGTTGTGGCCGCGCCGCGCCAGTTCCACCGCCACCGCCGCGGCCAGCGGAATGCCTTTGTAGGCGGGGCCGAAGATCATGTCGAACGCCACGCCGCTGGCCAGAATGCGCTCGGCGTAATACTCCGCCAGCCGCCCGAGCTTGGCACCGTCGTCGAACAAGCCGGCGTTGAAGAAGTAGGGGCTCAGGCGCCCGGCCTTGGTCTTGAACTCACCAAAGCGCAGCACGCCGGCTTCCAGCGCAAACTGCACGAAGCGCTGGGCCAGCGGGTCGGGGGAGGGGGAGGAGGTCGTCATCGCGAAAAACGGGCGAAGGTCGGGGCGGGTCTGGTCACACGGCGCGCCACCAGGCGTAGGTGGCCATGCCCAGCGCCGTCAGCACCAGCGATCCCCCCACGTGCAGGCAGATGCCGGCCAGCCCCCACAGCAGCTTGCCGTCCTGCAGCAGCGAGGTCATTTCGATGGAAAAGCTGGAAAACGTCGTCAACCCGCCGAGCAGGCCCGTGACGGCGAACAGCCGCCACGCCGGCGCGATGTCCGGGTGGTGCAGAAAAAACGCCGCCACCACCCCGATGGCATAGCCGCCGATCCAGTTGGCGGTCAACGTGCCCAGCGGCAGGTGCGGCAGCACGGCATTCAGCGCGAGCCCCAGCCTCCAGCGCACAAGGGCCCCCACGCTGGCACCGGCGGCAATGGCCAGAACCGAGGTGATCATGCGGGCATTATCCCACCGCGATGCCGCCCGCCACGCCCGCGGCCACATGACCGGCCGGCACATGCTCGGCGGCGCTGTGCACATGGCGCGTCTGGTCGTCGAAGAGGAAGTCCGGCTCGAACTCGCGCAGGAATTCGCCCTTGGGCAAGCCGCCCAGAAACAGTGCCTCGTCCACCTCGATGTGCCAATCCATCAGCGTGCGGATGGCGCGCTCGTGCGCCGGGGCACTGCGCGCCGTGACCAGCGCCGTGCGGATGCGCATGGTGTCGGTGCCCTCCTGCTGCAGCCGGTGCAGCGCTTGCAGCAGCGGCTTGAACGGCCCGCCCGGCAGCGGCTGCGTGGCCTTGGCGCTTTCGTGCGCCTGAAAAGCGTCCAAGCCCTGGGCCTGAAACACCCGCTCCGCCTCGTCGGAAAACAGCACCGCGTCGCCGTCGAAGGCGATGCGCACCTCGTGCGGGTGCGCCTCCGACGCGCGCTGTGCGTGCGGATACACCTGCGCGGCGGGCACGCCCGCGTCCAGCGCCGCGCGCACATCGTCCAGGTTGGCCGACAGGAACAGGTTGGCCCGCAGCGGGCGCAGGTAGCGCCACGGCGGCGCGCCGCGCGTGAATACACCGCGTTGGATGGGCAGCCCGTAGTGCGTGGCGGAGCGAAACACCCGCATGCCCGACACCGGATCGTTGCGCGACAGGATGACCACCTCCACCCGCTGCGCCCGCGCGTCGTTGAAGCCCAGCAGCTTGCGCACCAGCGAAAACGCCACGCCCGGCGCGGCCGGCTGGTCCAGCCGCTGCAGTTGCAGTTGCATGTAGGCGCGGTCGTCGCCCTCCTCAAAGACGCGGTTTTCGGCCTCGAAGTCGAACAGCGCGCGGGAGGAAATGGCGACGACGAGGCGGCCTTCGAGGGGAGAGGTCATGGGCGTCCTGGCGCGGGTTCGTCAAAGATGGCCGGATCACCCCAACCCCATGCGCTGCATCCAGTAGCGCAGCTTGGCCAGCGTCCAGCCCAGCTCGCGCGCGGTGCGCGATTGGTTCCAGCGGTTGCGGTGCAGCAGGGCCTCCAGTTGCGCGCGCGGCAGGGGCGCTTCGCCGTCGGGGGCGGGGTCGGTGCCGGGTGGTGGTGGGGGGTGAGGGCCGGGGTCAGCCCCAAAGGGGTCCGCGGCGGCCTCCAGGTCGAACGCCGGCGCGTCCAGCGTGGGGCCGGGGTGCAGCGCCAGCGCTCGCTCCAGCAGGTTTTCCAGCTCGCGCACATTGCCGCGGAAGGGGTGCGCCTGCAGGCGCTGCAGCGCCGCGGGGGTGAGGCTGGGGGTTTGGGGCAGACCGTCGCGCTGGGCCAACTGGGTCAGCAGGGCGGCGGCCAGCTCCGGCAGGTCCTCGCGATGCTCGCGCAACGCCGGGGCGTGGATGGGGATGACGTTCAGGCGGTAGTACAGGTCGTGCCGAAACTGTCCCGTCTGCACCAGCCGGGCCAGATCCTTGTGGGTGGCGCTGACGATGCGGACGTCCACCGCCTCTTCCGCGGTGGCGCCGACCGGGCGCACGGCGCGCTCCTGCAGGGCGCGCAGCAGCTTGACCTGCATGGGCAGCGGCAGGTCGGACACCTCGTCCAGAAACAGGGTGCCGCCCGCGGCGGCCTGGAACAGGCCGGGCTTGTCGGCGCTTGCGCCGGTGAAGGCACCGCGGCGGTGGCCGAACAGTTCGCTCTCCAGCAGGTCGGCCGGGATCGCACCGCAGTTGACGGCGACGAACGGGCCGCCGGCGCGGTGGCTGCAGGCGTGCAGGGCGCGGGCGATCAGCTCCTTGCCGGTGCCGGATTCGCCCGTCACCAGCACCGGCGCCATGGTGCGCGCGACGCGCTGGATGGTCTGCCGCACCGCCTGCATGGCGGGGGAAGTGCCGATCAGGCGCTGCAGCGCGGCCGGACCGTCACCGGGGGGTAGGACGGCCTCGCCCCCCGCCGCCCCCGCGGGGCGCTCTGCCGGGTTGGCCGTGCCCAGGGTGCCCCCGCCCGGTTGAGCGGCGGCCAGGGCGGTGGCGATGGCCTGCCGCAGCCGGGCGGGCGCGACCGGTTTGGTCAGGTAGTCGAAGGCGCCGGCCTTGAGCGCTTCCACCGCATTGTCGGCCGAGCCGTAGGCCGTGATGACGATGGCGCGCTCCCCGCGGCCGTCACGCGCCAGGTCGCGCAGCAGGTCCAGCCCCGTACCGTCGGGCAGCCGCATGTCGGTCACGACGGCGCTGTAGCGCCGCTGGGCCAGGTGGGCGCGCGCCTGCGCCAGATCGCCCGCGGCGTCGACGGCCAGGCCCACCTTGACCAGCGCCAACTCGTACAACTGGCGCAGGTCGGGTTCGTCCTCGACGATGAGCAGGGTGGGGGCCTCGCGGGGGGTCATGCGGTGGCGTCGGCGGCGGGCAGGCGGATCACGAAGGCATTGCCGGGGCGGCCCTCGCGCGGGCTGCGTTCGTGGCTCAGGTCGGCATGGTAGCGCTGGCAGAGCTCCCGCGACAGGTACAGACCCAACCCGCTGGAGCGGCTGTAGGAGGAGGCAAACGGCTCGAACAGGTGCTCGCGCACCGGGGCGGGGATGTCGTCGCCGTCGCTCCAGACGGTCAGGCGGGCCTGTCCCCCATCGACCGCGGTTTCCACCCGGATGGCGCCTGCGGCAGCGCTGGCGTGGCGGTCTGCGTTGTCCAGCAGGTTGACCAACACGCGCCGCAGGTGTTCCGGGTCGAAGGCGATGGTGGCCTCACCCGCCCGGGCGTCGCGCTGCAGCCGCGCCCCCTGGGGCCGCTGGCGCAGCCAGTCCGCCAAGGCGTCGTCCACCGCCTGATCCAGTGGCAGCGCGGGCAGGGGCGGCTGGTGGTCGGGCCAGGGGATGCGCGCGGTCTCCAGCACATCGTCCACGGTGCGGTTGAGGCGCCGCACGTTCTGCTCGATCAAGCCGATGAGGTGCCGTTGGGCCGGCGTGGCCTCGTCCTCATGCAGCAGGGCGCTGGCCTGGGCGATGGCGGCCAGCGGGTTGCGGATTTCGTGCGCGACGGCGGCGGAGATGCGGCCCATGGCGGCGAGCTTTTCGGTGCGCACGCGCTGCTCGATGGCGTGCAGGTCTTCCAGGAACAGCACGGCCGCCTCCGGCCGCTGGGGCGCGCCCAGTGGGTGCAAGCGCACCCGCACGCGCCTCTGCGCGCCGCTGGGCAGGGGCAGGGTGAGTTCACTCGACGGGACGGGCCGACCGCTGGGGGCAGGGCCCGACAGCCGGCGCAGCCTTGCGCGGGCCCAGGCGGCCAGCGGCGGCCATGCCGGGGTTTGGCGCAGCCAGCGCCCGGCGCCCGTGGCGTCGTCGGCTTCGCGTGTGGGGTCGGATGCCGGGAGGTCCACTCCCACCATGCGCGCGGCCGCGGGGTTGGCGTACCAAATGGCGCCGCCCGCCGCCATGACGACGATGCCTTCGCCCAGACCGGTGGCGATCAGGCGATTGATTTGGCGGTGCAGATCGGCCAGTTGCTGGCTGCGCCGTGCGGCGTCGTGCTCGCCGACCAGGCGCGCGGTCAGGTGGCTGGCCAGCCACGCCACGATGAACAGGCCGCTGCCGGTCACGCCCGCCTGCATCCATTCGGCGGTGGCCAGCGCGCCGCGGCCGTCGTGCCAGGCCGCCGCCAGCAGCGTCAGCGTGCCGGCGGCGGCGCACCCCAGCGCGAGCAGCCGCGGGCCGATGACGGCGGCCAACAGCACCGGCCACACGAACAAGGGCGTGAAATTGAGGTTGCCCGGCGCGAAGACCTGCAGAACCGCGAATACGCCCAGATCGGCCCAGACGGTCAGCAGCCAGCGCGGCGCACCGACCCCGCCGCGCGCCGACACGGGCGGCAGGGCGACGGCGGCCGCACTGATCAGCACCAGCGCGCCGCACACGGCGACGATCCAGCCCGGGCCGTTGCCGTACCACCAGGCGGCGGCTTGCAGCAGGAGCAACGCTGCGGCCACGAGCAGCCGCGCGCCCATCAGCAGCCGCCACAGCCGGGGGGAGACGGGGCCGTCCTCCCCCGTCGCAGAAGGGGGCCACGGGTGTATCGCGGCGTCCGGGCCCGCCGGCGCGTACCACGACGGGGCGAAGGGGGGGCTGTCGGTGTCCTCAGCCTTCGGCGAGGCGGCGGTGTTCATCGCTGCAATAGGGGCCGAGCCCGCCGCGCACGGCGTCGGCGGCCGGCAGGTGCACGCCGCAGTGGCGGCAACGGACCATGGTGTCGGGCTGTGCCGCGCCGGGGCGGGCGCTGGTCTGTCGGTTCCGTTCAGCGGCGCGTTCGTGTGCCGCCAGTTGGCGTTGGTGTCGCCACCACACGTACCCCAGCACGACGACGGCGATGACGAGCAGCCACTTGAACATGGGATCGGGCGCCGGGGTCAGCCGCCGCGGCGCAGGATGACCTCGAGCACGAAGTGCGAGCCGACGTAGCCGAGCAGCAGCAGCCCCCCCGCCGCGTACAGCATGCGCACCGCCAGCCGGCCGCGCCAGCCCCAGCGCCAGCGGCCCCACAGCAGCACCGCCAGCACCGCCCACGACAGCGCGGTAAAGACGGTTTTGTGGGTGATCCAGCCGGCGGTCGGCTGCAGCAGCTCGGTGAAGTACCACCCCGCCAGCAGCGTCAGTGTCAACAGCACGAAGGCGCCGGTCACGAAGCGAAAGGTGAGCCGCTCCAGCGCCAGCAGGGGCAGCGCCGTGGGTTGCCCCCGGCCGCGGCGGATGGCCTGCTCGGTGCGCTGCATCATCCAGGCGTGGGCCACGGCCGCGCCCAGCAGCCCGTAGGATGCAAAGCCCAGCGCCCAGTGCAGCGGCAGCCAGGGCGACGCCAGCGCCGGGTAGGCCGTGCCGGGAAAGATCAGCGCCAGCAGCACCGCGGGCACCCCCAGCCCCGCTAGCGTCCAGCGGGTGCCCAGTTGGGGATACAGCCGCGTCTCGACCGCATAGACCGCCAGCACCAGCCACGCCGTGACCGACAGGGTGAGCGCAAACCCAAAGCGCACCGGCGTGGCTGAGAACGCCGCCGCCAGCGCCAGCCCGTGCAGCAGCACGGTGCCGAGCGTCAGCCACGCGACGGCGGAGCGGCCCAGCCGGGCCGCTGCGGCGGCCAGCGCGGCGTAGCCCGCCGCAGCGCCCAGCGCGGGCGCCACCGTCCACCAGGGGCTGACCGGTACAATCATCCGCTTAGTGTAACGAAGCCCCGCCATGGCATCCGCCCTTACCGAAAAACTGTCGCGCCTGGTCAAGCAGATCCGCGGGCAGGCCCGCATCACCGAGGCCAACGTGCAGGACATGCTGCGCGAGGTGCGCATGGCGCTGCTGGAGGCCGACGTCGCCCTGCCGGTGGTGCGCGACTTCATCGCCCGCGTCAAGGACAAGGCGCTGGGACAGGAGGTGGTCGGCTCGCTGACGCCCGGGCAGGCGCTGGTCGGCATCATCCACCGGGAACTGGCCGCCACGATGGGCGAGGGCGTGGCCGACGTCAACCTGGCCACGCAGCCGCCGGCGGTGATCCTGATGGCCGGCCTGCAGGGCGCCGGCAAGACCACCACCACCGCCAAGCTGGCCAAGTGGCTGATCGAGCGGCGCAAGAAGAAGGTGCTCACCGTCAGCGGCGACGTCTACCGCCCGGCGGCGATCGAGCAGCTGCGCACGGTGACCAAGCAGGCCGGGGCGGAGTGGTTCCCCAGCTCGCCGGACCAGAAGCCGCTGGACATCGCGCGCGCGGCGCTGGACCACGCGCGCAAGCACTACTTCGACGTGCTGATCGTCGACACCGCCGGGCGCCTGGCGATCGACGAGGCGATGATGCAGGAGATCCGCGCGCTGCACGCCGAGCTCAAGCCCGTCGAGACGCTGTTCGTCGTCGACGCGATGCAGGGGCAGGACGCGGTCAACACCGCGCGCGCGTTCAAGGAGGCGCTGCCGCTGACCGGCATCGTGCTGACCAAGCTCGACGGCGACTCGCGTGGCGGGGCGGCGCTGTCGGTGCGCGCCGTCACCGGCGCGCCGATCAAGTTTGCGGGCGTCAGCGAAAAGATCGACGGGCTGGAGCTGTTCGACGCCGAGCGCCACGCCGGGCGCATCCTCGGCATGGGCGACATCGTCGCGCTGGTGGAGCAGGTCACCGCCGGGGTCGATCTGCAGCAGGCGCAGAAGCTCGCCGCCAAGGTCAAGAGCGGCGGCTTCGACCTGGAGGACTTCCTCGAGCAGATTCGGCAGATGAAGAAGATGGGGGGGCTGTCCAGCCTGTTGGACAAGCTGCCGGCGCAACTGGCGGCCAAGGCCGGCGACGCCGACCTCGACCGCGCCGAGAAGGACATCCGCCGCAAAGAGGGCATCATCTGTTCGATGACGCCCGAGGAGCGGCGCCGCCCCGAGCTCATCAAGGCCAGCCGCAAGCGCCGCATCGCCGCCGGCGCCGGCGTGCAGGTGCAGGAGGTCAATCGCCTGCTGAAGGAGTTCGAGCAGATGCAGGCGATGATGAAGAAGATGAAGGGCGGCGGCCTGATGAAGATGATGAAGCGCCTGGGCGGCATGAAGGGCCTGCCCGGCGGACTGCCAGGCCTGTGACTGCGGGGCGGGTTCGCGGGCGCGGGCAGGGCCATTGATCCATCGCAAGCCCCGCCGGCGTTCGGCGGCGTAGGATGCGACCGCTGTGGTCACGATCGAACTCCTGCTGACGGGGGTGGCGCTGGTGGCCGCCTTGGCCGTGCGGCCCTGGCGGCTGTTGCGCGGCCCCTTGCTCACGCCCACCCTGGCGTCGGCGGCGCTGCTGCCGTGGTGCTGGCTGTTGCCGCAGCATTTGCCGCAGGGCATGGCGGTACAGTTTTCCGGGGCCAGTCTGCTGGTGC
This sequence comes from Tepidimonas fonticaldi, assembly GCF_001675355.1. Classification (NCBI taxonomy): domain Bacteria; kingdom Pseudomonadati; phylum Pseudomonadota; class Betaproteobacteria; order Burkholderiales; genus Tepidimonas; species Tepidimonas fonticaldi. The sequence goes on along the minus strand of NZ_LZDH01000065.1, from coordinate 367,070 downwards.
TGATGCTCGGCTGGCCGCTGGCCGTGCCGGTGCTGGGCGGTGTGGCGGTCGCCGTGTGGTTGCTGGGCCACGCCGGCTGGGAGGCGGTGCTGTCGCAGTGGGTGTGGGTCGGGCTGGTGCCGGCCACGCTGGCCCTGCTGATCGGCTGGGCGCTGCGGCGCTGGCTGCCGCCCAATGTGTTCCTCTATACGCTGGGGCGCGGCTTTCTGGGCACCGCGGTGGCGTTGTTTGCCTCCGGCGCGCTGTACGAGGGCATCCACCACCTGATGGAAGGCGTCACCGTGCACGAGGCGTTGGTGGCGCGCTGGCTGATGGCCTGGGGCGATGCCTTCCTGACCGGGCTGTTTGCCGCGGTGTTCGTGGCGTTTGCCCCGCAGTGGCTGGCCACCTGGTCCGACGAGCGCTACCTGCGCCCGCCGCCCAAGGCGTGATGCGGATGCGCTTCAATCCCGCTCGTAGGTCACGAAAGCAAATGGCAGCCCGTCGGCGCTGACGTGCGCCTCTCGCGCCGTCTCGCGCCAGCCGGGGCCGAGCGTCGGGGCGAAGGCGTCACCGTCAAAGGCGCGCTCGATTTCCGTGACGACGGCGCGGCGCGCCAGCGGCTCGGCCTGCGCATAGACCTGCGCGCCGCCGATCACCCACACCTCCGCAGGCGGCTGCCCGTGCGGCCCGCGCAGCGTGCGGCAGTGCGCCAGCGCCGCCTCGAGGCTCTCCACCGGCACCGCGCCGGCGGCGGCCAGTTCCGCCGCGCGCGCCGCGTCGCGCGTCAGCACCAGGTTGACGCGCCCCGGCAGCGGGCGAAAGCGCGGCGGCAGCGATGCCCACGTCGTGCGCCCCATGATGACCGGGCAGCCCTGCGTCAGCCGGCGGAAGTGCGCCAGATCCTCCGGCAGGTGCCAGGGCATTGCGGGGTGGCCGTCGCGGGTGCAGCCGATGACACCGTTGGCGGCCCGGGCGAGGATCAGGTTCAGTCGCATGGCGGCGCGCGCGTTCAGGGGCGCGTTCAGGTTCGAAATGGCGCCAGCGCCGCGGCGGCGGCCGCCTTGAGCAGCAGGGCGTCCACGCCCACGGCAACGAAGCAGGCGCCGGCTTGCAGCCAGCGCCGTGCCGCCTCGGGCGGCGGGGCGATGATGCCAGCGGCCTTGCCCGCGGCACGGATGCGGGCGATGCCCTGGGCGATGGCCGCCTGCACCTCGGGATGGTCCGGGTGGCCGGGGTGGCCCATGCTCGCACTCAGATCCGCCGGGCCGATGAACACGCCATCCACGCCGGGGGTGGCGGCGATCGCGTCCAAGTGGTGCAGGGCCTGCACCGTCTCGGCCTGCACCAGCACGCAAATCTGCTCGTTGGCCTCGTGCACATAGGCGGGGTAGTCCTGCCAGCGCGAAGCCCGCGCCAGCGCGCTGCCCATGCCGCGCACGCCCTGCGGCGGGTAGAGGGCCGCCCGCACGACCTGGGCGGCTTGCTCCGGGGTGTCCACCATGGGCACCAGCAGTGTCTGCACGCCGATGTCCAAATACTGTTTGATCAGCGTGGTGCCGACGTCCCCCGTGCCGATCGGTACGCGCACCACGGGGTGGGGCACGGCACGTCCCGGGGGCAGGGCCGCGCTGCCGCTGGCGATGGCCTGAAGCTGCGCCAGCGTGCGGCGCACATCGTTGGGGGCATGTTCGCCGTCGATCAGCAGCCAGTCGTACCCGACGCTCGCCAGCAGTTCGGCGCTGTAGGGGTCGGCCAGACCCAGCCACAGCCCGATCTGCGGCTGTCCGGCGGCCAGGGCCTGCTTGAAGGCGTTGCGCGGTGTGTGCATCCGGGCAGCATACCGCAGCCAGGGCGGGCCGGCGGTGGGTGGCCGTGTGCCCTCGGTGACCTCGGTGTGCCCCAGCGTGTGCCCCACAATCGGGCCATGGACGATTTGCTCGACCGGCTGGGCCTGCGCCTGCCCATCATCCAGGCGCCGATGGCGGGTTCGCAGGGGAGCGACCTGGCGCTGGCGGTCACGGCGGCGGGGGGCTTGGGCTCGTTGCCGACGGCGACGCTGTCACCCGACGCGCTGCGCGCGGAACTGCGGCGGCTGCGCGACGGGGCGCGCGGGCCGTGGGCGGTGAACTTCTTTTGCCACGCGCCGCCGGGGCACGATGCGGCGCGCGAGGCCGCGTGGATGGCGCGGCTGGCACCGCACTACCGTGCCGCGGGGCTGGCCCCACCGGCCGGGCCGGCCGTGGCCGCGCGAGCGCCGTTCGATGCCGCGGTGGCGGAGCTGGTGGCGCCTTACCGGCCGCCGGTGGTGAGCTTTCACTTCGGCCTGCCGGCGCCGGATCTGTTGGCCCGGGTCAAGTCCTGGGGCGCGGTGGTGCTGTCGTCGGCCACTACGGTGGACGAGGCCCGCTGGCTGGAGGCGCACGGTGCCGACGCCATCATCGCCCAGGGGCTGGAGGCGGGCGGCCACCGCGGCATGTTCCTGACCGACGACCCGTCCACGCAGTTGGGGACCCTGGCGCTGCTGCCGCAGGTGGTGCGGGCCGTGCAGGTGCCGGTGATCGCCGCGGGTGGCATAGCGGACGCCGCCGGGGTGGCGGCGGCGCGGGCGCTGGGCGCAGCCGCGGTGCAGGTCGGCACCGCCTACCTGCTGTGCCCGGAGGCCTCGCCCCATCCGCTGCACCGCGCCGCGCTGCAGGGGCCGGGCGCGGCGCATACGGCGCTGACCAATGTCTTTACCGGCCGGCCGGCGCGCGGCATCGTCAACCGCGCGATGCGCGCGCTGGCCGACGGCGCGGTGGGGTGGTGTGCCGATGCGCCGGCCTTTCCGCTCGCCGCCCATGGGCTGGCACCGCTGCGCGCACAGGCCGAGGCGGCCGGGCGCGACGACTGGACGCCGCTGTGGGCGGGGCAGGCGGCGCCGCTGTGCCGCCCGCAGCCTGCGGCGGATCTGACCCGGGCCCTCGCGGCGGGCTGGGCCCCGTAAAATGAAGGGTTACCCCAACGCTTCCCGACCGACATGAGCCAAGCCGCCGACCGACCGTTCTTTTCCGTCGCCGACATCCGGCGCACGTTTCTGGACTTCTTTGCCCAGCGCGGGCACACGGTGGTGCCCTCCAGCCCGCTGGTCCCGGGCAACGACCCGACGTTGATGTTCACCAACTCGGGCATGGTGCAGTTCAAGGACGTGTTCCTGGGCACCGACAAGCGCCCGTATGTGCGCGCGGCCTCGGTGCAGGCGTGTCTGCGCGCCGGCGGCAAGCACAACGACCTGGAAAACGTCGGCTACACCGCGCGCCACCACACCTTCTTCGAGATGCTGGGCAACTGGTCGTTTGGCGACTACTTCAAGCGCGAGAGCCTCAAGTGGTCGTGGGAGCTGCTGACCGGCGTGTTCCGTCTGCCGCCCGATCGTCTGTGGGCGACGGTCTACCACGAGGACGACGAGTCCTACGACATCTGGACCCAGGAGATCGGCCTGCCGCCCGAGCGCGTCGTGCGCATCGGCGACAACAAGGGCGGCAAGTACCAGAGCGACAACTTCTGGATGATGGCCGACACCGGCCCGTGCGGCCCGTGCTCGGAGATCTTCTACGACCATGGCCCCGAGGTGCCCGGCGGCCCGCCCGGCAGCCCCGACGCCGACGGCGACCGCTACATCGAGATTTGGAACAACGTGTTCATGCAGTTCGACATGCAGCCGGACGGCTCGGTGCGGCCGCTGCCGGCGCCCTGCGTGGACACGGGCATGGGGCTGGAGCGGCTGGCCGCCATCCTGCAAGGCGTGCACAGCAATTACGAGATCGACCTGTTCCGTGCGCTGATCGCCGCGGCCGCGCGCGCCACCGGCACCCGTGACCTCGACAGCCCCAGCCTGCGCGTGATCGCCGACCACATCCGCGCCACGGCTTTTCTGGTGGCCGATGGCGTCATCCCCAGCAACGAGGGGCGCGGCTATGTGCAGCGGCGCATCATCCGCCGCGCCATCCGCCACGGCTACAAGCTGGGCTGCACGGCGCCCTTCTTCCACAAGCTGGTGCCGGACCTGGTGGCGCAGATGGGCGAGGCCTACCCCAACCTGGCCGCCAACGCGCAGCGGGTGGTGGAGGTGCTCAAGGCGGAGGAGGAGCGCTTCTTCGAGACCCTGGCCCACGGCATGGAGATCTTGGACGGCGCGCTGGCCGGTGGCCAAGGGACGCTGCCGGGCGAGGTAGCGTTCAAGCTGCACGACACCTACGGCTTTCCGCTGGATCTGACCAACGATGTGTGCCGCGAGCGCGGGGTGAGCGTGGACGTGGCGGGCTTCGAGGCGGCGATGGAGCGTCAGAAGGCGCAGGCGCGTGCCGCGGGCAAGTTCAAGATGGACCGCGTGCTGGATTACGCGGGGCCGTCGAATGCCTTCGTCGGCTACGAGTCGCTGCACGCCCCGGCGAAGGTCGTGGCGCTGTACGTCGAGGGCACGCCGGTGGCGGAGCTCAAGCACGGCCAAAGCGGCGTCGTGGTGCTGGACACCACGCCCTTCTACGCCGAAAGCGGCGGTCAGGTTGGGGACGCGGGCGTCATCACCAGCGGCTCGGCGCGCTTTGCGGTCGCCGACACCCAGAAGATCAAGGCCGATGTGTACGGCCACCACGGCACGCTGGAGCAGGGCACGCTGGCGGTGGGCGACCATGTGCAGGCGCAGGTGGATCTGGCGCGGCGCGCAGCGACGATGCGCAACCACTCGGCCACCCACCTGCTGCACAAGGCGCTGCGCGAGGTGCTGGGCGAGCATGTGCAGCAAAAGGGCTCGCTGGTGAATGCCGAGCGCACGCGCTTCGATTTTGCGCACAACGCGCCCCTCACCGCCGAGCAGATCCGCGCGATCGAGGCGCGCGTCAACGCCGAGATTCTGGCCAACACCGACACGCAGGCGCGCGTGATGGACCTGGAGTCCGCCAAATCCGCCGGCGCGATGATGCTGTTTGGCGAGAAGTACGGCGAGACCGTGCGCGTGCTCGACATCGGCAGTAGCCGCGAGCTGTGCGGCGGCACGCATGTGCGGCGCACGGGCGACATCGGTCTGTTCAAGATCGTCGCCGAAGGCGGGGTGGCGGCCGGGGTGCGGCGCGTGGAGGCCGTCACGGGCGAGAACGCGCTGGCCTATCTGCAGGGCCTGGAGGCGCAGGTGCACGAGGCCGCCGCCACGCTCAAGGCGCCGGTGCCCGATCTGGTCGGCCGCATCGGCCAGTCGCTGGAGCAGATCCGCGCGCTGGAGAAGGAAGTCGCCGCGCTCAAGGGCCGGCTGGCGTCGGCCCAGGGCGACGAGCTGGCCGCGCAGGCGGTGGAGGTCAAGGGCATCCGCGTGCTGGCCGCGCGCCTGGAAGGCGCCGATGCCAAGACCCTGCGCGAGACCGTGGACAAGCTCAAGGACAAGCTGGGCCACGCCGTGGTGGTGCTGGCCAGCGTGGAGGCCGGCAAGGTGCAACTGGCCGCGGGGGTGACTCCCGACGCGGTGGCCCGGGGGCTGAAGGCGGGCGAGCTGGTCAATGCGGTGGCGCAGCAGGTGGGCGGCAAGGGCGGTGGCAAGCCCGACATGGCCATGGCCGGTGGCACCGACGCCAGCCGGCTGGGCGAGGCGCTTGCGGGCGTCGCGGCCTGGGTGGCCGAGCGCGCCTGACGGCGGCAGCGGGGTCTAGCCCGCCCGATCGTCGCCTGCTCGGCCTTTGCCTGCTGAGGCAGCGTCCGCGTCGGGCGGGTGGTCCTGCACATGCTCGACGAAGCGCCGCGCCGCCAGCGACAGGCGCCGGTCGCTGCGCCAGACCAGCAGCCAGCGCCGCTCGATCGGAAAGCCCGCCACGGGCAGCACGGCCACGCCGTCCTGGGCCGGGTCTTCGGCCAGGGCATGCCGCGACAGCACGGCCAGCCCCAGGCCCGCGGCCACGGCGTGCTTGATGGCCTCGTTGCTGCCCAGCGTCGCGCGCAGCGCCGGGGTCAGGCCGTGCGTGCGCAGGTAGGCCTCGGTCGCCAGACGGGTGCCGGAGCCGGCTTCGCGCATCAGCATGGGCTGGCCGTCCAGCGACTTGCGGGGCACGCGCCGCGCGCCGGCCCACGGATGCCCGGCCGGCCCGATCAGCACCAGCGGATTGCGCATCAGGGGCACCCTCTGCAGGGGCAGGTTGTCCGGCGGCATCATCATCACGGCCAGCTCGGTCTCGTCCTGGCGCAGGCGGCGCACCACCGCGTCGCGGTTGTCCACGGCCAGCTCGATTTCGATGCCCGGGTGGCTGTCGGTGTAGCGGCGCAGCCAGCGGGCGATGAAGTACTCCGTCGTCGTCACGCCGGCGATGCGCAGCAGACCGCGCTCCAGGCCGTGCAGGGCCTGCAGGTCCTCCTCGAAGCGCTGCCAGCGCGCAAACATGTCCAGCGCCGTCTCCTGCAGCAGGCGCGCGGCCTCGGTGGGGCGGATGCCGCGCCCGGCCGGCTCCACCAGCGCAGTGTCCAGCGCCGATTGCAGCTCGTGGATTTGGGCGGATACGGTGGGCTGCGTCAGGTGCAGCTCGCCCGCCGCGCGGGTGATGGAGCCCAGTCGAACCACGGCCTCCAGGGTGCGCAATTGGTGGAAGGTGACGCGCGGGGGGCGGATTTTGTTCATCGAAAAACGTCTATGTAAAAAATCAAAAATGATGATTTGAAGTCGATGACATGATTGGCCACACTGCGCCCATCGTCAACCCCCTCGACAAGGAATCGAGATGAGCGAACTGGTCCCCATCACCGTCGCGCGCGGCGACGGCATCGGCCCCGAGATCATGGACGCCACGCTGCGCGTGCTGCAGGCCGCCGGCGCGCGCATCGCGCCGGAGTTCATCGAGATCGGCGAGCAGCAGTACCTGGCCGGCCACAGCTCCGGCATCGCGCCGGAGGCCTGGGACAGCCTGCGCCGCACCCGCGTCTTCCTGAAAAGCCCGATCACCACGCCGCAGGGCGGCGGCTTCAAGAGCCTCAACGTCACCATCCGCAAGACGCTGGGCCTGTACGCCAACGTGCGCCCGTGCGTGAGCTACGCGCCGTTCGTGCGCACGCTGCACCCGAAGATGAACCTGGTCATCGTGCGCGAGAACGAGGAAGACCTCTACGCCGGCATCGAGCACCGCCAGACCGACGAGGTGTTCCAGTGCCTGAAGCTCATCACCCGCCCGGGCTGCGAGAAGATCGTGCGCTACGCCTTCGAGTATGCGCGCCGCCACGGTCGCAAGAAGGTCACCTGCATGACCAAAGACAACATCATGAAGATGACCGATGGGTTGTTCCATCGCGTCTTCGACGAGATCGCGCCGCAGTACCCGGAGATCGAGACCGAGCATCTGATCATCGACATCGGCGCGGCGCGGCTGGCCACGCGGCCGGAGCGCTTCGACGTCATCGTCACGCCCAACCTCTACGGCGACATTCTGTCCGACATCGCCGCGGAGCTGACCGGCTCGGTGGGGCTGGCGCCCAGCGCCAACATCGGCGACCACGTGGCGATGTTCGAGGCCATCCACGGCAGCGCGCCGGACATCGCCGGCAAGGGCATCGCCAATCCGTCGGGCCTGCTGCTGGCCGCCGTGCTGATGCTGGTGCACATCGGCCAGCCGGCGGTGGCCGAGACGATCCACAACGCCTGGCTGCGCACGATCGAGGACGGCGTGCACACCGCCGAGCTGCACGGCACGCTGTCGATCGGCCGGCCGTTCGGCAGCATGGACTTCGCCGACGCGGTGATCGACCGCCTGGGTCAGCGGCCGGAGAAGCTGGCCGCCGTGCATTACGGCGACACGGACCGCGACGCGCCGGCGCCGAGCACCCCCCCTGTGGCGGTGACCCGGCGCGCGCCTGCGGTCAAGGCGATGGTGGGGGTGGATGTGTTCGTGCATGGGGCGGGCATCAGCGCGGATTTTCTGGCGGGCCAGTTGAGCGCGCTGCTCACCCCGCCGTTTGCCTTGCAGATGATCACCAACCGCGGTGTCAAGGTCTGGCCGGGCGGTTTTCCGGAGACCTTCTGTACCGACCACTGGCGCTGCCGCTTCGTGGCGCCGCAGGGCCAGGCCGTGACCCATGCCGACATCATCGGCCTGCTGCAGGCGCTGACGGCGCGCGGCATCGACGTCATCAAGACCGAAAACCTCTGCACCTTCGACGGCGAGCGCGGCTACGCGCTGGGCCAGGGGCAGTGACGCGCCCGGGCGGTGGCGCTGCGCGTGCGGTCAGCGCAGCCGCCGAGCGAGCGGACGCTCCACCGCGCGCTCGAACGCCCAGGCCAGCAGCAGGCTGGCGCCCCAGCACGCTGCGGCCAACGCCCAGGCGTGCGCGGCGAGCATCGGCCAGCGCGCCAGTGCCGCATTGCCGACCAGCACCATCGAGTAGTGGGTGAGGAACAGGGCATACGAGCGGTCCGCCCAGGTGGCCATCCCAGCGGCCAGCGCGGCGGTCAGCCGGGCGGCCCACCCGCGCGCCCACTTGGACGCCACGCCGGACGCTTGGCTGCGCGGCGCGAGCGATGCCGGATCGGTTGAAGCCGGGCGGGGTGTCCCCGGGCGCGCCCACCCCGCCAGCAGCACGGCCACCCCCAGCGAGAGGGCGATGCGGTCGCGCCACTCCACGGCCAAGGCCGCGGCACCGATGGCGACGATCGCCATCGACCATGGCCAACGCGGCCCGCGCACCGCCTGGGCCGCCAGCACCCCCAGCCCGTAGCTGCCGATGAAGTAGAGCGCCCACAGATCCAGATCCGGGTGGCGGTTGACGTGCAGCAGCGACACGGCGATGCAGCCGATCAGCAGCGCCAGGGCCAGGGCGTTGCGCCGCGGCGCGGGCGCCAGTTGGGTGGCGATCCAGGCCAGCCCCGCCACCAGCGCGTAGAGCTGAAAATCGATGGCCACATACCACGCCCCGGCGGCAATGGCCGGTACCTCGACGATGTCGTGCAGCAGCAGCGCGTGGGCCAACCAGGTGCCCGGCGTGGCCGACTGCAAGCGCAGGTCGTCGGACAGCCAGGGGTGCAGCAGGGTGGCCATTCCCGCCGCCAGCGCCATCGCGACCAGGAATGGCGGCACCAGACGCCGGTAGCGCTGGAGCACCGCGGTTCGCAGCAGCCGCCCATCGGTGGCGCGCAGCAGCGTGCCCGCCGCCAAAAAGCCGCCCACCACCAAAAACACCTGCACCGCCTTGCGGGCGTGGTCGTACAGGGCGTCGGCCAGGGCTGGCGCCTGGGTCCACAGGGCGTCCGACAGGGGGCCGTAGGCCGACAGGTGGTGCCAGACGATGCACTGCGCGGCCAGCACCTTCAGCGCATCGACCAGGGGTTGGCGCGCGTGGGTCATGCCGGGGTGCCAACGGTCAGGAGGGCGTTCGCGTCGAGCCGCAGTCGGCTTTGAAACTGCCGCCGCTCGCCGGTGACCGGATCGTCGAACGCGAGGGACTGCGCCAGCAGTTGCAGCGGTTGCGCGTAGTCCTCGGGGTCGTCGGGGCCGCGCCGGGCCACGGGGTAGAACTGGTCGCCGACGATGGGCAGCCCCAGCGCATGCAGATGCACCCGGAGCTGGTGGCGCTTGCCCGTGACCGGGCGCAGCCGGTAGCGGGCGTAGCGGCCGTCCGGGCCCAGGCGTTCCAGCGGCTCGATCCAGGTTTCGCTGTTGGGCGGCAGGGCTTCTTCGGCGGTGGCCTCGCGCATGCGGTAGAAGGCCGTCTCGTCCTCGCGCAGGTGGCTCACGCGGCGCTGCGGCCAGGCCAGATCGTCGCGCCACGGGGCGATGGCCTCGTAGGTCTTGTCCACCCGGCGCTCGCGAAACAGCCGCTGGTAGGCATCCCGGTCGGTGGCGCGCACGCTGAACACCACCAGCCCCGCGGTCTCGCGGTCGATGCGGTGCAGCGGGCTGAGCTCCGGCAAGCCGAGCGCCTGCTTCAGGCGTACCAGCAGCGTCTCGCGGACATAGCGCCCGCCCGGCGTGACGGGCAGGAAGTGCGGCTTGTCGGCCACCAGCAGATGCGCGTCGCGAAACAGGACCGCTTCCCGAAACGGGATGCGCGGCTCCTCGGCCAGCGTGCGCCAGTAGTACACGCGCTGACCGTGCAAGTAGGGGGTGTGCTCGTCCAGCGCACGCCCGTCGTCGTCCACCACTTCGCCCGCGCGCAGGCGGGCCCGCCACTCATCGCGTGGTATGCGCGGCAGCCGCTCGGCCAGAAAATCCAGCAGCGTGGGCCAGGGGCTGTGCCGCAGCCGCGGTAGCGCGACGCAACTGGGCGAAACTCCGTCGCGCATGGGAATGTCCGCGTTCTTGGGCAGCCGGGCCATCGCGGGGGACAGACGTCAAAACGGGGTGCGACCGGGCACGCGCGCCAGCACGCGCAGGTCTGGCCCCACCGGCTGGACCGAGGTGAAGGTCAGGGGCCAGCCGTCCTCCAGCCGCGTCAGCGGTCCCAGGTCGGTCAGGCCGACGCCGGTGCCCAGCAGGCGCGGCGCCAGATACAGCAGCAACTCGTCCACCAGCCCCGCGCGCCACCACGAGGCATTGAGTTTGGCCCCGGATTCGATGTGCAGCTCGTTGACCTCCCGCGCGGCCAGATCGGCCAGCACCGCGGCCAGATCGACCTTGGGTGGCCCGCCGGCCGTCTTGGGCGGACCGGGGCGGTCGACCACCGTCACCCCCAGCGCCGCCAGCGCGGCCCGCTGGTCGGCCTGGGCTGCCGCGGTGGCCGGGTCGCTGGCGGTGTAGACGATCACCGCCCCCGGCGGCTGCAGGATGCGCGCCGCGGGGTCGATCTCCAGCGCCGAGTCGAGCACCACGCGCAGCGGCTGCCGCGCCGTGGGCACGTGCCGCACGTCCAGCCGCGGGTCGTCGCTGCGCACGGTGCCAATGCCGGTGAGCAGCGCCCCGGCCCGGCGCCGCCAGGCGTGGCCATCGGTCCGCGCGGCCTCGCCCGTGATCCACTGGCTGACGCCGTTGGGCAGTGCGGTGGTGCCGTCCAGCGAGGCGGCCACCTTCATGCGCACCCAGGGGCGGCCGTGGCGCATGCGCTGCCAAAAGCCGATGTTGAGCTCGCGCGTCGCCCGCGCGGCCGGGTGGTCGTCGGGCAGTGTGTCCACCACCACCCCGGCGGCGCGCAAGCGCTGCAGGCCGTTGCCCGCCACGCGGGGGTTGGGGTCGATGGCGGCCACGACCACCCGCGCCACGCCGGCGGCGATCAGCGCATCGCAGCACGGTGGCGTGCGCCCGTGGTGGCTGCAGGGCTCCAGCGTCACATAGGCGGTCGCACCGCGCACGTCGGCCCCGGCGGCCTGGGCGGCACGCAGCGCCATCACCTCGGCGTGGGCTTGGCCAGCCGCCTGGGTGTGGCCGTCGAAGGCGCGGCCATCGGGCAGCACCAGCCGGCAGGCCACGCGCGGATTGGGGTCCGACAGGCCCACGGCGCGCTCGGCCAGCGCGGTCAAGTCGTCCCAGATCCGGGCCTCATCCATGGCGGCGCGCAAAGACCAGGTCCCACACGCCATGGCCCAGGCGCAGGCCGCGCTGCTCGAACTTGGTCAAGGGGCGGTAGTCGGGGCGCGGCGCATAGCCGGCCAGCGCCGGATCGGTGCTGGTGTTGACCAGCCGCGGCTCGGCCGACAGCACGGCCAGCATCTGCTCGGCGTAGGGCTGCCAGTCGGTGGCGCAGTGTACATAGCCACCGGGCTTGAGCCGGCTGGCCAGCAGCGCGACGAACGGCGGCTGGATCAGCCGGCGCTTGTGGTGGCGCTTTTTGTGCCACGGGTCGGGAAAGAAGATGTGCACCCCGTCCAGCGACCCCTCGGGCAGCATGTGGGTGAGGACTTCCACCGCGTCGTGTTGCAGGATGCGGATGTTGCGGATGCCCTGCTCACCGATGCGCTTGAGCAGCGCCCCGACGCCGGGCTCGTGCACCTCGCAGCACAAAAAGTTGTCGTCGGGCCGCACACGCGCGATGTGGGCCGTGGCCTCGCCCATGCCAAAGCCGATTTCCAGCACCAGCGGCGCGTGGCGGCCGAAGGCCGCGTCGGCATCCAGCGGTGCCGGGGCATAGGGCAGCAGGTAGCGAGGGCCCAGCGTCTGCAGCGCCTTGGCCTGGCCGGTGGTGGTGCGGCCGGCCCGCAGCACGAAGCTGCGGATGGTCTTGGGGTGGGCCACACCGGGCGGGGCTGCGGGCGCAGAGGCGGGCGCGGGCGGGAGGGTTGGGGATGCGGTCACGGACCGAATTGTAGAGAGCGCTCCCGCCAGGCATGGATCCAGCCCTGCAGGCTGCGCGGGGCCGTGGGGGCCGCCGGACCCGGCAGCCCGAGCACGGCGGCAGCGGCCGCGAGTGCGGCGAGCGGGTCGCGCAGGTCCAGCGCCTGCGCGCCGTTTTGCTTGGAGAGCTTTTCGCCCCGGGCGTCGCGCACCAGCGGGGTGTGCAGGTAGCGTGGCGTCGGCACGCCCAGGGCCTGCTGCAGCACGATCTGGCGCGGGGTGTTGTCGGCCAGATCCTCGCCACGCACCACGTCGGTAATGCCCTGTGCCGCATCGTCCACCACCACGGCGAGCTGATAGGCCCACAGGCCGTCGGCGCGTTTGAGCACGAAGTCGCCCACGGCCGCTTCGACATCCTGGGCTTGCGGGCCCAGGCGCCGGTCGCGCCAGGTCAAGGGCACCGGCAGGCCCCGGTCGGCGATCACCCGCCCGACGTGCAGCCGCCACGCGCGCGGTGCGCGGCCGCGCAGGCCGCCGTGCTCCGGCCGGCAGGTGCCGGGGTAGGGGCGGGCGCTGTGGCGCTCGCGCGGCACGCCGCGGGCGAGCCAGGCGGCCTCGATGTCCTGCCGCGTGCAGGCGCACGGGTACGCCCATCCCGCGTCGACCAGGCGCCGCAGCGCGTGGGCGTAGGCGGCGTCTCGCCGAGACTGCCACCACACCGGTTCGTCCGGCGTCAGGCCGCAGGCGCGCAGTTGCTCGAGAATGGCGGCATCGGCCCCCGCCACGCAACGCGGCCGGTCCACGTCTTCGATGCGCACCAGCCAAGCACCACCGTGGGCGCGTGCATCCAGCCAACTGGCCAGGGCCGCGACCAGCGAGCCGGCGTGCAGCAGGCCCGTGGGCGAGGGGGCGAAGCGTCCGCGATAGGCCGTGCCGGGCCGCACCCTCAGCCCTCCAACACGGTGAGCGCCAGTTCCAGCCCGGACAGGAATGCGCTCTCCACCCGGTGCCCCAGGCACCAGTCGCCGCACAGACCCAGCCCGCGCCGGGCGTCCCACAGGCAGGGCTCGCCCAGGGGCCGCTGGGTTTGCGCATACCGCCAGCGGTGGGCGACGGCGTGGTTGGGGGTGGCGTGGATGCCGGTGATCTCCGCAAAGCCCTTGAGCAGCTTGGCAGTGATGCGGTCGGGGTCGTCCTCCAGGTGTTCGGCCGACCAGGCCGGGCTGGCCTGCACCACCCAGCGCTCCACGGGGTCGCGCCCCGGTTTGCTGGGTTCGCGCGCCACCCAAGCGATGCGGTGGTGGTCGCTGCGGGCGGCGTGCCAGCGCGGCCCCAGCCCGTCCAGCCCGGGCTGCATGGCCTGCGGCCAGGCTGCCATCAGCGTCCAGCAGGGGGCCATGGCGACGTCGTGCGCCAGGCGCGCCTGCCAGTCGGTGGCCAGATCGCTGGCCCGCAGCAGCTCCAGCGCCTGCGGCGCGGGGATGGCGAGCAGCACGGCGTCGAAGCCGCCGTGCACGGCGGGCGTGTCGTCGGGGCCTTCGACCCGGATTTGCCAGCGCGTCGGGGCGATGGCGTCGGGTTCCAGCCGCACGACGCGGGATTCCCAGTGACACTGCCCGGCCGGGCCGTCCACCAGCGGTTCGGCCCAGGCCTTGACCAGCGCACTCATCCCCGGGGTGGCGACCCAGCGCGTCTCGCGCGACAGGGGTGCGGCGACGACGTGGCGGCCCAGATCGTCGAGCACACGCACCAGGCTGGCGTCCCACGGGGCCACCGGCGCGCCGGTGGCGTCGAGGGCGAGCCGAAAGCGCGCGTCGCGCACCGTGAAGAACTGCGCCCCGTGGTCGAAGCCGCCGAAGGCGGTGCGGCGCGTGGCCATGCGCCCGCCGGCGCCGCGGCTCTTTTCGAACACCGTCACCCGCCACCCCGCCTGCGCCAGCGTGCGCGCCGCCGTGATGCCGGCGATCCCTGCCCCCACCACCGCCGCATGCCGCGGCGCAGCGGGGGTCGGGGCCGCCGGCGCGGGGGCGGCGGGTCGGCGCAGGCGCCGGGCGCGCGACGGGGGGGCGGGGGGAGCGGGGCGGCGGGGCATGGCGGGCTTTCGGATGGGGGATGGGGCGCAATCTAGCAGACCGCGGGGCCAGACCGCGGGGCCACGGCGGCCGGCGCGGGGGGCTGGCCGTGGCGGGGGGCTGGCCGTGGCGGGGGACCCCACGGTCAGCCACGCGGTCGGCGCATCAGCAGGGCCTCGCGGGTCACGGGTTCGGCCAGTCGTTGCAGCCACCACTGCAGCGCCGGGCCCACCGGGCGGCTGGCGCCCCGCCGGGCCGCTCCGGCCCGCCAGGCGTAGGCGGTGCGCGCGGTGCGCGGCGGCAGCGTGGTCTGGCGCAGGACCAGGTGGCCGGCATCCAGATACGGTTGCACCAGGGGCTGGGGCAGCCAGCCGCACCCCAGGGCGCGCAGTTGGGCCTCCAGCTTCATCTGCATGGTCGGCACGGTCAGCACGTCCTGGCCGGGCAGCAGCCCGAAGGTCAGCCCGCCGCGCGGGGCCGAGTCGGCCACCGCGACGATGCGGTGCTCCCGGATCAGGTGCGGTGTCAGCGGCTCGGGCGCGTTGGCGAGCGGATGGCACGGTGCCACCACGAACCAGAAGGCCACCTCGCCCAGCAGCTCCATCCGCACGTCGCCGCCCGGGGGCCGGTCCAGCGCCACGCCCAGCGCCAGGTCCGCCTGGCCCGTCAGCAGCGCCTCCAGCGTGCCCGACAGCGTCTCGCTGCGCAGCCGCAAGCGGGTGGGCGCGCCCAGCGCAAAAAAGGCCTCGCACAGCTCCAGCAGGGTGCGCGGGTCGATGACGGCATCGGCGGCGATGGTCAGTTCCGACTCCCACCCGGTCGCGACGCGGCGCACGCGTTGCGCCACCGCGTCCCATTCCCGCAGCAGGTGTTCGCTGGCGCGCAGCAGCTCTTCGCCGGCGGGGGTGGGCTGGGCGCGGCGTGCGCGCCGGTCGAACAGCAGCACATCCAGCGCGTCCTCGATCTGCCGCACGCGGTAGGTTAGCGCGCTGGGCACCAGGCCCAGTTCGCGCGCGGCCGCGGCAAAGCTGCCGCAGCGGGCGATGGTCGCCAGCAGGGCGAGCTGGTCCGGGCCGAGGGCGGCCCGCGCCGCGTGGGCGGTCGGGGTCGGGGGCTGGGGGCGCATCTGGCGTTCGGTATTCAAACGATTTGAATGATGCCATCAAACCCCGTGCGCCGCAGGCCCATGGCGGGCGCCCTACAGTTCAGCCATCGCCACCCCCATCGGGAGCATGCCATGATCGCCAAGCGCGCCAGTCAGGAGCGGGGCTACGCAGACCACGGTTGGTTGCAGACCCACCATTCGTTTTCGTTTGCCGGTTATTTCGATCCCCGCTACATGGGCTGGGGCAATCTGCGCGTGATCAACGAAGACGTCATCGCGCCGGGGGCGGGCTTCGGCATGCACGGGCACCGGGACATGGAGATCGTGACCTACGTGCTGGGGGGTGAGCTGGCACACCGCGACAGCATGGGCCATGTCGAGACCATCCGCGCCGGCGAGGTGCAGCGCATGAGCGCCGGCCGCGGCGTGATGCACAGCGAGTTCAACCACGACCAGGGCCCGACGCATCTGCTGCAGATCTGGATCGAGCCGAATGTGCGCGGCATCGACCCCGGCTACGAGCAGAAGGCCTTTTCCGCGGCCAGCAAGCGCGGGCGGCTGTGGCCGATCGCGGTGCCGGTCCAACGGGCCGAAGCCCTGGCCGGCGGCGACGATCCGCCGGTGCGCATCCACGCGGACGCGGCGCTGTACGCCGGGCTGTTTGACGGGGCGGAGTCGGCGACGCATGCCCTGGCCCCCGGCCGGCTGGCCTATGTGCACGTGGTGCGCGGGCGCATCGCCATCAACGGCCAGCCGTTTGGCCGCGGGGATGCCGCCATGGTGGCCGACGAGCCGGCCGTCACCCTCGCCAACGGTGAGGATGCCGAGGTGTTGCTGTTCGATCTGGCGCGCTGATGCCCCCGCGCCGGTGTCCGATTTTTCCGATCACCCGCGGGTGATCGCTCGTCGCCCCCACCGGGGGGCGTTCATCGTCCTGAAGGAGTTTGCTCATGTCTCACATCGTCGTCGTTTATCACTCCGGCTACGGCCACACCCAACGCATGGCACAGGCCGTTGCCGAAGGCGCAGGCGCCCAACTGCTGGCCATCGATGCCGACGGCAACCTGCCCGAAGGCGGCTGGGAGCAGCTCGACGCGGCCGACGCCATCGTCATGGGCAGCCCGACCTACATGGGCAACGTGAGCTGGCAGTTCAAGAAGTTTGCCGACGCCTCCAGCAAGGCCTGGTTCGTGCAGAAGTGGAAGGACAAGGTCTTTGCCGGCTTCACCAACAGCGCGACCATGAACGGTGACAAGCTCTCCACCCTGCACTACCTGTTCACGCTGGCCATGCAGCACGGCGGCATCTGGGTGGGCACCGGCCTGATGCCGTCGAACGCCAAGGCCGCGCAGCGCAACGACGTCAACTATGTCGGCTCGTCGGCCGGTGCCATGGCCACCACGCCGTCGGACGCCAGCGCGCAGGAGATGCTGCCGGGTGACCTGGAGACCGCCCGCCTGTTCGGCCAGCGCGTGGCCGAGGTGACGGCCCGCCTGCGGGGCTGAAGACCCGGGGGCGGCCCGCTCCCTACAATCGGGCGCATGTTCGTCCACCTGCGCCTGCACACCGAGTTTTCCGTCGTCGATGGCACGACGCGCATCGACGACGCGATCGAGCGCGCCGCCGAGGATGGCCAGCCCGCGCTGGCCATCACCGACCTCAACAACCTGTTTGGGGGCGTCAAGTTCTACAAGGCGGCGCGGGCGGCCGGCGTCAAGCCCGTGCTGGGCGCCGAGGTGAACCTGGAGGGGCTGGAGGGTGACACCCGCGTCCCCCCGCCGGCTGGCGGGCCCACGCCCGCCGTGCAGCGCGTGCTGCTGCTGGTGCAAACCCACCAGGGCTATCTGAACCTGTGCGAACTGCTGGCCCGCGCCTGGACCCAGGGGGTGGTGCGTGACCAGGCCTTCGTGCGCTGGTCGTGGTTGCAGTCGCTTTCGGAGGGGTTGATCTTGCTCTCCGGCGGCGCCGCGGGCCCGGTGGGGCATGCGCTGCTGGCCGGTGACGAGGCCCGCGCCGCCGAATGCGCCCTGCGCCTGGCGCAGGCCTTTCCGCACCGGTTTTACCTGGAGGTGCACCGCGCCGGCCGTCCGGACGACGAGCGCCATGTGCAGGCGGTGGTACCGCTGGCCGCGCGGCTGGGCCTGCCGGTGGTGGCCACGCACCCGGTCCAGTTTCTGGCCCCGGAGGACTACGAGGCGCACGAGGCCCGCGTGTGCATCGCCGAAGGCGAAATCCTGGCCAACCCCAAGCGCGTGCGGCGCTTCACGCGCGAGCAGTACTTCAAGTCCGCGGCCGAGATGGCGGCGTTGTTTGCCGATCTGCCGTCGGCGCTGGCCAACACGGTGGAAATCGCGCGCCGCTGCAACCTGACGCTGACGCTGGGCAAGCCGCGCCTGCCGGACTTTCCGATTCCGCCGGTCGACGGCCGCCAGCTCGACACCGAGGCCTACTTCCGCCACGTCTCGCGCCAAGGGCTGGAGGAGCGGCTGCAACACCTCTACCCGGACGAGGCCGAGCGCGACCGCGAGCGCCCGCGCTACCTGCAGCGGCTGGACTTCGAGCTCGACACCATCGTCAAGATGGGTTTTCCGGGCTACTTCCTGATCGTGTCGGACTTCATCCAGTGGGCCAAGACGCACGGCTGCCCGGTCGGGCCGGGGCGTGGGTCCGGCGCGGGCTCGCTCGTGGCGTACGCGCTGAAGATCACCGACCTCGACCCACTGCGCTACAACCTGCTGTTCGAGCGCTTCCTCAACCCCGAGCGGGTGTCGATGCCGGACTTCGACATCGATTTTTGCCAGACCAACCGCGACCGCGTCATCGACTACGTCAAGGACAAGTACGGCAAGGACGCGGTCAGCCAGATCGCCACCTTTGGCACCATGGCCGCGCGCGCCGCGATCCGCGACGTCGGCCGGGTGCTGGACTTCGCCTACGGTTTTTGCGACGGCATCTCCAAGCTCGTGCCCAACAAGCCGGGCATGAGCGTCACGCTGCAGTACCCGCCCAACCCCAAGAAAGACGGCGACAAAAACAACTACGCCATCGAGATGGAGCCGCTGCTCGCGGAGCGCGTGCAGAAGGAGGAGGAGGTGCGCCAGCTCATCGAACTCGCGCAGAAGCTCGAGGGCATGACGCGCAACGTCGGCATGCACGCCGGCGGTGTGCTGATCGCGCCCGGCAAGCTCACCGACTTCTGTCCGCTCTACCAGCAACCCGGCAGCACCTCCACCGTCAGCCAGTACGACAAGGACGACGTCGAGGCGGTGGGCCTGGTCAAGTTCGACTTCCTGGGGCTGGCGACGCTGACCATCCTGGAGCTGGCCAAGGACTTCATCGTCGCGCGCCATCCGGACCAGAAGGACTTCGCGTTCGAGCGCATCCCGCTGGACGACGCGCCGACCTACCAGCTGTTCCAGGAGGGGCGCACCGAGGCCGTGTTCCAGTTTGAATCGCGCGGGATGCAGGGTATGCTGCGCGACGCCAAGCCCACCCGGCTGGAGGACCTGATCGCCCTCAACGCGCTGTACCGCCCCGGGCCCATGGACCTGATTCCCAGCTTCGTGGCGCGCAAGCACGGCCGCGAGCCGGTGGAGTACCCACACCCGCTGGTCGAGCCGGTGCTGGCCGAGACCTACGGCATCATGGTCTACCAGGAGCAAGTGATGCAGACCGCCCAGGTGCTGGGCGGCTACAGCCTGGGCGGCGCCGACCTGTTGCGCCGTGCGATGGGCAAGAAAAAGCCCGAGGAGATGGCCAAGCACCGCGAGATCTTCCGCGAGGGCGCGGCCCGCAAGGGCATCGATCAGGCCAAGGCGGACGAGGTCTTCGACCTGATGGAGAAGTTCGCCGGCTACGGCTTCAACAAGTCGCACGCGGCCGCCTACTCGCTGCTGGCCTACCACACGGCGTGGCTCAAGGTCCACTACACGGCGGAGTTCTTCTGCGCCAACATGACCATCGAGCTCGACGACACCGACAAGCTCAAGGTGCTCGTCGAGGACGCGCAGAGCTTTGGCATCCGTTTCGAGGGGCCGGACGTCAACCGCGGCACCTACCGCTTCGAGCCGGTCGGCGACCGCGAGATCCGCTACGGGCTGGGCGCCGTCAAGGGCACCGGCCAGCAGGCCATCGAGGCCATCGTCGCCGCGCGCGAGGGCCGTGGCGTCGGGCCCAACGGGCACGTGGCCGGGCCCTTCACCAGCCTGTTCGACTTCTGTTCGCGCGTGGACCGCTCGCGCGTCAACAAGCGCACGGTCGAGGCCCTGATCAAGGCCGGCGCCTTCGATCGCCTGCACCTCAATCGCGCCGCGCTGCTGGCGTCGCTCGACCGTGCCTTCGAGTGGGCCGCGGCGCAGGAGGCCAACGCCCAGCAGGGCGGGCTGTTCGACGTCTTCGGTGACGGCGGGCACGGCTCCGCGACCGAGACACCGCCGCTGGTGGAGGCGCTGCCCTGGTCCGTCAAGGAGCGCTTGGCGCACGAGAAAGCCGCCCTGGGCTTTTACTTCTCGGGCCACCTGTTCGACGAGGTGGAGGCGGAGGTGCGCCGTTTCGCCAAGGTGCGGCTGGCCGACGTCGTCGACAGCCGCGAGCCCTTCCTGGTCGCGGCCATCGTCGGGGACCTGCGCATCATCAACGGCCAGCGCGGCAAGGTGGCCATCTTCAAACTCGACGACAAGACCGCCGTGCTGGAGGCCACCGCCGACGAGGGGCTGATCCAGGCCCACCGCACCCTGCTCAAGGACGACGAGCTGGTCATCGCCCAGGTGCTGGCGCAGCCGGATCGCTTCTCGGGCGGGTTGCGGCTGAAGGTGCAGCAGCTCTGGGATCTGCCGACCGCACGCTGCCGCTTCGGCAAGTACCTGCGTGTCGAGGTCAACGGCCGCGCGCCGGACATCGCCGGCCTGGTGCGGGACTTTCCTCCGCAGCGCGAGCTGACCGAGCACGGCGAACTGCTGCGTGCCTTGCCCGTGCGGCTGGCGGTCTGGCGGGAGACGGCGCGCTGCGAGCTGCAGCTGGACGACCGCGCCAGCTTCTACCCGACCGATGCGGCGCTGGCGCGCTGGATGGCCCAGGCCCACGGCCAGCGGGCCGAAGTCGTCTACGACTGATCGATCACTCGTTGGGCCGGAAGCCCAGGATCAGCGTCGGCGGCACACGGCCGTTTTCGTCGCGCGGCAAGCGGGCCGTGCGCTCGATGGCGCGCAGCACGGCGTCGTCCCAGGCGCGGTGACCGCTGGACTTGAGCAGGCGGCTGCTCAGGATGGTGCCGTCGGGCAGGGTGCGCACCTCCACTTCGGCGCGCGGGTTGCCCGGCACGGTGTCCGCGAACACGATGTTCGGGCGGATGTGCGCCACCAGCTTGCCGGCGTAGCTGGCCGAGGGGCCGGCGTCGCGCTCCGCCGTGCCGCGGGCCTGCGCGCCACCGGTGGCATGGGCCTGGCCCAGCATGCGTTCCAGATTGCGCTGGCGCTCGGCCTCCAGTTGCGCCTGCTCGCGCTCGGCGCGCTCACGGGCAGCCTTCTCCTGCGCCGCCTTGGCCTTGGCGGCCTGTTCGCGTTGCGCTTGTTCGCGCGCGGCCTTTTCCCGGGCCGCCTTTTCCCGCTCGGCCTTCTCGCGTTCGGCTTTCTCCCGCCGGGCTTTTTCCTGGGCGGCTTTCTCCTGGGCGGCTTTCTCCTGGGCGGCGCGTTGCTCGGCCAGGCGGCGGGCTTCCTCGCGGCGGCGCTGCTCCTCGCGCTGGCGCTGCACGGCGATGTCGGCGTCGCGGCGGGCCGGTTCGGCCGCCGGTGGGGGCGGTGGCGGCGCGGCGCGGGCGCGGGTGACGGGCGGGGCAGGGGGCTCGGGGGGCGGCTCCTGCGCACGCGGGGCGACCACCTGCGGCAGCGCCGACCACAGTTCGGCCGAGGCGACCGTGGTTGTCTCGCGCTGCCATGCCAAACCCCAGGCCAGCGCCAGCGCCAGCAGCCCGTGGGCCAGCAGCGCCAGCGCCCAGGGCGCCCAGCCGCCCGGGGTGGGCGGCGGGCTCAGGTCCAGATCGTCGGCCGTGGCCTGCATGGCGGGGATCGGATCAACGGGGCGCGGCGTCGGTCTGCACCGACAGCCCGATGCGGGCGACGCCTGCGCGCTGCAGGGCATCCATCACCTGCATTACCTGTTCGTAGGCGACGCGCTTGTCGCCGCTGATGATGACCGGCACGCTCACCGACCCGTCCGCCCCCGGCGCGCCCTGAATGGCCTGCACACGGGCGGGCAGGTCCTTGAGGGTGACCACATCGCTCTCGCCACTGCTGCGGGCGCTGTCGCGCAGCCGCAGGCGGCCGTCGCGCTCCACGATCACCTGCACGAAGCGGTCCGGCTGGCGTGCCGCCTGACCGACGCGGGGCAGCTCGACCTGGCTGGGCACGATCAGCGGGGCGGTCGCCATGAAGATGATCAACAGCACCAGCATCACGTCGATGAAGGGCACCATGTTGATCTCGGTGATCGCGCGGCGGCCTTGTCCGCGGGGGGCGATGGCGGGCATGCGGGGCGGTCCTCCGGTCGGAAAAACGGTGCCCGCGTCAGTGGCCGGCCGGTGCCACGCCGGCGTGGCGGTGCAGGATGTTCGAGAACTCTTCGATGAAGGTCTCGAGCCGGTTGGCCAGGCGGTCGATGTCGTGCGCGAACCGGTTGTAGGCCAGCACGGCCGGAATGGCCGCGAACAGCCCGATCGCGGTGGCCACCAGCGCCTCGGCGATGGCGGGGGCCACGGTGGCCAGTGTCACCTGGGTCAGCGCCGCCAGCCCGGTGAAGGCGTGCATGATGCCCCAAACCGTGCCAAACAGGCCGACGTAGGGCGACACCGACCCCACCGAGCCCAGGAAGGACAGATTGACTTCGAGGGCGTCGAGCTCGCGCTGATAAGCGGCGCGCATGGCGCGGCGAGCGCCGTCGAGCAGCGCGTCGGGCTGGGTGATGCGCCGCTCGCGCAACTTTTGGAATTCGCGCATGCCGCTGGCGAAGATGCGCTCCATCGGGCTGCCCTCGCGCGCGTTGCGCGCCGCGGCGGCGTACAGATCCTGCAGATTGCCGCCGGACCAGAACTCGCGCTCGAAGTCGTCCGTCAGGCGCCGCACCCGCTTGAGGGCGAACACCTTGCGGAAAATCGCCGCCCAGCTCGTGACCGAGACGCCGATCAGCAGCAGCACCACCGCCTGGACCACCCAGGAGGCGTTGAGCATCAGCTCGATGACGGAAAAGTCGTGCGTCATGCGCAAAGGTCCTTGTCGGAGGCGGCCTGCCGGCTCGATGCCCAGGCCGGGGCCAGGGCCGCGGTCACCTCGGCGGGCAGGCGGCCCGGGCGCATCGCCTCGGCCTCCACCCAGCCAATGCGCACCGTCCCCTCGCACAGCAGCGTCGGGGCCGGGTCGGTGCGCCACGCCTGCTGTTGCAGTGTCAGCGAGGCCCGTCCGAGTTCCCGGATGCGGGTGCGGATTTCCAGCCGGTCATCCAGCCGCGCCGGGCGCAGATAGCGGGCCTCGGCGGCGCTGACGACGAACATGCCCCCCGTGCGCTCGCGCAGCGCCTGCTGCCCCAGGCCCAGCCCGCGCAGCCACTCGGTGCGCGCCCGTTCGAAAAACTTCAGATAGTTGGCGTAATAGACGATGCCGCCGGCGTCGGTGTCTTCCCAATAGACCCGGATGGGCCAGGCGTGTACCGGCGTGGCGTCCATCGCCTCAGCCGCGGCGGGCGGGGTCACGGGCCACCTCGTCGCCGCGGATTTGCGGCGCCAGCCGGTTGAGCACACCGTTGACGAACTTGTGCCCGTCGGTGCCGCCGAACGACTTGGCCAGCTCGATGCATTCATTGATGACGACGCGCCACGGCACGTCCACGCAGTGCAGGAATTCGTAGGCGCCGATCCACAGCACCGCGTGCTCGATGGGCGACAGCTCCGCCAGCGGGCGATCCAGCAGCGGGGCGAGACGGGCGTCCAGCTCGGCCCCTTCGGCGATGCAGCCGTGCAGCAGCGCATCGTAGTGGGCGCTGTCGGCTTTGTGAAAGCCGCTGAGGTCGCGCGTGAACAGGTCGATGTCCTGCGCGTCGTTGCGGCCCACCAGGTGCTGATACAGCCCCTGCAGGGCAAACTCCCGCGCGCGGGTGCGGGCGGATTTTTCGGATGCTTTGGTCATGGGCCGTATTGTCCCAGACCGCGCGGGCGCCGTGCGGATCAGTCCGCCGGGTAGCGCCGCAGCAGGGCCGCCATCTCCACCGCCACGCGGGCGGCGTCGCGCGCCTTCTCGTCCTGGCGGGCCACGGCCTGCGACAGGTTCTCGGTCGTCAGGATGGCGTTGGCGATCGGGATGTGGTGGTCCAGCGCCACGCGCGTGATGCCCGCGGCCGACTCGTTGCACACCAGCTCGAAGTGGTAGGTCTCGCCGCGGATCACGCAGCCCAGCGCCACCAGCGCGTCGAAGCGATCGCTCTCGGCCATGGCCTGCAGGGCCAGGGGCACTTCCAGCGCGCCGGGCACCTGCTCCAGCGCCACGTCGGCCTCGGCCACGCCCAATGCCCGCAGCTCGTCGCGGCAGGCGGCGGCCAGCGCGTCCGTGATGCCCTGGTTGAAGCGCGCTTGCACGATGCCGATGCGCAGGCCGCGGCCGTCCAGCGCCGGGCCGTCGCCCTTGTGGGCTCCCATCATGTCGGGGTTCCTTCCGTGGTTGGGGGGTGCAGAAAGCCCACCACCTCCAGCCCATAGCCCGTCATGCTGGGCATGCGGCGGGGGTGACCGAGCAGCTGCATGCGGTGGATGCCGCAGTCGCGCAGGATCTGGGCGCCCACGCCATAGGTGCGCAGGTCCATGCGCCCACGCTCCGGCGCCTGGGCCGAGCGGGCCGTGCCCTCGAACTGGGCCAGCAACTGATCCGCCGATTCGCCGCAGTTGAGCAGCACCGCCACCCCGCGGCCGGCCTGCTGCAGATGGCGCAGGCTGGCCTCCAGGCTCCAGGAGTGCATGCGGCGGCCGGTCTCCAGCGCGTCCAGCACCGACAGCGGCTCGTGCACGCGCACGGGCACCGCCTCGTCGGGGCCCCACTGGCCCTTGATCAGCGCCAGATGCACCCCACCGCTGGTCTGGTCGCGGTAGGCGTGGGCGGTGAATTCGCCGAAGGCGGTGGCCAGCGGCCGGCTGCTGACGCGCCGCACCAGGCTTTCGGTGCGGCTGCGGTGTTCGATCAGATCGGCGATGGTGCCGATCTTCAGGCCATGCTGTGCGGCGAAGCGCTGCAAATCCGGCAGCCGGGCCATGGTGCCGTCGTCGTTCATGATCTCGCAGATCACGGCGGCCGGCGTGCAGCCCGCCATGGCCGCAAGGTCGCAGCCCGCCTCGGTGTGGCCCGCGCGCATCAGCACGCCGCCGTCCACCGCCTGCAGCGGGAACACATGGCCCGGCTGTACCAGATCGTCCGGGCGGGCGCCGGCCGCGACGGCGACGCGGATGGTGTGGGCCCGGTCGGCGGCCGAGATGCCCGTGGTCACGCCCTCGGCCGCCTCGATCGACACGGTGAAGGCCGTGCCCATTTTGGTGCCGTTGCGCGGCACCATCGGCGGCAGGCGCAGTTGCTCGCAGCGCTCGCGCGTCAAGGTCAGGCAGATCAGGCCGCGGCCGTACTTGGCCATGAAGTTGATCGCCTCCGGGGTCACATGGTCGGCGGCCAGGACGAGGTCGCCCTCGTTTTCGCGGTCCTCCTCATCGACCAGGATGACCAGCCGGCCGGCGCGCAGCTCGGCCACGATCTCTTCCACGGAGGCGATGGGGGCCACCGCATCGGTGGCGCTGGGGTCAGTGCTCATGGTGGGGGTTGGCGGGGAGGCGGCGCGGCGGGCCGCGGAGTGGGCAGGTGACGCGCGGGCGCCGTCAGGCGGTCGGTGGCACCGCGGCGAGCGACAGCATCCGCTCGACATAGCGCGCAATCATATCCACCTCCAGATTGACCCGCGCACCGACCGTCAATGTGCCCAGCGCCGTGTGCTGCATGGTGTGCGGGATCAGGTTGATGCTGACCTCGCAGCCATCCGCCCGGTCCGTGACGTGGTTGACCGTCAGGCTGACCCCGTTGACGGTGATCGACCCCTTGTAAGCCAGATATTTGGCCAGGGCGGGCGGCGCCAGCACGCACAGGTTCCAGGACTCGCCCACGGCGGCCAGCCGGGTCACCGTGCCCACGCCATCGACGTGCCCGCTGACGATGTGCCCGCCCAGCCGGTCGGCCGGGCGCATGGCCTTTTCCAGATTGACCGGGCCGGGGCGGTCCAGCCCCGTGGTGCGGGCGAGCGATTCGGCCGACACGTCCACGGTGAAGCCCCCCTGCGCCGGGTCCAGCGACGTGACGGTCATGCAGGCGCCGTTGATGGCGATGCTGTCGCCCAGCGCCACATCGGCCAGATAGTCGGCCCCGGCCGCCACGTGCAGCCGCAGGCCATGGTCGGCGCCGGTGCCGAGGGGCTGGTGCCGCTCGATGCGCCCGACGCGGGTGATGATGCCGGTGAACATGTCCGGGATTGTCGCAGTTTCGTCAGGGGGTGGTCGGCGCCGGTGGCGGGCGCTACCATTGGATCGACTGGGCCGGAATGGCGTGCCGCCGCCATGGCCCGGCCCGCTGACCCTTTCCCGTTGCCGACCCCGGAATCCATCCCCCATCGTATGGCCGCCGCGCGGTTTGTCATCCCCGACTTCCGCAACCTCGGGGTTCAATGGCGCCTGCTGCTGCTGGCCGAGGGGTTGCGCGCCCTGTGGTGGGTGCTGGAGGCCTCGCCCGCCGACGCCACCCTCCAGGGCTGGCTGACCGCCGGCGCACTGTTCGAGCCGACGCTGCTGTCGGTGGCCGCCGCGCTGGCGCTGCTGTCGCCGTGGTTGCGGCGTTGCCCCCCCTGGCGGGCGCTGCTGATCACGGCGCTGGTCGCGGTGTTGGTGGCGCTGGCCTGGCGCGCCCTGCTGCAGGGCTGGGGGCTGGCGGTGCCCACGCCGCCCACCGTCGTCGTGGCCACGCTGGCCGTGTGGGGCGGCATTGCGGGCTACTTCGACTGGCGCCACCACCGCCTGTCCCCCGCCTTGTCCGAGGCGCGGCTGCAGGCGCTGCAATCGCGCATGCGGCCGCACTTCCTGTTCAACAGCCTCAATGGCGTGTTGGCGCTGATCCGCCGCGACCCGGCGCGCGCCGAAGCCATGTTGGAAGATCTGGCGGAACTCTACCGCGCCCTGCTGGCCGAGCCGCGCACGCTGGTGCCCTGGCGCGAGGAGCTGGCCCTGGCGCAGGCCTATCTGGCGGTGGAGCAGGTGCGCCTGGGCGAGCGGCTGCGCGTGGCGTGGCATGTGGACACGGCGCCGGCGGATGCACTGCTGCCGCCGCTCACCCTGCAGCCGCTGGTGGAAAACGCCGTTCGCCACGGGGTGGAGCCGCGCCTGGAGGGGGCGTGTGTCACGGTGGAGGCGTTCCGCGACGACGACCACTTGGTGCTGTTCGTGCGCAATCCGCTGCCGCCCGTGGATGCCGTGACCCACGGGCACGGCCTGGCACTGGCCAACCTGCGCGAGCGGCTCGAGCTGCACTACGACACGCAGGCGCGTTTGCGCGTGTACGAGTCGGAGGGCGAGTTCGTCGCCCAGGTGCGCTTGCCGATCCGCGCCGGCGCCGAAGTGGGGGTCAGCCCCGCACCTCGTCGATCAGCGACCTGAACGCGTCCACGTCCTCGAAGCTGCGGTAGACGCTGGCGAAGCGCACGTAGGCCACCTGGTCGAGCTCGCGCAGCTCCTGCATCACCCATTCGCCCAGGCGCTGCGAGGGCACCTCGCGCGCGCCCTCGGCCAGCAGCCGCTCCTCGATGCGGGCGATGGCGGCGTCGAGCCGCTCGGTACTGACCGGCCGCTTGCGCAGCGCCAGCGCCAGGCTGGCGCGCAGCTTGGCCGCGTCGTAATCGACCCGGCGGCCGTCCTTCTTGACCACCTGCGGAAACGTCACCTCGGCGCGCTCGTAGGTGGTGAAGCGCCGGTCGCACACGCCGCAGCGGCGGCGCCGGCGCACGAACACCCCGTCGTCGGACTCGCGCGTCTCCACCACCTGGGTGTCGGCGTGTCCGCAGAAGGGGCACTTCATCGCGTCACCCGTAGACGGGGAAGCGCCGCGTCAGCTCCGCCACCTGCGCGCGCACGCGCTCGACGGTGGCCGGGTTGCGCGGATCGTCCAGCACGTCGGCGATCAGGTGCGCGGTCTGGCGCGCCTCGGCCTCGGTGAAGCCGCGCGTGGTCATCGCCGGCGTGCCCAGGCGGATGCCGCTCGTGACCATCGGCTTTTCCGGGTCGTTCGGGATGGCGTTCTTGTTGACCGTGATGTGCGCCTGGCCGAGCACCGCCTCGGCTTCCTTGCCGGTGATGCCCTTGGCGCGCAGATCCACCAGCATCACGTGGCTTTCGGTGCGGCCGCTGACGATGCGCAAGCCGCGCTGCTGCAGCGTCTCGGCCATCGTCTGGGCGTTCTTGATCACCTGCTGCTGGTACGCCTTGAACCCGGGGCTGAGCGCTTCCTGGAACGCCACCGCCTTGGCGGCGATCACGTGCATCAGCGGGCCGCCCTGCAGGCCGGGGAAGACGGCGCTGTTGATCGCCTTCTCGTGCGCGGCCTTCATCAGGATGATGCCGCCGCGCGGGCCGCGCAGGCTCTTGTGCGTGGTGGAGGTGACCACGTCCGCATGCGGCACCGGGTTCGGATACACGCCGGCGGCGATCAGGCCGGCGTAGTGCGCCATGTCGACCATGAAGATGGCGCCGATCTCGCGCGCCACACGGGCAAAGCGCTCGAAGTCGATGCGCAGGCTGTAGGCGCTGGCCCCGGCGATGATCAGCCGGGGCCGGTGCTCGCGCGCCTTGGCCTCCATCGCGTCGTAGTCGATCTCCTCGCGGTCGTTCAGGCCGTAGGAGACGACGTTGAACCACTTGCCCGACATGTTCAGCGCCATGCCGTGCGTCAGGTGCCCGCCCTCGGCCAGGCTCATGCCCATGATGGTGTCGCCCGGCTTCAAGAACGCGAGGAACACCGCCTCGTTGGCGCTGGCGCCGCAGTGCGGCTGCACGTTGGCGGCCTCGGCGCCGAACAACTGCTTGACGCGGTCGATGGCCAGCTGCTCGGCCACGTCCACGTGCTCGCAGCCGCCGTAGTAGCGCTTGCCCGGGTAGCCCTCGGCGTACTTGTTGGTCAGCTGCGTGCCCTGCGCGGCCATCACCGCCGGCGAGGCGTAGTTTTCGCTGGCGATCAGCTCGATGTGGGCTTCCTGGCGGGCGTTTTCGGCCTGGATGGCGGCCCACAGCTCGGGGTCGGTCTGTTCGATGAGGGTCTGGCGGCTGAACATGGCAGTCCTGACGTGGTCGGTGGACCCGCGGCGGTGGTCACGCCTCACGGGCTGCCCAGGCGAACGGCGAGGCGGCAAACCGCAGGTGACGGTGTGCTGCGCGCTCCCCCGTGGTGGTCCACGTCGGCCATTGCATCGTGCCGGGGCCACAGCCGGCCCCGCGGCCTATCGCCAGTCGCGCGCGCTGCGATTTTATCAGGACGCCCGGGCGGCCACCGGCGTGTCCGTCGCGCGCGGGGCGGCGTCCGCCTCGATCTGCGGGGCGCTGGCGGGCTCGCCCGGCAGCACCGGGGTCGCTGGGCCGATCGATGCCGGCAGCGGCATGGTGGCCTGAAAACCCACCTGCTGCCCGCCCGAGACGCGCTTGAGTCGCTCGTACTCGGACAGCACCTTGACGATGTAGTCGCGACCGTCGTGGGTGACGGCGCCGACGTACAGGCGCAGACCGCCCGGGACCGAGCCGGCACGCCGCACGGCGTCTTGCAGGATCTCGGCGCCCACGCGCAGGTTGCTCAAAGGGTCGAAAGCCGCCAGCGTGCCGCCAAAGCCTTCGAACTTGTCGGCATGCACACGGGTGTCCACCTGCATCAGGCCATGCGCGCCCACGGGGCTGGCCGCAAACGGGTTGAAGCGGGATTCGATGGCCATCACGGCCAGAATCAGCGCGGGATCCAGCCGCAACTGCGGGCCGAGCTGGTAGGCCTCGGCGACCAGTGCCCCGATCGGTTCGCTGGCCACGCGGTATTTGCGCGCCAGCCAGTGCGCCACGCGCACCTGCTCCGGCGGCAGATCCTTCAGGTTGGCGGCCAGCACGCGCTCGGGCGCGGCCAGCTCGTCGTCCTCGACCGTGGCGGCCTGGCGGCCCAGCAGCCAGTCGGTCGCGCCGCGCTCCAGCTCGGCGCGCAATGGCGGCTGGGTGGCCAGCAGCACGACGGCGGCCAGGGTCGCGACGCCAAACAGCGCCATGCCGTGGCGAGCGGCCGCCCAGACGCGCGCCACGATCTGCACCAGCCCTTGAGCGGGCACGACGCGCGGGGCCCCGCTCGGGGAGCAGGCCGGCGCGCGATCCTGGGTGTCGATGCACGTGGTGGTCATGCACACACTCCTTTCTGTGAATGAACAAGCCGTCCGGCGGTCCCGCTCTCGGGGCGGGTTGCGTCGGGCGGTCGATCGGGCGTGCCGCGGTGGGCAACGGGGACCGACCCGGAGTCGCCCCTTGGGGCGCGCTCCACGGCACGGCCGCGACGGATGCAGCGGCGTGCCGGCTCTGGCGGCTTGCGAAAAAGGCCGGTGGCATCCAGGGGCCGTCGGCGGGGCCGACTGGCGGGATGCCGCATCGCCGCGCGCTGCGTGGCGGGTGGCACCGACCTTTCTCGGGGTTGCGATGAACGAAACGGCCGCGATGGTAGGGGGCTCGTAATGACGAGTCAATACTTTAGATTGCCATTTTTATTTCCATGAGTCATAAATAAGACGGCTTCGGTGCTCTTCCCTCGGGCGAGGCCGGTCATATTTTTTGCCCAATGAGGGGGCGGCTGCCATCGAAAAAATTCAGCCCAGGGGCCGGTGCCGTGGCGTACAGTGGAACCGTCGCGATCAGAAACACGGTGGCTTCGATGCCCTTCTGGTCCGACAGGCCCGCCTTGGCGGCGAACGCCTTGGCCCGGCAACCCCCAATGGAAGCAATCCGTTGCTTCCGGCAGTGTGTGACAAGACCCTCCACGCTGCCTCGGCTGGCACGGTGAACCCCGTGCCAAGGCCTCGACGGGTGCAGCCCGTCGGGGCCTTTTTGCTGGGTTGGTCTTGCCGGGTGGGGCCGTGGGGTCAATCGGCGGTCGCGCGCCGCCGCACCTCGGCCAGGTAAGCCTGCCCATCCGGCGGGCGGCCGTGGACCTGGCTTTCCCACAGCATCCGCCCCAGGCAGTCCATGACCTCGTGGTGCGCGTCGTGCAGCGAGCCGCGCCGGGCGGCGAGCAGCTCCACGGCCTGGCGGATGCCGGGCGGCTGGTCGATCGAGCACTGTTCGCTGATGCTCAGGTGCATCGACAGGTGCAGAAAAGGGTTGTCCCGCGCGGGGTCGACCGTCGTCATGGCGCGCAGCGCAGCGTCCAGGTCGGCCAGCTCTGCGTGGTATTCGGGGTGGCGCAGCATCCACTCGTAGGCCAGGGTTTCCAGGGGCTCGAGCGGCAGGCCGCGGCGGCCTTTATCGAATGCGCCGCAAAAGAAACGGCGCACATCGGCTTGCGAAGGGGTAAACATGCCCGCATTGTCGCCGCCGCTGGGCTACCATGACCACACCCCGGCCGGAGTTTGCCCATGCCCGTGCTTGCCATCGCCAACCCCAAAGGCGGCGTCGGAAAAACGACGCTCGCCACGCAGATCGCCGGCCACTGGGCGCGGTGCGGACACGCCGTCATGCTGGGCGATGTGGACCGGCAGCAGAGCTGTGCCCGATGGCTGGCGCTGCGGCCCGCCGCCGCGCGCCCGATCGCGGGGTGGGACGCCAGCCGCAACGATGTGCTCAAGCCCCCGCGCGGCACGACGCACGTGGTGCTGGACACGCCGGCTGGCCTGCACGGCCAGCGCCTGCGCGAGGTGCTGCGGCGCGCCGACCGCCTGCTCGTGCCCGTGCAGCCGGGGGTGTTCGACATGTTCGCCACGCACGACTTTTTGCAGCTGGTGCGCGAGCGCGGACGCGAGGGGCTGCGCGTGGCGGTCGTGGGGATGCGCGTCGATGACCGCACCTTGGCGGCGCGGCAGTTGCAGGATTTTTTTGCCGCGCTGGGCCTGCCGGTGGCCGGCTTCGTGCGCGAGGCGCAGGTGTACCGGCACCTGGCGGCGCACGGCCTGACGCTGTTCGACGTGCGGCCGCGGCAGGTGGAGCGCGAACTGGCCCCTTGGCAGTCCGTGCTGGCATGGGTCGATGGCTGAGTCCCAACCTGTCCGCTGGCGGACACGCCCATCCCGCCCGTGGCGCTACAGTCACACCCCATGAAGACGTTCGAATCCTTCGACGCGCTCGAGGCCGCCGTCGGCACCGAGGTCGCCATCACCGACTGGCTGCAGATCACCCAGGAGCGGGTCGATCGCTTTGCCGATGCCACCGACGATCACCAGTGGATCCACGTCGATGCCGAGCGGGCCGCGCGCGGCCCCTTCGGTGCGCCGATCGCACACGGCTTTCTGACCCTGTCGCTGCTGTCCAAGTGGTTGGGTGAGTCGGTGCACGTCGCCGGCGTGCGCATGTCGGTCAACTACGGCACCAACCGCGTTCGCTTCACCGCGCCGGTGCCCGTTGGCAGCCGGGTCCGCGCGCGGCTGCAATTGCAGTCGCTGGAGCGCATCGCGCCCAACGGCGTGCACCTGTGCTGGCACGCGACGGTCGAGATCGAAGGCCAGTCCAAACCCGCCTGCGTGGCGGAAATGCTGGTGCGCCACTACGCCTGACGGGTTTCGCCGGCCGGCATCGCGGCGCCCGCAAAGCCGTGCTGGCGCCAGGCCTCGAAGGCCACGATGGAGACGGCGTTGGACAGGTTGAGGCTGCGCTGCCCGGGCCGCATGGGCAAGCGCAGGCGGCGGGGCGCGTCGAAGTCTTGCAACACGTCGGCAGGCAAACCGCGCGACTCGGCGCCAAAGACGAACCAATCCCCGGGCTGGTAAGCGGTGGCGAATGCCGACGCCGTGCCGTGCGTCGTGAAGGCGAAGCAGCGCTGGGGGTCGGGGCGCTCGGCCGCCAGAAAAGCCGGCCACGAGGCATGGCGGCGCACCGTCGCGTACTCGTGGTAGTCCAGCCCGGCGCGGCGCAGCAGCTTGTCGTCCATGGAAAACCCGAGCGGCTCCACCAGATGCAGCGCGCAGCCCGTGTTGGCGCACAGCCGGATCACATTGCCCGTGTTGGGCGGGATTTCGGGGGTGACCAGGACGATGCGGAACATGGGGCGCGGATTATTCCATGGGGGGTGGCGTCCGGGCCACGACCAGCGCATCGACCGCGGTGGCGCCCGCATCCAGCAGGGCGTGGGTGGCTGCATGCAAAGTCGCACCCGTGGTCATCACGTCGTCGACCACCAGCACGCGCCGTCCGCGCACCCGGGCGCGCATAGCGGGCGGCACGTGAAACAACCCCTGTGCCTGCGCCAGCCGTTCGCGGCGGCCCAGGTGATGCAGCACGGGCGCGTCCGGCGCCCGTCGCAAGCCCTGCGGCAGCGCCGGCGGGGTGCAGAGGTGGCGGGCCAGCGCTTGCATCAGTAACCACGCCTGGTTGTAGCCGCGCTCCGCCAGCCGTGCGGGCGCCAGGGGGATGGGCAGCCACACATCGGCATGGGCCAGCAGTGTCGGTACGGTGGGGTCGTCCAGCCACAAGCGCGCCAGCGCGCCCGACAGGCCGGGGGGACCGGTGGATTTGAGCGCCCGGATCCATGCATCCCAGGGATGGTCGAAATCGACCCGCGCCACCACCGATCGCCACGGCGGCGGATCGTGCTGGCAGGCTTCGCAGCGCGCCCCCGGGTCCGCGTGCGGCAGGGCGCAGCCGGGGCAGCGCGCAAGCACTGGGGCCAGATCGTGCCGGCAGTCGGGGCACAGCGGCCCGTCGGGCCAGCGTCCGCAGACCTCGCAGACCGCAGGGCACAGGGCATCGAGCGCGCGCCACAGGCCGCTCGCCCACCTTGTCGTCGGCTTCGATCGCATGTCCTCCCCTTCCACGCGGGCATCGGCGCCCACGGCCCGCCCGCCCTGCCTCGCCACTATACTGCGCGGCCCATGGCCCCATCCCCGCGCCCCAACGACGACGGCGTGCCGGACCTCGATCCGGTCGCGGCGGCGCGCTGGCGCGCCCGTGTGCCGCGTGGCAGCCCGTGGCTGCACGAGACGATCGGGGCGCGCATGGCCGAGCGCTTGGATTGGATCAAGGCCCGCCCCGATGCCTGGATGAGCTGGTCCCCCCTGCTGGCGGGCGAGCAGGCGCATCGGGCGGTGGCACAGCGCTATCCGCAGGCGCGGGTCTGGCTGGCGGGGGAGCTGGCCCAGGCGACGCTGGCGCGCTGGCGCACCCCGACGCCGCCCTGGTGGCGGCGCTGGATGGCGCGCCCGCCGGCCACCGGCGAGGCGGCCTCCCCGGTGGCCGGTGCGGTGGACGCTGCGGACGCGGTGCCGGAGCCCGTCGGGCTGGTGTGGGCCAACATGGCGCTGCATGCCGCCGCGCAGCCCCGGGCGCTGTTGCGCCGGTGGCACGAGTGGCTGGCCGTCGACGGGTTTGTGATGTTTTCGTGTCTGGGGCCGGACACGGCCCGCGAGCTGCGCGCCGTGCATGCGGCCCACGGCTGGCCCCCCCCCGCGCCGGCCTATGTGGACATGCACGACTGGGGCGATCAACTCGTCGAGCTGGGCTTTGCCGAGCCGGTCATGGACATGGAGCGGCTGACGCTGACCTATCCCAGCGCCGAGCGTTTGCTGGCCGACCTGCGCGAGACCGGGCGCAACTGGCATGTGGGGCGCTTTGCCGCCCTGCGCGGACGCGGCTGGCGCGAGCGTTGGCTGTGCGCCGTCGAGCAGGGGCTGCCACGCAGCCCCGACGGCCAGCTGTGCCTGACGGTCGAAGTGGTGTACGGCCACGCCTTTCGCCCGCGGCCGCGCGTGGCCGTGGCGGGCGTGACCACGGTGCCGCTGGAGCGCCTGCGCGAGTCGTTGCGCGGCGGGGCGGTCCCGGGCCGACCCCACGCGACCGACGGCATCTGAAACCGCACTACAATTGATCTAAATCAAAAGCGTCGGCGGGCCGGGGTCCGCCGATCGTTCGTGTGGTGGAGTGGCCGGGCCACGGCCGCGGAGTCGACGATGGCACCGATGGAGGCATCTGCTGGCGGCGTCGCGTTCCAGCTGGCCCAGCGGGGACCGGACGGCTGGCGGTGGCTGCTCAAGCGCAACTGCGCCTTGACGCCGCGGTAGTGTCTGTGGGCGTCCTTGCTGGCGTGCGCGGTGGCGCTGTCGGTGGCGGCGGCGTTCTGGGCGATGGGGGCGCGGCTGGTGCTGCCGTTCGCGGTGCTGGGGTCGACCGCCGTCGCGCTGGCCTTTCTTTGGTACGCGCGCCACGCGACCGATCGAGAGATCCTGGTGCTCGACGGACAGCGCCTGGTGGTGGAGTGGGAGCAGGCTGGTGCGGTGAGGCGGCGCGAGCTGGCCCGGCACTGGCTGCGGGTGGAGGACGCCGGTCACGGCGCCGGGTTGGTGGAGTTGCGCGCCGGGACGGCGCGGGTGCAGGTGGGGCGCTATGCCCGGCCGGAGCAGCGGCGCCAGTTGGCGCGCGAGCTGCGCTGGGCGCTGGCGACCGCGCCGACTGCCTCGTCCGTCTGAGCGCAGCGGCCACGACGCCCGCCCTCGGGATTGCCCGCACCGCCAAGTCTGCAGAAGTTTGGTGTAATTGGTGTTGACATAAATCAACGCTTATATTCGAGGCAAACGACGTGAGCATGATGAAGCATTCAGGTCAAACGCGGCGCAGGCACGGGGTCGGCGCCTGGAGGGGTGCCAAGGACGCCGTGGGCGCTGCCCTGCTGGGCCTTGGCGTGTGGGTCTCGAATGCGGCCCATGCCGCGGTCAACGACCTGCCGGGCGGCCCGGCGGTCAACCAGCTCAACTTCCACCCCCCTGCGACCCGCATCGCCGAAGAGCAGCACTGGCTGCACTGGTTCATGCTCGCCATCTGCTCGACCATCTTCGTGGTCGTCTTCGGCGTCATGTTCTATTCCATCGTCAAGCACCGCAAGTCGGTCGGGCACAAGTCGCAAGAGCTGCCCGAGCCGATCTGGGTCGAGCTGGGCTGGACCATCGTTCCGCTGCTGATCGTCATCGGCATGGCCCTGCCCGCCACCAAGGTGCTGGTCGCGCAGAAGGACACCACCAACAGCGACCTGACCATCAAGGCCGTCGGCATGCAGTGGAAGTGGGGGTACGAATACCTCAAGGGCGAAGGGGAGGGGATTCAATTCCTGTCCACTCTGGACCCCAAGCACCGCGTGATGTCGGACAGCGGCAAGCCGGAAGCGGTGGACGACTACCTGCTCAAGGTGGACAACCCGCTGGTGGTGCCGGTCGGCAAGAAGATCCGCATCATCACCACCGCCAACGACGTCATCCACGCCTGGATGGTGCCGGCTTTCGGCGTCAAACAGGACGCCATCCCCGGCTTCGTGCGCGACACCTGGTTCCGCGCCGAAAAGACCGGTGACTTCTACGGCCAGTGCGCCGAGCTGTGCGGCAAGGAACACGCCTACATGCCGATCCACGTCAAAGTGGTGACGCAGGAGGAGTACACCAAGTGGGTCGACGAGCGCAAGAAGGCGATGGCCGCCCTGGCCGACGACCCGAACAAGGAATGGACTCTGGCCGAGCTGGTCAAGCGCGGCGAGTCGGTCTACGCTGCCAACTGCGCGGCCTGCCACCAGGCCAGCGGCAAGGGTGCAGGCCCGATCAAGCCGCTGGACGGCTCCGCCATCGTCACGGCGACCGACCACGGCAAGATGATCCAGGTCATGCTCAACGGCGTCAATGGGGCGGCGGCCCAGATGCCGGCCTGGAAGCAGCTCTCCGACGTCGAGCTGGCCGCCGTCATGACCTATGCGAAGAACAGCTGGTCCAACAACACGGGCCAGGTCGTGCAGCCCAAGGAAGTGCAGGCGGCGCGTCAGTGACAAGGATTGAAGCCACGAGGAAATCGCCATGAGTGCAGTACTGGACCATCACGGCGCGCACGCGCACGATCATGAGCACCATGCGCCGGCCGGTTGGCGCCGCTGGGTGTTCGCCACCAACCACAAGGACATCGGCACGCTGTACCTGCTGTTCAGCTTCACGATGCTGATGATCGGCGGGGTGCTGGCGCTGGGCATCCGTGCCGAGCTGTTCCAGCCCGGCCTGCAACTGGTCAACCCCGAGCTGTTCAACCAGCTCACGACCATGCACGGCATCATCATGGTGTTTGGCGCCATCATGCCGGCGTTCGTGGGCTTCGCCAACTGGATGCTGCCGCTGCAGATTGGCGCCTCCGACATGGCCTTTGCCCGCATGAACAACTTCAGCTTCTGGCTGATGATCCCCGCGGCCATCATCCTCGTCGCGTCGTTCTTCATGCCGGGCGGCGCTCCTGCCGCGGGCTGGACGCTCTACGCGCCGCTGACGCTGCAAATGGGCCCGTCCATGGACGCCGCGATCTTCGCGATGCACATCCTGGGCGCCAGCTCCATCATGGGCTCGATCAACATCATCGTGACCATCCTGAACATGCGCGCGCCCGGCATGACGCTGATGAAGATGCCGATGTTCGCGTGGACCTGGCTGATCACCGCCTACCTGCTGATCGCGGTGATGCCGGTGCTGGCCGGCGCCATCACCATGACGCTGACCGACCGTCACTTCGGCACCAGCTTCTTCAACCCGGCCGGCGGCGGCGACCCGATCATGTACCAGCACATCTTCTGGTTCTTCGGGCACCCCGAGGTCTACATCATGATCCTGCCGGCCTTCGGCATCATCAGCCAGGTCGTGCCGGCGTTCGCCCGCAAGAAGCTGTTCGGCTACACCTCGATGGTGTACGCCACCGGGTCGATCGCGATCCTGTCGTTCATCGTCTGGGCGCACCACATGTTTACCACCGGCATGCCGGTGACCGGTCAGCTGTTCTTCATGTACGCGACCATGCTGATCGCCGTGCCCACGGGCGTGAAGATCTTCAACTGGGTCGCGACCATGTGGAAGGGTTCGTTGACCTTCGAGACCCCGATGCTGTGGGCCGTGGGCTTCATCTTCGTGTTCACCATGGGCGGCTTCACCGGGCTGATGCTGTCGATGGCGCCGATCGACATCAACTTTCAGGACACCTACTATGTGGTGGCGCACTTCCACTATGTGCTGGTGGCCGGCTCGCTGTTCGCCATGTTCGCGGGTGCCTACTACTGGCTGCCCAAGTGGACCGGGGTCATGTATTCCGAGACGCGCGGCAAGATCCACTTCTGGTGGTCGATGATCTCGTTCAACGTCACCTTCTTCCCGATGCACTTCCTGGGCCTGGCCGGCATGCCGCGCCGCTATGCCG
Source organism: Tepidimonas fonticaldi (assembly GCF_001675355.1). NCBI lineage: Bacteria > Pseudomonadati > Pseudomonadota > Betaproteobacteria > Burkholderiales > Tepidimonas > Tepidimonas fonticaldi. The sequence continues at coordinate 329,243 of NZ_LZDH01000065.1, read as the reverse complement.
ACTACCCGATGCAGTTTGCCGACTTCAACGCGATCGCGTCGGTGGGGGCGTTTGCCTTCGGGCTGGCGCAGGTGTACTTCTTCCTGGCCGTGATCCTGCCGGCCATGCGTGGCCAGGGCGAAAAGGCCCCGCAAAAGCCCTGGGAAGGCGCCGAAGGCCTGGAGTGGGAAGTGCCGTCGCCGGCGCCGCACCACACCTTCGAAACCCCGCCCAAGCTGGACGCCACCGCGACCCGCATCGTGGGTTGATGCCGACCGGGAGAATGCACCATGACCCCTGAGCAGCGTCGCCAGAATGTGCGCCTGGGTTGGATCTTGGCGTCGGTGGCCCTGGCGTTTGCCCTGGGGTTCGTGGTCAAGCACATCCTGTTGGGGGCCTGATCGGCCATTGGATACCGCACACCATGTCGTCACGCCGTCTCGACAACCTACGCATGACCGGCAAGCTGGTCGTCATCGCCGTGGGCATGTTTGCCTTCGGCTATGCGCTGGTGCCCATCTACCTCGCCATTTGCGAGGTCACCGGGATCAACATCCTGGCCCTTGGTGAGCGCCAGGTGCCGGGCAAGTCGCGGGTCGATCCCGTCAACACCCAGGTCGACACCTCGCGCACGATCACGGTGGAGTTCGACACCAACGTGCGGGGCCCGTGGCACTTCAAGCCCGCGGTGCGTTCCGTGCAGGTGCATCCCGGCGAATTGACGACCGTGATGTACGAGTTTCAGAACGTGCAGGGCCGCACCATGGCGGCGCAGGCCATCCCCAGCTACGCGCCGCGCCAGGCGGCCAACCACTTCAACAAATTGGAGTGTTTCTGCTTCAACCAGTACACGCTGGCGCCGGGCGAGCGCAAGGAATGGCCGGTGGCGTTCGTCATCGATCCCAAGCTGCCCAAGGACGTCAAGACCATCACGCTGTCCTACACCTTTTTCGAGGTCGGCGCGCCCACGCCGCCAGCGCCCACGGCAGCGTTGGCCCGGCCGGGAGAGGCATCATGACCCCGTCGCCGCGCCAGCGGCACGTGGCGGTGCTCGACACCGTCAAGGCCGTCCTGTGGAGTTTCATCGGTTTGCGCCGCCGCGCCGACTTCGAGCGCGACGTCCAGAAACTCAACCCGGTGGTCGTGTTGGCGACCGGCGTGGTGATGGCCTTCGTGTTCGTCGGTGTCCTGATGCTGATCGTGCACTGGGTGGTGTCGCCCTGACGGGGCGCCGCCGACTTCGCCCCATACGCTAGACAAGATTCAACGAGGAGTGAGCATGTCCGCAACCACACACGGCAGCACGCCGTACTACTACGTGCCCGGTTTGTCGCGGCACCCGTTCATGGCGGCCTTCGGGCTGTTCTTCGTCATCCTGGGCGCCGGCCAATGGATCAATGGCAGCGACTGGGGTATGTATTCGCTGGCCTTCGGGCTGGTGTGGTGGCTGGTGGTGCTGTACCAGTGGTTCCGCGATGCCGTGACCGAGAGCGAAGGCGGCCTTTACGGGCGCAAGATCGACATCTCCTACCGCTGGAGCATGAGCTGGTTCATCTTCTCGGAGGTGATGTTCTTCGGCGCGTTCTTCACCGCACTGTGGTGGGCCCGCAGCCACTCCGTCCCCGCCCTGGGCAGCCTGGAAAACAGCCTGATCTGGCCGAACTTCCAGGCCATCTGGCCGTCGGTGCAGGCCGGTGCCACGGCGTCGCCCGCGGGCATCGTCGAGCCCTTCCAGACCGTCGGGCCGTTCTGGCTGCCGACCATCAACACCGCGTTGCTGCTGACGTCGGGCTTGACGCTGACCATCGCCCACCACGCGATCCAGGACGGCAACCGCACCAAGACCATCGCCTTCATGTGGCTGACGGTGCTGCTGGGCTTCGTGTTCCTGCTGGTCCAGGGCTACGAGTACTTCCACGCCTACACCGATCTGAACCTCAAGCTCAGCTCCGGCATCTTCGGCTCGACCTTCTTCATGCTGACCGGCTTCCACGGCTTCCACGTGTTCGTCGGTATGCTGATGCTGCTGGTGATCACCCTGCGCCTGCAAAAAGGGCACTTCACCAAGGACCGCCACTTCGGGTTCGAGGGGGCGGCGTGGTACTGGCACTTCGTGGACGTGGTCTGGCTGTTCCTGTACGTGCTGGTTTACTGGCTGTGACCGACCGCGTCGGGTCCCGGAAAGCGCCTGCGGGCGCTTTCTTCGTTTGGGCGGTGGGGCGGGCGGGGGTCAGAGCGCCGGCAGCCCGGTCGGCTGGATCCAGCCCATCCAATGGCTGAGAATGATGAGCAGAAACAGCAGGATGGACAGCCCGATGCGCGCGGTCAGCGCCCGGGCCATGCGGCGCGAGCGGTGTGCGTCGCCGCTGCTGGAGTCGCCCTTCATCATCGCGACCAGCGCCGCTGCCAGACTGCCCACGATGCCCACGAAGGCGACCACGACGAGGTATTTCATGCGGGACATTATCGGATGAAGGCGCAGCGCGCGCGGCGGTTTTGGCTGGTGACCCTGGCGGCAGCGGTGGGGGTGTGCGTGACGGCGTCCCTGGGTGTCTGGCAGTTGGGCCGGGCGGCCAACAAGCGCGCTTGGCTGGCCGAGCGGGAGGCGCAGGCCGCGTTGCCCGCTGCCGACTGGGACGCGCTGCGCGATGCGCAGGCGCGCGGCCAGTTGACCGCGTGGGCGGGGCGCGCGGTGCGGCTGCAGGGCCGCTGGCTTTCGCCAGCCACGGTGTGGCTGGACAACCGGCCCATGGAGGGCCGGGCCGGCTTCGTGGTCGTGACCCCGTTGCTGCCGGACGGCGGCGGGCCGGCGGTGCTGGTCCAACGGGGGTGGCTGCCGCGACGCCCCGATGACCGTCAGGCCATTCCGGCGCTTGCGACGCCCGAGGGGCCGGTGACCGTGGAGGGCCGCCTGGCCCCGCCGCCGTCGCAGCTATTCCAACTGGGGCCGGACGCGCCGGGGCCGATCCGGCAAAATATCCAGCTGGATGCGTTCGCCGCCGAATGGCGCCTGACGCTGCTGCCCATGTCCGTGCAGCAGACGGCGCCGCCCGAAACCGCGGTGGACGGAACGCCGCTGCAGCGCGCCTGGGCGACGGTGGCGGTCGAGCCGGCCAAGCACGTCGGGTATGCGGTCCAGTGGTTCGGGCTCGCCGCCCTCATCTCCGCCCTTTATGTCTGGTTCCAATTCCTCTCTCCCAGGCGACGTGCCCGCTGACGCCCCGACTTTGGCCCGGGTGGACGGACCGCTGACGATGACCGTGCACAGCCTGCCCACGCCGGGCCAGGGACTGGCGCGGGATGCGGCCGCCACGCGCCGTGGGCGCTGGAAGATGCTGCTGCTGTTTCTGATCAGCGCCTCGCCCGTCATCGCCTCGTACTTCACCTATTACGTGATCCGGCCCGAAGGGCGGCGCAACTACGGTGAGCTGATCGAGCCGCAGCGCCCGTTGCCGGCCTTCAGCGGGTGGGATGCGCAAGGCCGGCAGGTGCCCCTGACGTCCCTGGCCCACCAGTGGCTGTTCATCAGCGTGGCGGACAGCGCCTGCGATGCGCAGTGCGAGCGGCACCTGTATCTGCAGCACCAGTTGCGCGAGGGGTTGGGCAAGGACAAGGACCGCATGGATTGGGTGTGGCTGCGCACGGGCGCGCGGGAGTTCCCGCAGCGGCTGCAGCCAGCGCTGCAGACGGCGACCGTCCTTTGGGTGGACGAGGCGCAACTGGCCACCTGGCTGCAGCCGGCGCCCGGGGGCCGGCTGGCGGATCATCTGTATGTGGTGGACCCCATCGGCAACTGGATGATGCGCTTTCCGAAAGACGCCGATCCCGCGAAGATGCGGCGCGACCTCGAGCGGCTGATGCGGGCGTCGAGTTCGTGGGACCGGCCCGGGCGTCCGTGAGGTGACCATGCAACCGTTGTATGACTGGACGCCGGTGTTCCGGCTGATGATCGTGGGGCTGCTGGTGGCGGCCGGGCCGCTGGTGTGGGTGTGGTTGCGCAGCCGCGGGGCCAGCCCGGTGCAGCGGCTGCGGGTGCTGGCGGGGTTGACGCTGTTTTTGACGTTCGATCTGGTGCTGTTCGGTGCCTTCACGCGCCTGACCGATTCCGGCCTGGGCTGCCCGGACTGGCCGGGTTGCTACGGCGCGGCCAGTCCCATCGGCGCCCACGCCGACATCGCCGCGGCGCAGGCGGCGATGCCCACCGGGCCGGTCACGTTTTCCAAGGCGTGGATCGAGATGATCCACCGCTATCTGGCCACGGCGGTGGGCGCGCTGATCCTGGTGATGGCGGTGGTCAGCACCATCGAGCGCCGCCGCAACCCCGCCACGCCGGTGCTGTGGCCGTGGCTGTCGCTGGTGTGGGTGTGCCTGCAGGGCGCTTTTGGCGCATTGACGGTGACCATGAAGCTGTTCCCCGCCATCGTCACCCTGCACTTGCTGGGGGGGCTGGCGCTGCTGGCGCTGTTGCGCCTGCAAGCGGTGCGCTATGGCCAGGCGGACGCGCTGACCTGGCAGGCGGCCCGGCTGAGCCCGGGGCTGCGCGCGGCGCTGTGGGCCTTGTTCGTCGCCGTCTGGCTGCAGGTCGCGCTGGGTGGCTGGGTCAGCACCAACTATGCCGTGCTGGCGTGTCGCGACTTCCCCACCTGCCAAGGCAGCTGGTGGCCGCCGATGGACTTTGCGCGTGGCTTCGAGCTGTGGCGCGAGCTGGGTGCGCAGGGCAGCGGCGAGGCGTTGCCCTTTGCGGCCCTGACCGCGATCCACTATGTGCACCGGCTGTTTGCCTATGTCGTGCTGGCCGCCCTGGTGGGCGTCGGCTGGGCGCTGCGCCGCGCCGGTATGGCCGCCCACGGCCGCTGGCTGCTGGCGCTGGCCGGCTGGCAGTTGCTCACCGGGCTGAGCAACGTGGTGCTGGAGTGGCCGCTGGTGGCGGCGGTGGCCCACACCGGGGGGGCGGCGGTGCTGGTTGCGCTGTTGGCGGGTTGGCTGGCCGCGACCGCGTCGGTCCCGGTGGGTGGGGCTGCGGCGGCCACGCGGTCCGTGGCGGCACCGGCTTGGCGGGAGCGCCGCGCATGAGCACGACCTCGTCTGCCGTGGCCTCGCCCCTGCCGCCGACGTGGCGTCAGTACTACGTGCTGATGAAGCCGCGCGTCATCCAGCTCATCGTCTTTTGCGCGCTGATCGGCATGGTGCTCGCGGTGCCCGGGTGGCCCAGCGCCGCCCAGTGGTTGACCATGGCCGTCGCGTGCCTGGGCATCTGGATGGTGTCCGGCGCGGCGGCCGCCTTCAATTGCCTGATCGAGCAGCAGATCGACGCCCGCATGCGCCGCACCGCGTGGCGCCCGACCGCCCGGGGCGAGCTCAGCCAGCGTCAGGCACTGGTGTTTTCGGCGCTGCTGTGCACGGCGGGCTCGGCCCTGCTGTATGTGGCGGTCAATCCGCTCACCATGTGGCTGACGCTGGCCACCTTCGTCGGGTATGCGGTGATTTACACGGTGATCCTCAAGCCGCTGACGCCCCAGAACATCGTCATCGGCGGGGCATCCGGCGCCATGCCCCCGGTGCTGGGCTGGACCGCCATGACGGACGCCATCACCGCGGAACCGCTGGTGCTGTTTCTGATCATCTTCTTGTGGACCCCGCCGCACTTCTGGGCCCTGGCGCTGTACCGGGTGGAGGATTACCGCAAATCGGGCTTGCCCATGCTGCCGGTGACGCACGGCTCGGACTTCACGCGGTTGCAGATCCTGCTCTACACGCTGATTCTGCTGGCGGCCTGTCTGCTGCCCTATTTGCTGCGCATGAACGGCTGGCTGTATCTGCTGGCGGCGCTGGGGCTGAATGCGGGCTTCGTGGCCTATGCCTGGCGCCTGTGGCGGTCGTACTCCGACGCCCTGGCGCGCAAGACCTTCCGTTTTTCGCTGATCCATCTGTCGGCGCTGTTTGCGGCCATGCTGGTGGACCACTATCTGATCATGACGCCATGACCCGTCGTCGCCCCAAATCCGTGCCGTCCCCGTCGCCCACCGCCCGCCGCGGGGCGCTCGCCCGCCTGTTGGGCGGGGCCGGTGCGGCGGTGTTGACCCTGGGCGCGGGCTGGCTCGGCGGGTGTGGCGATCGGCCCGCTGCCTTCAGCGGTATCGACATCACCGGAGCCGATTACGCGCAAGGCTTCGACCTGCCGGACCAGAACGGACAGCGCCGCACGCTGGCGGATTTTCGCGGCAAGGTGGTGCTGGTGTTCTTTGGCTACACGCAGTGCCCCGATGTGTGCCCCACGTCGCTGGGCGAGCTGGCCGAAGCCAAGCGGCTGCTCGGCGCCGATGGCGAGCGCCTGCAGGGCATTTTCATCAGCGTGGACCCGGAGCGGGACACGCCCGAGGTCATGCGGGCCTACATGGCCAGCTTCGATCCGAGCTTTCTGGCGCTGCGGGCCACGCCCGAGGAGCTGCCGGCGCTCGCCAAGGCTTTCAAGGTGTATTACAAAAAGGTCGAAGGCCAGACCCCGACCAGCTACACCATGGACCACTCCGCGGGCAGCTATGTGTACGACACCCAGGGGCGCGTGCGCCTGTACCACCGCTATGGCAGCGGGGCACAGGCCTTGGCAAACGACGTGCGCCGGCTGCTCGCGCAAGGTTGAACGCCCAGGGCGTCGCGAGCCGACCGTTCAGTCGACTTTGGCGCCGCTGAGCTTGACGACGCGTTCGTATTTGGCACGCTCGCGCCGCATCCACTCTTCGAACTGCTCGGGCGTGCTGGGGGCGGGTTCGGCCATCAAGGCGGCAAACCGGGTTTTCACTTCCGGGCTTTGCAGGGCTTCGGTGAACACGCGGTTGAGTCGGTTGACCGTCTCGCGCGGGGTGCCCGCTGGCGCGATGAGTCCCCACCAGGTGTCCACTTCAAAACCCGGGAGCGTCTCGGCCACGGTGGGCAGTTCGGGCATGACGCTGGCGCGTTGGGCGGTGGTCACGGCCAGCGCCTTGACCTTGCCGGCGCGGATGTTGGCGGCGGCCGTCGCCAAGTTGTCGAAATTGAAATCGACATGCCCGGCCAGCAGCGCCAGTTGCGCCGGGTTGCCGCCGTTGTAGGGGATGTGCACCGCGAAAATGCCGGCCTGGTTCTTGAACAGTTCGCCAGCCAGGTGCCCCGCGCTGCCGTTGCCCCCCGAGCCGTAGTTGAGCTTGCCGGGGTTGGCCTTGGCGTAGCGGATCAAGTCCGCGACCGTCTGGATCCGCAGGCGTTGCGCCGCCTCGGCGTTCATGACCAGCACATTGGGCACGCGCACCATGGCGGTGATGGCCACGAAATCCCGAGCCGGATCGAACGGCAGTTTGCTGAACAGCCAAGGGTTGATGGCGTGCGATGCGGTGGTGGCGATGCCGAGCGTGTGGCCGTCGGGCTGGGCGCGGGCCACCGCTTCCACCCCGATGTTGCCGCCGCCGCCCGGGCGGTTTTCGATGATGACGGTGCCGAGCTTGTCCTTGACCTGTTCGGCCAGAATACGTGCCGTGGTGTCGATGGGGCCGCCCGCGGCGAAGGGAACCACGATGCGCGTGACGCGCTGGCCGGTCTGGGCCCAGGCCGGCGCCAGCAGGGCGGAGGTGGTCAGGGCGCAGGCGGTGCGGAGGAAGGGGCGGCGTTGCATGGGCAGTCTCCTGGTTGTCGGGTATCAACTCTGCATTTTGTCGGCTTCCGAGGTGAAGGCGTCGGCGTAGAACGCTTCGGCGGGCAAACCCGCGGCTGCGTAATCGCGCCGGGCGGATTCCACCACCACCGGGGCGCCACAGGCATAGACCTCGAAGCCGGAGAGGTCCGGATGGTCGGCCAGGACGGCCTGGTGGACGAAGCCAGTGCGGCCCGTCCAGTGGTCCTCGGGCAGGGCGTCGGACACCACGGGGACGTAGGTCAGGTGGGGCAGGCTCGCGGCCGTCTCGCGGATCCAGGCGTCCTGGTACAAGTCCTGGGGGCGTCGGCCCCCCCAGTACAGCCAGAGGGGGCGGGTGATGCCCTTGTGCTGCAGATGTTGCACGATCGCCTTGATGGGGGCGAAGCCGGTGCCGGAGGCCAGCAGGATGATCGGCTTGTCCGAGCCTTCGCGCAGATAGAAGCTGCCGTACGGCCCTTCGATGCGCAGGATCTCCTTTTCCTTCATGGCGCCGAAGACATGGTCGGTGAATTTGCCGCCCGGCATGTGGCGAATGTGCAGCTCCAGCATGGGCACGTCGGTTTTGACGTGCGGCGCGATGGCCATGGAGTAGGCGCGGCGCGCGCCATCACGCAGCAAGAACTCGACATACTGCCCGGCGTGGTATTGGAAGGTGTCGTTGGCCGGCAGTTGCAGGCGCACGATCATGACGTCGGGCGCGGCGCGTTCGAGCTGCAGCACGCGCACGGGCAGCTTTTTGACGGGGAAGGCCCCGGCCTCGGTGACCTGACGCGATTCGATCACGACGTCGCTGTGCGCGGTGGCGCAGCAGGTGAGGATCAGCCCGGCGGCCTCTTCGTCGGCGCTCAGGGCTTTGGACTGGTGCGGGCCGTGCGTGACGGAGCCGGAGAGCTTGCGGCATTTGCACGATCCGCAGGCGCCGTCCTTGCAGCCGTAGGGCAGGCCGATGCCTTGCCGGATGGCGGCGGCGAGCAGGGTTTCGTTCTCGGTGGCCGTGTAGGTGCGGCCGCTGGGTTCGACGGTGATGGTGAATGTCATACTTGCGGGGCGGGCCAAAGGCCGCATCAAAGGTAGGGCTGGATTGTCGCAAATGCCGCGCCGCGGCGTGCCCGATCAGTGTGCCGCGCAGGATGTGAACCGATGTTGAATGGAACGTGTGGGGCGCTGCCGGCGCGGTTTCGGCGGCAGCGGGTGCTGATCGTGGGCTGTGGTGACGTGGGGCTGCGCGCTGCGCGCCTGCTCGGTCAGCGGGTGCGGCTGCTGGCCTTGACATCCAGCCCCGAGCGCGTGGAAGCGCTGCGGGCGGCCGGCATCACCCCGCTGGTGGGCGATTTGGATCAGCCGCGCTCGCTGCAGCGGCTGGCGGGCCTGGCCGACCGTGTCCTGCACCTGGCCCCGCCGCCCAGCGAGGGGCTGAGCGACTGGCGGCGCGACCCGCGCTCGCGCGCCCTGGCGGCGGCGCTGGCTCGCCGGCGCGCCCCGGCGGCGCTGGTGTATGGCTCGACCAGCGGGGTGTACGGGGACTGCGGCGGTGCATGGGTGGACGAGACCCGCCCCCCCGCCCCCGAGACGCCGCGCGCCTGGCGCCGGCTGGATGCCGAGCAGCAGTGGCGATGGTGGGCGCGGCGCACCGGGGCGCGGGTGAGCGTGTTGCGCATTCCGGGTATCTACGCCCACGACCGCCCGGGCGGGCCGGCCGATCGCCTGCGCCGGGGCATGCCCGTGCTGCGCCCCGAGGACGACGTCTACACCAACCACATTCATGCGGACGATCTGGCGCGGGCCTGTGTGCGCGCGCTGTGGCTGGGGCGTCCGCAGCGCACGGTCCATGTGTGCGACGACAGCCAACTGAAGATGGGCGATTATTTCGATCTGGCGGCCGATCTGTTGGGGCTGCCGCGCCCGCCGCGCATCGCCCGCGACGGGGCCGAGCGGCAACTGCCGCTGATGGTGCTGTCGTTCATGAGCGAGTCCCGCCGCCTGGCGAACCGCCGCCTGCATCAGGAGTTGCGCCTGCGCTTGCGCTATCCAACGGTCCGGGAAGGGTTGCTGGCCGGGGATCGCGCGTTGTGGTGCCGGGGGCCGGACTCGAACCGGCACGGTGTCTCCACCGGCAGATTTTGAATCTGCTGCGTCTACCAATTTCGCCACTCCGGCGCGCGAGACGAAAATTATGGCACAGTCATTGACCTGTTTCGCCCCCATTGGGCTTTGCGCACGCCCCGACCGTCTATGACCCTGCCGTCCGAATCCCCCCGCTCCCCCGCCCGTGCCGCGGGCACCCGCCGCCGCGCCCCGCGCCGCTACCCCACGATCGAAGATGCCATCGGCCACACGCCGCTGGTGGCGCTGCAGCGCATCGGCGAGCCGGACAACCGCGCGCGCGGCAACGTGGTGCTGGGCAAGCTGGAGGGCAACAACCCGGCCGGCTCGGTCAAGGACCGCCCGGCGCTGTCGATGATCCGCCGCGCCGAGGAGCGCGGCGAGATCCGCCCCGGCGACACGCTGATCGAGGCCACCAGCGGCAACACCGGCATCGCGCTGGCGATGGCGGCGGCCATCCGCGGCTACCGCATGGTGCTGATCATGCCGGAGGACCTCTCGATCGAGCGCGCGCAGACGATGAAGGCGTTCGGCGCCGAGCTGATTCTCACGCCCAAGAGCGGCGGCATGGAGTATGCGCGCGATCTGGCCGACAAGATGGAGCGCGAGGGCAAGGGCAAGGTGCTGGACCAGTTTGCCAACCCGGACAACCCGCGCATCCACTACGAGACCACCGGCCCGGAGATCTGGCAGCAAACCGGCGGGCGCATCACGCACTTCGTCAGCGCCATGGGCACCACCGGCACCATCACCGGCGTCAGCCGCTTCCTGAAGGAGAAGAACCCGGCGATCCGCGTGATCGGCGCGCAGCCGAGCGAAGGCTCGCGCATCCCCGGCATCCGCAAGTGGCCGCCGGAGTACCAGCCGAAGATCTACGACCCTGCCGGCGTGGACGAGCTGGTCTACGTCAGCCAGGCCGACGCGGAGGCGATGTGCCGCCGTCTGGCGCGGGAGGAGGGGATCTTCGCCGGCATCTCGGCCGCCGGGGCGTGCTGGGTGGCGCAGCAGATCGCGGCGCAGGTGGAAAACGCCACCATCGTCTTCATCGTGTGCGACCGCGGCGACCGGTATCTCTCCACCGGGGTCTTCCCGGCCTGACGGGGGCGCCGGTCCCCGGCCACCGGCTATGGCCTTGGGGTTTTGCCGGAGACAGGGGCACGGCGCGCGAAGGCGGCCGTACAATCGCGCTTCCCTGAAGGCAAGCCACGACCATGCAAATCGACCGTGAACTGGACGCGCGCGGGCTGAACTGCCCGCTGCCCATCTTGAAAGCCAAGAAAGCCCTGGCCGAAATGACCAGCGGCCAGGTGCTCAAGGTGATTGCCACCGACGCCGGCTCGGTGCGCGACTTCCAGGCATTCGCCAAGCAGACGGGCAACGAGCTGCTGCACCAGGAAACCGCCGGCCCGGACTACGTGTCGGTGCTCAAGCGCCGCTGAGGGCAAGGGCGGGCGGCGGTTGCCGTGGCCCCCGTCCGATCCGCGTGCCCAAAACAGACGGCCCCAGGTGGGGCCGTTGTCGTTTGGGGCGCGGGGCAGGGGTGCCCGCCCGCGCGATCCAAAGGGTCGGCCGGATCAGCCGCCCAGCCGCTGCAGTTGTGCCTGCACCTTGGCCAGCGTGGCGGAAAAATCTGCTAACCGCTGACGCTCCTGCTCGATGACGGCCGGCGGGGCCTTGGCGACGAAGGCCTCGTTGGCGAGCTTGCCCTGTGCTTTGGCGATCTCGCCCTGCAGGCGGGCCACTTCCTTGCCCAGGCGGGCCTTTTCGGCGGCGATGTCGATTGCCATGAACAGGCACAGCCGGGCTTCGCCCACCACGGCCACGGGCGCGGCCTGGGCGGCGGCGGCCCACTCGGCTTCGTCGGCAAAGACCTTGACCTCGCCCAGCTTGGCCAGTGCCTGCAGCACCGGCCCCCAGCGACCCAGAAAATCGCCCGCCCCCACGGCATACAGCGGCAGCCGCTGCGCGGGGGAGACGCCCATCTCGCCGCGCAGGCGGCGGCAGGCCTCGACCATGGCCTTGAGCTGGGCAACCTCGGCCTCCGACGCGGGGTCGATGCGCTCCGGCTGCGCCTCGGGGTAAGCGGCGATGCTGACCGAGGGGCCGGCGCGTCCGGCCACCGGGGCCACCTTCTGCCACAGCTCCTCGGTGATGAAGGGGATGATCGGGTGCGCAAGGCGCAGAATCGTCTCCAGCGTGCGGATGAGGGTGCGGCGGGTGCCGCGCTGCTGGGCGGCGTCACCCGTTTGCAGTTGGACCTTGGCGATCTCCAAGTACCAGTCGCAGAACTCGTCCCACACGAAGGCGTAGATGGCGTTGGCGACGTTGTCCAGACGGTATTCGGCAAAGCCTTGCGCGACCTCTGCTTCGACGCGCTGCAGCGCCGAGACGATCCAGCGGTCCGCGGCCGAGAAGCTCAGGTAGCCGTGGAACGGCCCGCCGGGGGCGCACTGGTCTTTGGTCTGCTCGGCCAGCCCGCAGTCGTGGCCCTCGCAGTTCATGAGCACGAAGCGCGTGGCGTTCCAGAGCTTGTTGCAGAAGTTGCGGTAGCCCTCGCAGCGCTTGCTGTCGAAGTTGATGGAGCGCCCGAGCGAGGCCAGCGCCGCGAAGGTGAAACGCAGCGCATCCGCCCCGTAGGCCGGGATGCCGTGGGGGAATTCCTTCTCGGTGGCCTTGCGGATCGCCGGGGCGAGCTCCGGCTTGCGCAGGCCCGTGGTGCGCTTCTCCAGCAAGGCCGGCAGGTCGATGCCGTCGATCAGGTCCACCGGGTCGAGCACGTTGCCTTCGGACTTGCTCATCTTGCGGCCCTGCGCGTCGCGCACCAGACCGTGGATGTAGACGTGGCGGAACGGCACCCGCCCGGTGAAGTGGGTGGTCATCATGATCATGCGCGCCACCCAGAAGAAGATGATGTCGTAGCCCGTCACCAGCACGGTGCTGGGCAGGTAGAGGTCGTAGTCGCTGAGGGCGGCCGTGTTTTTTTCGCTGGCGGGGCCGCATCCGTCCGGGCTCATCCGTCCTGCGGCCGGGAAATCGCCCGGGCCCGATCCAGCCCCGCCAGCGGCCTCGGGCCAGCCCAGCGTCGAGAACGGCACCAGCGCGCTGGAGTACCAGGTGTCCAGCACGTCCGGGTCGCGTGTCAGGCCCGCCGCCAGCAGCGGCGCGCGCTGCTCGGCTCCCAGGTGCGCGACGTAGGCCTCGAACTGCGCGCGCGCCTCGGCCTCGCTGCGTGCGACGTAGACGTTGCCCTCGGCGTCATACCAGGCCGGGATCTGGTGGCCCCACCAGAGCTGGCGGCTGATGCACCAGTCCTGGATGTTGGCCATCCACTGGTTGTAGGTGTTGACCCAGTTCTCCGGCACGAAGCGCACCTGGCCGCTGGCCACGGCGTCGATGGCCTTCTGCGCGATGCTCTTGCCGGTGGGGTCCTGCGGGCTGACCTTGGTCATGGCGACGAACCACTGGTCGGTCAGCATCGGCTCGACGATCTGGCCGGTGCGCGCGCAGCGCGGCACCATCAGGCGGTGCTTTTTCACCTCCACCAGCAGCCCGGCGGCGCGCAGGTCCTCGACGATGCGGCGGCGCGCCTCGAAGCGGTCCAGCCCGCGGTAGGCCGCCGGCGCCTGGTCGTTGACGGTCGCGTCGAGGTGGAAGATGTTGATCAGCGGCAGCTGATGGCGCTGGCCGACGGCGTAGTCGTTGGGGTCGTGCGCCGGCGTGACCTTGACCACCCCGGTGCCGAAGGCCGGATCGACGTAGGCGTCGGCGATGACCGGGATCTCGCGCTCGCACAGCGGCAGCCGCACGCGCTGGCCGATCAGGTGGCGGTAGCGCTCATCGTCCGGGTGCACCATCACCGCGACGTCGCCCAGCATCGTCTCGGGCCGGGTGGTGGCCACCACCAGCTGCCCCTCGCCGCTGGCGAGCGGATAGGCGATGTGCCACAGGAAGCCGTCCTCCTCCTCGCTTTCCACCTCCAGGTCCGACACCGCGCTCATCAGCACCGGGTCCCAGTTGACCAGGCGCTTGCCGCGGTAGATCAGGCCCTGCTCGTACAGCCGCACGAAGGTCTCGGTCACGACCTTGGAGAGCCGCTCGTCCATCGTGAAGTACTCGCGGCTCCAGTCCACGCTGTCGCCCATGCGGCGCATTTGCTGGGTGATGGTGTTGCCGCTTTTTTCCTTCCACTCCCACACCTTGGCGACGAAATTCTTGCGCGCCTCCTCGGGGGTGGGGCCCATGTCGTGCCGGCTGATGCCCTGGGCCTGCAGTTGCCGCTCCACCACGATCTGCGTGGCGATGCCGGCATGGTCGGTGCCCGGAATCCAGACGGCGTTGTGGCCCCGCATGCGGTGGTAGCGCGTCAGCGAGTCCATGATGGTCTGGTTGAAGGCGTGCCCCATGTGGAGCGTGCCCGTGACGTTGGGCGGCGGCAGTTGGATGGCGAACGACGGCGCATCCGCCCGGGGCTGGCCGGTGCCGCGCCAGCCGGCGCGGCCGTAGCCGCGCGCTTCCCACTCGGGGCCCCAGCGCCGCTCGACGGCGGCGGGCTCGAACGATTTGGACAGGCTCTGCAGGCCCGGTTGCTGGACGGGTTCAGACATGGGTGATTCTCGGGTGCGGAAAAGGGACCCTGCGGGACGCGGCCGGGCCCTGGCAACAAGCCTGGAATTGTAGGCGGCGGCCTCCCCGAACTGGGGTTTACCCGAAACATTGACGGATTCAATGCGATCCATTGAACACGCTGACTGGACGGCGCGGGCAAACGGTTCTAAGGTTGCCAAGTCTGCCGTGCCGACCGGCCTGCAGGTTGGCGGACACGGCGGCGTTTTCGTGAACCACCTGACCAGGAGATGACCATGCCGCAACTCAAGGGTTCGAAGACCGAACAGTGCCTGAAGGACGCCTTCGCGGGCGAATCGATGGCCAACCGCCGTTACCTGTACTTCGCCAACAAGGCCGATGTCGAGGGCCAGAACGATGTGGCGGCGCTGTTCCGCTCCACCGCGGAGGGCGAGACGGGCCACGCGCACGGCCACCTGGAGTTCCTGGAGCAGGCGGGCGACCCCGCCACCGGCATGCCGATCGGCACCACGCGCCAGAACCTGGAGTCGGCCATCGCCGGCGAGACGCACGAGTACACCGACATGTACCCGGGCATGGCCAAGACCGCGCGCGAGGAAGGCTTCGACGAGATCGCCGACTGGTTCGAGACGCTGGCCAAGGCCGAGCGCTCGCACGCCAACCGCTACGCCAAGGCGCTGGCCGAACTGGTCGACTGATCCGGCCCGATTTGGCCTGTCAACGGCGGCCCCGTGCAGGGCCGCCTCCGCCGCCGAGTGGCCCTTGGCCCGCACGGCGGCGACCCCGGACAAACAAAGAGGGCCGGCCGTGCGCGGCGCGGCCCGACAGAAGGCGAGGAGACCGACGATGGCCCGCGAAGGCAACCTGGAAGCCCCCACGCGCCACCCGCTGGACTGGCGCAACCCCGACTTCTACGACGAGGCGAAGTGCTTCGCGGAGCTGGAGCGCATCTTCGACATCTGCCACGGCTGCCGCCGCTGCGTCAGCCTGTGCCAGGCGTTTCCGACCCTGTTCGACCTGATCGACGAGGGCAAGACCGGCGAGCTCGACGGCGTGGACAAGGCCGACTACTGGAAGGTGGTCGACCAGTGCTACATGTGCGACCTCTGCTACATGACCAAGTGCCCGTACACGCCGCCGCACGAGTGGAACCTGGACTTCCCGCACACGATGCTGCGCGCCAAGGCGATCAAGTTCCGCAAGGGCGAGGTCAAGGCGGCGGAAAAATTCCTCGCCTCCACCGACGTGCACGGCAGCCTGGCCGGCATTCCGGTGGTGGTGCAGGCGGTCAACGCCGTCAACCGCACCAAGCCCGCGCGCGCGCTGATGGAAAACGTGCTGGGCGTGCACCGCGACGCCTGGATGCCGGAGCTGGCCGCCCAGACGCTGCGCCGCGCCGCCCCCGAGGCGCGCGCCGCGCAGGTGGTCGACGGCGAGCGCACGCCGGGCAAGGTGGCGATCTTCGCCACCTGCTACGTCAACTACAACGAGCCCGGCATCGGGCTGGACCTGCTGGCGATCCTGGAACACAACGGCATCCCCTTTACGCTGGTGGAGAAGGAGCGCTGCTGCGGCATGCCCAAGCTGGAGCTCGGCGACCTGGAGTCGGTGGCCGCCTCCAAGGAGGCCAACATCCCGGTGCTGGCGCGCTACGCGCGCGACGGCTACGCCATCCTGTCGGCGGTGCCGAGCTGCACGCTGATGTTCAAGCAGGAGATCCCGCTGATGTTCCCGGACGATGCGGACGTGCAGCTCGTCAAGGAGGCGATGTGGGATCCCTTCGAGTACCTGAGTGCCCGCCGGCGCGACGGGCTGCTGCGCACCGACTTCCAGCGCGGCCTCGGCAAGGTCAGCTACCAGGTGCCGTGCCACAGCCGCGTGCAGAACATGGGGCGCAAGACCGAGGAGATCCTCAAGCTCATCCCCGACACCGACGTGCAGACGCTGGAGCGCTGCAGCGGCCACGCCGGCACCTACGGCGTCAAGAAGGCCACGCACCCGGTGGCGATGAAGATCGGCAAGCCGGTGTTCAAGAGCATGGCGCAGCACAAGGGCGGCGGCGCGCCGGACGTGATCGGCTCCGACTGCCCGCTCGGCGGCCACCACATCGCGCAGGGCTTCGAGGTCAACCAGCTCGGCGCGCCCAAGCTGATGCACCCGTTGACGATGCTGGCCACCGCCTACGGCCTGAAGAACCCCTGACCCCCCTGATTCCGCGAGCCACCATGATCACCACGATGCAACTGACCGGCAAGATCACGCGCGAGACGCTGATGCCGCTGGAGGCCTACGCCAAGTGGCGCAAGGGGCACAAGGGCGAGGTGATCGCGCACCGCAAGCTGCGCACCGTGCACCTGGGCGAGCACGTCACGGTGCAGTTCGAAAGCGAGCTGTCGATGCGCTACCAGATCCAGGAGATGCTGCGCATCGAGAAGATCTTCGAGGAAGAGGGCATCCAGGACGAGATCGACGCCTACGCCCCGCTGGTGCCGGACGGCACCAACTGGAAGGCGACGATGATGATCGAGTACCCGGACATCCACGAGCGCCGGCGCGAGCTGGCGCGCCTGATCGGCATCGAGGACCACATGTTCGTCGAGGTCGAGGGCCACGGCCGCGTCTACGCGATCGCCGACGAGGACCTCGACCGCGAGACGCCCGAGAAGACCTCGGCGGTGCACTTCCTGCGCTTCGAGTTCACGCCGGCGATGCGCGCGGCGATCAAGGCCGGCGCCTCGGTCAAGCTCGGCTGCGACCACACCAACTACCCGGCGCACGTGACGATCGCGCCGGAGACGCTGGCCAGCCTCGCGGGGGATCTGGCGGATTGATCCGGCGCCGCCCTGCCGGCGCCGCTATCATCGCGGCCCGGAGGCCCCGCACCGATGCTGTTCATTCTGTCCCCCGCCAAGGCGCTGGATTACGATACCCCGTCCACCACCCCGGTGGCCACCCAGCCGCTGTTCGTCGAGCAGGCCGCCGAGCTGATCGCCATCCTGCGGCAAAAGTCGCCGCAGGAAGTGGCCGAGCTGATGGACCTGAGCGACGCGCTGGCGCAGCTCAACGTGGCGCGCTACCAGGCGTGGCAGCCCGAGTTCGGCCCGCACAACAGCAAGCAGGCGATCCTGGCCTTCAACGGCGACGTCTACCAGGGGCTGGACGCGCGCAGCCTGGGTCCGGACGACCTGGACTGGCTGCAGCGCCACGTCTGCATCCTGAGCGGCCTGTACGGCGTGCTGCGTCCGCTGGACTGGATGCAGCCGTACCGGCTGGAGATGGGCACGCGCTTGAGCACGCCGCGCGGACGCAACCTCTACCAGTTCTGGGGCCCGCGCATCGCCGAGTACCTGTCGCAGCGCGCCGCCGAGGACGACGGCCTCGTCGTCAACCTCGCCAGCGAGGAATACTTCAAGGCCGTCGACCCGAAGGCGCTGCGCGCGCGCGTCGTCACCTGCGTGTTCGAGGAGCGGCGCGGCAGCGGCTACAAGGTCATCAGCTTCCTGGCCAAGCGCGCGCGCGGCCTGATGACGCGCTGGGCCGCGTTGCACCGCGCCGCCGACGTCGAGACGCTGCAGGGCTTCGACAGCGAGGGCTACCGCTACGCCCGGGAGGTCTCCGCGCCCGACCGGCTGGTGTTCCGGCGCGACGAGCGCGGCTGAAAGCGGCGCGCCGCGCGCTACACTGGGGCGCGATGAGCCAGACCATCACCCCGGAATTGCGCGCCTGGATCGTGCAGCAGGCGCAGGCCGGCTGCACGCCGGAGTCGGTGCTGCAGGCCATGCTGCAGGCGGGTTGGCAGGAGTCCGTCGCGCTGGACGCGATGGAGGCGGTGCTGGAGGCCCACCTGGGGGCCGTGGCCGCGCAGGACGCCACAGCGCGCGCGGCGGCCGCTCGCACCGTGGCCCGTGCCGCAGCTGGCGCCCACGCAGCCGAGCGGGCCGTGACCGGCCGGGGCGTGGCGCGGCCGTATCTGGACCTGTCCGGGTCGCCGCGCGCCATCGATCTGGGGGACCGGGTGGTGACGGTGCACGTCAGCCTGCGCCGCCCGCGCCTGGCGGTGCTGGGCAACCTGCTGTCGGCCGAGGAGTGCGACGCCCTGATCCAGGCCGCGCAGCCGCGGCTCAAGCGCTCCCGCACGGTCCAGACCCGCACGGGCGGCGAGGAACTCAACGCCGATCGGACGAGCGACGGCATGTTCTTCCGCCGCGGCGAGACGCCGCTGATCCAGCGCATCGAGGCGCGCCTGAGCCGGCTGGTGCACTGGCCGGTGGAAAACGGCGAGGGCCTGCAGGTGCTGCGCTACGGCCCCGGCGCCGAGTACAAGCCGCACTACGACTATTTCGACCCCAACGCCGCCGGCACCGCCCGCATCTGCGAGCGCGGCGGGCAGCGTGTCGCCACCATCGTCATGTACCTCAACGAGCCGCAGCGCGGCGGCGGGACCACCTTCCCCGACGTGGGGCTGGAAGTCATGCCGCAGCGCGGGCACGCGGTGTTTTTTGCCTACGACCGGCCGGAGCCGGCCACCCAGACCCTGCACGGCGGCGCCCCCGTGCTGGAGGGCGAGAAGTGGGTGGCCACCAAGTGGCTGCGCGAAGGCGAGTTCACCGTTTGACTGCCGTTTGACCACTGTTCGACCGCTGGCGCGCCGCGCCGGCTTTTCCCCCGCCCATGTCTGCCGATTCCACCGCGTCCGTCCCCGCCATCGATCCCGCCCGGGCTGCTGGCGTACCCGGCTTGGCCGATGCCCCCCTGGGCCGTGCGACCGCCTACACCGACACCTACGACGCCACGCTGTTGTGTCCGCTGCCGCGTGCCCCGAAGCGCGCCGAGATCGGCATCACCGGCACGCCGCCGTTCACCGGTGCCGATCTGTGGACGGCGTTCGAGCTGAGCTGGCTCAACGATCGGGGCAAGCCGCAGGTGGCGCTGGCGCATATCACCATCCCGGCCGAGACGCCCCACCTGATCGAAAGCAAATCGTTCAAGCTCTACCTGAACAGCTTCAACCAGACGCGCTTTGCCGACGCCGAGCAGGTGCGCGAGCGGTTGCGCGCCGATTTGGCCGAGGCCTTGTGGCGCGGCAGCGAGCGGGCCGGCAGCGTCGGTGTGCGCCTGCGGTTGCCGCACGAGTGGGCGGCGGAGGCCGTGCGGCCGCTGCCCGGCCTCAGCCTGGACCGTCTGGACGTGGAATGCACCCACTACCAGCCGGCGCCCGAGCTGCTGCGTGCCGACCCCGAGCAGCCGCCGGTGGAGGAGGTGCTGACCAGCGACCTGCTCAAAAGCAACTGCCTGGTCACGGGGCAGCCGGACTGGGGCAGCGTGCAGATCGCCTACAGCGGCGCGCCGATCGACCAGGAGGGTCTGCTGCGCTACCTGGTCAGCTTTCGCCAGCATCAGGAGTTCCACGAGCAGTGCGTGGAGCGCATCTTCATGGACATCTGGACGCGCTGCCGGCCGGTGCGCCTGAGCGTGTATGCGCGCTACACGCGCCGCGGCGGGCTGGACATCAACCCCTGGCGCACCAGCCATCCCCAGCAGCCGCCGGTCAACGCACGCACGGCGCGGCAGTGACGGCGCGGCGACGGGGCGGGGGCATCAGTCCAGGGCGTCGAACAAGTCCGGGATGCGCGGGCGGGGCGCGGCCGCTGGGGCCGCGCCGTCCGGCCGGGCCAGATTGCCCACCCGCACCCCCAGCAGGCGGATGCGCCGCGTCAGGTCCACCCGCTTCAGGCACAGCCCGGCGGTGCGGCGGATCACCGCGGCATCGGCCGTGTGGGTGGGCACGGTCTGGTCGCGGGTGACGACGCGAAAGTCCTCGTACCGCAGCTTGATGCCGATGGTGCGCCCGACGTAGCCCTTGCGCTGCAGGTCGGCGGCCACCTGCTCGCACAGCCGGGTGAACAGGCGCCCCAGCTCCGCGCGGTCGTGCACCGCGTGCAGGTCGCGCTCGAAGGTGGTTTCGCGGCTCAGGCTGACCGGCTCGCTGGCCGTGACCAGCGGGCGTTCGTCCCGGCCCCAGGCGGCTTCGTGCAGCCAGGCGCCGTGGCTGGCGCCAAAGCGCTCGATCAGCGTCTCGCGCGGGCAGGCGGCCAGCTCTCCGATGGTGCGCAGCCCCATGGCCTGCAGGCGCTCGTCGGTGCGCGGGCCGATGCCGTGGATCTTGCGGCAGGGCAGGGGCCACAGGCGGGTGGGCACGTCCGCCTCGTCCAGCAGGGTGATGCCACCGGGTTTGTCCAGGTCGCTGGCGATTTTGGCCAGCAGCTTGTTGGGTGCCACGCCGATCGAGCAGCTCAGCCCGGTGGCGGCGCGGATGGCGCGCTGCAGCCGCTCGGCCAGCACACGCCCGCCGTCGCGCTGTCCGTCCGGGGCGTGGGTGAAGTCGATGTAGACCTCGTCGATACCGCGGTCCTCCATCACTGGCGCATGGCGCAGGATGACCGCCTTGAAGGCGCGCGAGGCGGCACGGTAGGCGTCGAAGTCCACCGGCAGCAGAATGCCGTCCGGGCACAGCCGCGCGGCTTTCATCAAGCCCATGGCCGAGCCGACGCCGTGTTGCCGGGCGGCGTAGTTGGCGGTGGTGATGACGCCGCGCCCGCGGTAGTCGCGCAGCCGGGCGAAGGCCGACAGCGGGATGCGCTCGCGTGGCAGGTCGTCGGGCACGGGCTCGCGCCAGTGCACCTGCCGCCCGCCGATGACCAGCGGCACGTCGCGCAGTTGCGGGTAGCGCAGCCCTTCGACGGACGCGTAGAACGCATCCATGTCCAGGTGCGCGATGCGGCGCGGCAGGCGATCCATGGTTGCTGAAAAAATGGGCAGTTTGTTCCAGGGCTTGCGGGTGCGGGCTTTCCCGGATTCTCCCGCAGCTTGTCCACAGCATCGCCCACAGGGGCCGGGGACAAGGGGCGCTCGCGCTATGCTGCCGCCCGCCGATATCAATTTCGCAGGAGAGCCGCCATGGACACCCCCCCGAACAAAGACTTCGAAGCCGGCCTGGCCATGCGCCGCCGCGTCATGGGCGACGATTTCGTCGAGCGCGCCTTTGCCCACCTGACGCCGTTCACCGAGCCGCTGCAGCACTACATCACGCGCAACGCCTGGGGCGACGTCTGGCAGCGTCCCGGGTTGGACCTCAAGACCCGCAGCCTGATCACAGTCGCGATGCTGACCGCGCTGGGCAAGCAGCACGAGCTCAAAGGCCATGTGCGCGGGGCGCTCAACAACGGCGCCACCCCGCAAGAGATTCAGGAGGTGCTGCTGCACGCCAGCATCTACTGCGGTCTGCCGGCCGCGGTGGAGGCCTTCCGCACCGCAGCCGAGGTGGTGGACGGGCCCAAGGGCTGATCCGATGTCGTGCGGCACCGGGCGGGCACCGCGCGGCGCCATCACCCCGTCAGCAGCCGCTGCACCAGGTCCACCGAGCTGCTGGCGCCGTATTTGCGCATCAGCCTTGCGCGGTACACCTCCACCGTGCGCGGACTGATGCCCAGCGCCTTGGCCGTCTGCTTGGCGGTCAGGCCTTTCATCACCAAGCCGGCCACCTCACGCTCGCGCGCGGTCAGCTCGGCCTTGACGGGGCACCGCGAGGACAGGTCCTCGAAGCTCCAGATGCCCGCGGCGTGCGGATCGGCGCGGTCGAGCGCGCGCCCGGTCACATGGCACCAGAACGTCTGGCCGGCAAAGCGGCCGCCCACCCGGCGCATGATGCGCTCGTCGCTGTAGTGCCCGTGGGCATTGAGGATGGGCGCGATGCGCTCGCCGATGCGCTCGAATTCGTCCGCGCTGGGGTAGAGGATGCGAAAGCTCTGCCCGATGAGCTGATCGCGGCTGGCGCCAAACATCTCGCACACCGCCTGGTTGCAATCGACCATGGTGCGGTGGCGCGACAACACCAAGCCCACCGGCGCCAGTTCGAAGGCCAGCCGGTAGTCGTCCAGAGCGGGCGCAGCGGTCACGACCTAGGGTTGGACAGTAGGCAATACTACGTACGCGGTTACGTAGTATCGTACGGCTTTCCCCCACTTTTGGACAGGAGCGTGCGAGCATGAACAAGGTCTACCCCAGCGCGGCCGCAGCCCTCGAGGGTGTGGTCGCCGATGGGCAGCTCATCGCGGTCGGCGGCTTCGGCCTGTGCGGCATCCCCGAGGCGCTGATCGACGCGCTGCGCGACAGCGGCGTGAAGAACCTCACGGTCATCTCCAACAACGCCGGCGTGGACGGCTTCGGCCTGGGCAAGCTGCTGGAGACGCGCCAGATCAAGAAGATGATCTCCAGCTACGTGGGCGAGAACAAGGAATTCGAGCGCCAGTACCTGGCCGGCGAGCTGGAGCTGGAGTTCACCCCGCAGGGCACGCTGGCCGAGAAGCTGCGCGCCGGCGGCGCGGGCATCCCGGCGTTCTTCACCAAGACGGGCGTGGGCACCATCGTCGCCGAGGGCAAGGAGCACCGCGAGTTCAACGGCGAGACCTACATCATGGAACATGCCCTGTTCCCGGACGTGGCGCTGGTCAAGGCCGACGTCGCCGACCTGTCGGGCAATCTGCGCTTTCGCCGCACGGCGCGCAACTTCAACCCGGCCGCGGCGACCGCGGGCAAGCTGTGCATCGTCGAGGTCGAGCGCATCGTGCCCACCGGGGCCATCGACCCGGACGATGTGCACCTGCCCGGCATTTATGTGCACCGCATCGTGCACAACCCCACGCCCGAAAAGCGCATCGAGAAGCGCACCACCCGCGACCGCAAAGTTTGAGGAGCCCGATCATGCCTTGGACCCAAGACCAAATGGCCGCGCGCGCGGCCCAAGAACTGCAGGACGGCTTCTACGTCAACCTGGGCATCGGCATCCCGACGCTGGTGGCCAACCATGTGCCCGACCACATCGAGGTCTGGCTGCAGAGCGAAAACGGCATGCTGGGCATCGGCCCCTTCCCTTATGAGGACGAGGTGGATCCCGACCTGATCAACGCCGGCAAGCAGACCGTGACCACCATCAAGGGTTCGTCCATCTTCGGCTCGGACCAGTCGTTTGCCATGATCCGCGGCGGCAAGATCAACCTGTCCATCCTGGGTGCGATGCAGGTCACGCACAAGGGCGACCTGGCCAACTGGATGATCCCCGGCAAGATGGTCAAGGGCATGGGCGGCGCGATGGACCTCGTCGCCGGCGTGCCGCGCGTCATCGTGCTGATGGAGCACGTCGCGCGCAAGAAGGACGGCACCGAGGACCTGAAGATCCTGCCCGAGTGCACGCTGCCGCTGACCGGCAAGGGTGTGGTGGACCGTATCATCACCGACCTGGGCGTGATGGACGTGACGCCCGAGGGGCTCAAGCTGGTCGAGCTGGCCCCCGGCGTGACGCGCGAGTTCATCCAGAGCAAGACCGGCGTGCCGCTGCTGTGACGCCGCCCCAGCCGACCCGATGAACGCTACGCCCGCCCGCCCCCGCATCGGCCTGGCGCTGGGCAGCGGCGCCGCGCGCGGCTGGGCGCACCTCGGCGTGCTGCGCGTGCTGCAGGAGGCGGGGCTGGAGCCGGATATCGTCTGCGGCACCTCCATCGGTGCGCTGGTCGGGGCCGCCTACGCGGCCGGCGAGCTGGACCGGCTGGAGCCGTGGGTGCGCGGGCTGGGCTGGCAGCAGGTGGTCGGACTGATCGACCTGCGCTTTGGCGGCGGGCTGATCGAGGGCGACAAGCTGGAAGCGTTCTTCCGCAGCCGCTTCGTCGACGGCGGCATCGAGGCGCTGCCCAAGCCGTTTGGCTGCGTGGCGACCGACCTGGCCACCGGGCGCGAGGTTTGGCTGCGCCAGGGGCCGGTGATCGACGCGGTGCGCGCCTCGATCGCCATCCCCGGCGTCTTCACCCCGGCGCGGCAGGACGGGCGGCTGCTGGTCGACGGCGGGCTGGTCAACCCGGTGCCGGTGTCGCTGGCGCGCGCGATGGGGGCGGAGTTCGTCATCGCGGTGGATTTGAACTGGGATTTGATGCGCCGGCGCCAGCGCGTGGCCAGCCGCGCGCGCGGCCCCCGCCGCGGCCTGCTGGAAGGGGTGCTCAAGCGCCTGCGCGGCAGTGGGGTGGAGGATGCCGCCGCGCAGGCCGCCGACGGCGCGAACGAGGTAGCTCCACCGTCGCTGTTGGACGTGCTGACCACCAGCATGGCCATCGTGCAGTGGCGCATCACGCAAAGCCGCCTGGCCGGTGAGCCGGCCGACGTCGTCATCCGCCCGGCGCTGGCGGATGTGGCGGCGATGGACTTTCACCGCGCCGCACCGGCCATCGCCGCCGGCCGCCGCGCGGCCGAGCAGGCGCTGCCGGTGCTGCGCGACGCGCTGGCGCTGCTTTACCCGGAGGCGGCCGAGAACGCCGCCGGGCAGACCCAGCGGCACGGCTGACCGCTCACCGGGTGCGTCAGCGCCAGCTCCGCCGCGTGCAGCAGCAGGCGCGGGGCGGCGTGGCGGGCGGCGCCGTCGGCGTAGAGCGGGTCGCCGAGGATCGGGTGGCCGAGCGCCGCCAGGTGCACGCGCAGCTGGTGCGAGCGGCCGGTGAGCGGCTGCAGCTCCAGCCGCGTGGCCTGGAGCCCACCCCAGCGCTCCAGGCTCAGGATGCGCCAGCGCGTGTGGCTCGGCTTGCCGTGCCGGAAATCGACCTTGCTGCGCGGGCGGCGCGGCCAGTCGACGATCAGCGGCAGACGCACGTCCCCCCAGCCGTCGGGCGCCCCAGGCGGTAGCGGCACGCCGGCCACGACGGCCACGTAGGTCTTGTGCACGCGGCGCTCGGCGAACGCCAGCGACAGCGCGCGCTGCGCCGCCGCGCCGCGCGCCAGCACCATCAGGCCGGAGGTGTCCATGTCCAGCCGGTGCACGACCAGGGTGTCCGGCGCGTGCCGCTGCACGCGCGCGGCCACGCAGTCGGCCTTGTCGGCGCCGCGGCCCGGCACGGCCAGCAGGCCGGCGGGCTTGTCCACCACGATCAGCGCGTCGTCCAGGTGCAGGACGGGGATGCCATCCCACACCGCCAGCGGCGGCGTCACGTCTGCGCGCCCTCGACGATCAGCCGCAGGCGCCGTTGGCCCTGCCAGTCGTCGGCCTCCAGCCGGTATGCGAGCTGCACCCGCGCGGGCAGCGCCTCGGTGTGGCCGAACCAAATGCCCTCCAGCGGTTGGCCCTGCGCGCGCAGGCGCAGCGCCAGGTGCCGCTCGCCGACCAGCCGCTGGCCCAGCACCTCGACCTCGTCGCTGAACACCGGCGCGGCAAAGCCCTGGCCCCACACCTGCGCGTCGAGCAGATCGACCACGTCCACGCGGCGCCAAGGCTCCGCCAGCGGGCCATCGGTCTCCAGCCGGCGCTGCAGGGTGGCGGCGTCCAGCCATTCGGCGGCGACGGCCTGCAAGGCGGCTTCGAACGCAGCCAGCCCGTCGGCGGGCAGGGTGCAGCCCGCCGCCATGGCGTGACCGCCAAACCGCAGCAGCAGGCCCGGCTGGCGCTTGGCCATCCAGTCCAGCGCATCGCGCAGGTGAAAGCCCGCGATCGAGCGCCCCGAGCCCTTCAGGCACGGTGTGCCATCGTCCATCTGCGCCGGTGCGAACACGAACACCGGCCGGTGCAGCCGGTCTTTGAGCCGGGAGGCGACGATGCCCACCACCCCTTCGTGGAAGGTGGGGTCGAAGACGGTCAGCGCCGGGGGCGCCGTGTCGGGGTCCAGGCCCTCGCCGTGGCGCTCGGCCATGGCCAGCAGGGCCTGTTCGCGCATGGCCGATTCCACGGCCCGCCGCTGGCGGTTGATGTCGTCGAGCAGGCGGGCCAGTTCCTCGGCCCGCGCCGGATCGTCGGTGATCAGGCACTCGATGCCCAGCCCCATGTCGCTCAGGCGCCCTGCAGCATTGAGCCGGGGCCCCAGGGCGAACCCGAGGTCGAAGGTCGAGGCGCGCGCAGCAGGCCGCTTGGCCGTGGCGAGCAAGGCCGCCATGCCCGCCGGCATGGCCCCGGCGCGGATGCGCCGCAGACCCTGGGTCACCAGCCGCCGGTTGTGCGCGTCCAGCCGCACCACGTCGGCCACCGTGCCCAGCGCCACCAGCGGCAGCAGGGTGTCCAGGCGGGGTTGGCTCGCGCCGTCGAAGACGCCGCGGCGCCGCAGCTCGGCGCGCAGCGCCAGCAGCACATAAAACATCACGCCCACCCCGGCCATCGCCTTGGCGGGAAAGTCGCACCCGGGCTGATTCGGGTTGACGATGATGCAGTCCTGCGGCAGGCGGACTTCGCCCCCCTGCACCAGCGGCAGGTGGTGGTCGGTGATCAGCACCTGCAGGCCCAGTGCCCGGGCGCGCTCCACCCCCTCCAGGCCGGCGATGCCGTTGTCCACGGTGACCAGCACATCGGCCCCCAAGGCGTGCACGCGGTCGGCCAGCGCAGGGGTCAGGCCGTAGCCGTCGCGCACCCGGTCGGGCACCAGGTAGCGCACCCGGTCCCAGCCCAACGGCGCCCCCAGCAGCCGCAGGCCGCGCCACGCCGTCGCGCAAGCCGTGGCGCCGTCGCAGTCGTAGTCGGCCACGATGCAGACGGTGTGGCCGCGCTGCAGCGCATCGGCCAGCAGTTCCGCCGCCTCGCGCGCGCCGCGCAGGCGTTCGGGCGGGGGCAGGTGGGTCAGGGCGTCGTCCAGCTCGTCCGCCTGCTGGACGCCGCGCGCGGCAAACAGCCGCGCCAGCAGCGGGTGCACACCGGCCTGTTCCAGCGCCCAGGCGGCTCGTGGGGGCACGTCGCGCGGGGTGATTTTCACAGGCCGCTCCACCAATCCACGGCGGGCGGCGTGGCGGGGCGCGGTTGGCCCCGCAGCCGGTGCCACAGGTCGCGCCAATGCCTCCGGGGCGGGGGCGGCGGGTCGGCACCGGGGTCCAGCCGCCACGAGCGCCAGCCGCGCTCGCCGCACAGGGTCAGCCAGCGCGGCTGGCCGTCGGCGTCGGCAGCGGCCAGCCAGGGGGCCAGCAGCGTCTCGTCCAGCCGCGCCCAGGCGGCGGCCCAGCCCGCGCCGTCGCCCTGGGTGGCCGGCGCGCTCAGATCGTCCACCAGCCGCACGCCAGCTTGCGCCGGGGTGGGGCCGTGGCCGTCCCAGCGGCCGGCACCCGCAATCCACAGGCCGTTGACCGGCAGCGCACCGCGCGCGGCGCGGGCCGCGTTGACCGGGTGGTCGTGGAAGAGCATTTGGGCCTCGTTGAGCAGGCGCAGCAGCGTGCGGGCGGCGGGGTGGCGGCCGGCATCCCGCCACCAGCCGTCGGCGCGCCGGTGCGCCACCCGGTCCAGGCTGGCGCCCGTCCAGCCGTCGAACAGCGCCCCGCGCGCCAGCCAGCGCAGCGGGTCGTCGCCGTGCAGCTCGATGCCATCGCTGGCCGCGTAGGGCGCGAAGGCGTCGCGCAGGGCTGCCGATTCCTCCGCGCGCAGATCGAGCGCGTGTGGGGGCACGATGGTGATCTGGTCGATGCCGGCCTGCCAGGCGCATGGCCACAGCCAGGCGCAACCCACGCCCACCACCCCGGCGTGCCAGGCGGCCCATGGCAGTTGCCCATCGGCCACCGTCCACCCCAAGGCGCGGGCCAGGGCATGTTCGTGCGGCGGCGTCAGGCTCCAGGGGCTGCCGTCGTGCTGGGCGTGCGGGGTGGCGCGCGCCAGCCAGCGTTGGAGGGCGGGCAACCGCGGGAGGGGGGGGAGGGGCGGCGTGCCCGGCTCCGCCGCGGCGTCGGCGGCCGGCGGGGCGGCGTAGGCGATGATCAGGTGGCGGGCCTCGGGCATGGCGCGATTGTTGCGCAATCGCTGCGGCACAATCGGGGCAGCTTGTCGACACACCCATGCCTTTGCCCTACGAATTCGTGATCGGCTGGCGCTACACGCGCGCCGGCCGGGCCACCCGCCGCAACGGCTTCATTTCTTTTATCAGCGCGGTCTCCATGCTGGGGATCGCGCTCGGGGTCGCGGCGCTCATCATCGTGCTGTCGGTGATGAACGGGTTCCAGAAAGAGGTGCGCGATCGCATGCTGGGCGTGCTGTCGCACATCGA
Source organism: Tepidimonas fonticaldi (assembly GCF_001675355.1). Taxonomy (NCBI): domain Bacteria; kingdom Pseudomonadati; phylum Pseudomonadota; class Betaproteobacteria; order Burkholderiales; genus Tepidimonas; species Tepidimonas fonticaldi. The sequence continues at coordinate 300,872 of NZ_LZDH01000065.1, read as the reverse complement.
GGTGCTCTCCGTCACCGGTGAGGCCTTGGTCGACCCGGCGGGCACCATGGCGCGGGTGCGCGAGCATCCGCGCGTGCGCGCGGTGGCGCCCTTCATTGCCGAGCAGGGGTTGCTGGCGCGCGGGCAGGACATGAAAGGGGCGGTCATCCGCGGCATCGACCCCGCGCAGGAGCCGGCCGTCACCGCCCTGGGGGCGGATCTGGCGGCGCAGGCCTTCGGGGCCTTGCAGCCCGGGCGCTTTGGCATCGTGCTGGGGGCGGCGCTGGCGCGTTCGCTGGGGGTGTCGACCGGGGATGCGGTGACGCTGGTGGTGCCCAGCGGCCAGCTCACGCCCGCGGGGGTCGTGCCCCGCTTGCGCCAGATGACCGTGGTGGGGTTGTTCGACTCCGGCCACTACGAGTACGACGCGACGCTGGCGCTGGTGCACCTGGAAGACGCGCAGCGGCTGTTCCGGCTGGCGGGGCCGACCGGCATCCGTGTGCGGCTGGACGACCTGCACGCCGCGCGCGAGGTGGCCATCGAGCTGGCGGCGCAGCTCGAGCCGGCGCTGGGCCCCGGGGTGCTGGTGCGCGACTGGACGCGCGCCAATCGCACTTGGTTTGCCGCCGTGCAGGTGGAAAAACGCATGATGTTCATCATCCTCACGCTCATCGTCGCGGTGGCGGCGTTCAACCTGGTGTCCACGCTGGTCATGACCGTGACCGACAAGCGTGCCGACATCGCCATCCTGCGCACGCTGGGGGCCAGCCCGCGCAGCGTGATGGCGATCTTCGTGGTGCAGGGGGCGGCCGTTGGCGTGGTGGGGACGGCGCTGGGGCTGGCGCTGGGCCTGGGGGTGGCGTTGCACATCGACACGCTGGTGCCGGCGCTCGAACGGCTGCTGGGCGTGCACTTCCTGCCGCAGGACATTTACCTGATCAGCCGCATGCCCAGCGATCCGCAGGCCGGGGACATCGTGCCGATCGCCGTCATCTCGTTGGTGCTGGCCTTCGTGGCGACGCTCTACCCCAGTTGGCGGGCCAGCCGGCTCAACCCCGCGGAGGCGCTGCGCTATGAATGACTCGGCCGACGTGGTGCTGCAAGCGCGCGGGCTGGTCAAGCGCTTTCGTGAGGGGCGGCTGGACGTGACCGTCCTGCGCGGCGTGGATTTGACGGTGCGCGCCGGCGAGACGGTGGCCATCGTCGGGGCGTCGGGCTCGGGCAAGAGCACCTTGCTGCACCTGCTGGGTGCGCTGGAGGCCCCGACCGCGGGTGAGGTGCGGCTGATGGGTGAGGACCTGCACCGCCTGCCCCCGGCCCGCCAGGGGGACGCGCGCAACCGGTATCTGGGCTTCGTCTATCAATTCCACCACCTGCTGCCGGAGTTCACCGCCCAGGACAATGTCGCCATGCCGCTGTGGATCCGGCGCGAGCGGCGGGCGGTGGCGGCCGAACAGGCGGCGCATTGGCTGCGGCGCGTGGGCCTGGGTGAGCGGCTGCTGCACCGCCCCGCCGAGCTGTCCGGGGGGGAGCGCCAGCGCGTGGCGATCGCGCGCGCCCTCGTCACGCGGCCGGCCTGTGTGCTGGCGGACGAGCCCACGGGCAACCTGGACCGCGAGACCGCCGGCAGCGTCTTTGAGCTGATGCTGGACCTGGCCCGCTCGCAGGGGACGGCCTTCGTGCTGGTCACCCACGATCCGGAGCTGGCCGCGCGCTGCGACCGCGTGCTGCGCCTGGCCCACGGCAGCCTGAGCGGCTGAGCCCCGGTGGTGCGCCCGCCCCCGCGCGGCGGCGGGCTTTTTTGTGCCCGCCCTTGTCAGCTTTCCGTCGGCTTCAGGGTTTACACTAATAAAGATATTCGCAATCAATCATATAGTTTTGGCGTGAGCCGATCTCTGTCTGCCCCGCCGTTGGATGCCGTGCTGCCGGACTTCGAGTCGGTGGCGCGACATTTCAGCGTGCTGGGTGAGCCCGCGCGGCTGCGCATCCTGCACGCCGTGTGCCAGTCGGAGCGCTGCGTCAACGACATCATGCAGGCCACCGGGATGGCGCAGGCCAATGTCTCGCGCCATCTGGCGCGTCTGCATCAGGCGGGCTTGCTGGTGCGCCGGCGCGAGGGCACCCGGGTGTTTTACCGGGTGGCTCCGTCGTCGCACCTGGACCTGTGCCGACTCATCACCCAACAGGTGGGGGCCGGGCAGGCGCACCCGGGGCGGGGGGAGGGGTGCGGGATCGGTCGGCCGGCGTCGGTGTTCCCCGTTGAGTCAAAGGAAGAAACCAGTGTCTGAGAACCTCCGCGAAGTCATCGGCCGGGTCCTGCCCGCGCCCGAGAACCACCTGAGCCCGGAGCTGCTCGATAAAGCCCGCAAGGCCCGGCGCAGCTTCATGGGCAAGGCCTTGGCCATGGGGGCCGGCGCCGCCTCTGCGGTGGTCGGTGGCAAAGCCCTGGCGGCCGAGGACGGCGAAGACGCCATCCTCAAGCTGCCCGAGCACACGACCGGCCTGGGGCAACCCGTCGCCGCGCGCGGCTACGGCATGCCCAGCAAATGGGAGAGCAACCTGCAGCGTCGCGAAAGCCCGGGCCTGACCCGGGTCTCGCAAGCGTCGGTGAGCTTCTGCCCGCTGCAGGGGCTGTTTGGCATCATCACGCCCAGCGGCCTGCACTTCGAGCGCCACCACCAGGGCTGGTGGGACATCGACCCCTCCCAGCACCGGCTGATGGTGCACGGCCTCGTCAAGCGCCCGCGCGTCTTCACGATGGACGACCTGATGCGCCTGCCGAGCGTCTCGCGCATCCACTTCATCGAGTGCGGCGCCAACACCGCCATGGAGTGGGGCAACGTGGCCGTGCCGACCGTGCAGTACACCCACGGCATGATCAGCTGCTCGGAGTTCACCGGCGTGCTGCTGTCCACCCTGCTGGACATGTGCGGCATCGACCGCAAGAAGGCCAAGTACGTGCTGGCCGAAGGCGCCGATGGCTCGTCGATGACCCGCACCATCGACCTGGAGCGCGCGCTGGACGACGTGATCGTCGCCTGGGGCATGAACGGCGAGATGCTGCGCCCCGAAAACGGCTACCCGCTGCGCCTCGTGGTTCCGGGCGTGCAGGGCGTGAGCTGGGTCAAGTACCTGCGCCGCATCGAGGTGGGCGACCAGAAGTGGGCCACCAAGGACGAGGCGGTGCACTACATCGACCTGATGCCGGACGGCACGCACCGCCAGTACACCGGCATTCAGGAGTGCAAGAGCGTAATCACGTCGCCCTCGGGCGGCCAGACGCTGCTCGATCGCGGCTACTACAACGTGACCGGTCTGGCGTGGTCCGGCCGCGGCAGCATCAAGGCGGTGGACGTCTCCTTCGACGGCGGCCGCAACTGGCGTCCCGCCCGGCTGGAGGGGCCGATCCTGCCCAAGGCGTTCACCCGCTTCAACATCGACTGGGTGTGGGACGGCAAGCCCGCCATCCTGCAAAGCCGTGCCATCGATTCGACCGGCTATGTGCAGCCCAAGATCAACCAACTGCGCGCGGTGCGCGGCACGCGGTCGATCTACCACAACAACGCGATCCAGAGCTGGCTGGTGTCCGAGAACGGCGAAGTCTCCAACGTGCAGGTGTACTGATGAAGAGCAAGATCCAATCCACCGTCCGCGCGGCGGCCCTGGGCGTCGCGCTGCTGGGTGCGGGCGTGGGCGTCGCGCACGCCAACAAGCCCTGGCACGACATCGGCCGCGACGCCAAGCCGGCCGAGATCAAGGCCTGGGACATCGACGTCCGCCCCGACTTCGTCGGCCTGCCCAAGGGCTCCGGCTCGGTCAGCAAGGGCGAGGAAGTCTGGGTGAGCAAGTGCGCTTCGTGCCACGGCGACTTCGGTGAGTCCAACGAGGTCTTCACCCCGATCGTCGGCGGCACCACGGCCAAGGACATCGAGACCGGCCGCGTCGCCAACCTACGGCTGGAGGCGCACTACCCTCAGCGCACCACGCTGATGAAGGTGGCCACCGTCTCCACGCTGTGGGACTACATCAACCGCGCCATGCCCTGGAACGCGCCGAAGTCGCTCTCCACCGACGAGGTGTATGGCGTGCTGGCCTACATCCTGCACCTGGGCAACATCGTGCCGGCGGATTTCGTCCTGAGCGATCAGAACATCGCCGACGTGCAAAAGCGCATGCCCAACCGCAACGGCATGGTGTTCTACGAGCCGCTGTGGAAGGTCAACGGCAAGGGCGACGTGCAGAACACCCGCTGCATGAAGAATTGCCCCATCGAGGGCGACATCAAGTCCATGCTGCCGGAGAACATGCGGGACGCGCACGGCAACCTGATCGAGCAAAACCGCATCATCGGTCCGGTGCGCGGCTGGGACACCACCCAGCCCCCGCGCAAGGAACCGCTGACCCGCAAGGTGTCGATGGCGGCACCCGTCCCGGCCGCCGCGGCAGCCGGTGGCACCGACGCCAAGGGCCTGCTGGCCAAGAACGCCTGCACGGCCTGCCACGGCGTGGCCAACAAGATCGTCGGGCCCGGCTTCAACGAAGTGGCCGCCAAGCACAAGGGCAAAGCCAACCTGGAAGCCTATCTGGCGGAGAAAATCAAGGCGGGCGGGCAGGGGGTTTACGGCGCCATTCCGATGCCGCCGCAACCCCAGGTCAGCGACGCCGACGCCAAGGCGATCGCCGCCTGGATCGCCGCCGGCGCCAAGTGAACCGGGCCTGCTGCCCACGACTCTAACGAAGGGCCTGCGCGGCAGGCCTTACCACCGCCAAGGAGCACGATGATGAACCTGAAGACGATGCTGATGGCTGCGGCCGGGGTTGCCGCCCTGGTCGGCCCGGCACATGCGCTGGACGCCGCGGCCGCCAAGGCTCTGGCCCAGAAGAACGCCTGCATGGGCTGCCACGCCGTGGACAAGAAGCTGGTCGGGCCGTCCTACAAGGATGTCGCCGCCAAGTACAAGGGCATGAAGCCCGAGGAGCTGGCCGCCTCGATCAAGAAGGGCGGCGCAGGCAAGTGGGGCCCGGTGCCGATGCCGGCCCAGGCGGCGCTCGGCGACAATGACGCCAAGCTGTTGGCTGAGTGGGTGCTGGCGGGGGCACCCGACAAGTGATGGCGGGCGTGCCCGTCGTCCCGAATGACGTTTACGACAAGGAGTTGCATATGAAACAAAACCGACGCGCCGTGCTGAAGGCCGGCGGGGCGCTGGCGACGCTGGTGTCGCTGGGCGTGGTGACGGCCGAGCAGGCGCTGGCGTCGGGCCGCGACGGCTTTGCGGCCAAGACGCTGGCGGACGCGCTCAAGGCGGTGGGGGGCCAGCCCGCGACGAGCGACCAGGTGCAAATCGTCTCGCCGGACATCGCGGAAAACGGTGCGGTGGTGCCGGTGGGTGCGGTGAGCAAGCTGCCCAACACGACCGAGATTTACCTGCTGGTGGAGAAGAACCCGACGCCGCTGTCGGCGATGTTCATGATTCCGGCGGGCACCGAGGCGGACGTGCAGACGCGCCTGAAGATGGGGCAGAGCACCAACGTGCTGGCGGTGGTCAAGGCCGACGGCAAGCTGTACTCGGCCGTCAAGGAAACGAAGGTGACGCTGGGCGGCTGCGGCGGCTGAAGCGACACAGGGTAACGAACGCGAAGGAGAGACGAAGATGGCAGATCCGATGCGCATCCGGGCCAACGAGGCCGGTGGGGTGACGACGGTGCGGGTGCTCATGAGCCACCCGATGGAGCCGGGCACGCGGCGCGATGCGAGCGGTGCGCTGGTGCCGGCGCACCACATCACGGACGTGGTGGCCACGCACAACGGCAAGGAAGTGCTCAAGGCGCTGTGGAGCGGGGCGGTGTCGCAAAACCCGTTCCTGAGCTTCAAGTTCAAGGGCGCCAACAAGGGCGACAAGATCGTGGTCAAGTGGACCGACAACAAGGGCGAGTCGCGCACCGACGAGGCCGTGATCGCCTGATCCCGCACGCCGGGCGCCCCGGGCCGCACCCCAGCGGCCCACCCAGGGCCAGCGGACCCGACGGCCCGCTGGCCTTTGCTTTCCAGGCGCCCCTTCAGCTTCCACAGGAACCGTCACCATGAGTTTCAGCCGCCGCGAGTTTCTTCAGGTGCTGGCCGTCGCCAGCGCCTCTGGCATGACCATTGCCCACGAGGACGTCCTGGCCGCCAAGCCGGGCGCCGTCAGCCGCCTGTACGACGTGCCCAAGTTCGGCAACGTCAGCTTCCTGCATTTCACCGACTGCCACGCGCAGCTCACGCCGGTGTATTTCCGCGAGCCGAGCGTCAACCTGGGCGTCGGCGAGGCGCGCGGCCGGCCGCCGCACCTGGTCGGTGAGCACCTGCTCAAGCACTTCGGCATCCGCCCGGGCACGCACCAGGCGCACGCCTTCACCTATCTGGACTTTGCCCGCGCGGCCAAGACCTACGGCAAGGTGGGCGGCTTTGCGCACCTGGCCACGCTGGTCAAAATGCTCAAAGCCAGCCGCCCGCACGCGCTGCTGTGCGATGGCGGTGACACCTGGCAGGGCTCGGCCACCTCGCTGTGGACCAACGCCCAAGACATGGTCGACGCATGCAAGCTGCTGGGCGTCAACGTCATGACCCCGCACTGGGAGTTCACCTTCGGCGCCAAGCGCGTGCAGGAGATCGTCGAGAAGGACTTCAAGGGCCACATCGACTTCGTCGCCCAGAACGTCAAGACGGCGGATTTCGAAGAGCTGGTCTTCCCGCCGTATGTGATCAAAGAGCAAAACGGCGTGTCGGTGGCCATCATTGGCCAGGCTTTCCCCTACACCCCGATCGCCAACCCGCGCTGGATGGTGCCGGACTGGACCTTTGGCATCCGTGACGACCACATGCAGAAGATGGTCGACGAGGTGCGCGCCAAGGGCGCCAAGGTGGTCGTGGTGCTGTCGCACAACGGCATGGATGTGGACATCAAGATGGCCTCGCGCGTGCGCGGCATCGACGCCATCCTGGGCGGCCACACCCACGACGGCATGCCCGCGCCGGTCATCGTCAAGAACGCCGGTGGCCAGACGCTGGTGACCAACGCCGGCTCCAACAGCAAGTTCCTGGGGGTGCTGGACTTCGACGTGCGGGACGGTCAGGTGCGCGGCTACCAGTACCGCCTGCTGCCGGTGTTTGCCAACCTGCTGCCGGCCGATGCCGAGATGGCGGCCTACATCGAGAAGGTGCGCGCGCCGTACAAGGCCAAGCTGGAAGAGAAGCTCGCGGTCACCGAAGGCCTGCTGTACCGTCGCGGCAACTTCAACGGATCGTGGGACCAGCTCATTCTGGATGCGCTGATGGAGGTCAAGGGGGCGGATGCGGCCTTCTCGCCGGGCGTGCGCTGGGGCACCAGCCTGCTGCCGGGCGACGTGATCACCTACGAGCGCATGATGGATCAGATGGCCATGACCTACCCGGCCACCACGCTCAACGAGTTCACGGGCGCCCAGATCAAAGAGATCATGGAGGACGTGGCCGACAACCTGTTCAACCCCGATCCGTACTACCAGCAGGGCGGCGACATGGTGCGCGTCGGCGGCATCCAGTACACCATCGACCCGACCGCGCCCATGGGCCAGCGCATCCAGAACCTGACCCTGAAGGGCAAGCCGCTGGCCGCGGACAAGACCTACAAGGTGGCGGGCTGGGCGTCGGTGCAAGAGGGCGTGACCGGTACCCCGATCTGGGACGTGGTTGCGGGTTATCTGCGCGACAAAAAGGTCATCAAGCCGGTGCAGATCAACCAGCCCAAGGTCATCAACGTCGGCGGCAACCCGGGCCTGGCGGCCTGAGCCGGCCAGCCCCAACGGGTGTGACCAAGCCCGCTTCGGCGGGCTTTTTGCTGCCCGGCCGTCCGCCCGGCGGGGGTGCGTCGCTGTGCAGCGCCCCGCCTACAATTGCGCCACCATGCTCGATATCGCCACCCTGCGCCGCGACCTCGACGCCGTCGTCGCGCGGCTTGAGACCCGAAAGAACCCCCAACCCTATCTCGACGTCGCGGCCTTCACCGCGCTCGAAAACGAGCGCAAGGCCCTGCAGGTCCGCACCGAGGAGCTGCAAGCCCGCCGCAACAGCCTGTCCAAGCAAATTGGCGTGCTCAAAGGCAAGGGTCAGCATGCCGAAGCCGAGGCCGCCATGGCCGAGGTCGCCCAGATCAAAGGGACGCTGGAGGCCTCCGCCGCGCGGCTGGAGCAGATCCAGACGGAACTGCAGACGCTGTTGCTGGCCGTGCCCAACCTGCCGCAGCCGGAAGTGCCCGTCGGCCCGGACGAAAGCGGCAACGTGGAGCTGCGCCGCTGGAGCCCCGCCGGCGGCCTGGGCGGGTCGCCGACGGCGCTGCCGTTCGAGCCGCGGGACCACGTGACGCTGGGGGAGCGGCTGGGGCTGGACTTCGAGACCGCGGCCAAGCTCAGCGGTGCCCGCTTTGCCGTGCTGCGCGGGCCGATCGCACGGCTGCATCGGGCGCTCGCGCAGTTCATGCTGGATGTGCAGACCGGCGAGCACGGCTACACCGAGTGCTACACCCCGTACGTCGTCAATGCGCAGACCTTGCGCGGCACGGGGCAGCTCCCCAAGTTCGAGGCCGACCTGTTCGCCGCCAAGAAGGGGGGCGCCGAGGGCGACGAGGGGGCGATGTATCTGATCCCCACCAGCGAGGTGACGCTGACCAACTTCGTGCGCGACGCCATCCTGACCGAGGCCGAACTGCCGATCAAGCTGACCGCGCACACGCCGTGCTTCCGCTCCGAGGCCGGCGCGGCCGGGCGCGACACGCGCGGCCTGATCCGCCAGCACCAGTTCGACAAGGTGGAGATGGTGCAGATCGTGCACCCGCAGCACAGCCACGCGGCGCTGGAGGAGATGACCGGCCACGCCGAGGCGATCCTGCAGCGGCTGGGCCTGCCGTACCGCGTGGTGCTGCTGTGCACCGGCGACATGGGCTTTGGCGCCGCGCGCACGCACGACCTGGAGGTGTGGCTGCCGGCGCAGGGCACCTACCGCGAGATCAGCTCGGTGAGCAACTGCGGCGACTTCCAGGCGCGGCGGCTGCAGGCGCGCTTTCGCAACGCGCAGGGCAAGCCGGAACTGGTGCACACGCTCAACGGCTCGGGCTTGGCGGTCGGGCGGGCGCTGGTGGCGGTGCTGGAAAACTACCAGAACGCCGACGGCACCATCACCGTGCCCGAAGCGCTGCGGCCCTACCTCGGCGGGGCCGAGCGGCTGTGATGGCGGTCAGCTCAGCCCCGCCCCGGCGGCATCAAAGTCGCGCTGGATCAGCTCGATCTTGTAGCCGTCGGGGTCGGTGACGAAGGCGATCACCGTCGTGCCGCCCTTGACCGGGCCGGGTTCACGCGTGATGGTGCCGCCCGCGGCGCGGATGCGCTCGCACGCCGCGTACACGTCGGGCACGCCGATGGCGATGTGGCCGTAGGCCGTGCCCATCTCGTACTTGTCGACGCCCCAGTTGTAGGTCAGCTCGATCTCGGCCTGGCCGGGGTTGCCCCCGTCAAAGCCCAGGAAGGCGAGCGAGTACTTGTACTCCGGGTTTTCGGAGGTGCGCAGCAACTGCATGCCCAGCACCTGGGTGTAGAAGGCGATGGAGCGCTGCAAGTCGCCGACCCGCAGCATGGTGTGGAGGATGCGCATGGTGGATTCCTTCCGTTGGTGTCACTGAATGCGGCCGAAGCTGGTGCGCAGCGGATCGATGCCGCCGCCCCCGCCCCCGCCTTTGCCCCCGCCGCCGCGGTTTTTGTTGCGGTTGCGGCGGCCGCGGTCGTTCAGGGCGTCGATACCGGTGCGCAGCGGGTCCGGCTGGCGTGCCGGCCCCGCTGGCTGGGGTTTGCGGGCGCCGGACGATTGGGGCGCGGGGCGGCCGTCCCGCCCTGCGCCTTCGCGCGGTGGGCGCGGCTGGGCGGCCGCGCCGCCATCCACACGGGGCGGCTGGCCGCCGCCGGCGTTGCCGATGCTACCGCCAGCGCCTTTGGCCTTGCCACGGCGGCGCCGGTTGCGGCTGCGCCGCCCGTCGGGGTCGATGCGGGTGCGCTGCTCGCCATCCGCGCCCATGTCGCCGTCTTCCGAGTCGGTCGCATCGTCGTCATCCCGGTCGGCCCGCTCCGCTGCCTCGGCGGCCGCGGACGCCTTCGGTGCGGGGCCGGCTTTGCGGGCGCGCATGCGGTCCAGCATCTCGCGCCGGGCGGCCTTGGCCGCTGCGGCCATGACTTCGCGGCTGGGCGGCTTGCCGGCGCCACCCCACAGGACTTGGCGGCCCATGGCGATGGGTTCGGCCTTTTCCCCGGGCTCGGGCATGAACTCCGGCAGCACCTGCACTGGGATCTGTTGCCCGGTGAAGCGCTCGATGGCCATCATCCAGCCTTCTTCGTCTAGGCTGACGAAGCTCAGCGCCTCGCCCTCGGCGCCGGCACGGCCGGTGCGGCCGATGCGGTGCACATAGTCCTCGGGCACATTGGGGATGTCGTAGTTGACGACGTGCGGCAGCTCCTCGATGTCGATGCCGCGCGCGGCGATGTCGGTGGCCACCAGCACGCGCAGCTGCCCGCTCTTGAAACCATCCAGCGCCTGGGTGCGCGCCGTCTGGCTCTTGTTGCCGTGCAGCGCCATCGCGCTGATGCCGTGTTCGTTGAGGAACTGCGCCACCTGGTTGGCGCCGAACTTGGTGCGCGTGAACACCAGCACCTGGTTCCAGCCGTTGCCGTCCAACAGGTGCTTGAGCAGCGCCATCTTCTTGGTGCGGCCCACGGGGTGGATGGTCTGGCGGATGCGCTGCACCGTGGTGTTGGGCGGCGTTACCTGAATGTGCCGCGGCTCGCGCAGCAGGCCGGCGGCCAGCGCCTTGATCTCGTCGCTGAAGGTGGCCGAGAACAGCAGGCTCTGCTTATTTTCCGGCAGCAGCGCCAGCACCTTGCGCACGTCGTGGATGAAGCCCATGTCGAGCATGCGGTCGGCCTCGTCTAGCACCAGGATTTCGACCTTGGAGAGGTCGAGGTGGCCCTGATCGGCCAAGTCCAGCAGCCGGCCCGGTGTCGCCACCAGGATGTCCACGCCCTTGGCCAGCTTTTCGATCTGGGGATTGAGGCCCACGCCGCCAAACACCACCGCCGATTTGAGCTTGAGGTGCTTGCCGTAGGCTTTGACCGAGTCCTCGACCTGGGCGGCCAGCTCGCGGGTGGGGGTCAGCACCAGGGCGCGGATGGGGCGCGGCTGACCGCGCTTGGGCGTCTCGCCGCGCGAGGCGAGCAGATGCAGCATCGGCAGCGTGAAGGCGGCCGTCTTGCCGGTGCCGGTTTGGGCGCCGGCCAGCAGGTCGTGTCCGGCCAGCACGGCGGGGATGGCCTCGGCCTGGATGGGGGTGGGCGTCTCGTAGCCCTGCTCGCGCACGGCCTCGACGATGGCCGGCAGCAGTTGGAGTTCTTCGAATGTCATGTGAAGGTCGGGCGCCCATGCCGGGGCGCGCGGCATCAGCCCACGCCGTCGGGTGCCGGATCGGTCGATCCCGCGCACCGGTCGAGCGGCTCAGTCAGGGGCAGATGGGGTCAGGAAGGTGAGCCGGGGCGCGACTGCAGGGCCCGGTCAACCCGAATTGTTGCATAACTGGGATAATTCGAGGAAACCCGGGCCGCGATCCCGGGACATTTTTTTCACGATCCGTTGTTTTTCCGAAGGTAGCCCGCGATGGCCCAGTATGTTTTCACGATGAACCGCGTCTCCAAGACCGTGCCGCCCAAGCGGCAGATCTTGAAGGACATTTCGCTGAGTTTCTTCCCCGGCGCCAAGATCGGTGTGCTGGGGCTCAACGGCGCCGGCAAGTCCACGCTGCTCAAGATCATGGCCGGGGTGGACAAGGATTTCGAGGGCGAGGCCGTGCCCATGCCCGGCATCAAGATCGGCTACCTGCCGCAGGAGCCGCAGCTCAACCCCGACCAGACCGTGCGTCAGGCGGTGGAAGAGGGCATCGGCGGCGCGCTGGCGGCCAAGAAGCGGCTGGAGGAGGTCTATGCCGCGTATGCCGAGCCGGACGCCGACTTCGACGCGCTGGCCGCCGAGCAGGCGGAGCTGGAGGCCATCATCGCCGCCGCCGGCAGCGAGAACACCGACCTGCAACTGGAGCTGGCCGCCGATGCGCTGAACCTGCCGCCGTGGGATGCCCAGATCAAAAACCTCTCGGGTGGCGAGAAGCGCCGCGTGGCGCTGTGCCGGCTGCTGCTGTCCAAGCCGGACATGCTGCTGCTGGACGAGCCGACCAACCACCTGGACGCCGAGAGCGTGCACTGGCTGGAGCAGTTCCTGCAGCGCTTCCCCGGCACGGTGGTGGCGATCACGCACGACCGCTACTTCCTGGACAACGCGGCGGAATGGATTCTGGAGCTGGACCGCGGCATGGGCATCCCGTACAAGGGCAACTACTCCGAATGGCTGGAGCAAAAGGAGCGCCGGCTGGAGCAGGAGCAAAAGTCCGAGGACGCGCGCCGCAAGGCCATGAAGGAGGAGCTCAAGTGGGTGCGCGCCAACGCCAAGGGGCGCCAGGCCAAGAGCAAGGCGCGTCTGCAGCGCTTCGAGGAGCTGAGCGACTACGAATACCAAAAGCGCAACGAGACCAACGAGATCTTCATCCCCGTCGCCGAGCGGCTGGGCTCGCAGGTCATCGAGTTCAAGAACGTCAGCAAATCGTTCGGTGACCGGCTGCTGATCGACAACCTCTCGTTCAGCGTGCCGGCCGGCGCCATCGTCGGCATCATCGGCCCCAACGGCGCGGGCAAGTCCACGCTGTTTCGCATGATCCAGGGCGTGGAAAAGCCCGACAGCGGCGAGATCATCATCGGCCAGACCGCCAAACTCGCCTTCGTGGACCAGAGCCGCGACAGCCTGGACGGCAGCAAGACCGTGTGGGAGGACGTCTCCGGCGGGCTGGACAACATCACCGTCGGCAAGTTCGTCATGCCCAGCCGGGCGTATCTGGGCCGCTTCAACTTCAAGGGCAACGACCAGCAAAAGCGCGTCGCCGATCTGTCGGGCGGCGAGCGCGGCCGGCTGCACCTGGCCAAGACGCTGGCCAAGGGCGGCAACGTGCTGCTGCTGGACGAACCGTCCAACGATCTGGACGTGGAAACCCTGCGCGCGCTGGAAGATGCGCTGCTGGAGTTTGCCGGCAGCGCGTTGGTCATCAGCCACGACCGCTGGTTCCTCGACCGCATCTGCACGCACATCCTGGCCTACGAGGGCGACAGCCAGTGGTACTTCTACGACGGCAACTTCACCGAGTACGAGGCCGACAAGGTGCGCCGGCTGGGTGAAGAGGGGGCGCGCCCGAAGCGCGTGCGCTTCAAGTCGCTGGCCTGACCGTGGCTGCCACGCCCGTCCCCGCGCCCGGCGCTCCAGCCGCCCCGCCCGGTGTGCCCGACGTGTCCGCGGTCGAGGCGGCGATGCGCCGCTGGATCGAGCGCGCCGTCATCGGCCTGAATCTGTGCCCGTTTGCCAAGGCGGTCTGGGTGAAGGACCAGGTGCGCATCGCGGTCAGCCGGGCGCGGCATCTGGATGCCTTTCTGGACGATCTGGATGCCGAGCTGCTGCGGCTGCGTGATACGCCGCCCGAGGTACTCGACACGACGCTGCTCGTGCACCCGACGCTGTTTCCGGACTTCTTCGTGTTCAACGATTTTCTGGACGTGGTGGATCGGGTGATCGAAGAGCACGGGCTGGAGGGGGTGATCCAGGTCGCGCCCTTCCACCCGGACTTCGTGTTCGACGGCGTCGATCCGGACGACATCACCAACGCCACCAACCGCGCGCCCTATGCGACGCTGCACCTGCTGCGCGAGGACAGCGTGGCGCGCGCCGTGGCCTCGGGCGACCCGGTCGAGGCGATCGTCGAGCGCAATCTGGACACCCTGCGCCGGCTCGGGCCGCAGGGATGGCAGCGCTTGCTCGGCGCGGACGAATGAGCAAAAATCCGCATTCTTGTCAGTTTTAGGTCAAAATGGCGGGAATGAAACCGGACGATATCGATTCCGATCTGCCATCCGACGCCGAGGCGTACTACACGACCCTGGAGGTCGCCCGCATCCTGGGCATGGCCGTGCGCTCCGTCCAGTTGATGGTCGACCGGGGCGATCTGCAGGCGTGGAAAACCCCGGGGGGGCACCGCCGCATCACCGCGTCGTCCCTGCAGCGCTGGCTGGCCCGCAGCCGCGCCGGGGTGGCACCCCCCGCGGCCTCGCGCATGGCGCGGCCGCGCCGCGGGGCCGCGCGCAGCGGCCGGCCGCCGCGCATTTTGCTCATCGAGGATTCTTCGCATTTCCAGCACCTGGTGCAGTTGCTGGTGCGCCAGCGCTTCCCCCGCGCCGAATTGCATGTGGCGGGCGACGGGATTTCGGGCTTGGTGTCCTTTGGGCAGTTGCAGCCCGATCTGCTGATCGTGGACATTTTGCTGCCGGGCATCGATGGCGCATCGATGGTCATGGGCCTGCGCCGCCACGAACTGTTCGGCGGGTGCGGGCTGATCGTGCTCACCTCGCTGGACGAGCAGGCGCGCCGCGATTATGCGCACGCGCTGGAGGACGTCGCCGTGGTGCACAAGCCCGACCTCGTGCGCGATTTGCCGCCGCTGATCGAGCGGGCCTTGGGCGAGCGGTTGCGCGAGACGGACCCCCCCGCTGCGTCCGCGGCGGGCGATGCCCCCCTCAGCGCGCCAGCGCAGACCAGTCGCCCGGCACCAGCCACAGCAGCCCGGCGGTCATGACCACGTAGCGGGCGAATTTGCCCACGGCCATGTAGGCCACGCAGGGCCAGAACGGAAACTTGAGCCACCCCGCCACCGCGCACAGCGGGTCGCCCACGGCGGGCAGCCAGCTCAGCAAACAGGCCTTGGGGCCAAAGCGCTCCAGCCAGTCCAGCGCGCGCAGATGGGTGGGCGAGCCGCGCGCGCGGTCGATGGCCGCGTGTGCGCCGTAGCCCATGGCCCAGCTCACCGCACCGCCGAGGGTGTTGCCCACGGTGGCCACCAGGATGGCCGGCCAGAACAACTCGGGGTTGAGCTTGACCAGCGCGAACACGGCCGGCTCCGACCCCATGGGCAGCAGCGTCGCCGAGACGAACGCCACCACGAATACCGTGGTCAGGCCCACCTCGGGCAGGCTGAGGGTGTGCAGCAGGGACGGGATCCAGTCATCCATGGCGGTATCGGTCGGCCGGCGCGCAGTATAGGCGCTGGGGGTAGGGGTACAATCTTGCCCAATTTTTCAGCAGCCCGTTCCTCCTCCTTCCTTTCCCCTTCCCGTCCGCTTGCCATGACCGACGGCCCCGCGATCGGCCCCTATGTGCTGCCCAACCGCCTGTTCGTTGCGCCGATGGCCGGGGTGACGGACCGGCCATTCCGGCGGCTGTGCAAGCGGCTGGGCGCCGGCTACGCGGTCAGCGAGATGATCACCTCGCGCCCGGAGCTGCAGGCCAGCCTGAAGACCGCGCGGCGCGCCAACCACGACGGCGAGCCGGGGCCGATCGCAGTGCAGATCGCCGGCACCGACCCGGCGATGATGGCCGAGGCGGCGCGCCACAACATCGACCGCGGCGCGCAGATCATCGACATCAACATGGGCTGCCCGGCCAAGAAGGTCTGCAACCGGTGGGCCGGCTCCGCCCTGATGCAGGACGAGGCGCTGGCCGCCGCGATCATCGAGGCGGTGGTGGCGGCCTGCGAGCCGCATGGCGTGCCGGTGACGCTGAAGATGCGCACCGGCTGGTGCGACGCCGTGCGCAACGCCCCGCGGCTGGCGCGCATCGCCGAGGAGGCCGGCGTGCGCATGCTCGTGATTCACGGGCGCACGCGCGCGCAGGGTTACGGCGGCGTGGCCGAACACGACACCACGGCGCTCGTCAAGACCCTGGTGCGCATCCCGGTGGTGGCCAACGGCGACCTCGACGGCGCTGAGGCGGTGCGCCGGGTGCTGGCGCACACCGGGGCCGATGCGGTGATGATCGGCCGCGCGGCGCAGGGTCGGCCGTGGCTGTTCCGCGACATCCTGCACGAGCTGCGCACCGGCCGCCCGGCGGCGCCGCCGACCACCGCCGAGCTGCGCGAGTGGCTGCGCGAGCACCTGCTGGACCACTACGCGCTCTACGGCGAGGCCGCCGGCGTGCGCAGCGCGCGCAAGCACCTGCTGTGGTACCTGCGCGCGCTCGGCGGCCCGCCGGCGGCGCAGCAGCGGCTGCGCGCCGCGGTGATCGCCGCCGAGCGGGCCGAGGCGCAGCTGCAGGCGCTGGAGGATTTCCTCGACGAGCGCGACGCTGCCCCGGCCGCCGAACCCGCCGCCCGCCCCGAGCCCGAGGCGGCGCTGGCGGCCTGACGACCCCGAACCCGACACCCGACATGGATCCCCAGTCCCCCCACCTGCCCGACTGCGTGCGCGAAAGCCTCGACGCCTACTTCGCGACGCTCGCCGACACCGAGCCGGCCAATCTGCACGAGATGCTGATCCGCGCGGTGGAAAAGCCGCTGCTGGAGGTGGTGATGGCGCGCGCGCGCGGCAACCAGTCGCGCGCCGCCCAGTGGCTGGGCCTCAACCGCAACACGCTGCGCAAGAAGCTACTCGAGCACGGCCTGCTCGACGGCTGAAGCCCAGCCCCGATTCACCGCAACCGCCCCCCGAGGATCCCCCGACGATGAGAGCCCTGATTTCCGTCTCCGACAAGACCGGCGTGCTGGAGCTGGCGCGCGAGCTGCACGCGCTGGGCGTGCAGCTGATTTCCACCGGCGGCACTGCCCGCCTGCTGGCCGAGGCCGGCCTGCCGGTTGCCGAGGTGGCCGACGTGACCGGCTTTCCGGAAATGCTGGACGGCCGCGTCAAGACGCTGCACCCCGGGATCCACGGCGGGCTGCTTGCGCGGCGCGACGTGCCGGCGCACATGGCGGCGCTGGCGCAGCACGGCATTGCCCCGATCGACCTGCTGGTGGTCAACCTCTATCCGTTCGAGGCCACGGTGGCGCGGCCCGGCTGCACGCTGGCCGAGGCGATCGAGAACATCGACATCGGCGGGCCGGCGATGGTGCGCTCGGCGGCGAAGAACTGGCGTGATGTGGCCGTGCTGACCGACCCGGCGCAGTACGCCCCGGTGCTGGCCGAACTCAAGGACGGCGGGCGCGTCAGCGACGCCACGCGCCTGCAGCTCGCAGTGGCGGCGTTCAACCGCATCGCGCAGTACGACGCCGCGATCAGTCAGTACCTGTCGGCGCTGGACCTGTCGGCCGGCGTGCCGGCGGCCGAGGTCGAGCCGGCGCGGCTGCCGTTTCCGGCCCAGTTCAACGCCTGCTGGACCAAGGTGCAGGACCTGCGCTACGGCGAGAACCCGCACCAGCAGGCCGCCTTCTACCGCGACCCGGACGCGCAGGTCGGGTCGCTGGCCACCGCGCAGCAGCTGCAGGGCAAGGAACTCTCCTACAACAACATCGCCGACGCCGACGCGGCGTGGGAGTGCGTCAAGGGCTTCGAGGCGCCGGCCTGCGTCATCATCAAGCACGCCAACCCGTGCGGCGTGGCCATCGGCGCCACGGCGCTGGAGGCCTACCGCAAGGCGTTCCAGACCGACCCCACGAGCGCCTTCGGCGGCATTATCGCCTTCAACCGGGCACTGGACGGCCAGGCCGCGCAGGCGGTGGCGCAGCAGTTCGTCGAGGTGCTGATCGCGCCGGACTTCACGCCGGAGGCGCTGGCGGTGTTCAAGGCCAAGGCCAACGTGCGGCTGCTGCGCATCGCGCTGCCGACCGACGTGGCCGCCACGCGCAACCGGCTGCACCTGCAGCGCGTCGGCGGCGGCGTGCTGGTGCAGACCGCCGACCACCACGTGCTGCGGCCCGAGGACCTGCGCGTCGTCACGCGCCGCCAGCCGAGCGCGCAGGAGCTGCAGGACCTGCTGTTCGCCTGGGCGGTGGCGCAGTACGTCAAGAGCAACGCCATCGTCTTCTGCAAGGACGGCATGACGATGGGCGTGGGCGCCGGGCAGATGAGCCGGCTGGACTCCGCGCGCATCGCCAGCATCAAGGCGCAGGCCGCGGGCTTAAGCCTCAAAGGCACGGCGGTGGCCAGCGATGCGTTCTTCCCGTTCCGCGACGGGCTGGACGTGGTGGTGGACGCCGGCGCCACCTGCGTGATCCAGCCGGGCGGCTCGGTGCGCGACGCCGAGGTGATCGCCGCCGCCGACGAGCGCGGCGTGGCGATGGTCTTTACCGGCGTGCGGCACTTCCGCCACTGACGGCGGGCGGGCCCGATTCAGTGGCCCAGGACGAACACGGCCGGCAAGTCGAGCGGCAGGGCGGGCGGCTGGCGGCGCCAGTCGGCCACGCGTGCGCTGTGCACGGCTTGCGTCGGCAGGCCCAGGCCGCAGGCCAGCGCCAGCCGCGTGTCGGGCGGCAGCACCTGCAGCGCGGTTTGCAGCAAAGCGGCGTTGCGGTAGGGCGTTTCGATGAAGATCTGGGTCTGGCCCAGCCGGCGCGCGGTGGCTTCCAGCTCGCGCAGGCGCGCCGCGCGTTCCCCCGCCCCCTGCGGCAGGTAGCCGACGAAGGCGAAGTGCTGGCCGTGGCAGCCGCTGGCGGCCAGCGCCAGCATCAGCGACACCGGGCCTATCAGCGGCACCACCCGCAAGCCCAGGGCGTGGGCGGCGCGGACCACGGCGGCCCCGGGGTCGGCGATCGCGGGCATGCCGGCCTCGCTCACCAAACCGATGGCGTGGCCTTGCAGCGCCGGTGCCAGCCATTCGCGCGCCTGGGCATCCGCCCCCCGGTGGCGGTCGCCGTGTTTGTGCCAATCGCGTGGTAGCTCGGTGATCGTGTGCTGCTGCAGCGGGGCCACCAGGGGCTGCACCGCCTGCACGCGCTTGAGGAAGGCGCGCGTGCTTTTGGCGTTTTCGGTGATCCAGTGCGTCAGGCGGGCCGCCGTCGCCAGGGTCAAGGCGGGCAGGGCCTCGCGCACGTCCGGCTGGGGCGCGCAGCCAAAGTCCAACGGCGTCGGCACCAGATAGAGCGTGCCGGGCGCCGCTGCGTCGGGCATCGCGGCATCGGGCGTGGCCGGATTCATGGCAACGTCACCCCGGCGCCGCGCAACAGCCGCGCGGTGCGGATCAGCGGCAGGCCGACGAGGGCGCTGGGGTCGTCGCTGACGATGGACTCCAGCAGCGCGATGCCCAGCCCCTCGCTCTTGGCGCTGCCGGCGCAGTCGTAAGGGCGTTCGGCGAGCAGATAGCGCTCGATTTCGGCGTCGCTCAGGTCGCGAAAGCGCACCTCCACCACCGCCAGATCCTCCGCCGCATAGCCGCTGGCGTGGCAGACGACCGCCAGCGCGGTCTGAAAGCGCACCGTCCGCCCGCGCATGGCGCGCAACTGCGCGACCGCGCGCTCGTGCGTCCCGGGTTTGCCCAGCGCGGCGCCATCCAGGTCCGCCACCTGGTCGCTGCCGATCACGATGGCCTGCGGGTGCCGTTGGGCGACGGCCTCGGCCTTGGCGCGGGCCAGGCGTTGTGCCAGGCGGGCTGGGGGTTCGCCCGGCAGTGGGGTTTCGTCCACCTGGGGGGCGACGGTTTCGAAGGGCAGGCGCAGCCGTGCCAGCAGCTCGCGCCGGTACGGCGAGGTGGAGCCCAGGACGATGGGCCGGGGCAGGGCAGGGGCAAAGGTCTCCATGGCGGTATTGTCGCTGCCGCCGCGCTATGCTTGGGTTGGATCAGGTCGGGTGAAAGGGGCGCCCGGACGGGGCCCATCGCCATGGCGGAGGGACGGTATGGACGAGTCGATGCGGAACGACAGCGGGTCAGACGCCGGTACTGGCGTGGCCGGGGCGTCGTGGCATGCGCTGTGCCGCAGCGCGGACTTGGCCGAGGGCGGCGAGGCGGTGCCCTTCGACGTGCGCTACCGGGGCCAGACGTGCCGGGCCTTTGCCATTCGCTACCGGGGCGCCGTCCATGCGTACCTCAACCGCTGCAGCCATGTGGCGATGGAGATGGACTGGATGCCCAACCGCTTTTTCGACCTGACCGGGCAGTTTCTGGTCTGCGGCGCCCACGGGGCGCTGTTCGAGCCGCACACCGGGCGTTGCGTGGGCGGCCCGGGTCGCGGGCCTCTGGTGGCCATCCCCGCGCGTGAGCGCGACGGGGTGGTCTTTTGGCAGTCACAATACGACCTGCAACCCGTTGTCTTTTGACCGCCATGATGCCATCCGAATCCCCGCCACCCGCGCAAGCGGGCGCCTCCGACGCCGCGCCGTCGTCTGCCCCGCAGGCCGATCCCGTCGGCCCCGGGTGGGAGCGGGCGCTGCTGGAGAAGCTGGCCTTCGCGGCCCTGCAGGAACAGCGGGCCGCCCGGCGTTGGCGCAACGTCTGGCGGCTGGTCTGGTTGCTGGCGTTCGGGGCCGTGGCGTGGCTGCTGTACCGTGACGTGGTGCCGCCCACGCCCACCACCACCCCGCACACGGCGCTGATCGAGCTGCGCGGCGAGATCGGGGCGGACACCGAGGCCAGCGCCAGCAACATCGTGTCGGCGCTGCGTTCCGCGTTCGAAGATCCGGGTGCGCAGGCCGTCGTGCTGTTGATCGACTCGCCCGGCGGCAGCCCGGTGCAGGCCGGCATCATCAATGACGAGATCTGGCGCCTGAAGGCACAGCACGACAAGCCCGTCTATGCCGTGGTGGAGGAGACCTGCGCCTCGGCCGCCTACTATGTGGCTGCGGCGGCGGACCGCATCTATGTGGACAAGGCCAGTCTGGTGGGCAGCATCGGTGTGCTGATGGACGGCTTTGGCTTCACCGGGTTGATGGAGCGCCTGGGGGTGGAGCGGCGGCTGCTCACCGCGGGCGAGAACAAGGGCTTTCTGGACCCGTTCAGCCCGCAGACGGCGCGCCACCGGGCCCATGCGCAGCAGATGCTCGACGACATCCACCGGCAGTTCATCGACGTGGTGCGCAAGGGCCGGGGCGAGCACCTGAAAGAGACCGAGGACACCTTCACCGGTCTGGTGTGGACCGGCCAGCGCGCGGTCGAAATGGGGCTGGCCGACGACTTTGGCAACCTGGATTACGTGGCGCGCGAAGTCGTCAAGGCCGAAGACATCGTCGACTACACCCAGCGCGAGAGCGTGGCGGAGCGGCTGGCGCGGCGGTTTGGCGCCGGCGCGGCCGAGAGCGCGTGGCGCGCGGCGCGCGGGGCGTGGCCGGCGTGGCGATGAGGCCGGGGGCAGCACCGGGCCGCATCCTCGTCGTCGGCGGCGGCATGGCCGGGCTGGGGGCGGCGCTGGCCTGCGCCCAGGCGCGGCCCGACAGCGACATTGCCCTGCTGGAGCGGGCGCCGACCTTTTCGGAGGTGGGCGCGGGCATCCAGCTCGGCCCCAACGCGGTGCGGGTGCTGCATGACTGGGGCCTGCGCGAGCCGCTGGCGGCCGTGGCCGCCTTTCCGCAGCGGCTGCGCGTGCGCGCCGCGCACGGCGGCGACGAGCTGGGCGAACTGGCGCTGGGCGAACGCGCCCGCCAGCGGTATGGCGAGCCCTATGCCACCGTCCACCGTGCCGATCTGCACGGCCTGCTGCTGGCGGCGCTGCAGGACACGACGGGCGTCGCCCTGCACAACGGCGAGGCGGTGGTGGCGTATGCCGAGCGGGCCGACGGCGTGGAGGTGCGCACCGCCGCCGAACGCCGCTGGACGGCGGACGTGTTGCTCGCGGCCGATGGGGTCTGGAGCCCGACCCGCCAGCACCTGCTGGGGGATGGCCGGCCGGTCTTCAGCGGCCATCTGGCGTACCGCGGGCTGGTGCGCATGGCCGATCTGCCCGCGCGTCTGCGTGCGTCCGAGGTCGTCGCCTGGCTAGGGCCGCGTCTGCACGGCGTGCATTACCCGGTGCGCACGGGGCAGTGGCTCAATGTGGTGATGGTGGTCGAGGGGCCGCTGCCCCCCACGGATGCCGAGGGATGGGACCACGAGGCCCACGCCGTGCACCTGCGGGCCGCGCTGGGGCCGGTGCACGCCGATCTGGAAGCGGTGCTGCACGCCGTCCTCCACTGGCGCCTGTGGCCGCTGCATGCGCGCGAGCCGATGCGCGGACCCCACGAGCATGCGCGCGGCCGCGTGGCGCTGCTCGGCGATGCGGCGCATCCGATGCGTCCCTATCTGGCGCAGGGGGCGGCGATGGCCCTGGAGGATGCCTGGGCGCTGGGCCGGCTGCTGCGCGCGCAGCCACCGGGGCAGGTGGATTGGCCCGGTTGGCTGGCGCAATGGGCCCAGGGGCGCTGGGCGCGCAATGCCCGGGTGCAGGCGCGCTCGCGCCGCAACGGGGTGGTGTTCCATGCCCGCGGGCTCGTGCGTTGGGGACGCGACCGGGCCATGGCCCTGCTGGGCGAGCGGCTGCTGGATCAGCCGTGGCTCTACGATGGACCGCCCGATCCGCTCGCGCCTCGGGGGGCGTCCTGACGCCCGTGCCCGAGGGGCCAACGTCGATCCTGATCGCTTTGCATGAAGCCTGCACCCCGCTCCCCCCGCATGGCGCTGGATCCGGCGCCCGCCGGGCCGTCGCTGCTGCGCCGCCGCCTGCTCCAGGGGGCGGCCTGGGCGGCGGGGGGGCTGCTGCCGTCCGGCTGGGCCATGCCAGCGCCACCCCCGCCCCGGTGGCCGGTGCGCCCGGTGCGCTTACTGGTCGGTTTTCCGCAAGGGTCGTCGCCGGACGAGATCGCGCGCATCGTCGTCGAGCCGCTGTCGGCCGTGCTGGGCCAGCCGGTCGAGGTGGAAAACCGCCCGGGCTCCGGCGGGCAGGTCGCGGCCACCGCCGTGGCCCGCGCGGAGGACGACCACACCGTGGGCCTGATGCCCAGCGGGCATCTGACCGTGGCGCGCCTCATGCAGCCGGCACTCGGCTACGACCCCCTGACCGATTTGCAGCCGGTGTCGCTGGTCGCGACCGCGCCGCTGGTGTTGTGCATCTCGCCCCAGCTCGAGGTGCGGGGGAATGCCGCGTTGCGCGCCGTGCGCACCGCGGGCATGGCCTGGCAGTACGGCAGCCCGGGCGCGGGCACGCCGTTCCATCTGGGCATGGAAATGCTCAAGGCCGCGGCCGGCTGGCAGGCGCTGCATGTGCCCTATCCCGGCAATCCACAGGTGATCAACGCGCTGTTGCAGGGCGATGTGCAACTGGCGCTGCTGCCCCCGTCGCTGACCGTGCCGCACTGGCGCGCCGCCAAGCTGCCGGCCGTGGCGTTGACCTCTGCCACCCGCAGCGCGTTGCTGCCCGGGGTGCCCACGCTGGCCGAGCGGGGTGTGCGGGGCTTCGACTTCGAGCACTGGTACGCCATCGCCGCCCCGCGGGGCCTGGCCGGCGCGCACGTCGATCGGCTGGCGCAGGCCGTGGGCCGGGTTTTGCGCGACATTCGCATTCGGCAGCGGTTGCAGGCGCAGGGCTGGCAGGCGACGGGGTCAACCCCCGCGGCCTTGGCGCGGCGCATGGCCCGCGACGTTGACCGCTTGCGCCCGCTGATCGAGCGCCAGCACATCCGGACCCCGTGACATGGATGCCGTAACCCCCACCCCCGCCGCCTCGTCCCCGCCGGGCCTGAAACTTTCGCCCTGCCCGCCGGTGGAGCACGGCGCCGACGGCCGCGTGCCGCTGAAGCTGCGCCGCGTGGCCATCGACACCTGGCGCGAGAACGTCGCCTACCTGCACCGCGACTGCGACCTCTACCGCGCCGAGGGCTTCCAGGCGCTCAACAAGGTGGAGGTGCGCGCCAACGGCCGCAAGGTGCTGGCCACGCTCAACGTGACGCTGGATCCGCGCATCGTCAAGTGCGACGAGATCGGCCTGTCGATGGACGCGTTTGCCCAGCTCGGCGTCGAGCCGGGCCACCCGGCCACCATCGAGCAGGCCGAGCCGCCGGCCTCGATCGCCGCGCTGCACCGCAAGATCGGTGGCGAGCGCCTGACGCGCGAGGAGTTCCACGCCATCGCGCGCGACATCGCCGAGCACCGCTACTCCAAGATCGAGCTGTCGGCCTTCGTCGTTGCCACCCACGCCAGCGAGCTGGACCGCGAGGAGGTCTACTTCCTCACCGAGGGCATGATCGCCGCCGGCCAGCGGCTGGACTGGCGCGAGCGGCTGGTGGTGGACAAGCACTGCATCGGCGGCATCCCCGGCAACCGTACCTCGATGCTGGTGGTGCCGATCGTCGCCGCGCACGGGCTGGTGTGCCCCAAGACCTCCTCGCGCGCGATCACCTCGCCCGCGGGCACCGCCGACACGATGGAGGTGCTGGCCGAGGTGGAGCTGCCGATCGAGCGGCTGCAGGAGATCGTGCGCGCGCACCGCGCCTGTCTGGCGTGGGGCGGCACGGCGCAGCTGTCGCCGGCCGACGACGTGCTGATCGCGGTGGAGCGGCCGCTGTCGCTGGATTCGCCGGCGCAGATGGTGGCCTCGATCCTGAGCAAGAAGGTGGCCGCCGGCTCCAACCACCTGGTGCTGGACATCCCGGTCGGGCCGACCGCCAAGGTGCGCTCGATGCCCGAGGCGCAGCGGCTGCGGCGGCTGTTCGAGTACGTGGCGCGGCGGCTGGGCATCTCGATCGACGTCGTCATCACCGACGGGCGCCAGCCGATCGGCCAGGGCATCGGCCCGGTGCTGGAGGCGCGCGACGTCATGCGCGTGCTGCAGAACCATCCGCTGGCGCCGATCGACCTGCGCCAGAAGGCGCTGCGGCTGGCCGGCCGGCTGCTGGAGTGCGACCCCGACATCCGCGGCGGCGACGGCTACAGCATCGCGCGCGACATTCTCGACTCCGGCCGCGCGCTGGAGAAGATGATGGCGCTGATCGAGGCGCAGGGCGCGCGCGGCTTCGACCCCGAGCGAGCGCCGCTGGCGCGTCACCGCTTCGAGGTCACCGCGCCGCGCGACGGCGTCGTCACCGGCATCGACAACCTGCAGATCGCGCGCATCGCGCGGCTGGCCGGCGCGCCCAAGGTGGCCGGCGCCGGGGTGGACCTGATGCGCAAGCTCGGCGAGCCGGTGCGTGCCGGCGACGTGCTCTACCACGTCTACGCCGAGTACCCGGCCGACGTCGAGTTCGCGCGCGAGGCCAGCGCGCGCGCCAGCGGCTACACCATCGGCGCGCCGCACGAGGTGCCGCAGGTCTACGTGGAGTTCTGAGCGCCATGCCGCTGCTGCTCGCCTTCGACGACGAGGCCGCGCCGGCGCAGCGGCTGCTCGCGGCGCTCAACACCGCCGCCGCGGGCGCCACGGAGCCGTGGACGCTGGCGTTCGTGCAGCGCCACCGCTTTCCGGACGGCGAGTGGCGGCTGCGCCTGCCGCCCGAGCTGCCGGCGGAGGTGGCGCTGTACCGCAGCCTGCACCAGCCGAACGAGAAGTTGGTCGAGCTGCTGCTGGCCGCCCCGGCCGCGCGCGAGCTGGGCGCGCGGCGGCTGTGGCTGGTGGCGCCGTACCTGGCCTACATGCGGCAGGACGCCGCCTTCAGCCCCGGCGAGGTGGTCAGTCAGCGCCACGTCGGGCGCTGGCTGGCGGCGGCGTTCGACGGGCTGATCACCGTCGATCCGCACCTGCACCGGGTGGCCACGCTCGCCGAGGCGGTGCCGGTGGCCGAGGCGCACGCGCTCAGCGCCGCGCCGCTGCTCGGCGCGCTGGCGGCGCAGCGCCGCCCCGGCGCGCTGCTGTTCGGGCCGGACGAGGAATCCGCCCAGTGGGTGCGCCACGCCGCCGACGCCGCGGGGCTGCCGGCGGCGGTGGCGCGCAAGGTGCGCCGCGGCGACCGCGAGGTCGAGGTCGAGCTGCCGGCGCTGGACGTGCGCGGCCGCGCCGTCGTCATTCTGGACGACATGGCCAGCACCGGCCGCACCGTGGCGCGCGCCGCGGCCGCCCTGCGCGCGGCCGGCGCCGCCTCGGTGGACGTGGCGGTCACGCACGCGCTGTTCGTTGGCGATGCGCTGGCCGCGATGCAGGCCGCCGGCGTGGGCGAGGTCTGGAGCACCGACAGCGTGCCGCACGCCAGCAACGCGGTGGCGCTGGCGCCGCTGCTGGCCGCGGCGCTTCAGAGGTCGGTGCGCAGCTTCCAGATTTCGGGAAACAGCACCACGTCCAGCATCTTGCGCAAATAGCCCACGCCGCTGGTGCCCCCGGTGCCGCGCTTGAAGCCGATGACCCGCTCCACGGTCGTCAGGTGCCGAAAGCGCCACAGCCGGAATGCGTCCTCCAGGTCGGTCAGCTCCTCGCCCAGTTGGTACAGGTCCCAGTGGTGCGACGGATCGCGGTAGACCTGCAGCCACGCGGCCTCCACGGCGTCGCTGGCCTCGTAGGGCCGGGTCCAGTCCCGCTCGCAGTGGCTGGCGGGCACGGGCAGGCCGCGCCGCGCCAGCAGGCGCAGCGACTCGTCGTACAGCGACGGGGCTTCGTAGGCGGCTTGCACCTGCGCCAGCAGATCCGGCCGGTGTTCGTGCGGGCGCAGCATCGCGGCATTCTTGTTGCCCAGCGAAAACTCGATGCAGCGGTACTGATAGCTCTGAAAACCGCTGGACTGCGCCAGATACGGGCGGATCGCGCTGTACTCCGGCGGGGTCATGGTCGCCAGCACATCCCACGCATGCACGAGCTGCTCCATGATGCGGCTGACGCGCGCCAGCATCTTGAACGCTTCCGGCAGCCGGTCGGTGGCGATCGCCGTCTTGGCCGCCCCCAGCTCGTGCAGCATCAGCTTCATCCACAACTCGCTGGTCTGATGCTGGATGATGAACAGCATCTCGTTGTGGTCGGGCGACCGGGGCTTTTGTGCGTTCAGAATCGCGTCGAGCTGCAGATAGTCGCCATAGGTCATCGCATCGCGGTAATCCAGCCGGGCCTGTTCGGCATGGACGATGGACTCGGGGGTGGGGTCGGGGGTCGTCATGGTGGCGGATCCGTGGGGCGGGGTCAGGTCACGGCCTGGGTGCGCTGGAAGGCCGGGTCGCGCCAGGCTTGCGTCTGCAGCACATCGCGCAGGTGCTCGACGGCGTGCCAGACGTCTTCGAACCCCAGGTACAGGGGCGTGAAGCCAAAGCGCAGAATGTCCGGCTGCCACGCGTCACCGGCGCGGAAGTCGCCGATCACCCCGCGCGCGATCAGCGCCTGCACGATGGCGTAGGCCCCTTCGGCCCGGGTCAGGCAGACCTGCGAGCCGCGCCGCTGCGGCTCGCGCGGCGTGACCAGCGTCAGCCCGTGCCCGGCGCAGCGCGACTCCACCAGTGTGATGAACAGGTCGGTCAGCGCCAGCGACTTGCGCCGCAGCGCCGCCATGCCCCCCAGCGGTTCGGCAGCCAGGACGGTGCGCACCCCCACCTCCAGCGCCGACAGGCTGATGATGGGCTGCGTGCCGCACAGCAGCCGCTGCACCCCCGGCGCCGGTTGGAAATCGGGCGTGAAGGCAAAAGGCGCCGCATGCCCCCACCAGCCGGCCAGCGTCGACCAGTCGTCCGCGCCCAAGGCCGCGCTCAGGCGCGGATGCACCCACGCGAACGCCGGCGCGCCCGGCCCGCCGTTGAGGTATTTGTAGCCGCAGCCCACGGCAAAGTCGGCCTGCGCCGCGTTCAGGTCCACCGGCACCGCGCCCGCGCTGTGCGCCAGGTCCCACACCATCAGCGCGCCGGCGGCGTGCGCGGCGGCCGTCACCGCGGCCATGTCGTGCATCGCGCCGGTGCGGTAGTTCACATGCGTCAGCATCACGATGCCGACGTCCGGCCCCAGCGCGGCGGGCAGCGCCGTCTGCGGGTCGCCATCGATCAGCCGCAGGGTCCAGCCGCGATCGCGGCACAGCGCCTCGGCCACATACAGGTCGGTGGGGAAGTTGCTGCGCTCGCTGACCAACACGCGCCGGCCGTCGCCGCGCCGGTGTTGCAGATGCATGGCCAGGCTCAAGACCTTGAACAGGTTGATCGAGGTGCTGTCCGTGGCCACCGTTTCGCCGGGGCCGGCGCCGATCAGGCGGCCGATCAGGTCACCCACCCGCTGCGGCAGGGTGAACCAGCCGGCCGTGTTCCAGCTGCGGATCAGCCCCTGGCCCCATTCGTCCGTCACGACGGCCTGCACGCGGGCGGCGGTCTCGCGCGGCAGGACACCGAGGGAGTTGCCGTCCAGGTAAATGACGCCGGGCGGCAGATCGAACTGGTCGCGCAAGGGGCGCAGCGGGTCGGCCGCATCCAGCGCGCGGCAGTCGTCGAGGGTGGGGCAGGGCATGGGGCGATCCTTTGGGAAGCGTCGGCGTGCGCATGTCCGACGGGTCAGGCCAGGGCGCGCAGCACGGCCCGCACCGGGCTGGCGTCGGCGCGCATCCACTTCAGAGGCAGGGCAATCAGCTCGTAGTCGCCTTCGGGCACGTCGTCCAGGCACAGGTTTTCCAGCACGCGCAGGCCGCGCCGGCGCAGCACCTGGTGCGCCTCCAGCGTCTTGCTGTCGGCCGGGTCCACGCTGGCGCTGTCCGTGCCTACCAGGCACACGCCGTGGTCGGCCAGGCGTTCCAACAGCGCCGGGTCCATGCCCGGCAGCGCGTCGTCGAAGGCGTCGCGCGGCATCCGCGCATAGGTGCGCACCAGCAGCCGCGGCGGCCAGGGGGCGTCATCCGGCAGGGCGTGGGCCACATGCGCCCAGGTCACCAGCGGCCTGCAGCCAATGGCATGCACCACCCGGCACGGGCCCAGGTACGGGGTCAGATCCACGGCCCCGATGGGCGCACCGTCGGGAGCGTAGTGCAACGGCGCATCCGCATGGGCGCCGACGTGTGGCGTGGTCGTGACCGCGCTGACATTGACCGGGCAGCCCGGCCCGATGGTGACCACCCACCGCTGCTGGTAGGGCGTGTCGCCGGGGAAGACGGGCGCATCGGCGTCCACCGGGGGCGAGATGTCCCACAGGCGGCGCGCGGCAGTCGGATCGGACGGGGCAATCGGCATGGGCGCGAAGGTAGCACCGCCTGAAAACCCGTGGTGTCGGTTTTTTGCGACAAACGACAAATATTTCAGGTGTCAAGTAAAAGCGAGGTCCGTCAGGGTGTCGCGTCCCGCCCACCCTCGTCGCCGCCCCCGCCCGCGTCCCCCGTGTCCTCCAGACGAATGCCGATGCGCTCGATGGTGCCGCCCTGTACGCGGCGCACGCTCAGCTCGGCCGGCCCCCAGCGCCGTTGATCGCCCTCGACCGGCGCGTGTTCACAGGCGCGGTCAAACCACTCGCCCACGGTGAGCTGTTCGTCCTCCACCGGCGGCCAGCCGTAGAAGCGGCACAGGGCCGCCATGGGGGTGTTCGCCGGCACCTCGAAATCGCCGTACACCTGCCGGGCGGCGACCGGATCGTCGCGGTCCGGCAGCGCGACGCCGGTGCGCCGCGCGGCCCAGGGCAGGGTGGTGCCCTGCAGCAGCAGCGACGCCAGCACCACCACGAAGGCGACGTTGAAGAAGGTCTTGGCCCCGTCCACCCCCGCCATCAGGGGGAACACCGCCAGCACGATGGGCACCGCCCCGCGCAGGCCCACCCAGGCGATGAACGCCACCTCCCGCGGGGGAAAGCGAAAGGGCAGCAGGCACAGCCACACGGCCAGCGGCCGGGCCACCAGCATCAGCACTGCCGCGACGCCCAGCGCTGGCAGCAGGGTGCGCAGCGCCTCGGTCGGGGTGACCAGCAGGCCCAGCAGCAGGAACATACCCGCCTGCGCCATCCAGGCGTAGCCATCCATGGCCTGCAGCGCCGGCGCCACCGAGCCGCGGGCGCGGTTGCCCACCACCAGCCCGAAGATGTAGACCGCGAGGAACCCCGAGCCGCCGACCCAGGTCGTCAACGCGAACACCGCCATCCCCGCCGACAGCAGCAGCAGGGCGCGTACCCCGCTGCCGGGCCGGGTGAGCCGGGCCAGCAGCCGCAGGCCGTCCGCCAGCGCCCAGCCCAGGCCACCGCCCAGCACCAAGCCCCAACCAAACTGCTGCACCAGCGCCAGCAGCGGCGCCCAGCCCAGGCGGGCGGCCCCGGTGTCCGGCGCCATGGCCAGCCCGATCAGCGCCAGGGTCAGAAACACGGCCATCGGGTCGTTCAGACCCGACTCGATTTCCAGTGTCGAGGCCACGCGTTCATTGAGCCGCACCCCCGACGTCTGCAGCAGCGAGAAGACGGCCGCGGCGTCCGTGGAGCCCACGATGGCGCCCAGCAGCAGCGCGAGCCGCCAGTCCAGGTCGAGCAGCAGCCAGGCCCCCAGACCGGTCAGCGCGGCGCTGACGGCCACGCCGGCCGTGGCCAGCAGCAGCGACGGGCGCAGACCCGTGCGAAATGTCGCATAGCGCGTGCGCAGCCCCCCGTCCAGCAGGATGACGGCCAGCGCCACGTTGCCCACCCAAAACGCCAGCCGAAAATCCTCGAACACCACGCCGCCGGGCCCGTCCTCGCCCAGCAGCATGCCCGCGACCAGAAACACCAGCAAGAACGAAAAGCCCAGCCGCGCCGAAAACAGCCCGGCCACCAGGCTCAACAGCAACAGGGCCGAGGCCGTCAACAGCGGCAGGGCCAAAAAATCCAGCGATAGAGTCATAGTATCCGCGACCGTAGCAGAATCTGCGCCATGACGACGGAGACTTTGGTCCTGGCCGGTGGGTGTTTTTGGTGCACCGAGGCCGTGTTCGAACAGGTGCGCGGCGTGCTGGACGTGGAATCCGGCTACAGCAACGGACAGGCCGAGCGGCCGACGTACGAGGACGTCTGCACCGGCGCCACCGGCTGCGCCGAGGTCGTCAAGCTGGTCTACGACCCGGCGGTGATCGGCGTGCGCGATCTGCTCACCATCTTTTTTGCCACCCACGACCCCACCACGCCCAACCGGCAGGGCGCCGACGTCGGCACGCAGTACCGCAGCGGCATCTACTGGACCACGCCCGAGCAGGCGGAGGTGGCCCGTGCGCTGATCGCCGAGCTGCAGGCGCAGCGCGCCTTCGGCGCCCCCATCGTGACCGAGGTGGAGCCGTTGCGCCACTACTGGCCGGCCGAAGCCGAGCACCAGGACTTCTTCGCGCGCCATCCGTACCATGGCTACTGCCTGGCTGTGGCCGCGCCCAAGGTGGCCAAGCTGCGCCGCGCCTTTGCGCAGCACCTCAAGCCCGACCGGGCCTGACCGCGCTCATTGGGCGCGATTGGGCCCCGCCGGCGGGGTCGCGCAGGCGCCAGC
The DNA here is from genome assembly GCF_001675355.1 of Tepidimonas fonticaldi. Classification (NCBI taxonomy): domain Bacteria; kingdom Pseudomonadati; phylum Pseudomonadota; class Betaproteobacteria; order Burkholderiales; genus Tepidimonas; species Tepidimonas fonticaldi. Next base: position 269,681 of record NZ_LZDH01000065.1, on the reverse strand, counting down.
CGCCGGCGCGCGCGCTCACTACACTGGGGGCGTGAGTGTCGCCGACCATCCCGTCTTCCAGTCCCTGGCCCCCGTGTTCCTGCTGATTGCCGCGGGTGTGGTCGCGGGCCGGCGCGGCTGGGTCGGGGCGGGGGCCGTCCAGGATTTGTCCAACCTGGTCTTCCTGCTGCTCATCCCGGCACTGCTGTTTCGCACCATGGCCCAGGTCCGGCTGGAGACGCTGGACTGGCGCCCCGTGGCGGCCTACTTCAGCGCCACGCTCCCTTGGTTTGCCCTGCAGATCGCGTGGCATGGGTTCCACCCCCGCGGTATCGTGCTCGCGCTGGGCGGGACGTTTTCCAATCTGGTCATGATCGGCATCGCCCTGATCGGCCTGGCCTACGGGCAGGCAGGCGTGGTCACGCTGCTGACGCTGATCGCCGTGCATGCCCTCATCCTGTTGACGATCGCCTCGGTGGCCCTGGAGCTGGCCGATGCCCGCAGCCGCGCGCAGGGCGGGCCGATGCCGCCCGGGCGGCTGTGGCGCACGGCCCTGTCGGCAGTGCGCGGATCGGTCATCCACCCCATCCCCTTGCCGATTGCCTGTGGGCTGTTGTGGGGGCTGTCGGGGGCGACCTTGCCTGCCGTGGTGGACAAGCCCTTGCATCTGCTCGGTCAGGCCTTCGGGCCGTTGGCCCTGGTGCTGGTGGGCGTGAGCCTGGCCCGCACGCCCTGGCGCGGCCACTGGCGCGAGGCGCTGTCCGTCGCCCTGGCCAAAAACCTGGTCATGCCGGTGCTGGTCGCCGCCTCTGCGTGGTTGTGGGGGCTGCGCGGCTTGCCGTTGACGGTGCTGGTGGTCGCCGCCGGCGTGCCCATTGGCGCCAATGTCTTTTTGTTCGCGCAGCGCTACCGCGTGGCGCAGACCGAGGTGACCGCCGCCACGGGGCTGTCCACCGCGCTGGGGATGCTCACCTTGAGTGGCTGGATGCTGGTGATGGCTCAGCTCACTGGCTGATGCGCAGGCCTTCCTCGATCTGGTACTCGAAGTAGCGCTGGAAGCTGAACGCCAGGCCCGCCATCAGCGCGGTGGCGCCCACCATCAGCGACAGCACCACGGCGATGACGGTCAGCCAGTTCGTGTCGCCGGCGCGGGCGTCGGCCGGCCCGGCCGGGTTGTGGCGCGCATTCCAACGCTGCGGCGGCTGCAGCGCATACACGATGGCCGTCAGACACGCGGCCACCAGGCCGATACCCAGGAAGGGCAGCAGCACCCACGACAGTTGGTCGTCCTGCCCGTAGGTCAGCACGCGATCCACCCCCCACAGCCCCAGTGCGGTTGGGATGGCGTGGGCCCAGCCCCACACATCGCCGAATCCGTGCAGATAAAACCGGTGCCAGCCAAAGCCCCCGCCCACCAGGGCGAGCCAGGCGGCGACGGTTTTGTTGCGGGGGCGGGGGGCGGGACGGGTGTCGGCAACCATGGGGCGTCAGCTTTCGATGGGCGGGGTGCGGTCGCCCCAGCCCAGGGACTTTTCCATCAGCACGATGTCGAGCCAGCGGCCGAACTTCCAGCCGCAGGAGCGCACCACACCCACCCGCTCGAAGCCCAGGGCGGTGTGCAGCCCGATGGAGCCGGTGTTGGCCGAGTCGCCGATCACCGCCATCACCTTGCGGATGCCCCGCGTCTCGAGCTGCGCCAGCAATTCGGCCAGCAGCGCGCGGCCCAGCCCCCGGCCCACGGCATCGTGCGCGACGTAGATCGAGTCCTCCACCGAAAAGCGGTACGCCGGCCGCGGCTTGAACCAGTTGCCATAGGCAAAGCCCACCACCTCGCCCTGCAGCTCGGCAACCAGCCAGGGCAAGCCCTTGGCCAGCACGTCGGCGCGGCGGGCGCCCATGTCGGCGGTGCTGGGGGGATCGGTCTCGAACGTTCCCGTGCCGTGCAGCACATGGTGGCCGTAGATGCGGGCGATGGCGGGCAGGTCGTTCTCGTGGCTCGGGCGGATCAGGGGGGTGTTCACGGGTCGCTGGCTATAATGGCGGGTTTGCAACGTTTCGCTGGCCGGGTGGCCAGTCGTCGTGTCTCAGGCGTTGCCTCCACCGTCTCGTCGAACAGTTCGCAAGGATAAACCATGGTCGTGATCCGACTCGCCCGTGGCGGCTCGAAGGCCCGCCCGTTCTACCACATCGTCGTCGCCGACAAGCGCAGCCGCCGCGACGGCCGCTTCATCGAGCGCATCGGCTTTTACAACCCCATCGCCCGCGGCAACGACGTGCCGCTCAACATCGCCCAGGACCGCCTGACCTACTGGCTCGGCGTCGGCGCGCAGCCGTCCGAGACCGTCGCCCGCCTGATCAAGCAGGCCCCCAAGGTCGTGCCGGCCGAGGCCGCCGCGGCCTGATCCCGCCCGTCGCATGGCCGAGTCTTTGCCCTGGCAGGTGGCCGAGCTGCCCGCCGATGCGGTCGAGATCGGCCATGTGCAAGAGGCCTGGGGTGTGCGCGGCTGGGTCCGCGTACACGGCCTGAGCCAAAGCGGCGACGCCTTGCTGCATGCGCGCCGCTGGTATTTGCAGCCCCCTTTGGCCAGCCGCTCGCCGCGCGCACGCGCCTTCGATGCCTTCCAGGGCACCGTCGCGGTGGCGGTGGTCGAAGCGCGCTGGCACGGCGACGCCGTGGTGGCGCATTTCGACGGGGTCGATGACCGCGGACTGGCCGAGCGCCTGCGCGGCGCCCGCATCCACATCGCGCGGGCCGACTTCCCGCCCACCGACGATCCCGACGAGTTCTATTGGGTCGATCTGATCGGCCTGTCGGTGGTCAACCGCGAGGGGGTCGTCCTGGGTGTCGTCGAAGACCTGCTGCCCACGGGGCCGCACGCCGTGCTGTGCCTGCGCGACGGCACCGGCGAGCAGGCGGTCGAGCGCCTCATCCCCTTCGTGAGCGCCTATGTGGACGCGGTGGATCTGGCCGCGCGCCGCATCACCGTGGATTGGCAGCCCGATTACTGACCGCGGCCGCGCGGGCGCCATGCGCTTCGACGTCATCACCCTGTTCCCCGAGCTGATCGAGCCCTACCTGTCGGTCGGTGTGGTGCGCCGCGCCTTCACCGGGGCGGTGCAGGTGCGGCTGTGGCCCTTGCGCGATTTTGCCGACGGCCACTACCGGCGTGTGGACGACCGCCCGTTTGGCGGTGGGCCGGGCATGGTGATGCTGGCCGAGCCGCTGTACCGCTGCTGGCAGGCCATCCGCCTCGACCGCGGGCTGCCCGCGTGTCGCCCGCCGGGCGCGGCCGTGGATGTGCCGACCGTGCTGTTCTCGCCCGCGGGCGAGCGCTTGTCCCACGACGTGGTGGCCCGCTATGCGCAGCCGGCCGCACCCGGTGCGATCCTGCTGTGCGGCCGCTACGAGGGGGTGGACCAGCGCTTCGTCGATGCGTGTGTGGATGCGCAGATCAGCCTGGGCGACTTTGTCCTGTCGGGCGGCGAGATCGCGGCCGTGGCGCTGCTGGACGCGGTGGCGCGGCTGCAGCCCGGGGTGCTGGGCGATCAGGCCAGCGCCGAGCAGGACAGCTTCAACCCCGTCGTGGACGGCCTGCTCGATTGCCCGCATTACACCCGGCCGGAGGTCTGGCAGGGCCCGGCGGGGCCGATGACCGTGCCGCCCGTGTTGCTCTCCGGCCACCATGCCCAGATCGAGGCGTGGCGCCGCGCCCAGCGGGTGCAGGCGACGGCGCGCTGGCGGCCGGACGTGCTGGCGCGCGCGCGTGCCGAGGGGCGGCTGAGGCCCGCCGACGAGCAAGCGCTGCGCGAAGCAGGTTACAATAATAGGCTTTGATCCTCTGTCCGGCTTCGGGGTACGGCCCTGGGCGGGGCCGGCGCAAGGGCGCGGCTCCGTGCAACATCGCAGCGCGGTCATGATCGTGGATGTGACCATGAACCTGATCCAGATCCTCGAGCAGGAAGAAATTGCTCGCCTGAACAAGAACATCCCCGCCTTCGCGCCCGGCGACACGGTGATCGTCAACGTCAACGTGATCGAAGGCAACAAGAAGCGCGTCCAGGCCTACGAAGGTGTCGTGATCGCCAAGCGCAACCGGGGCCTGAACTCCAGCTTCATCGTGCGCAAGATCTCCAACGGCGAAGGCGTCGAGCGGACCTTCCCGCTGTACAGCCCGCTGATCGCCAGCATCGAGGTCAAGCGCCGCGGCGATGTGCGCCGTGCCAAGCTCTACTACCTGCGCGGCCGCACCGGCAAGTCCGCCCGCATCAAGGAGAAGCTGGGCGCGTAAGCGTCCCATCCCGGGTCGGACCCGGTTCCCCGTCCACCCCGCCCGGTCGGCACGACCCGGCGGGGTTGTCTTTTGGGCGGATACTTTGTGCGGGTGCCCCGTGCCGGTCAATCGGGGGTGACGCTGCGGGGGCTGCTGGGAGCGAGCGTTTCGATGGCCTGGTGGTGGCTCAGGAACACCTGGCCGCTCAGCCAGGCGGGCAGCCCGGCGCGCTGCAGCCGGTCCATCACCGGGCCCTTGACCTCGGACAGGTGCAGCCGGATGCCGGCCTGCGCCAGCCGCTCCTGGATGGTCTGCAGGCTTTCGAGTGCGCTGGCGTCGATCTCGTTGATCGCGGAGCACTGCAGCACGACGTCGCGCACCGCCGGGCGCGCGGCGACTTGCGCCGCCACATAATCCTCCAGAAAACGCGCGTTGGCAAAGGTCAGACTCTCGTCCACCCGCAGGCCGAGCACGTGTGGCACGGTCTCCACCGCGTGGCGCTCGACGTTGCGGAAGTGTTCCGTCCCCGGAATGCGACCCACCACCGCGATGTGCGGCCGGCTGTTGCGGTACAGCAGCAGGGCAATCGACGCCAGCACACCGGCCCCCAGCCCGGCCTCCACCCCGACGGTGAGGGTGAGCGCGGCGGTCAGGGCCATGGCCGCAAAGTCGCTGCGCGAGTAGCGCCAGATGCGCGCGAAGGCCGGCAAATCCACCAGGGTCAGCACGGCGACCATGATCGTGGCGGCCAGTGCGGCCTGGGGTAAATGGTGCAGCGCCGGCGTCAAAAAGGCCGCTACGCCCGCCAGCCCGACCGCGGTGTACAGCCCAGCGGCCGGCGTGCGGGCCCCCGCCTCGAAGTTGACGACCGACCGCGCAAACCCGCCCGTGACCGGAAACCCCCCGCTGACGGCGGCCGCCAGATTGCCGGCGCCCAGTGCGCGCAGCTCCGCGTCGGGGTCGATGCGCTCGCGGCGCCGCGCGGCCAACGACTGACCGACCGATACCGACTCCACGAACCCCACGATGGCCAGCAGGAAGGCCGGCAGCAGCAGCGGCTCCAGCCCGGCCCAGCCGCCGTCCCCGAGGCCGGGCCAGGTGAAAGCGGGCAGCCCCGCCGGGACCGCGCCGACCACCCGAACCCCGTGGGATGCCGCGTCGGCTGCCGCGCACACGGCGGTCACCGCCGCCAGGATGGCGACCGGCGCGGCTTTGGCGGCCACGTCCGCCGCGGTGGCGGACCACCCGAGGCGGCGCAGGCCCGGCCGCAAGCCCCGCCGCGCGGCGAGCAGGACTGCCAACGTGCCTGCCCCGATCAGCAGGGTGGGCCCGTGTGTTCCCCCCACGGTGTGCCAGCCCTGCACCAGCAGCGCGGGCAGGGTGGTCCCGCTCAGGGGCACGCCCAGCAGGTGCTTGAGTTGGCTGGCGGCGATCAGGATGCCGGAGGCCGAAACGAAACCGTGCAGCACCGGATGGCTGAGAAAGTGGGCCAATACACCCAGCCGCAACACCCCCAGCAGCAGCGAGATCGCGCCGCTGAGGGCCGCCAGCCACCAGACGGCCCAACCGTAGGCGGACGTGCCCTCGGGGGCCAGCGCCCCGGCCGCGGCGGCCGTCATCAGGGACGTCACCGCGGCCGGCCCCACCGCCAGGGCCGAGCTGGTGCCGAGCACCGCATACACGACCAGGGGCAGGATGCTGGCGTACAGCCCAGCCTCGGGCGGCATGCCCGCGAGCTGGGCGTAGGCCAGGCTCTGCGGCACCAGCATCAGCGTCACCACCACGGCCGCCACCCCGTCCGCCGTGGCGTGGTCGCGCCGGTAGTGGCGCACCCACCGCAGCATGGGCAGCCAGGTGTGCCAGGGGGAGGGGGGTATCGGCGCGCTCATGCGCCGATCGTAGCGCGGGCGGAGGGGGGATTAAGCCGCCGCGGTGTGCGTGGGCTGCTCGCCGTCGTCCAGGACGATGACGGGTGGCTCGGACGGCACGGATTGCGCTGCGTCCACCGCACACAGCCGGTCCAGCAGCCGGTGCAGCGCGCCGAGCAGCGTGCCATGGGCTTGGAGGATGGCCGGGTCCTGTTGCGGGTCGGTCTCCGGCGCGTGCTCCCACCACCGACGCGCGGCTGCATGAAAGGCCTCGTGCGCCCGCTGCAGCGCCGCGTACTCGGGCCAATGGCGCGCAGGGGCCGGCAGCGACTCGGCCAGCAGCGTCTGCAGCGGGCAGTCGCCGGAGGGGGGCGGCGTCACCCGCCGCGTCGCCAGCCCCGTGAGCACGGCCCGGTGTTCCACCTCCAGCCGCGCCAGCATCCGCGACCAGGGCGAATGCACGAGCGTGCGCCAGCGCATCCACGAATCCGGCGGCTGCCAAGCCGCGGCCCAGTCGGCCCATTGGTCGGCGGGCATGGGCCGCGCGATGCCGTAGCCCTGCGCCGACTGCGCGCCCAGCCGCAGCAGCAGCTCGCCGTGGTGCAGCGTCTCCACGCCTTCGGCGACCACGCGCAGGCCGAACGCCTGGCCCAGCGCGACCACGCCTTCGATGATGCGCAGATCGCTCGGGTCGTCGAACATGTCGCGCACGAAGGATTGATCGATCTTGACCACGCTGGCGGGCAGCCGCTTGAGGTAGGCGAGCGACGAGTAGCCCGTGCCGAAGTCGTCGATCGCCACGGCGACGCCCAGCGCGCGGCAGCGCTCGAGCAGGCGCTCCAGCTCGGCGATGCCGTCCAGCGCGCTGGATTCGACGATTTCGAGCTCCAGCCGGCTCGGGTCCACCTGCGGGTGGCGCGCCAGGCGCTGGGCCAGCCGGTCCGCAAAGGCCGGATCGCGCAACTGGCGCGCGGCGATGTTGACGGACAGCGTCCAGCCCGACTGCCCCGCATCGTGCCAGCGCTGGAGCTGGCGCATGGCCTCGTCCAGCACCCAGTCGCCCAGCGCGATCATGGTGTCGTCGTGCTCGATCGCGGGCAGAAAGGCGGCCGGCGCCAGCAATCCCCGCTGCGGATGCTGCCAGCGCAACAGGGCCTCGGCCCCCTCGATGGCGCCATCGACCAGGCGGACTTGCGGTTGCAGGTACAGGCGGAACTCGCCCTCGCTGGCCAGGGCGCGCCGCACATCCGCCATGCGCTCGGCGTGGGCTGCCGCGGCGCGGTCTTCCTGCGGGTCGAACAGATACCAGCGGTTTTTGCCGTCGCGCTTGGCGCGGTACAGGGCCTGATCGGCATGGCGCAGCAGCACCTCGGCATCGGCGCCGTCGTCCGGGTACAGCGTGACGCCGATGCTGGTGCTCAACTGCACGAGTGTCCCGTCGCATTCGATGGGCTCGGCACTCGCCCCCAGCAGCCGGTCGATGACGGCGGTCCAGCGCTCGCTGTCGTCCAGGTCGCACAGCACGGCGACGAACTCGTCGCCCCCCACCCGCGCCAGCGTATCGCCCTCGCGCAGCGCCCCTTGTAATCGCTGGGCCACGAGGCGCAGGATCCAGTCGCCCTGGCGGTGACCGTGGGAGTCGTTGACGTATTTGAAGCCGTCCAGATCCAGATACGCCACCGCCACCCGCCGCTGGTGGCGCCGGGCGCTGGCGATGGCCAGGTCCAGACGGTCGGCCAGCAGCACGCGGTTGGGCAGCCCCGTGAGCAGGTCGTAATAGGCTTGCCGCTCCAGGGCGGTCTGCTGCGCTTTGAGCTCGGTGATGTCCTGCGCCACGGCCACATAGCGGATGATCTGTCCGCGGTCGTCGCGTACGGCCGAAATCGCCTCCACCACCGGGAATTCGGTGCCGTCGCGGCGACGCCACCAGGCCTCGCCCCGCCAGCGGCCTTCCCGCAGCAAAACGCGGCGCAGCCGGTGCCAGTCGGGCATCCCGTGCCGGTCCGCCGGCCGCCAGGGCAGGTTGGCGCGGCCGATCAGCTCGTCCCGCGTATAGCCGCTCATCTGCAGCATGGCGGCGTTGGCGTCCAGGACGGCACCGCGTTCGTCGGTGACGACGATGGCCTCGCCGGCATCGTTGAACACGCTCGCCGCGATGGCGCGCGACTGCTCCAGCGCGACCTCGTCGCTCACATCGCGCAAAATGCCGGCCATCACGGTGGCGCGTCCCGTGGCGGGGTCGCGCGCCACGACGCGGCCCCAGGCCTGCAGCCAAATCCAGCGCCCATCGCGGTGCTGCAGGCGAAAGCGCAGATCGGCCGCGTCGCTCTGGCCCTTCAGGTGGGCCTGCAGGGCGCTTTGGGCCTGCGCGGCGTCTTTGGGGTGCACCCACTGCATCCAGGTCGTGGTCGGGATGCTGCCTTGACCGTGCTCGTCCAGCCCGATCAACCGGCGCAGCCGCGGGCACGGGGTGATGGTGCCATGCACCAGGTCCCAGCGCAGCCGCCCCAGCCGCGCGCCCTGCAAGGTATCTTCCAGTTCGTCGGCCAGATCCCGCACGCGGCGCGCGCTGCGCCGCAGCAGCACCAGCGCCACGGCCAGGGCGACGATGGCGGCCACCGCGCCGGCCAGCGCCCAGGCCAGCGTGCGGGTCCGCTCGGTCTGCGCGCGCACCGCTTCTTCGGTGCGCTCGGCCACCAGGGCTTCCAGCCGGTTCTGGTAGCGTTGCAGCTCCTGCTGCAGCGTGACGCTGCGGCTTTCGGGCAACAGCACCGACAGCAGCAGCGTGCGGCCGTCGATCGTCATGGGCGCGCTGTGGACCTCGACCGTGACGATCTGCCCCGACGCGAGCCGGTGCGGAAACAGGTAGTAGCCCCGGCCCTCGCGGCGCGCGCGCTCCATTTCGGCGCGCACGTCGGCTTCCGGCAACTGGTTGATCTGGCGGATGTTCATGCCGCCGGGGGAGCGCAAGGCCGGGTAGCCGTAGAACGCCGCCGCCGCCGCGTTGGCCTCGACGATGGTGCCATCCGCCGGATCGATCAGCCACATGGGCACGGTGTGCTGTTGCAGCAGGCTCGGCAAGGTTTGCGCCGACACCGGCCACGCCAGCCCCTGCCACGCGATCGCCAGCATCAAGGCTGCACCACGCCAGCCGAACGCAGCCGAGCGCTTCGGCGTCGGGGGGCATCCCCTCCCTGGGGCGACGACGGCGCAGCCCAGCTGCGACAAGGCCGTGGATCGCAAGCGCATATTCCCTGAAAGCGGACCGGCGTGGGACAGACCACGGGGGTGACGATCGCCGCAGTATCCACCAGATCGCCGCGCGTGGCGATACCGTTCGGGCGTCGTCGCGCGCCATTTGGCACAAAACCCACACCTTGCATGGCGCCCCGCTGTGCTATGTTCACGCTTATGATGGACGCCGATGCCGCGGGGGGTATCCCCGCCACACTCCCCGCCGAAGATCCGCGCCGCCGCGTGCTGCACGACGAGGTGCATGCCCGTCCGCCCGCGCGCATCCGCATGCCGGCGCTCGTGGTCTATGTCGCCGTCGTGCACGACGGGGTGGATCGGGCGCAGGAGCTGGCCCATCTGCGCCGCTTGCCGGGCCAGGACGGCCTGACCGAAGCCGACCTGCAAGGCAATTTTCGGCGCCTGCGCTGCCCCCCCGGTTTCACCGTCAAATGGGAGCGGCACACCGAGTTCACCCGGTATTCGCTGGTGCAGCCGCTGCCGCCGGCGGTGGGGCTGGACGCCTCCGAGCCGGAGTTGCTGCCCCATCTGATGGTGTCGCCCGAATGGCTGGCGGGGATCCCCGGGCGCACCATTTGCGCGATCAAGCTGGCGATGGTCACCGGCGATCTGTCGGAGCCGGCGGCCGTGCTGGCGCGCGCGCGCCACTGGTTCGGCGATCAGCCGGTGGTGGCGTCGCTGTTGGGTCAGCAGGGGCATTCGATGGTGGTGACGGATTTTCGCTTGCGCCCCTCCGGATTCGAGCGGATGCTGGTCGTGGCCCCGCCCGGCACCAGCGAGACCCGCGCGGGCCGCATCTCGGCCCGGCTGCTGGAGTTCGAGACCTACCGCATGATGGCGCTGCTGGGCTTGCCGGTGGCCAAGGCGCTGGGCGGGCCGCTGGCCGACGCCGAGCGGCGCCTGGCGCGCCTGACCGCGGAGATGGAGGCCAAAGCCAGTTCCGACCAGGCGCTGCTGGACGATCTGGTGGGGCTGGCCGCGGGCATCGAGCGCGCCATCGCCGAAAACGGCTACCGCTTTGCCGCCACGCGGGCATATGACCGCATCGTGTCGCAGCGCATCGCGGAGTTGCGCGAGCGGGCCATCCCGGGCACCCAAACCATCAGCGAATTCATGCAGCGCCGTCTGGCACCAGCCATCGCCACCGTCGCCTCCACCGAGCAGCGGTTGGTCGCGCTTTCCGAGCGCATCGCCCGAACCAGCGCCTTGTTGCGTACCCAGGTGGACATCGCCCGCGAGGAGCAAAACCGCCAGTTGCTCGAGAAGCTGACCCGTGGGCAGGAACTGCAACTGCAACTCCAGACCACGGTGGAGGGGCTGTCGATCGCGGCGATCTCGTACTACGTGATCAGCCTGGTGCTGTACGGGGCCAAGGCCCTGAAATCGGCGGGCCTCCCCCTGCACCCGGAACTGACCGCCGGCGCGTTGATGCCCGTGGTGCTGTGGGGCGTGTGGCGCATGACGCGGCGCATCCACGCCCGGCTGCACGGTCAGCCCTGATCGCGGGCCGTTCGGCCCCCGCTCGCGTGAGCGCCGGCGGTTGGGCCTGCCGCTGCCGGGGCGGCCTCACTTGGTGCTGAGGTACTCCGCCACCGCGGCCATTTCCAGCTCGGTCATCTTCTCGGCGACGGTGTGCATCACGACGTTGTCGTTGGTGCGCTGGCGTTTGTTGAATTGCTTGAGCTGGGTGAACAGGTAGCCCGAGAACTGCCCCGCCAGCCGTGGCAGGTTGGTCGCCCCATGGGCGTCCGGGCCGTGGCAGCTGGCGCAGGCCGGCACGCCGCTGAACTTGTTGCCGTTCTGGTACACGTAAGCGCCGACTGCCGCCAGGCCCGTGTCCTTGACGTTTTCGCGCTGGGCGGGCAGTTTTTCGTAATAGCGGCCCAGGGCCACCATCTCGTCGTCGGTCAGCTTGGCCACCATCTCGGCCATGGCCGTGCTCTTGCGCTCACCGCTTTTGAAAGCCTTGAGCTGCTTGACGATGTACTCGGTGTGCTGTCCGGCCAGGCGCGGGAAGATTTCGCTGGTGGATTCGCCCTGATCGCCGTGGCACATCGCGCACACGCCGTTGGCAATCTTGCGTGCGCGGGCCTCGTCGGCCTGGGCGAGTGCGCCGGTGGTGACGGCGAGCAGGCCGGCCGCCAGGGCCAGGGCGCGCATCGGAGCGATCGAGCGGGAGGAAGGTGTCATGGCGCAGGAGGTTTCATTCCAGGGAATGCGGATGCAGCGAGCGTTGAGCGTGTCGCGACCTTGTGGTGGCCGCGGTGCCGACCGCGCGCGCCGGGAATGCTCCCCCGGCGCGCGCGGCCGATCCGTCGTCAGGCCAGCGTGTCCGCCCAGATGTTGCGTGCCCAGGCGAGCGCGTAGCGGCCTTCCAGCTCGCTGGCGCGCGCCGACACACCACCGGAGCCGGGCACTGTCAGCATGGTCTTCTTCTCGGGGTCGTAGCGGTGCACGCTGGCGACGTGCACCACGTCCTCGTCGGTGACGAAGCTGTAGCAGGTGTTGGCGTACAGCGGCGTGGCCGGCGGCTCTTTGCCCATCAGCAGGTTGACGATGGCTGCCGCGCAGGTCTTGCCATGCTGGTTGGCCATGTGGCCGGACTTGGGCATGGCCGGGGCGATCTGGATGGCGTCGCCCAGCACGTGCACATTCTTGACCGCCTTGGACTCGAAGGTCAGGAAGTCCACGTCGCACCAGCGTTTGTTGGCCGTGGCCAGCCCCGCCTGCGCGGCGATGTCGCCCGCGCGCATGTTGGGTACGACGTTGAGCACATCCCCCTTGAAGTCGTCGTTGAACTCGAACTTCAGGGTGTTGGTCGCCGCATCGACGTCCACCACGCGGTGCTTGGGGCGGTACTCCAAAATGCCCTTGTAGTGCTCGTCCCAGGCCTTTTTGAACAGCGCCGGCTTGGAGGTGACGTCGTCGTTGGCGTCGAAGACGATGACCTTGCTCTTGGGCTTGGCCTTCTTGAAGTAGTGCGCGACCATGCAGGCGCGCTCGTAGGGGCCGGGCGGGCAGCGGTACGGCGCCAGCGGGATGGACAGCGCGTACACGCCGCCATCGGGCATGGCCTCGAGCTGCTTGCGCAGCGCCACCGTCTGCGGGCCGGCTTTCCAGGCGTGCAGCACCTTGTCCTGTGCGCCGGGCTTGGCCATGCCGGGCAGCGTCTCCCACATGAAGTCGATGCCCGGCGAGACGATCAGGCGGTCGTAGCTCAGATCGCTGCCCCCGGCCAGTTTGACCACGCGCTTGTCCGGGTCGATGGCCGTGGCGCGGTCGCGGACGATGCGCACGCCGTGCCGCTTTTCCAGGTTGTCGTACGGCACCGTGATGTCGGACATCTGCTTGAGGCCGCCGATGACCAGGTTGGAGATGGGGCACGAGACGAAGCTGGCGTTGGGCTCGACCAGCGTGACCCGCACCTTGCCCTCGGAGAACATGCGCAGGTATTTGGCCGCGGTCGCGCCGCCGTAGCCGCCGCCGATGACGACGACGTGCGGCCCGCTGCCACCACCGGGGGTGGCGCAACCGCCGAGGAGACCGAGCGAGCCGAGCGCGGAGCCGGCCGCGACGCTGTGGACGAATTGACGACGTTGCATGGTGGGTTCCTCCGCTCGGCTCATTGCTTTTTCTGGGCCGCGAAATAGGCCGAGATGGCCCGCAGCTCGTCATCGGTGTAGCCCTTGGCGAGCTGGTGCATCAGCGTGGCGGGCTTGCGGCCGTTCTTGAAGTCGAGCAGCTTTTGCAGCATCTCGTCCTTGTCCTTGCCGGCCAGCGCCTCCATGCCGGGTTGCGCGTGGCCGTTGGTGCCGTGGCAGTTGGCACAGGCCGCTGCCCAGACCTTGACCTGGTCCACCTGCGCCTGCGCCAGCGTGGCCGCGCCCAGCAGACCCGCTGCCAGGATGTGTTGGTACGCCTTCATGGTTGTGCTTCTCCTCTGGGGGTGATTCGGCAATCGTGCCGTGACCGGATCGTTATGTATCATGACGTGCTGATATAAGCAATCCGAAGAAATTCTAGGGACGGACCCGACACCAAGCTTACCGCGTCCCCCCGGCGCGTGCATCGGGTCAACCCGAATGCCACCGCGGCGGGTCAGCTCAGCAGCGCGGTGGCGAACTCGCGGGCGTCGAAGGGTTGCAGATCCTCCAGCTTTTCGCCGATGCCGATGAAGTAGACCGGCAGCTCGCGCCCCTGCTCGCGCGCCCACATGGCGATGGCGGCCAGCACGCCGCCCTTGGCCGTGCCGTCGAGTTTGGTGACGATCAGGCCGGTGAGTTGCAGCGCCGCGTCGAAGGCCTTGACCTGCGCCAGGGCATTCTGGCCGGTGTTGCCGTCGATGACCAGCAGCACTTCGTGCGGGGCGGTGGCCTCGGCCTTTTGTACCACGCGCTTGATCTTGCGCAGCTCTTCCATCAGGTGCAACTGGGTGGGCAGCCGGCCGGCGGTATCGACGATCACCACGTCCTTGCCGCGCGCGCGGCCCGCGGTCACCGCGTCGAAGGCCACCGCTGCCGGATCGCCGCCGTCCTGGCTGACGATGTCCACCCCGTTGCGCTGCGCCCACACGCCAAGCTGCTCGCGCGCCGCGGCGCGAAAGGTGTCGGCCGCCGCCAGCAGGACGGTGGCGCCATGGTGGGCCAGATGCCACGTCAACTTGCCGATGGTGGTGGTTTTGCCTGCGCCGTTGACGCCCGCCACCATCCACACGGTCGGGCCGTCGGGCTGGGCGCCGACCGCCAGCGGCTTTTGCAGCGGGCGCAACCAGTCGGTGATGGCGTCCGCCAGCAGCGCGCGCACCTGCTGCGGGTCGGTCGCGCGCTCGGCCTTGACGCGGCGGCGCAGATCATCCAGCAGGAGGGTGGTCGCCTGGGCCCCGGTGTCGGCCATCAGCAGCGCGGTCTCCAGCTCCTCGTACAAGGCGTCGTCGATGCGGGTGCCGGTAAAGACGGCGGTGAGGCTGCTGCCCGTTTTGCGCAGGCCGGCGGACAGTCGGCCCAGCCAGCCCTGCCGCGTGGGGCTCGGGGCCGGGGCGTCGGGGGCCGCGGGGGCAGGAGCGGGAGCGGGAGCAGGAGCTGGCGGCGGCGTCATGGCCGCGGGTTCGCCTGCTGGCTCGGCCGATGGTTCGGCCGATGCTTCGGCAGCCACGGCGGCCGGCGGGGGGGCGGGCTCCGGCGCGGCAGAGGGCGCGGGCTCCTCCTCGCGGCTGCCGAAGAACTTTTTCTTGAGAAAGCTGAACATAGGGATGCTGCCTAGAATCGACGACATTCTATGAAAGCGTATCTTTCGATCGATCGCGCCCGCCTTGGGTGCACCGTGCGCTGCGTGCGCACCGTCTGGCGGCGGCTGGGGGCTGTCTGCGCCGCGCTGTGGGTGGCGGGCGCGCTGGCGTCGGCGGTGCAGGCCGCCACCCCGGCGGCGACGGCGGCGTCGCGCGCGCAGACCTTTCAACTGGCCAATGGCATGACCGTCATCGTGCAGCCCGACCGGCGCTCGCCCACGGCGGTGCAGATGCTGTGGCTGCGGGTTGGGGCCGTGGACGAGACGGACCGCGAATCGGGCGTGGCCCATGTGCTCGAGCACATGATGTTCAAGGGCACCCCCACCGTGCCGGAGGGCGAGTTCTCGCGCCGCATCGCGGCGCTGGGCGGGCAGGAGAATGCCTTCACCTCGCGCGACATGACGGCCTACCATGTGCAGTTGCCCGCCGAGCGGCTGCCCGAGGCGATGCGTCTGGAAGCCGACCGCTTTGCCCACAACACCTGGAGCGACGACGCCTTTTTGCGCGAGCGGGCGGTGATCCAGGAAGAGCGCCGCCAGCGCATCGAGGACGAGCCGCAGTCCCAGCTGTACGAACAGTTCATGGCCATGGCCTGGACCGTTCACCCCTACCGCCGCCCCGTCATCGGCTGGATGGGCCGCTTGCAGACCCTGGAGCCCGAGACGGTGCGCGACTTTTACCGCCGCTGGTATGTGCCGGCCAACGCCGCCCTCGTGGTCGTGGGCGATGTGGACCCCGAGCAGGTGCGGCAGTGGGCGCAGGACACCTTTGGGCGGCTGCCGGCGCGCGCCGTGCCGCCCCGGCAGACCGACGCCGAGCCCGCCCAGCGCGGCCCGCGCCGGCTGGAGTGGCGCGGTCGCACCCAGCAGCCCACCGTGCTGATGGGCTGGCGCGTGCCGCGCCTGTCCCACCCGGACGCCGACGATGCCGACGCGCGCGATGCGCTGGCCTTGGTGCTGCTCGCCGGGGCGCTGGACGGGCACAGCGCCGCGCGCTTGGAGCGTGCCCTGGTGCAAGGGCAGGGGGGTGAGCGGTTGGCCGATTCGGTCGGCGCGTCCTACGGGCTGGCCGGGCGCGGGCCGGAGCTGTTTTTGCTCAGCGCGACGCCCCGGGCAGGGGTGGCCGTGGAAGCGGTGGAGGCCACCCTCAAAGCCGAGATCGGGCGCATCGCCCGCGAGGGCGTCACGCCCGCGGAGCTGCAGCGCATCAAAAACCAGTGGATGGCCAGCGAGGTGTACAAGCTGGACTCCACGTTTGCCCAGGCGCGCGAGCTGGGTATGCACTGGGTGCTGGGCTGGCCGCTGGACGCGGGCGCCCGGCTGCTGGAGCGGCTGCAGGCCGTCAGCGCCGACGATGTGCAGCGCGTCGCCCGGCGCTACTTTCAGGACGACCAGCTCACCGTCGGCGTGCTGCGGCCGGAGGGCGGATCATGAGGCGCGCGCTGGCCGCCCTGCGGGGGCTGATCGTGGGGCTGGCGGTGTGCCTGTCGCTGCCGGTGCTGGCGGCGCTGCCCATCGAGCACTGGACCCTGCCCAATGGCGCGCGGGTCTATTGGGTGCGCAGCGACGCCCTGCCCATGCTGGATGTGCGCCTCGAGGCCGATGGGGGCAGCCGCCGCGATCCGGCCGGCCAAGCCGGCTTGGCCGCGGCGACGGCCCTGATGCTGGGGCGGGGCATCGAAGCCCGCGACGGTCAGCCGGCGTTGGACGAGAACGCCCTGACCGAGGCTTGGGCCGACCTGGGGGCGCAGTGGAGCGCCGTGGCCACGCTGGATCGCTTCAGCGTGTCGCTGCGCACGCTCACCCGGCCGGATCTGCTGGAGCGGGCCGTGGCGTTGGCGGCCCGCCAACTGGCCGCCCCGGCCTTCGATGCCGCGGTCTGGGCGCGGGAGCGCGATCGCCTGGTCGCCGCCTGGCGCGAGGCGCAGGCCCAACCCGATACCCTGGCGCGCCGGCGCTATGCCGAGGCGGTCTACCGGGGGCACCCGTACGGGGTGGACGCCACCCCCGACACCTGGGCCGCCATCGACCGGGCGGCGCTGCAGGACTTTTATCGCCGCCACACCCGTGCCTGCGACGCGCGCGTCACGCTGGTCGGGCCGATCGGCCGTGAGCAGGCCGAGTCGATCGCCAACCGCCTGTTGGCCGGGTGGGCCGCGCACGGCTGTGCGCCACTGCCCGCCGTGCCCGAGGTCGCGCCGCTGGAGCGTGCGCAAGACCTGCGCCTGCCGTTCCCGGGGGCGGCGCAGGCACAGATCCTGATCGGGCGGCCGGGGATCGCCCGCCGGGATCCCGACTACCTGCCGCTGCTGCTGGCCAACCACATCTTCGGCGGGGGCGGGTTCACCTCCCGGCTGATGCGCGAGATCCGCGAGCAGCGCGGCCTGACCTACGGTGTCTACAGCCACTTTCTGGCCGGCCGGCATGCCGGGGCCTTTACCGTGATGCTGCAGACGCGCCCGGACCAGGCCGATCTGGCCGTCTCCCTGGTGCGGGAATCGCTGCGCCGCTTCACCGCCGAGGGGCCGACGGACGACGAAATCGCGGCGGCCAAAACATCGCTGATCCAGGGCTTTGCCCTGCGCTTGGACAGCAACCGCAAGGTGCTCGATCAGGTGGCGGCGCTGGCCTGGTCGGATCTTCCGCTGGACGAGCTGGACACCTGGACCGCGCGGCTGGCGGCGATCGACCGGGACACCCTGATGCGCGCATGGCGCCGCGTGATCGACCCCGAACGGCTGGTGACCGTCGTGGTCGGGGGCCAGCCGTGACGGCGCGCCCCCGGGGGCCGGCGCCCAGCGGCGAGGTGCGCATCATTGGGGGACGCTGGCGGCGCTCGCGCCTGCCGGTCGGACAGGCGCCGGGGTTGCGCCCCACCCCCGACCGCGTGCGCGAGACGCTGTTCAACTGGCTGGGGCAAGACCTGATGGGCTGCCGCTGCGTCGATGCGTTTGCCGGCAGCGGCGCGCTGGGGTTCGAGGCCGCCTCGCGCGGCGCGGCCGAGGTGGTGCTGATCGAGCGCGTCCCCGCCTTGCTGGCCGCGCTGCGGGCGAACGCGGCGCGGCTTGGGGCGCAGGGGGTGCGCATCGTGGGCGGCGACGCGCTGGCCGCGCTGGCGGCTTTGCCCGCCGGGGTCTGGGACGTGGTGTTTCTGGACCCCCCCTTCGACGATGCCCGCCATGGCGGCGAGCGCGTGTATGCCGCGGCGCTGCAGGCGGCCGCGCGGCTGTTGCGCCCAGGGGGGCTGGTGTATCTGGAAGCCCCGCGCGCCTGGGCGCCGGATGAGGTGGCGGCGCTGGGCTGGCACTTGCACCGCCACCTGCGGGCCGGGGCCGTGCACGCCCACCTGCTGCAGGCGGCGGATAATCCGGCCCCATGAACGCCCCGACCCCTGTGCTGCGTACCGCCGTCTACAGCGGCACCTTCGACCCCATCACGCTGGGTCACGAGGATGTGATCCGCCGCGCGGCTGGTCTGTTCGACCGGCTGATCGTCGCGGTGGCGGTCGCCCACCACAAAAAAACCCTGTTCCCGCTGGCGGACCGGCTGGCGATGGTGGCCGATGCCCTGGCCGATTGCCCCGGCGTGCAGGTGCTGCCGTTCGAGGGGCTGATCATGGATTTTTGCCGGGAGCACGGGGCGGTGGCCGTGGTGCGCGGCATCCGCAACGTGACCGACTTCGATTACGAGGCGCAGATGGCCGCCATGAATGCCAAGCTCTTGCCCGCGGTGCAGACGGTGTTTTTGCTGCCGCAGCCGCCCGTGCAGTGCATTTCCAGTACCCTCGTGCGCGAAATCGCCAAGCTGGGCGGGGATGTGGCGCAGATGGTCAACCCGGGCGTGGCGCAGCGGCTGGCTGCCGCGCTGCCGGCGCCCCAGCGCTGACCCCGCCCACTCCGACAGGCTGACCAGGGGAACCGACCATGGCCTTGATGATCACCGACGAGTGCATCAACTGCGACGTCTGCGAGCCCGAATGCCCCAACCAGGCCATCTCGATGGGGGAGGACCACTACGTCATCGATCCGGGGCGCTGCACGGAATGCGTCGGTCACTTCGACGAGCCGCAATGTGTGCAGGTCTGCCCGGTCAGTTGCATCCCGGTCAACCCGGACCACACCGAGGACCGCGAGACGCTGTGGCAAAAATACCGGCGCCTGCAGGCCGCCAAGGCAGCGCCGGGCGCCCAGCGGGTGTCCGCGGCCTAAACCGTGTCAGGGCGCGGCGGCTTGGGCCGCGGCGGCTGGCTGGTGTGGATGGCGGCGGTCGCCTTTGCAGTCTCGCCGGCCAGCAGCAGCGGCAGGGCCCGCGCGGCACGCTCCACCGCCTGATCGATGGCCAGGCGCTGGTCCGCCGGCGGCTTGCGCAGCACCCAGTGGGCGACTTCGGCCTTCACACCCGGGTGGCCGATGCCCAGGCGCAGCCGCCAGTAGTCGGCGCTGCCCAATTGCGCATGGATGTCGCGCAGGCCGTTGTGGCCGGCGTGGCCGCCGCCGTGTTTGAGCCGGGCGTCCCCCGGTGGCAGGTCCAGTTCGTCGTGCGCGACCAGGATCTCGCCCGGGGCGATCTTGAAAAACCGCGCCAGCGCGGCGACGGACTGGCCCGAGCGGTTCATGTAGGTGGTGGGCTTGAGCAGCCACAGCGGGTGGCCGTCCACGGTGGTGCGGCCGGCCAGGCCGAAATAGGCGCGCTCCGGGTGCAGGGTCACCCGCAGGTCCTGCGCGACACGGTCGATCCACCACCAGCCGGCGTTGTGGCGCGTGTCCTCGTACTCCGGTCCGGGGTTGCCCAGACCCACCAGCAGCTTGAACATCGTTGCGTGCCCTCGTGTGCGGGGTGGCGATCATGGCACCAAAACCGAAGGCCCGCGCGGTGCGGGCCTCGGTGGGGCGGCCGCCGTCGGCAGCCGCTGGGGGGCGGCGAGTGGGGCCGGGGTGCGGCCCCGGGGCCTCACTTCTTGCCCTTCTTGCCCTTCTTGTCGTCGGCCGCGGCGGCGGTGGGCGCCGTCACGACTTCTTCCACCGGCTCGACGACGGTGGCGATGGTCGGGTTGGGCTTGCCATGGGTGACGATCTTGATGCCCGCGGCCAGCTTCAGGTCGTTGGCGTGCAGGCTCTGGCCCTTGTGCAGGTTGCCCAGGTCGACCTCGATGAAGTCGGGCAGCTGGGTGGCCAGGCACTCGATCTCCAGCTCGGTGACGACGTGGTTGATCAGGCACTTGTCGGCCTTGACCGCCGGGCTGTTGTCGGCGTTGACGAAGTGCAGCGGCACCTTCTTGCGCAGGCGGGTGTTCTCGTCCACGCGCTGGAAGTCCACATGCAGCACTTGCGGCTTGTAGGGGTGGTATTGCACGTCGCGCAGAACGACCTTGGTGACCTGGCCGCCGAGTTCCATCTCCAGCACGGAGGAGTGGAAGGCCTCTTTCTGGATGGCCTGCCACAGGGCGTTGTGGTCCAGCTCGATGGCTTGCGGGGCGGCGTTGCCGCCATAGACGATGCCGGGCGTCTTGCCGGTGTTGCGCAGGCGGCGGCTCGCACCCGTGCCCTGCGTCTGGCGCTCGAAAGCGGTGAATTTCATGCTCTGACTCCAATCTGGGGGCGGCCGCGACCAGCGCGCCCCGTTCTCACGACAATGCCACCCGGGCGGGTGGCGCGAAATCCGGTGCCCCGATCACCCATCGGGCGGGGCGCCGGCATGCCCTGTGGGCTGGCGCGGGAAAGCCCCGCTCAGCCCTGGTTTTCCGATTCGGCGAACAGGCTCATCACCGACTCGCCATTGGCGATGCGGGCGATGGTTTCGGCGAACAGCGGGGCCACGGTGAGCTGGCGGATCTTGCCGCAGGCGCGGGCCGCCTCGCTCAGCGGGATGGTGTTGGTGACCACCAGTTCGTCCAGCGCATCGCCCTTGGCGACGCGCTCCACGGCCGGGCCGGACAGGATGGGGTGCGTCACGTAGGCAAACACCTTTTCGGCCCCGCGCTCCTTGAGCACCTCGGCCGCCTTGACCAGCGTGCCCGCGGTGTCCACCATGTCGTCCATGATCACGCAGTGGCGGCCCTCGATGTCGCCGATGACGTGCATGACCTCGGACACATTGGGCTTGGGGCGGCGCTTGTCGATGATGGCCATGTCGCAGTCGAGCTGCTTGGCCAGCGCGCGCGCGCGCACCACACCGCCGACGTCCGGCGAGACGACGAGCAGGTTGGGGTAGTTCTTCTGCCGCAGATCGCCCAGCAGGACCGGCGAGGCGTAGATGTTGTCGACCGGGATGTCGAAAAAGCCCTGGATCTGGTCGGCGTGCAGGTCCATGGTCAGCACGCGCTCGACGCCGACCACCTGCAGCATGTTGGCCACGACCTTGGCGCTGATGGGCACGCGGCTGGAGCGCGGGCGGCGGTCCTGGCGCGCATAGCCAAAATACGGGATCACCGCCGAGATGCGCGCGGCCGACGCGCGTTTGAGCGCATCGACCATGATGACGAGTTCCATCAGGTTCTCGTTGGTCGGCGCGCAGGTGGGCTGGATGACGAAGATGTCGCGGGCGCGGACGTTTTGCCCGATTTCGACCGTCACCTCGCCATCGGAGAAGCGGCCGACGTGGGCCGCCCCCAGGCTGGTGCCCAGATGGCGGGCGATTTCAGCGGCCAGTGCCGGGTTGGCATTGCCGGTGAAGAGCATGAAATCCGGGGCGTGCGCTGGCGTCGAGCGTTCCATGGTGTTACCGGCACTGGGAAGGAATTTGGCAGGGGAGGAAGGATTCGAACCCTCGCATGTCGGAATCAAAATCCGATGCCTTAACCAACTTGGCGACTCCCCTACACAGGTTCACCGCTGACGCGATGCACCGTATGCAGCGTTGCTGGCGTCTGCAGCAACAAGACTCATATTATAGCGTCTTTTTGCCACCCAACCAGCGGGTGTTCCGGCAAACCGTGGCAGATCCGAATCTGCCAGCCGTTCGGCCAGTCCGCCGTTTGCACGGCGGCCGCTTCGGCGTCGCCGGGCAGCACCGCGAACACGGCACTGCCCGAGCCGGTCATGCGGGGCTGCAGTCCCAGACGGGTCAGCCGCTCGAGGGCTGCGGCGACGTCGGGGCACAGGCGCATGGCCACGGGTTGCAGGTCGTTGCGGCCCCACGGTCGAATGGGATCGGCAGCGATGCCGGCAACGAAGTCGCGCATTATAGCCAATGGCGTGGCCCGCTCCAGGTCGCTGGCGGTATAAATCGCGGCGGTCGCGGTACCCGCGGCCGGCTTGACGATCGCATAGCGGGCTGTGGGCAGGTCCACGGGCGTTAGCCGGTCCCCGATGCCTTCGACCCAGGCGTTGCGCCCCCCCAGAAAAAACGGCACGTCGGCCCCCAGTCGGGTGCCCAGGCGGATCAGCGCGTCGCGCGGCCAGTCCAGCCCCCACAGGCGGTTGAGGGCCATCAGGGTGCTGGCCGCGTCGCTGGATCCGCCGCCCAAGCCGGCCTGCTGCGGGATGCGCTTGTCCAGCACGATGTGCGCGCCCAGGGGGCAGCCGCTGGCCGCCTGCAGGGCGCGCGCGGCGCGCAGGCACAGGTCGTCCTCGGGCAGGGGGGGCGAGGCGTCGCCGGCGGGGCGCAGGTCTTCGCGCGACAGGCGGCCATCGCGCCGCGCCTCCAGGTGCAGCGTATCGGCCCAATCCACCAGCCGAAAGACCGATTGCAGCTCGTGGTAGCCGTCGGCGCGGCGGCCCGTGACGTGCAGAAACAGATTGATCTTGGCGGGGGCGGGAACGTCGAGCAGTCGTTGCATGGATCAGGGTTGCCAGAGCAGACGCAGATCGGCAGCGGGCGGTGGGGCGGCGCGGCGCGCGCGCAGGCGGCCTTGCGGCTGCTCCGTCAGGTCCACCTCCCAGCCGGGGACGTCTTGGGCCGTGCCGCCAAGCCAGGCAAACAGGGCCGCGACGGGCAGCGGCGCGCCGGTCAAGTCGGCGGTCAGGGTCTCCAGGCTGTCGTAACGGCGAGGGGGGGCAGCGCCGCGGTCCAGCCAGGCGCCTGCGCCGTCCCAGCGGATCGTGGCCACGGTTTGCCCCAGGGGGGTGTACAGGCGCAGCACACCTTGCGCGGGCGTGCCGTCCAGCTCGAAGCTGGCGCTCCAGCGCTGAGCGGGCTCCGTCGCCAGGGTGAGGGCGAGCCGCCCGCTCCATGCCGCGGGCGCCGGCGCGGGCGGCGTAGCGCATCCGGCGAGCAGCACCCCGGCGACGAGCGCGAGCGCCACCGCCCGCCGCCGGGCCCCGCTGCGCGGCCTCACGGCTCGACGCCGAGGCGCCGCAGCGTCTCGGTGAGCGTTCGGTTGCGGCGGTCGAGTTCGAGCCCCTGGCGCCAGACCGCGCGGGCCAGCTCGGACTCGCCCAGCACCCAAAGCACTTCGCCCAGGTGGGCGGCGATTTCGGCATCGGGGCGGCGTTGCAGCGCGTCGGCGAGCAGTCGGCGCGCTTCGCTCAGGTTGCCCAGGCGAAACTCCACCCAGCCTAGGCTGTCGATGATGTAGGCATCGTCCGGGGCGCGGCGCAGGGCTTCCTGAATCAGCGCCTTGGCTTCGGACAGGCGCTCGCCCCGGTCGGCCAGGGCATAGCCCAGGGCGTTGTAGGCGTGGGGATCGTCCGGCTGGCGCTGGATGAGCTCGCGCAGCAGGCGCTCCATCTCGGCCAGCCGCCCCAGCCGCTCGGCGGCCATGGCCTGCTCATACATCAGATCGGTGTCGGTCGGGGCCGTCTGCAGCGCTTGGCCCAGGAGGTCGTAGGCCTCCTGGGCATGGTCGTGGTCGCGCAGCAGGCGGGCTTCGGCGACGCGCAGGCGGCGCTGGCCCTCGGCATCCAGGGATGGCGCCGGCTGCAGCAGGGCGCGGCCTTCGGGCAGCCGGCCGCGTTCTGCCAATGCCCGGGCGTAGGCGATGCGCACGGCGGGGTCGGCATCGGCGGCGTCCCGCGTGGCGAGCAGGTGGCGCTGCAGGAGGGATTCGGCATCCGCAGGCCAGGCGTCCAGCAGCTCCAGTGCCAGCAGCGCCGCGGGCGCGGAGCGAGGGTCGGCGCGCACCGCCTGGCGCGCGGATTGCAGGGCGTCGGCGTCCTGTCCGGCCTGCCGCTGCACGCGCCCGAGCGCCGCCCAGGCTGCGGC
Source organism: Tepidimonas fonticaldi (assembly GCF_001675355.1). Classification (NCBI taxonomy): domain Bacteria; kingdom Pseudomonadati; phylum Pseudomonadota; class Betaproteobacteria; order Burkholderiales; genus Tepidimonas; species Tepidimonas fonticaldi. Next base: position 245,887 of record NZ_LZDH01000065.1, on the reverse strand, counting down.
GGCGGTCTCCGGCGCGCGCAGGGAGGGCTCGAGCGCCACGCGGGCGGTGGCCACGGCTTCGGCTTTGTCCGTGGCGCGGGCCAGCGCCGTGGGCACCAGCGCAATCAGGCCGGGGCGGCGCGCGGCGGGGGCGGCTCGGATCCAATCGCGCAGCACCGGGCCCATGTCGCGCACCCGCTGCAGGCCGATCAGCAGTTGCAGTTCGGTGCGGCGCGCTTCGTCGTCGCTGGGCAGCGCGGCCGACCAGTCCCGCGCGGCGGTCAGCGCGGCCTGCGGGGCGCGGCCTTGCAGGGCGATTTCGATGGCGCGCTGGAACAGCTCCGGCTGGCGCGTGCGCTTGGCCGCATCGAGGATGAGGGAATACGCCGCGCCCGGGTCGGTGCGGCGCTGCAGCTCGCCCAGCAGAAGCTGATAGAACAGCTCGGCGTCGAGCGCCGAGGGTTGCGGGGTCTGGGCCGCGGGCGGGTTCGGCTGGGTGGGGGCCGTCTGCCCCAGCGCTGCCGGGGCGTGCCACAGGCAGCCGAGCAGCCAGGGGGTGACGAGCAGGGGGCACAGGCGCGGCATGGAGGTTCCGTTACGGGGAATGCCCGATTGATCATAATCCAGCGCGTCCGTTCATGCCCTGGCGCGTCGATTCCCATGCCCGAGTTGCCCGAAGTCGAAGTCACCCGGCTGCGTATCGCCGACCGGCTGGTCGGCGCGCGCATCGAAGCCGTGCGGTTGGGGCAGCCGTTGCGCTGGCCGCTGGGGGTGGCGCCGCAGGCGCTGGTGGGGCGCCAGGTGCGGGCGGTGCGGCGGCGGGGCAAATATCTGCTGCTCGATCTGGACGAGGGCTTGCTGCTGCTGCACCTGGGCATGTCGGGCAGCCTGACGATGGGCGAGGCGCTGCCGCCACCGGGGCGCCACGACCATGTGGATCTGCACACCGATCGCGGCACACTGCGGCTGCACGATCCGCGCCGCTTTGGCGCCGTGGTCCACGCGCGCGGCGAGGACGATGCGGTGGCGCAGCGACTGCTGGGCGGCCTGGGGGTGGAGCCGTTGGAGGCCGCCTTCGACCCGATCCGCTTTCATGCCGCGCTGCGCGGCCGGCGCGCCCCGATCAAAACCGTGCTGCTGGCGGGCGACGTCGTGGTCGGGGTCGGCAACATTTATGCGAGCGAGGCGCTCTTTCTGGCGGGCATTCGGCCCACGACGCCGGCCATGCGCCTGAGCCGGCCGCGCGTGGCGCGGTTGCATGCCGCCATACGCCAGGTGTTGCAGCGCGCGCTGGCCGTCGGGGGCAGCACCCTGCGGGACTTTCGCGTCGATGGGCAGGGCGGCTACTTTCAGCTCGAGATGTGGGTGTACGACCGCGCCGGCCAGCCGTGCCGGGTTTGCGGCACGCCGATCCGCCTGATTCGCCAGGGCCAGCGCTCCACCTATTACTGCCCGCGCTGCCAGGCTCGCTGAGCGGCCGCCGCTGAGCGGCGGGCCTGCGCCGGGGGCGCTCGGCGCGGCTGGCGGGGTGTATAGTGGCCCGACCGACGGATCCGCCGCCACCGCTCATGTCGTTTGCCCACGATTTCGACGCCCACAGCGCCTGGCGCCGCGAGCAGGCGCAGCGCTTGCGCACCCTGGCCGATGCGCTGGCGGCGCGCGATCTGCTCGACGCCGGGCTGCACGAGCGGCTGGAGCGCCTGCAGCGCCAGTTGCAGACGGACAAGGTGATGGTGGCCTTCGTCGCGGAGTTTTCGCGCGGCAAGTCGGAGCTCATCAACGCCGTGTTTTTTGCCGGCTACGGGCGCCGCATCATGCCCGCGAGCGCGGGGCGCACGACGATGTGCCCCACCGAGCTGGGCTACGACCCCGAACTGCCGCCTTGCCTGCGCCTGCTGCCCATTGAGACCCGGCTGCAGCCGCAGTCGCTGCTGGAGTGGCGCAGCGCCCCCGAGCGCTGGGAGCGCATCGACCTGGATGTGCAGGACCCGGAGCAGCTCGCGCGCGCCATCGAGAAGGTGGCCGAGGTGCAGCGCGTGCCGGTCGAGCAGGCCCGGGCGCTGGGCTTCTGGCACGACGACAGCCCCGAGGACAACCCGCTGCCCGGGGCCGATGGGTTGGTCGAGGTGCCGCGCTGGCGCCATGCGCTCATCAACATGGCGCATCCGCTGCTCAAGCAGGGGCTGGTGGTGCTGGACACGCCCGGGCTCAACGCCATCGGCGCGGAGCCCGAGCTGACGGTGGGCCTGTTGCCGCTGGCGCAGGCGGTGGTGTTCGTGCTGGCGGCCGATGCGGGGGTGAGCAAGTCGGATCTGGCGATGTGGCGCGAGCATCTGGCGCCTGCGGCCGAGGGCGTGGACGCCCGGCTGGTGGTGCTCAACAAGATCGACGTGTTGTGGGACGGTCTGAGCACGCCGGCCGAGATCGACGGCCAGATCGAGCGCCAGCGCGCCACGACGGCACAGGTGCTGGGCGTGGAGCCGGCGCAGGTGATCGCGGTATCGGCGCAAAAAGGCCTGGTGGCCAAGGTGCGCGGGGACGCAGCGCTGCTGGCCGACAGCCGCCTGCCCGACCTGGAGCGGGCGCTGACCGATGCCGTGCTGCAACGCCGGCGCGACGACCTGGGCGGCCGGGTGGACGCGGCCTTGGCCGCCGTGGTGGCGGAGATCGAGCAACGCTGGCGGCTGCGCGAGCGCGAGTGGCAAGACCAGATCGACGAGCTGGACGGGCTGCGTGGCAAGAATACGGCGGTGATCGCCCAGATGCGCCGCCGCATCGAGCAAGAGCAGCGCGACTTCGACGCCGGTGGGATGCGTATTCAGGCCCTGCGCAGCGTGCACCTGAAGCTGCTGCGCGACCTGTTTGGTTTGCTGGGCAGCCAGTCGCTGCAAGCCGGGGTGGCGTCGCTGGCCGCGGCGTTGCGCCAGCCGGGGGTCAAGCTCGGCATCCGGCGCACCTACACGGACGCTTTTGCCCGCTTGCACGCCACACTGGACGAGGCGCGGCGCAAGGCGGACGAGGTGCAGGCCATGCTGCAGGCGTCGTTCCGCAGCCTAAACGCCGAGTATGGCTTTGCCCTGCAACTGCCCGGTGGGCTGGATCTGTCGCCCTTTGCGGCCGAGTTGCGCGACATCGAACGCAGCCACCTGCAGTACCTGGGGCTGACGAATGTGCTGCGGCTGGCCCAGGCGGAGTATGCGGACCGGCTGGCCAAGGCCGTCGTGGGGCGGCTGAAGGCGGTGTTCGATGCCGCGAGTGCCGAGGTGGAATCGTGGAACAAGGCGGCTGCGGCGCAGCTCGACGCGCAGTTGCGCGAGCGCCGGCGCCACTTTGCCCGCCGGCTGGAGGCCGTGCACCGCATCGAAGCGGCGGCGGGCGGGCTGGACGAGCGTCTGGCCGAGCTGCAGGCCCAGCGCGAGGGCGCTGCGCGGGACGTGGAGGCGTTGCGGCGGCTGCTGAACCGCCCCGACCGTCCGAACCGCCCCGATAGCCCCCTTGTGTCGGCCCTCGAGCCCGCTGCCCCCGGACACCCCGATCAGCCATGAACACGGGGGTGGCCGACATCCCCGCGGCGGTGCGGGCCCAGTTTTTTGCGCGGGTGGTCGCATGGCAACGGGCGTATGGCCGGCATGATCTGCCCTGGCAGGGCACGCGCGACCCGTACCGGGTCTGGCTGTCCGAGATCATGCTGCAGCAGACGCAAGTGCGCACCGTGCTCGGTTACTACGCGCGGTTTTTGCAGCGTTTTCCCACCGTGCAGGCGTTGGCCGATGCCTCGTTGGACGAGGTGCTGGCCCTGTGGAGCGGGCTGGGCTACTACAGCCGGGCGCGCCATCTGCATGCCTGCGCGCGGGTGGTGGTCGCGCAGTATGGTGGGCGCTTCCCCGCCGGCGCCGAGGCCTTGGCGACCTTGCCCGGCATAGGTACTTCGACCGCCGCGGCGATTGCGGCGTTTTGCTTTGGTGAGCGCCGCTCCATCCTGGATGGCAATGTGCGGCGGGTGTTGTCCCGGGTGCTGGCCGATGCCGGCGACCCGGCCCGCGCGGCCGCCCAACGGGGCCTGTGGGCCGCGGCCCAGGCGCTGGTGCCGCCGGAGGCCGCGCCGGACGACATGGCCGCCTACACCCAGGGGCTGATGGACCTGGGCGCGACCGTCTGCACCCGCAGCCGGCCGCGGTGTGACGCCTGCCCCGTGGCCGCGCTGTGCGCGGGCCGGGCCAGCGGCGACCCCACCGCCTGGCCGCGCCGCGCGCCGCGGGCGGCCCGGCGCACCGAGGCCTGGTGCCTGCCGCTGTACCAGCGGGCGGACGGGGCCTGGTGGCTGCAGCGCCGCCCTCCACGCGGCATCTGGGCAGGGCTGTGGGCGCCGCCCGTGCTGGCCGCGGCGGAGGGGCTTGCCAGCTGGCTGCAGGACCATCCCGGCGTGCGGGCGGACTGGCCCGCGGCGTTTACGCACGCCCTGACGCACCGGGATCTGCGGCTGCAGCCGGTGGTGTGCCGCCTGCCGTGCGGGTCAGACGCCAGTACCGCGCCCTCGGCCCCGGGGGTGGAGCCCGATCAGGGCGCCTGGTGCCTGCCGTCCGAGGCGTTGGCGCTCGGGCTGCCGGCGCCGGTGCGCGTCTGGCTCCAAAACTTGGCGTCGGACAGCCGAATATCCAGCTCCCGGTGACGGCGCTGCACCGACCAGGTCGCGGCGAAGTGGGCGGCCAGCCGCTCCACCAGATAGACCGAGCGGTGCTGGCCACCGGTGCAGCCGATGGCGACCGTGACATAGCTGCGGTGGTCGCGCACCATCCCGGGCAGCCAGTGTTCCAGAAAGGCGGTGATCTGCGCCTGCATGGCGGCGACGTCGGGCTCGGCGTCCAGATAGGCGGCCACCGGGGCGTCCAGCCCCGTCAGCGGGCGCAGTGCCGGTTCGTAATGCGGGTTGGGCAGCATGCGCACATCGAACACATAGTCCGCGTCCATGGGGATGCCACGCTTGAACGCGAACGACTCGAACACCAGGGACAAGGGGGCAGGCGCGCGCAGCAGCAGGGCCTTGACCTCGGTGCGCAACTGGGCGGCCTTGAGCTGGCTCGTGTCGATCACCAGCGCCCCCTCGCGCAGCGCGGCGAGCAGCTCTCGCTCCAGCGCCAGGGCATCGACCAGGGCGCGGCGCTGGTCGGTGCTGCCGCGCACGGACAGCGGGTGCATGCGCCGGGTTTCGGAGTAGCGGCGCACCAGCACGTCGTCCGTCGCGTCGAGGAACAGCACGGTCAATGCGACATCGCTCTGCCGCAGGGCCGTCAGCCGCTGCGGCAGGCCGGGCAGCGACGCCGCGCTGCGCACGTCGATCGCCACCGCCACCCGGTCGACCTGGTGTTCCCGCTCGACATCGATGAACGCCTCCAGCAACTCGGGCGGCAGGTTGTCCACGCAGTAAAAGCCGGAGTCCTCCAGGGCATGCAAGGCGACCGACTTGCCCGAACCGGACATGCCGGTGATCAACACCACGTGCGGGGCGGCGGTCGTCATGCCTGCAACAGCTCCCGGGCGTGGGCCCGCGACGTGTCGGAACCGTGGCCGCCGAGCATGCGCGCCAGCTCCTCGACGCGCGCCTCGCCCTCCAGGGGCGTGACCTGACTGACGGTGGCATCGCCCTGCCGTGCCTTGCTGACTTGCAGGTGGTGGTGTGCGCACGCGGCCACCTGGGGCAGGTGGGTCACGGCGAGCACCTGCCGGTCGGCGCCCAGCCGGCGCATGAGCCGCCCCACCGTGTGGGCGACCGTGCCACCGATCCCGCTGTCCACCTCGTCGAAGATCAGCGTCGGGGCTTCGCCCAATTGGCTGGTCACGACGGCGATGGCCAGCGCGATGCGCGACAGCTCGCCGCCGGAGGCCACCTTACCCACCGGGCGCGGCGTCACCCCGGGATGGCCTGCGACCAGAAAGTCGACACGCTCCAGCCCCGAGGCTTGCGGCTCGGGCAGCGGCTCCAGGCGGACTTCGAACCGGCCTCCGGCCATGCCCAGGCCTTGCATGGCCTCGGTGATGGCGGCGCTCAGCCGTTCGGCCGCGGGCTGGCGCTGGCGCGAGACGGCCTGCGCCTCGGCCAGAAAGGACTGCCGCGCGCGCTCCGCCCGGGCGCGCAGGGCGTCCAGATCGGCGGCCTCGTCCAGCGCGCGCAGGCGCGCCTGCCAGTCCTGCCAGCGTTGCGGCAATTCCTGCGGCGGGCAGCGGTGGCGGCGCGCCAGTGCCATCCAGCGCGAAAGGCGCTCGTCCAGGGCCGCCAGCGCGGCCGGGTCCAGCTCGGTGCGGTGGGCGTGGTGTTGCAGGTCGTGGCAGGCGTCGTCGATCTGTGCCAGGGCCTGCTGCAGCACATCGGCGATGGCGCCATAGCGCGGCTCGATGTGCTGCTGGTCCCGCAGCGCGTGGATGGCCTGCCCGATCAGCCGCGAGGCGTTGACGTCATCGCCGTCCAGCGCGTCGAGGGCGGCCTGCGCGGCGTCGATCAGGGTTTGCGCGTGCGCCAGCCGCGTGTGCTGGCGGTTGAGTTCGTCCCATTCGTCCGCGCCGGGGGCCAGGCGGCCGACCTCGTCCACCTGCCATTGCAGGCGCTCGCGTTCCACCTCGCGGGTGGCCTGGGTGGTCTCGGCCGACTCCAGCGCGGCGACGGCCGCGCGCCACGCCGCCCATGCGGCGCGCAGCGCCGATGTGTCCAGCCGGGCGTAGCGGTCGAGCAGATCGCGCACGGCGTCGGGGCGGGTCAGGCTTTGCCAGGCATGCTGGCCGTGGATGTCCACCAGGTGCTCGCCCAAGGCCCGCAACTGCGCCGCGGTGGCCGGGCTGCCGTTGATCCAGCCCCGGCTGCGGCCCTGCGCATCGACCGTGCGGCGCAGCAGCACGGGCTCGCCCGGCACGGCGTCGAACCCCTGTTCCGCCAACCAGTCTGCGGCGGCGGGCGGGGCGTCGAATTCGCCGGCCACCTCGGCGCGGCTGGCCCCCTCGCGCACCACCTGGGCCTCGGCCCGGCCCCCCAGCAGCAGTTGCAGGGCGTCGATCAGGATGGACTTGCCCGCCCCGGTCTCGCCGGTGAGGGCGGTGAAGCCGGGCCCCAGCTCCACCTCCAGGGCGCGGACGATGACGAAATCGCGAACCGCCAGCCGCAGCCAGCTCATGCCACCACCCCTTCGTTCCAGTGCAGCTTGCGCCGCAGGGTGTCGAAATAGCTCCAGCCCACCGGGTGCAGCAGCCGCAGCGTGTGGGCCGAGCGGCGCACCGCGATCCGGTCGCCCGGCAGCAGGCTGGTGAAGGTCTGCATGTCGAAGTGGGCGCTCGGCTCGCGTCCGGCCACGACCTCGATGGCGATCTCGCCGTCGCTGGGCAGCACGATGGGGCGGTTGGATAGCGTGTGGGGGGCGATCGGCACCATGACCCATCCGGCGATGGCCGGGTGGATGAGCGGCCCGCCCGCCGACAGGGCATAGGCGGTGGAGCCCGTGGGCGAGGCGATGATCAGCCCGTCGGCGCGCTGGTTGGCGACGAAGTGGCCATCCACCTCCACGCGCAGCTCCACCATGCTGGGGGCGCCGCCCCGGTTGACCACCACGTCATTCATGGCGATGGTCTGAAACACGCAATCGCCATCGCGCCAGACGCCGGCCCGCATCAGGGCGCGGTGCTCTTCCTCGTAGGCGCCGCGCAGCATCGGGCGCAAAATGTCGGCAAAGCGGTCGAACGGGATGTCGGTGATGAAGCCCAGGCGCCCCTGGTTGATGCCGATGAGCGGCACGCCGCACGGCCCGAGCTGGCGACCGATGCCCAGCATCGTGCCGTCGCCGCCGACCACCAGGGCCAGGTCGCAGTGGGCGCCGATGCCGGCGACGTCCAGCGTCCCGTCGCCCAGCGGCCCCATGTGGTGCGCCGTCTCGCGTTCCAGCGTCACTTCGCAGCCCTGCTCGTGCAGAAAGTGCACGACCCGCTCGAGCGCGTCGCGGCTGCCGCTCGCGTGGTATTTGCCCACCAGCGCCACCCGCCGAAACCGCAGCGGAAGGTCGCGCTCGGCATGCGGCGCGGGCGACGGGGGCAGCACGGGGGGCCGATTCATGCTCAAATTACAACATGGCTTTCTGACGGTGGGATGATGTTAGACGAACGTTCCAGATTGCTGCTCAAGGCGTTGGTCGAGCGCTACATAGCCGACGGCCAGCCGGTGGGCTCGCGCACGCTGTCCAAGGCGGCCGGGCTGGATCTGTCGCCGGCCACCATCCGCAACGTGATGAGCGACCTGGAGGACCTGGGTCTGGTGGCCAGTCCGCACACCTCGGCCGGGCGCATCCCCACGCCGCGCGGGTATCGCTACTTCGTGGACGCGATGCTGACCGTACGGCGCGGCGAGCTGTCCGCCATCGACGCCCTGCCGACACCGGCGCTGGCGGCCGATCAGCCCCGGCAGGTGCTCAGCCAGGCCGCGCAATTGTTGTCGCAGCTCTCGCACTTCGTGGGGGTGGTGCAGGTGCCGCGCCGGCCGGTGGTGTTTCGGCACATCGAGTTCCTGCGGCTGTCGGAGCGGCGGGTCCTGGTCATTCTGGTGTCGCCAGACGGGGATGTGCAAAACCGCATCCTGCATCCGCACAACGAGTTCACGCAGGACCAGTTGCAGTCAGCGGCCAACTTTCTGAATGCCCACTACGCGGGACTGACCTTGGACGCGGTGCGCGAGCGCTTGCGCCACGAGGTGGATGCCCTGCGCGGCGAGATCGCGGGCCTGATGGTCAAGGCCGTCGAAGCCGGCAGCGAGGCGGCCGAGGCCGACGAAGTGGTCATCGCCGGCGAGCGCAACCTGCTGGCGGTAGACGACTTTGCCCGCGACATGGGCAACCTGCGCAAGCTGTTCGATCTGTTCGAGCAAAAAACCCAGGTGATGCGCCTGCTCGACATCTCCAGTCAGGCCGACGGCGTGCGGATTTTCATCGGCGGCGACAGCCAGGTGGTGCCGTACGAGGAGCTGTCCGTGGTCAGCGCGCCGTACGAGGTGGACGGCCAGGTGGTGGGCACGCTAGGCGTCATCGGCCCGCAGCGCATGCCCTACGACCGCATGATCCAGATCGTCGACATCACGGCGAAGCTGGTGGGCAATGCCCTGAGCCAGACCCGGCCGGAGTGAAGGGGGCCGCTACAATCCCGCGCTGGCTGGGGCGTTAGCTCAGTCGGTTAGAGCAGGGGACTCATAATCCCTTGGTCGCAGGTTCGAGTCCTGCACGCCCTACCAAATAAATCAAAAACTTACATCATTCCAGCTCTGCCCCAAGTTTGCTCAATCCGATCCATGTAGCCACCATGTAGCCAGTTTTGGCTGCCTGAGTACTCGTGGGTGACGATTGGCGGACAAGGGGGTCTGTTCCACGTGTCGCCAAGGGGCAATTTACGGTGTCGCCTGACAGGCCAGTTCGTCAAAGGCGCGCTGCACGTCCGGATCGCGCAGCAGGCGCGCCTCCAAGGCGTTAGCCTGCCCACCCATGCACGCTGCCATCATGCGGCTGCCGTGCTTTTTTCGCTGCGGTCGACCCCCAGTCGCAGCCCCAGGGCCTTCAGAACGGCCAGCAGGGTTTTGAGCGTGGGGTTGCCGCGCGCGCTCAGCGCTCGGTAGAGACTTTCCCGGGAAAGCCCTGTCTCTTGGGCAATGGCGCTCATGCCCTTGGCTTCCGCGTAGCAGCGCAGCGTGGTCAGCAGCGCTTCGCGTCCGCCAGGCTGTTGCGCCTCGGCCAGGGCCGCCGACAGCAGCTCTGCGGCAAAGGCGGGATCGTCGCGCATCAGCGCGATAAGGGTTTCGTCGTGAGGGCGATCGGGGCGGCTCATGTCCGGTTCCTCGCTTGCCAGTCTTGCCAGTAACCCAGGGCTGTGTCGATGTCGGCTTGCTGGGTGCGCTTGTCTCCGCCGACCAGCAGCAGGATCAGACGCTTGCCCGCGCGGGCGTAATAGACGCGATAGCCCGGCCCGTGGTCGATTCTCAGCTCCCAAACCCCACTATTCAGAGGCTTGCAGTCGCCGAAGTTGCCGCCTTGCATCCGCAAGACACGGGCCACAATCCGGGCGCGGGCTTGCCGGTCAGCCAAGCGTTCCAGCCAAGCCTGGTAAGGGCTGCGGCCTTCGGGCGTCAGGTAATCGACAAGCTCCCACACGACTCAAGTGTAGCCTATAAGTCACAGTCAGGTAAGCGTCACTGCGGCGCTCATGATGCGGCCTCGATCTGCACGCGCAGGAAGTGTGCGCGCACGTCGGCGGGCAGCGCGAGCAGCTTCGCTTCGGCGTCGGGCAGCAGTTCCATCGTCCAAGTCATGAAGGTAAGGAAGTAAGATTGCAGTGGATCCTGCGGAGGCTTCTCATGCTTGCCAAGCTCACTTCAAAAAATCAGATCACCTTGCCCAAGGCAGCCGTGGCCGGCGTGGATGCGGCGGAGTACTTCGACGTGACCGTCGAGCGGGGCCGGATCGTCCTGACGCCCGTGCGAGTCCAGCAGGCCCAGGCCGTGCGCGAGAAGCTGGAGCAACTCGGGATCACTGAGCAGGACGTCGAGGATGCCGTGGCCTGGGCACGGCAGTGATGCGCCGGGTTGTCCTCGACACCAACATCGTCCTGTCGGCGCTGATCTTCAGCGCCGGGCGCCTGGCACGGATGCGCCACGCCTGGCAGCGGCGACAGTTGCAGCCGCTGGTTTGCCGGGAGACGGCGAAAGAACTCCTGCGCGTCCTGGCCTATCCCAAGTTCAAGCTGTCGGCCCCGGAGCGGCAGGAGCTGCTGGCGGACTTTCTGCCCTACGCCGAAGGGGTGGAACTGCCGGTGCCGTGGCCAGATCTGCCAGCCTGCTGCGACGAGAACGACCTGGTATTCCTGGTGCTCGCGCACGTCGGCAAGGCGGACGCGTTGATCACGGGCGATGCGGACCTGCTCGCCATGCAAGACCACTTTCCCGGCTTGATCGTGACTGCCGACACATTCGCGGCGCGGCGGGCGTGATGCCGAGAAGTCGCCGAACGAAAATTCGCGGCGGCAGCCGAAAGGGCCAAAAATTTGTGTATACTTTCGGCTTCAGCAAGCGGCTGTAGCTCAGTTGGATAGAGTACTTGGCTACGAACCAAGGGGTCGTGGGTTCGAATCCTGCCAGCCGCGCCATACACCAAAGGCCAGTCCCAGCGACTGGCCTTTTTTCTGGCTGAGCCTTGGACATCGCATGCCCGATCCGGCCGACATCGAACTGCTGGACCTGACCGCCGGCTACGAGCGCCATCCGGCCGTGCACCATGTCAGCCTGCGCTGGCCGCGTGGCGAGCTGGCCGCGGTCGTCGGTCCCAACGGGGCCGGCAAATCCACCCTGCTCAAGTGCGTGGCCGGGCGGCTGCGTCCCATGCACGGCGAGGTGCGGGGGCTGTGCCCGGGCGGGGTGGCCTATCTGCCGCAGATCAGCGAGGTGGATCGGTCTTTCCCCGTCACTGTGGCGGAATTGGTCGCGATGGGCCTGTGGCACGAGCTGGGCCTGTTGAGGCGGCCCTCGCGTGCGCAGCGCGAGCGGGTACAGACGGCCATCGCGGCGGTGGGCTTGCAGGGCTTCGAGTCGCGCACGCTCGACACCCTGTCGGGGGGGCAGTTTCAGCGGGCGCTGTTTGCCCGCCTGATGCTGCAGGATGCCCCGGTCGTGCTGCTGGACGAGCCGTTTACCGGCGTCGATGCCCGCACGCTCGAGGACTTGGTGTGCGTGTTGCGGCGCTGGCACGAGGAGGGGCGCACCGTGGTGGCCGTGCTGCACGATCTGGAGCTGGTGCGGGCGGTCTTCCCGACGGCGACGCTGCTGGCGCGCGAGCTGGTCGCCCACGGTCCGACCGCGCAGGTGCTGACCGACGCCCATCTGTTGCGCGCCCGCCGGCTGCAGGAGGCCTTCGACGAGCGGGCGGAGCTGTGCGACATCGACGAGACGGCCACCGCCGGGGAGGCGCCGCATGGGCACCGGCATTGACGCGCTGCTGACGTGGCTGGGCACGGTCTCGGGGCTGGAGTTCGACTTCATGCGCCGTGCCGCGCTGGGCTGCCTGCTGCTGGCGCTCGGGTCGGCCCCGGTGGGCGTGTTTCTGATGTTGCGCCGTATGAGCCTGATGGGGGACTCGATGTCGCACGCCATCCTGCCCGGCGCGGCCATTGGGTATTGGCTGGCCGGCTTGTCGCTGCCCGCCATGACGCTGGGCGGGGTGCTGGGCGGCCTCGTCGTGGCGGCGGCCGCCGGTGTGGTCGCCCGGCACACGGTGATGCGCGAGGACGCCGCCCTGGCGGGGTTTTACCTCGTCTCCCTCGCGCTGGGGGTGCTGATTCTTTCGGTGCGCGGCAGCCAGGTGGATTTGCTGCATGTGCTGTTTGGCTCGGTGCTGGCGCTGGACGGGTCGGTGCTGACGCTGCTCGGCGCCGTGGCGCTCCTCACCGTCATGGGCTTGGCGCTGCTGTGGCGGCCCTTGGTGATGGAGTGCGTGGATCCGGCATTTCTGCGTGGGATCAGCCCGTGGGGGGCCGTGGCGCACCACGGGTTTTTGGCGCTGGTGGTGATCAATCTGGTGGCGGCGTTCCACGCTCTGGGCACGCTGATGGCGGTGGGCATGATGGTGCTGCCGGCGGCCAGCGCGCGGTTCTGGTTTCGGCGCCTGCAGCCGATGCTGGTGGCGGCCGTGGCGACCGCGGCGGTGGGGTCCCTTTTGGGATTGTGGTGGTCGTATGTGACGGACTGGCCCACCAGCCCGGCCATCGTGTTGCTGCTGGGGGGGTGGTATGCGGTGTCGATGCTGGTCGGCCGCTACGGCTGGTGGCGCCAGCGGCGGGTGCCGCACAGGCATCTCAAGGGGTAAACCTGAGGTCAAGCGCCGCGTGTCACCGCCGCGTCGCGCGAAGCCGCTAAGCTAGCACCCCATGCAAGCGTGGCGCGCCTCCCTGCTCTGGTTCGATCCGCACGCGGACGAGCCCCATCCCCGGTACGAAGCCGACGGCCTGCTGGTCACGGCCGCTGGCGCCGACGGCGTACGCCGGGTCGTTGCCGTGGGCGCCTTCGACACGCTGCGGGCGGCGTATCCGGACGTTCCGCTCACCGAGCGCCGCGGCCGGCTGATCGCGCCCGGCTTCATCGATCTGCACATCCACTACCCGCAGACCGATGTGATCGGCTCGCCCGCCGAGGGGTTGTTGCCCTGGCTGGCGCAGTACACCTTTCCGCACGAGTCGCGCTTTGCCGACCCGGCCCATGCCCGCGCCGTGGCCCGTTTTTTTTGCGATGAGTTGCTGCGCCAAGGGGTCACGACGGCGCTGACCTTCGCCACCTCTCACCCCGGTTCGGTCGACGCGCTGATGGCCGAGGCCGAAGCGCGCGGGCTGCGCTGCATCGCCGGCAAAGTGCTGCAGGACCGGCACAGCCCAGACGGTGTGCGCGACCGCACCGAGCAGTCCTTGCGCGACACCGAAGCCTTGATCATCCGCTGGCACGGCCGCGCCCGGCTGGGTTATGCCATCACCCCGCGCTTTGCGCCGAGCTGCAGCGATGCCCAGATGCGCGGCGCCGGTGAACTTGCGGCCCGCTACCCGGACGTCTGGATCCAGTCCCATGTGGCCGAGAACGTGGACGAGGTGCGCTGGGTGCGCGAGCTGTATCCCCACGACCGCAGCTACCTGGCCGTCTATGAGCGCTTTGGCCTGCTGCGCGAGCGCGCGGTGTACGCCCATGGCATTTATTTGGACGCGGACGACCAGCGGGCGCTGGCCCAAAGCGGTGCGGCCATCGCGGTGTCGCCGACGAGCAATCTGTTTTTGGGCAGCGGTTTTTTCGACTACGCCACTGCGCGCGCGGGCGGGGTGCGCCTGGGCTTGGCCAGCGATGTGGGCGGGGGCATGAGCTTCAGCCCCTTCGCCACCATGCGGGCGGCCTACACGGTCGGCCGGGCGGCGGTGCGGGGCGATGGTCGGCCCAAAACGGGGGTGAGCCTGAGCCCGTTCGATCTGTGGTGGCAGCACACGGCGGGCGCGGCGCGGGCGCTGGGGCTGGGGGGCGTGGTGGGGTCGCTCGCGCCCGGCAGTGAGGCGGATTTCGTCGTCCTCGACCCCGCGGCGACCCCGCTGCTGGCGCGCCGCACGGCGCAGGCCGAGTCACTGGCCGAATGGCTGTTCGCGCTCATCATGCTGGCCGACGACCGCGCGGTGACCGAGGTGGTCGTGGCCCAGGGGCCCGGTACACAGATCTTTACCGGCGGTGCATCCGCCGTTCATGCCGGGCCCCCACCATTGCGCTGAATCATGGATCGAAACTGGATGTCTGTCCCGGTGACGGCCCGGGCTGCGGTCGGGGCGCTGGTTCTGGCGCTGGCCGGTTGCGGCAGCGTGTCGCCACCCCGCCCGGCCGCGGAACTGCCGCTGACCCCGCAGCGCTGGAGCGCGGCTGACCGCACGACCGAGGTGGACGGGGCCGTGCCCCTGCAGCGGTGGTGGACCGCGTTTGGCGACCCCGGGCTGACCGAACTGGTGGAAGCCGCGCTGGCGGCCAACCCCGACCTGGCCGGTGCGGCGGCGGCCGTCGCGCAGGCGCGCGCGCTGCGTGACGTGGCGCGTGCGGCGACCGGGCCGGCGGTCGATGCCAGCGCGGCCGTCCAACGCGGCCGGGTTGGCTCCGCCCCTGCCGGGACCACCGTGCGGGCCGGGCTGGACGCCGGCTGGGAGGTGGACTGGTTTGGCCGGCGCGCGGCGGCCCTGCGGGCGGGTGATGCCGACGTGGCTGCCAGCGAGGCCAATCTGGGGCTGGTGCGCCTGACCCTGGCGGCGGAGGTGGCCGCCACCTATTTCGAGGGCTGGGGCGCGCGCGAGCGGCTGCGGGTGGCTCAGCAGAGCCTGGCCGCACAGCTCGACAGCCTGGAGCTGACCCAGTGGCGCGTGCAGGCGGGGCTGGCCTCGGCGCTGGACCTGGAGACGGCGCGCGCGGCGGTCGAGCAGACCCGCGCCAGCCTGCCGGTGCTGGAGGTTTCGGTTCGCCAGTCGATGCATGCGCTGGCGGTGCTCACCGGGCGTGCGCCGGGGGCCGAGCTGCCCGATCCACCCGCAGCCGCCCCGGCGCCCCCGACCGCCTGGACGCTGCCGCTGCCGGCCGACGTGCTGCGCCAGCGCCCGGACGTGGCGGCGGCACAGGCCCGGTTGCAGGCCGCTTTTGCGCGCGCCGACCAGGCCGAGGCGGCGCGCTGGCCCACCCTGCGCCTGGGCGGCAGTTTGAGCTTGGCCGCCCCCCGGGTGTCGGACCTGTTCGATGTGACCGCGCTGACGCGCGCGCTGGCGCTCAATCTGGCCGCCACCGTGTTCGACGGCGGCGCCGCACAGGCCCAGGCGCGTGCCCAGGCAGCCGCGGCGGAGCAGGCCCGCGCGGCCCTGGCCGCCACCTTGCTGGAGGCCTTGCGCGACGTCGAAAATGCCTTGGTCGCGCTGGCGGGGGACCGGGAGCGGCTGCTGCGCCTGCAGGACGCCGTCGCGGCCGCCCGGCAGGCCGAACAACTGGCCACTCAGCGCTACGCCGCCGGCTTGATCGACTACCGTGCCTTGCTCGACGCCCAGCGGACCTTGCTGGCGTTGCAGGGCGATTTGGCCGCGGCCCGCGCCGCCTGGGCCGTGGATCATGTCCGCTTGGTGAAGGCGCTTGGGGGCGGCTGGTCCCCGACCGATGCCGGCCCCGGTCCGCTTGCTGCCACCGTTCAACCCTGACGTTTCTGCGATGAACCCATTCCGACGCAAGTCTGCCTCGCCCGCCGCCGTCGATGCGCTGCTGGGCGATGATCGTCCCCCCCGCTGGTGGCGGCGCCCGCTTTGGTGGGTGTTGTTGGTGCTCGTGGTGGCGGCCGCCTTTGGCTGGCAGGCTTGGCAGGCGCGCAGCGCGCGTCAGGCCCAGCCCGTGTACGTGACCGAGCCGATCAAACGGGGCGATCTGACCCTGACCGTCTCGGCCAACGGCACGCTGCAGCCGGTGCGGTCGGTCAACATCGGCAGCGAGCTGTCCGGCACTGTGCGCGAGGTGCTGGTCGACGTCAACGACCGCGTGACCCGCGGGCAGGTGCTGGTCGTGCTCGACACGGCCAAGCTGCAGGACCAGGTCAACAGCGCCCGGGCGGCGGTGGCCGCGGCACTGGCCCAGGTGGCGCAGGCCGATGCGTCGGCGCGCGAGGCGCAGATCCAGTTGGGGCGGCTGGAGGAAGTCGCGCGCCTGTCGGGCGGCAAGGTGCCGTCGGCGGCCGAGCTGGACGCGGCCCGCGCGGCGCTGGAGCGGGCGCAGGCCGGGCAGGCGACGGCCCGCGCGGCGGTGGAGCAGGCGCGCGCCACGCTGTCCACCAACGAGACCAACTTGGCCAAGGCCTCCATTCGCTCGCCCATCGACGGGGTGGTGTTGTCGCGCAACGTCGATCCGGGCAATGCGGTGGCCGCGTCGCTGCAGGCGGTGACGCTGTTGACCATCGCGCGCGATCTGCGGCAACTCAAGCTCGATGTCGCCGTGGACGAGGCCGACGTGGGCGTGGTGCACGAGGGCCAGGCCGCCAGCTTCACGGTCAGCGCCTACCCGCGCCGGCGTTATCCGGCGACGGTCGGGCGCGTGGCGTTTGGCGCGACCAAGACCGACAACGTCATCACCTACACGGCCACGCTGGACGTGGACAACCAGGATCTGTCGCTGCGGCCCGGGATGACGGCCACCGCCAACATCCGCGCGGTGGAGCGCAAAGGCGTGCTGCTGGTGCCCAACACCGCGCTGCGCTTCACCCCCAGCGATTCTGCGCCGCAGGCGTCTGGCGGCGGGTTGGCGGGGCTGCTGATGCCCAAGCCCCCCAGCACCGGCCGCAAGACCGCCCGCGTGGACATGCGCGCTGGCCCGCGCCAGATCTGGGTGTTGCGCGATGGCCAGCCCCAGGCCATCCCGGTCACCGTCGGCATCAGCGACGGCCGCCAGTCCGAGGTGAGCGGCGAAGGTCTGAGCGAGGGGCTGCCGGTGATCGTCGAGCAGCGCAGCAACGGTCGCGCGCCATGAATGCCGCCGTCCCGCTCATCCGGCTGCGCGGCGTGACCAAAACCTACGGTCAGGGCGCGACCGCCTTCCAGGCCCTGCGCGGCGTGGATCTGGAGGTGTGCGCCGGTGACTTCGTCGCCATCATGGGGCCGAGCGGATCGGGCAAATCCACGGCGATGAATGTGCTGGGTCTGCTGGACACCCCCAGCAGTGGGGAGTACCGGTTTCTGGACGTGCCGGTGCAGACCCTGGCCCGGGACGAGCGGGCCCGGCTGCGGCGGCGCTACTTTGGCTTCGTGTTCCAAGGTTTTCATTTGTTGCCGCGCACCACCGCGCAGGAGAATGTGGAACTGCCCCTGGTCTACCGGGGTGAGCGCGCGGCCGAGCGCCACCGCGCGGCCCGCGCGGCGCTGGCAGACGTCGGCTTGACGGGCTGGGAGCACCATACCCCCGCCGAGTTGTCGGGCGGGCAGCAGCAGCGCGTGGCGATCGCGCGCGCCATCGTCACCCAGCCGCGGGTGCTGCTGGCCGACGAGCCCACGGGCAACCTGGACTCGCGCCGCAGCCACGAGATCATGGCCCTGATCCGCCAGCTCAACGAGCAGCGCGGCATCACCGTGCTGATGGTCACGCACGAGGCCGAGATCGCCGCCTACGCCCGCCGGGTGCTGCATTTTCGCGATGGTGTGATCGAGCGCGAGGAGGCGCCTCCGCCGGCGCTGGCCCCGGCGGAGGGCACCGTGACCGAGCGGGAAGGGGGCTGACATGTGGCTCAACACGCTGGTGCTGGCGCTGCGCTCCATCCGCCGCAACCTGATGCGCTCGTTTTTGACCGTGCTGGGGGTGGTGATCGGCGTGGCGGCGGTGGTGACCATGGTGACGGTGGGCAATGGGGCCACGCTGGCCATCCAGCAGCAGATCGCCAGCCTGGGCACCAACCTGTTGCAGGTGCGGCCCGGGCAGCGCCTGGGGCCGGGGGGCTTTGGCTTTGGGGCGCCCTCGTTCAAGCTGACCGACGCCCAGGTGATCGCTGCGCAGACGCCCGGGGTGCTGGCGGTGGCTGCCGAGGCGCGCAGCAGCGGCACCGTGGTGGCCAATGGCCGCAACTGGACGAGCAGCCTGATTGGCGGCTCGCCCGACTGGATGTTGACCAACAACTGGACCCTGGCCGATGGCCGGCCGTTCAGCGACGACGAGTACCGAATCGGGGCGGCCGTCTGCATCATCGGCGAGACGGTGCGCCGCGAGCTCTACGGCCCCAATCCGGCCGTGGGGGATACGTTGCGCGTGCGCCAAATCCCCTGCGAGGTGGTGGGCGTGCTCGCGCCGAAGGGGCAGGGCGCATTCGGGCAGGATCAGGACGATGTCGTGCTCATGCCCATCAACACCCTGCACCGGCGTGTGGTCGGGCACACGCGGGTTTTTACGCTGCACGTCTCCATGCTGGACGGTGCCGATGCCCAGGCCGTCAAGGCCGGCATCCGCGAGATCCTACGCGAGCGGCGCGGCATCCCCGAAGGCGAAGAGGACAACTTCAACATCCTGGACACCCAGCAATTGGCCGAGACCATGTCCGGCACCACGCGCGTGATGACGATGCTGCTGGGGGCCGTCGCGGCGGTCAGCCTGCTCGTGGGTGGCATCGGCATCATGAACATCATGCTGGTCAGCGTGACCGAGCGCACGCGCGAGATCGGTCTGCGGCTGGCCATCGGGGCGCTGGAGCGCGAGGTGATGGGGCAGTTTTTGATCGAGGCGGTCGTGCTGGCCGCCCTGGGCGGGGTGGCGGGGTTGGCGCTTGCCCTGGGGGCCAGCGTGGTCATCAGCCGGGCGATGTCCGTGCCCTTCGTGTTCGACCCGGCGATCAACCTGGTGGCGTTTGCCTTCTCCGCGGCGATCGGGGTGGTGTTTGGCTACGTGCCCGCGCGGCGGGCGGCGCGCCTCGACCCCATCGAGGCGCTGCGCCACGAGTGAGCGCCCCCCGTGGGTGGACGGTCAGGCCACGCGCTCGGGGGCCCGTCGGGTGATCAGATCGCCCAGGCCCAGCTGCCCCTTGTGGTTGCGCCCCCACGACCACAGCGTACCGTCGGTGCGGATGCTGTACGACGCCTCGGCCCCGGCGCGAATGCGCAGCCAGTCGGTGGCGTCGCCAATGCGTGTCGGGGTCGCGCGCTGCGACGCCGTGGTGCCGTCACCCAGTTGGCCGAGCACGTTGTCCCCCCAGGCCCACAGCGAGCCATCTTTCTTGACCGCCAGCGAATGCCGGTTGCCCGCCGCGATGGCCACCCAATCCATGGAGTCGTCCACCGGCGCGGCAAAAATCCGGCTGCCACCTGGCGTGCCCAATTGCCCGGAGCCGTTGTCACCCCAGGAAAACAGCGTGCCATCGGACCGGAGGGCCAGGGTGTGGCGCTCCCCGGCGGCCATGGCCAGCCAGGTGGTGGTGTCCATGGGCGTGGGCGTGCGGACGTTGGCGCCTTTGTTGTCCAGCCCCAGTTGCCCGAATTCGTTGGATCCCCACACGAAGATCCGCCCAGAGGTTTTGCGGGCGACGGTGTGGTAGGCCCCCGCCACCGCCAGTATCCAGTCCTTGTCGGTGCCGATTTTGGTGGGGACCAGCAGATCGGCGTCCTTGCCGTCCCCGAGCTGCCCCTCGAAGTTGCGGCCCCAGGCCCACAGCGTGCCGTCCTTCTGGATGCCGAGTGAGTGGCGGGCGCCGGCGGCCACCGCCACCCAGTTGGTGGCGGTACCTATCTTGACCGGCGTGGCGCGGTCGGTTTGCGTGCCATCGCCCAACTGCCCGTTGAGGTTGGAGCCCCAGGCCCACAACGTGCCGTCGCTGCGGATGGCCAGCGTGTGGGCCTCGCCAGCGGCGACCTGGGTCCAGTTCTTGGCGGTCCCGATCAGCACGGGGGTCAGGCGGTCGACCAGAGAGCCATCCCCCAACTGCCCAAAGCGGTTTTCTCCCCATGCCCACAGCGTGCCGTCGGCTTTGAGCGCGACCGCGTGGGCGCCACCGGCAGCGATCTGTTGGTAGCCGGCCTTCACCGACAGGCGCGTCTTGCCGCTGACGGTGCCCACGGTCGCGGTGATGTCGGTGTCACCGACCGCCACGCCGGTGGCCACCCCGGTGCTCGCCACGATGGTGGCCACGGTCGTGCTGCTGCTGGTCCAGGTCACGCCCTTGTCCAGCGGGGCGGACGAGCCGTCGGAATATCGACCCGTGGCGCTGAAGGTTTGGGTCGTGCCCACGGCGATGGTCGGCGCCGCAGGGGTGACCGTGATGTCGATCAGCGTGGGCGTGGTGGTCGTCGGGGTGTCGCTGCCGCCACCGCAGGCGGTCAGCCCCGCCGCCACGGGGGCGCCCAGGGCAGCGGTCAGATGCAGCAGGCAATCGCGTCGGTTCACGGGTGGGTTCTCCAGAAACGTCGGTCCGCGGGATGTTCTCTGCCGGGACTGTAGCGCGTCTGCACCGGGGTGAAGGCGCAAATTGCGGGACATTCCGCCCCGGTTCTGGAGAGGCTCCTGGCGGAAGCGGTGAGATTCGAACTCACGAACGGTTGCCCGTTGCCGGTTTTCAAGACCGGTGCAATCGACCACTCTGCCACGCTTCCGGCGCGGTCGGGATTGTAAGCGGGGCGTGCCGCCGACGGCCGTGTCGGAAAACCGCTGACACGCAAAACGGCGCGTTGCCGACTACAGGGGCGTTGGGCGGTGCCTACAGTGAAAAGCGTCTCGACACGTGGGGCGCTCGCCCCGGAGGATCGCACGATGCTCACGCCCACCCTTGCGTCTGGCCCCCGCGCCCGCGCCGCCGTCGACGGCTGGTATGCCGTGCCATCGTCCCTGTCATGGGAGGTGCCCGGCGCGGCGTCCGCGGCGCGTCAGGTCGAACGGCTGCCGTTTACCGTCCGCGTGGCGCACGCCGCGCAGGACTTGCAAAAGGCCGTCGATGTGCGGCACGCGGCCTACGCGCGCCACTTGCCCGCCGCAATCACGCAGGGGCTGCGCAGCCCCGAGCCCATGGACCATGCCCCGGGTGTGGCGGTGCTGCTCGCCGAGTCCAAGGTGGACGGCTCGGCGCTGGGGACCCTGCGCATCCAGACCAATCGCTACCAGCCGCTGGCGCTGGAGCAGTCGTTCGACTTGCCCGACTGGATGGCCGGCGCCCCCTGTGCCGAGGTCACCCGCTTGGCGGTCGCCCAGGCCGTGCACAGCCGGGTGGTCAAGACGGTGATGCTCAAGGCCGCCTACTTCTGGTGCCTGCGCGAAGGGGTGCGCTTCGTGCTTGTGGCGGCGCGCACGCCGCTGGACAGACAATATGCTCGCCTGATGTTCCGAGATATTTATCCTGGCCAGGGTTTCGTTCCTTTGGCGTACGCGTTCAACCTGCCCCATCGCGTCATGTACTGCCAGATCGCGACGGCGCGCGACGACGGCGCCGAGCATCCGCTGTACGACTTCTGGTTCAACACCGATCACCCGGACATCGACCTCGATTGACCGGGCTGGCGCGTCGTGTCCGGTTCGGGGTGCCCCAGCACCCAATCGACGTTGGCCAGGTCGTCGTCCGGCGGCAGGCTGTTGAGGTAGTCGCCCAGGCGGGCGTCGGCGATGAAGTCCGCCCCCGACTGGGCCGCCAGAATCTGCTGCGCCGCCACGGGGCGCGACAGCGCGTAGCCCTGCACGAAGTCCACCCCGATTTCGGCCAGGGTTTCGACCGTCTCGAAGTCCTCGGCCCATTCGGCGATGGTCTTCATGCCCAGGTTTTGCGCCAGACTCACGATCGCCTCGACGATCGCGACGTTGGCGGGGTGGCGGTTCATGTTGACGATGAAGCTGCCGTCGATTTTGAGGATGTCGGCCGGCAGATCCTTCAGGTACGAGAACGAGGTGTAGCCCGCGCCAAAGTCGTCCAGCGCCACCTTGGCGCCGTGGCTGCGCACGCGGTCGATGAAGCGGCGCGTGTTGGCGATGTCGTTGAGCGCGACGCTCTCGGTCACCTCGAAGCACAGCCGGTGCGCGACGCCGCGGTGGCGCTCCAGCGTGTCGTACATGTCCTCGATGAAGCGCTCGTCGTTGAGCGACGCGCCACTGAGGTTGAGGCAGACGAACTGGTTCTGCGGCAGCCGGGCCTCGTGCTCCGTCAGCCAGCGCAGCGTGGATTCCACGACCCAGCGGTCGATGACGCTCATGCGGCCGGCGTTCTCGCCGGCGCGGATCAGCCGCTCGGTGGGCACGCGGCTGCCGTGTTCGTCGTGCATGCGCAGCAGCACCTCGAAGTTGAGCGACTGGTGCGGGTGGCGCAGCGAGACGATGGGTTGCATCTCGAGGAACAGGCCCTCGATGTTCTGTCCGGCCGCCAGGCGCTCGACCAGTTGCATTTCGGCCTCGTGGTCGCGAAAGGCGCGCGAGCCGTGCTCGTACACCACCAGCCCGCTGGCGTGGGCGCGTTTGGCCTCGCGGCAGGCGCGGTCGGCCGTGGCCACCACGTCCTTGGGGGAGGCGCCGGGTGAGACCTCGATCAGGCCGATCGATCCGCGCACCTGAAAGGCGCGGTCACCGACGGTGAACGGCTCGTGCATCAGGCGCAGGAGAACGTCGCGGCAGACGGTTTCGGCGCGGTGCAAGGGGGTGTCCAGCATCACCAGCAAAAACTCGTCGCCGCCGATGCGGCCCAGGTACATATGGGGCGACAGCGGCTCCTGCACGCGCTCGCACACCTGTTGCAGCACGGCGTCGCCCGCTACGTGGCCGTACAGGTCGTTGATCAGTTTGAAGCGATCGAGGTCCAGATAGGCGACGGCCAGGGGCTTGCCGCGCCGCAGCCGCTGCAGGCCCCGGCTGAGGCAGGCTTCCACCCCCCGCCGGTTCATCACCTTGGTCAGCGGGTCGTGATCGGCCAGGAACTGCAGATGCTCGTGCGCCCGCACTTTGTCGGTGATGTCTTGCAGCGTGCCTTCGATCTTGTCGCCGGCGCGCGCGGCACGGACCAGAAAGCGGCGCGTCATGCCGTCTTCGCGCGCCAGACTGGTTTCGAACTCCACGCAGGGCTCCGCGCCATCGCCGTGCTGGAGCTGCGCCCAGTCGTGGGCGGGGAACAGATTGTCCCAGCGGGTGCGGCCCACGTCCAGGCCCGGGCCGACAAGGGCGTGTGCCGCCGGGTTGGCGCTGATGAACTGGCCCTGCGTGTCCAGGGTGAACAGTCCGATGGGCAAAAAGTCGAAGGTGTGCTGCAACTCGGCCTGCAGGGCCAGCCGTTGCAGATGCTCCTGCCGAAACTGCTCGGCGATCGCCAGGGACGCCAGCAGGCTGGACGCCAACGCCGCCGTCATGCTGTTGACGGCGCCGATCAGGCCCTTGAGGCCGAGCGCCGCGGCGATCACCTCGTACAGGCTCGCGCCCAGCGCGATGGCCATGGAGGCCGCATACCACATGGCCACCGGCGATCGAGTCCGCACGAGGATGACGGCCAGCGCGTAGCCCAGCACACACACCCCGAGCGCGGTTGCCACCCAAATGAACGGCAAAAACAGGGCGAATGGCAGAACGAGTCCGCCGACCAGCACGGGCAGGCACGCCCACAATACTCCGCGCACCCACGCCAGCGTGCCGGTCCGCTCGAGATCGGTGCCGAACAAGAAGCGGAACAACACGACCGTCACGGTGGAATACAGGGCGACGGTCATCTGTCGCAGCGGCGTCAGCCAATCCGCCGGTACCAGATACCCGAGCCACTGGTAGTCCCATCCGCCCGACAGGGCTGCCATGCGCTGGTTGATGACCAGCCATGCGGCAAAGATCAGGTAGTTGCGTTCCCGGTTGATGATGCCGGCGACGAGCGTGAACAGCGCCAGCAGCAGCAGCCCCCCGTCGAGCCAGCCTGCATCCCGGTGGAACTGTCGCTCCAGGACGGCCAGATCCGCCGTGCTGCGGCCGATCGCGCTGAAGCGGGCGGGGCCGGTGAAGCGGGCCTCGCACAGCACATGGGCCGGCAGTTGCGGCATGGTCAGGACGAAGCCGGTGCGCGAGGGGCGCAGGGCCCCGTCGCCGCCCGGGCCCGCGCTGCGGTCGATCTGGCCCAGCGGTTGCAGCCCATCGCCGTCCCAGCACCGCATGGCAGTCGCGTGGCGGGACGGAAAGTCGATCACACGCCCCGGCGCGCGGTCCGGTGGCGCCAGCCGCAGGCTCACCCACAACGGGTGTTCGGACAGGTGGGTGTCCCACTCGGTGCGTGGGGTGTGGCGGGCCAGGCCGTCCAGAACCTCGGCGGGGGATCGGGGCGTGTCCACCGCCATGGCCGTAAACGCCAGCGGGCGACCGTCGCCCACGGGGTATTCGTCGGGCCAGGACCACAATGCCCACACCGACAGCAGCGCGGCCAGCACGGGGACCAGGTAGGCGGCCAGAAACTGCAGGCCGTGCTCGATCCGCGCGGTGGCGCCGGACGGGGCAGCGGGCGACGACGGGCCAGAGGTCATGGACAGGCGGGGGAGCGGCAGTGTGTGAAGTGTTCTCCCTGATCCGTGGGGCGTCGCCCTCTCCGATGACGCGGATTATGGGGGTGAAACCCGGTGCGTGTGTCACACTCGGCCTCCATGAACACGACGGAGGCAACGGAGGACCTGGCCGCCCAGGCGCTGGAAGCGTTCGACGACCTGATCGCGGGCCAAGACGGTTTGCGGCCGCGTCCGGGGCAGCGGGAGATGGCGCGGCATGTGGCCTGCACATTGGCCCCCGTGACCCTGGGCAAGCCGGACGATGAGGCGGCCCCCGTCACGCGCCGCGTGGCGGTGATCCAGGCCGGCACCGGGGTCGGCAAATCGCTGGCGTATCTGGCACCGGCCATCGTGGCGGCCGTGGCCAAGCAAACGCGGCTCGTGGTGTCCACGGCCACTGTGGCCTTGCAGGAGCAGCTCGTGCACCAGGACCTGCCGGCCTTGGCGCAGCGGCTGCCGGTGGGTTTTCGCTACGCGCTGGCCAAGGGGCGCGGCCGCTATGTGTGCCGGCTCAAGCTCGAGCGCTGGCTGGCCGATCCGCACGCCGAGCCCGACCTGGCGGACGATGACGAAGTCCCCGCGGCGGGCGCCCCCAGCGGTGAGCGGCTGGCGTGGCTGCGTGCCCGGGCGCACGATCTGGCCCACGGCCGCTGGGATGGCGATCGGGACAGCCTGCCGGAGCCGCCGGAGCCCGCCTGGTGGTCGGCCATCGCGGCCGAGGCGGCGTCGTGCACGGCGCGCCATTGTCCGCTGTACGGGGGGTGCGTCTATTTCGAGCAGCGCAAGGCGCTGGTGGGCGCGCAGGTCATCGTCGTCAACCACGATCTGCTGTTGTCCACGCTGGGCTCGCGCCAGTTGCCGGAGCTGGATCAGTGCCTGCTGGTGCTGGACGAGGCGCACCACCTGCCGGCCATCGCGCTGGAGCAGTTTGGTTGCCGGGCGGGTTTGACGCGGCTGGCATGGATCGATCAGCTCGCCAGCCGGGCGCTCAAGGCGGGGCAGGAGGTGGAGCTGAATGCCCTGGCGGATGTGCCGCCCGCCGCCGCGCGGCTGCGCCAGGCGCTGCAGGAGGTGGCCCGGCTGGCGGTGCAGACCTGGGGCGCGCGGTTGCGCGAGGTGGTCGGCGACGGACAGCCCCTGTGCGTGCGCTTGCCGCGTGGCCGCCTGCCCGACGGCTTCGATGTCCCGCTGCAGGAGGCGGCCCAGGCCAGCGCGGCCTTTTTGGATGCGTTGCGCGCCGTCAGTGCCGCGCTGCGTGCGGCGCTGCGCGAGCGGCCGGACGAGGCGCGGCGGCTCTCCCAGTTGTACGCGCAGCTCGGCACCTTGGCCCCGAGGCTCGAGGCCGCCCACGACACCGTGCGCTGGTTGCTGCACGAGCCCCCCGAGGGTGAAGCGCCCCTGGCCAAGTGGTTCACACTGTCGGCCCTCGGGGCCGGAGCGGCCGGCGACACGGTGCGGGTGCAGGCCCATGCCAGCCCCATCCAGCCGGGCGGGCTGCTGCGGACCCGGCTGTGGAGCGGGGTGCGCGGCGCGGTGCTGACCTCGGCCACGCTGACCCCGTGCGGGCAGTTCGACTTTTTTCTGCGCGAGGCCGGGCTGGCGGACGATCCCGACGTCGAGACCCTGGCCGTGGCCAGCCCCTTCGACTATGCCGAGCAGGGGGCGCTGGTGCTGGGCGGCGTGTCGGTGGACCCCCGCGATGCGGCCGCCTACCAGGAGGCCGTGCAGGCCGCGCTGCTGCGCGATCTGCCGTCCGTGCGGCATGGGGCGCTGGTGCTGTTCACCGCCCGCGCACACATGCAACGGTTGGCTGCGGCGCTGCCCGCCGAGTGGCGCGATCGCGTGCTGGTGCAGGGCACGCTGCCGCGGTCCCGTCTGCTGGCGCGCCACCGCGAGCGGGTGGCCGCGGGCGAGCCGTCCATCCTGTTCGGCCTGCAGTCCTTTGGCGAGGGGTTGGACCTGCCGGGCCGCCTGTGCGAGGACCTGTTCATCACCAAGCTGCCCTTTGCGCCGCCGGATGATCCGGTGGGCGAGGCCCGCGCCGAGTGGCTGCGCGGCCGGGGGCGCGACCCGTTTCTGGATCTGGTCGTGCCCGCCACCGCCACACGGCTGCTGCAGTGGGTGGGGCGCGCCATCCGCACCGAGGACGATCGGGCCCGCATCGTGTGCTACGACCCCCGGCTGCTGTCCACCGGGTATGGCCGCCTCATCCTCCAGGGGCTGCCACCCTTCACCCGCCGACTGGAGGCGCCATGACCCCCACCCCCGACACCCCCCGTGAGTGGCTGACCCACCTGTACCGCACGGCCGTCGAGCGCGCCCAGCCTGCCCGCCAATTGGCCGCCCACCTGCCCCCACCACGGCCCCCGGGGGTGCCGCCGCGCATCGACGTGCTGGAGGCCGCGCACCCCGTGCCCGACGCGGCCGTCCCTCGGTGTCGCCCGAAATGCTGCTCAAGGCGCTGCTGCTGCAAATCCTGTTCTCCATCCACGGCGAGCGGTTTCTGGTGGAGGCCATCGACGACAACCTGCTGTA
Organism: Tepidimonas fonticaldi; assembly: GCF_001675355.1. Classification (NCBI taxonomy): domain Bacteria; kingdom Pseudomonadati; phylum Pseudomonadota; class Betaproteobacteria; order Burkholderiales; genus Tepidimonas; species Tepidimonas fonticaldi. The sequence goes on along the minus strand of NZ_LZDH01000065.1, from coordinate 218,839 downwards.
CCGCTGGTACGTGGGCCTGAACCTGGAGGACAAGGTCTGGGATCACCCCACCTTCAGCGGGCGGAGTCAATAATCAAGTGCAACGCCCCTGATCTGCCTTGCACTCGAGCCTGCCACCGTCCCATGGGAACGCACTACCAGCACCTGAGCGCCGAGGAGCGCGCCACCATCATGATCCTGCTGCAGCAAGGTTGCTCGGAACGCGGTATCGCCCGCACGCTGCAACGCTCGCCTTCGACAATCACGCGCGAGATTGAGCGTGTGCTGCAATGGCCGCAGCGCGTGGGCTCCGTGCCGGCAGGCAGCAGCAGCTGCACCTACGATGCGCGGGCAACCGGCGCGCGCGCCCATGTGATGCGGCGCAAGCGAAGGTGCTGCCCCAAGCTGCACTAGGATGGGGTGCTCTTTGGGGTGGTGCACCACTTTCTGCTGGAGGGCTGGTCGCCTGCTCAGATTGCCGGGGCGGTTCAGTTCACCTTTTCAACGGACTGTTAAGCGTGGCCCAGATTTTAGGCAGCCTGCATGCTGCGAGCCGCTTCCTGATGGATCCAAGTGAGAAAGGCCTCTACCGGCGCGCGTCGTGCGTGGCGGGCCGGGTAGACGAGGAAATGGGCTTTAACCCGCAGGCTTCGCTCGATGCCGAACACTGGGCGCAAACGGCCCTCGCTAATGTGGCGCTGGGCCAGCACCGTACTTTCCAAGGCGACGCCCAAACCGAGGATGGCCGCCTCCATGGCCATTTGCGCGCGATCGAAGCGCAAGGCATAGCGCTGCGGGGCATGCAAAGCGCTGTGTGCGGCAAACCAATCACTCCATTGCACAACGTTGACATTGCTTTGAATGAGCGGTATGTGCAGCAGTTGTTCGATGCGTTTGAGGCGGTGCGCGCGGATAAAGGCCGGACTGGCCAGGGGCGTGATCGGCTCTTCGAACAGGGGTTCGACGACCAGATCGCCCCAGTTGGGCACGCCGTAGCGGATGTCCAGATCGGCCTGGCCCAAGGCGAAATCGCTGTGGGTGTGGGCGGCCGATAAGTTCAGCGACACCTCGGGGTGGGCTTGTGCAAAGGTTGGCAGCCGTGGCATCAGCCACAGCATGGCGAGGCTTGGCGTGCTGTGCACGTACAGGCTGTTGGATACCCCGTGCTGCACGTCATCGGTGGCGGCATGGATGGCCGCAAGCGCGCCGGCAATGCGCGACAGGTAGGCCTCGCCGGCGGCACTGAGCCGCACGCCATGCGCACTGCGCTCCAGCAAGCGCACGCCCAGCTGCGCCTCCAGTCGCGCGATCTGATGGCTGATGGCCGATGACGTCAGATGCAGCTCCATGGCCGCCAACGCGAAGCTGCGACGCCGGGCCACGGCCTCGAAGGCTTGTAAGGCCGCGATCGGGGGCAGGTGAGCCATAGGGTCCTCCCGGGTATTGCATGACAGACGTTCATCTTACGTTGAAAAAACATCGCTTGTGATTATTCAAAAAGACGTCCACCATTCGACTCAGACCTCAAAGCCCGCTGCGGCCGTGGGTGGGACGGGCTGTGGGGTGGTAGCGTTCTTCTCGTGATCAGGAGTGATGCAGCATGTTGTTGAAAGACAAAGTGGCCCTTGTCACCGGCGCAGCCGGTCCCAACGGCTTGGGTTTTGCCACGGCCAGACTGATGGCCGACCATGGGGCGCAGGTGGTGATTCAAGACCTGGCGCACGCCGAGCCTCAGGCTGCGGCTGCCCGCTTGGGGCCGCAACACCTCGGCGTGGTGGCCGATGTGACCGATCAGGCGGCTTGCCAGGCGGCGGTGCAGGCGGTGCTCGAGCGCTATGGCCGCATCGACATTTTGGTGAACAACGCCGGCATCACCCAGCCGCGCAAGACCTTGGACATCACCCCGGCCGACTACGACGCGGTGCTGGATGTGAATTTGCGCGGCACGCTGTACATGTCGCAGGCGGTGCTGCCCACCATGCGCGCGCAGCGCAGCGGCGCCATCGTGTGTATCTCGTCGGTCAGCGCGCAGCGCGGCGGCGGTATCTTGGGCGGGCCGCATTATTCGGCGGCTAAAGCCGGTGTGTTGGGCTTGGCGCGGGCCATGGCGCGCGAATACGGCGTGGACGGCATCCGCGTCAACAGCGTCACCCCGGGTCTGATCGCCACCGACATCAACAAGGGCCTCATCCCCGAGGACCGCATGAAGAGCATCCTGGAGCAAATCCCCCTCAACCGTATCGGCGAGCCCAATGACGTGGCCGGCAGCGTGTTGTTCCTGGCCAGCGACTTGGCCAAATACCTCACCGGCGTGACGCTGGATGTCAACGGCGGCATGCTGATCCACTGAAGACCACGCTGCGACGCAGCGCACCCTTTGCAACGAGGAGACACACCATGCAACGCAAAACATTCTTGAAAACAACCCTGGCTGCCGCGGTGCTGCTGGGCTGCGGCTGGGCCCAGGCGCAAAGCATCAAACTGACGCTGGGCCATGGGGCGGCCCCGGGCAACCCTCGCCACGAGGCCGCCGTGAAATTCGCCGAGGTGGTCAAGGCCAAGTCCGGTGGGCGCATCGAGGTGCAAGTGGCCCCATCGGCGCAACTGGGCGACGACGCGGCCATGGTGACGGCCTTGCGCAGCGGAGCGCTGGATCTGAGCGCCAACTCGCAAGGCGCGGTGGCCAATGTGGTGCCGGAGTACGCCGCTTTTGGCATGCCATTTTTGTTTGCCGACCTGCCTGCCGCATGGAAGCTGCTGGACGGGCCGCTGGGCAAAGAGCTGGCCGACAAGAGCGAGGAAAAGGGCTTGATCGTGCTGGGCTACTGGGACAACGGCATTCGCCACATGACCAACAGTAAAAGGCCGCTGACGAAGCCGGAGGACCTCAAAGGCTTGAAGATGCGCACGCCGCCCGATGCGGTGACGGTGGACATCATGAAGGCGTTGGGCGCCGAGCCGCAGCAAATCAAGTTCAGCGAGCTGTACGTGGCCTTGCAACAAGGCGTGGTCGATGGCCAGGAAAACCCCTTGATGAACATCCACGCCAGCAAGATCTACGAGGTGCAAAAGCATCTGGCGCTGACGGGACACAAGTACGAGATGACCCCGTTTCTGATGAGCAAGCGCAGCTGGGACCGCCTGTCGCAGGCCGACCGCGCCGCGCTGCGCGAGGCTGCGGCGGAGGCCACGGCTTTGCAGCGGCGCTTGTCGGCCGAGGCCGATGCCAAGCTGTTGGACGACTTGAAAGCCAAAGGGGTGCACGTCACGCAACCGGATGTGGCCGCTTTCCAACGCGCCACGGCTATCGTGTCTGAACAGTGGGGTGCCGGACCGATCGGGCCGTTCGTCAAGAAGGTGGTGGCCGCCGCGCGCGGTCATTGAAGCGATCCGCCGGAGTATGTGGCGATGACGCAGACAGCCCAGACGACCTGGCTGGACCGCGTGGTGGAGGTGGTGTGCGTGGCCGTGTTGGCTGCGGCCACCGCCGCCATCTTCGTGATCCTGTGCGCCAACACGATATTGCGTTACCTCACGGGCAGCAGCCTGTCTTGGGGAAACGAAGTACCGGAGCTGTTGTTTCCGTGGTTGGTGATGGCTGGCATCGTGCTGGCGGCGCGTCGCGGTGCGCACATCGCCACCGACTTCATGGTGCTCATCTTGCCAGCGCGAGCGTTGCGCGCCGTGCGGGTGGTGGTGTGGCTGGCCGTGGCGGGACTGCATCTGACGCTGGCGGTGGCCACCTTGCAGTTGCTGCCCATCGTGCATGACGAACGCTCGCCGATTCTGCGCGTGCCGGGTTCGTGGACCTATGGCTGCGTCATGGTCGGGTTGTCGTTGCTGGCCGTTTTGGCGTTGCAGTCGGCGTGGCAGTCGTTCGGGACATCGGCGCGCACGAACCCCCAACACGCGCAGGAGGCCTCATGAGCGCATTAATCTTGCTGGTGTTCTTGGGGGCGTTGGTGCTGGCCATGCCGATCGGCCACGCGCTGCTGGCCGCAGCGCTTGTGGCGGCAGCCAGCAACGAGCGCGTGCCGCTGGACCTGTTGGTGCAGCAGATGGTGGCGCAAGTGCAAAGCTTCCCGCTCATCGCGATCCCGTTTTTTATGCTCACGGGCTCACTGATGATGGGCGGCAAGCTCGGTGAGGCCTTGGTGGGCATGCTGTCGGCGCTGGTGGGGCGCTGGCAAGGCGGTCCGGCGCAGGTCAGTGTGCTGTCGTCCACCGTTTTCGGCGGGGTGTCGGGCTCGGCCGTGGCCGATGCCACGGCCATCGGGGCGTTGTTGTTTCCCTGGCAGCGGCGGCTGGGCTATCCGCCGGCGTTTTCGGCGGCGGCCCTGGCCTCGTCGGCCACCATCAGCATCCTGATTCCGCCGTCCATCCCGCTGATTCTGTACGCCGTCACGGCCAATGCCTCCATCGCCACCTTGTTTCTGGCCGGGGTGCTGCCGGGGCTGCTGCTGGCTGCCGGGTTCATGGGCGTGTGCTGGTGGGTCGGCAAGCGCCGCGGGTTGCCCCGCAGCGGCGAGGCGGCGCAGCGCGGCACGCTCAAACACCATGCCTTGTATGCCACGCCGGCGTTGCTGCTGCCGGTGCTGATCGTGGTGTTGCTGCGCTTTGGATTTGCCACCCCCACCGAAGTGGCAGTGTTGTCCACCTTGTACTCGGCGCTGGTGTCGGCCCTCATCTACCGCGACTTGAGTCTGCGTCGCTTGCTCGATGCCGTTATCGAGGCCGGCGTGACGACTGGGGTGGTGTTGTTCGTCATCATGGCCTCGGCTGCCATTGGCTGGCTGCTGACCTTCGACCAAATGCCGCAGCACTTCGCCCAGTGGGTGCACGACAACGTCGATGCGCGCTGGGCGGTGATTGCGCTTATGAATGTGCTAATGCTGTTTTTGGGCATGTTCATCGATCTGCCTGCGGCGGTGCTGCTGCTAACGCCGGTGTTCCTGCCTCTGGCGCAGGGCATCGGCATGGACCCGATCCAGCTGGGCGTGATGATGGTTGTCAATCTGGCCATCGGGCTGTACACGCCGCCGATGGGTACCACCCTTTTCATCACCAGCGCCCTGGCACGCGCGGGCATTGCGCATACGGTGCGCGAGCTCGGGCCGTTTTACTTGGTGGCGTTGTTGGTGTTGCTGCTGGTGTCTTACGTGCCGGCATCCATCCTGAAGTGAGCTCTCTTTGGAGAAACGAACATGACCACCGATGACGCGCGCTTGCGCGAATTGTCCGCCGTGGCCTGGCGCATCCGGCGCTATGCCGTGCGCATGGGCGAAGTGCAAGGTCAGGGCTATGTGGGGCAGGCCCTGGGCTGGGCCGATGTTTTGGCGGTGGCCTATGGCCATGCGCTGCGGCTGCGGCCCGAAGACCCGCAATGGGAGGGGCGCGACCGCTTTTTGCTTTCCCACGGCCACTATGCCATCGCCCACTATGCGGCCCTGATCGAGGCGGGCATCGTGCCGGAAAGTGAGCTGGAGACCTACGGCAGCGACGACAGCCGCCTGCCGATGTCGGGCATGGCGACTTATACCCCCGGCATGGAAATCTCCGGTGGCTCGCTCGGGCAGGGGCTGGCCATCGGTGTGGGCATGGCGCTGGCGTTGCGGCACAAGGCCAACCCGGCTTTCGTGTATGTGTCCATGAGTGATGGCGAACTCGACGAGGGTGCCGTGTGGGAAGCCGCGCTCAGTGCCAGTCACTGGAAGCTGGCCAACCTGATCGTGATGGTGGACATCAACAACCAGCAAGCCGATGGCCCGTCCAGCCAGGTGCTGGGCTTTGAGCCTTTGGCCGACAAATGGCGGGCCTTTGGTTGGCACGTTCAACGCATCGACGGCAACGACCTGGCGCAAGTGCTGCAGGCCTTCGACAGCGCGCGCGCTTGGCCGCAGGCGCAACCGCGGGTGATCCTGTGCGACACCCTCATGGGCAAAGGCGTGCCGTTTCTGGAGCAGCGCGAGAAAAACCACTTCATCCGCGTTGACCCGCCCGAGTGGCAGCAAGCGCTGGACATCCTGGACCGCAACCGCCCCGAAGGAGCGTTGGCATGAGCACGACTGCGTCCACGCCGCGTCTGAAAACCTCGGCGATGATTGCCTCCATCGCCGCCGAAGGCCAGCGCGTGCGGGCTGCGCCGTTTGGCAAGGCATTGGTGGCCCTGGCCCAGCAGCGGCCCGAAATCGTCGGGCTGACCGCCGACTTGGCCAAATATACCGACTTACACCTGTTTGCCCAGGCCTACCCCGAGCGCTACTTTCAGATGGGCATGGCCGAGCAGCTGCTGCTGGCCGCCGCCGGCGGCATGGCCAAGGAAGGCTTGCTGCCCTTTGCCACCACCTACGCGGTGTTTGCCACGCGCAGGGCCTATGACTTCATCCATCAAGTCATCGCCGAAGAAAACCTCAACGTCAAAATCTGCTGCGCGCTGCCGGGTTTGACCACCGGGTATGGCCCCAGCCATCAGGCCACCGAAGACCTGGCCATGATGCGTGCCGTGCCTGGGCTGACATTGGTGGATCCGTGCGACGCGCTGGACATCGAGCAGGCGGTGCCGCAGATCGCTGCCCATCCCGGGCCGGTGTACATGCGGCTGCTGCGCGGCAACGTGCCGATGGTGCTCGACGAGATCGAAGGTTACCGCTTCGAGCTGGGCCGCGCCAAGCTGCTGCGTGACGGCGATGACGTACTCATAATCAGCAGCGGCTTGTTGACGATGCGAGCGTTGGAGGTGGCCGACGACCTGGCTCGCGATCGCATCGGCGTGGCCGTGCTGCACAGTCCGACGATCAAGCCGCTGGACGAAGCAACCATTTTGGCGCAGGTGCGCTACAAGCACCGCCTAGTGGTCGTGGCCGAAAACCACAGCGTCGTCGGAGGCTTGGGCGAGGCCGTGGCCAGTGCCTTGCTGCGCCATCGTGTGCAGCCGGCGCGCTTCGAGTTGGCCGGGTTGCCCGACGCTTTCCTCGATGCCGGGGCGTTGCCCACGCTGCACGAGCGCTACGGCATCAGCCGCCAGGCCTTGGCTGCGCGCATCAAGCGCTGGTTGGCGTAAGGGCAGGCCATGAGCGAGCTTGCTTTCCAGCATCGCATGGCCCACGCGATCCGGTTGCTGGCCATCGATGCCATCGTGCGCGCCGGTGAGGGCCACCAAGGTGTGCCCTTGGGCATGGCCGAGGTGGCCACTGCCTTGTACCGCCGGCACCTGAAATTCGACCCGGACGCGCCCGACTGGCCCGATCGCGACCGCGTGGTGCTGTCCAATGGCCATGGCTCGATGCTGCTGTACGCGCTGCTGCATTTGTGCGGCTACGAAGCGTTTGGCATCGAGCAGCTCAAGACCTTTCGCGAGTTGGGCTCGCACTGCGAAGGTCATCCCGAGCGCTGCGTGGCCCACGGCATCGAAGTGACCACGGGTCCGCTGGGGCAGGGCATTGCCAACGCGCTGGGCATGGCCGTGGCCGAGGCGTATCTGAACGCACGTTTTGGCGACGAGCTGGTCGATCACCGCACCTGGGCGTTCGTCGGCGACGGCTGCTTGCAGGAGGGCATCGGGCAGGAGATGATCCAGATGGCCGCCCACTGGCGGCTGGGCAAGCTCACCTTGCTGTGGGACGACAACGCCATCACCGATGATGGCAGCACGGCGTGGTCCATCAGCGAAGACGTGGCCGAGCGCTTTCGTGTGGCTGGCTGGCACGTGCAAGAGGTGGACGGTCACGACCTGCAAGCCCTGGACGCTGCGATGGCTGCGGTGTACGACGACCCCCGTCCGTCGCTGATCGCCTGCAAAACGGTGATTGCGCGGGGCTTGGCCCGCCTGCAAGGCCAGCGCGGTGGGCACAGCGCCAAGCTCTACCCCGAAGATGCCGAGCAGGCGCGGCGCGATCTGGACTGGCCCCATCCGCCGTTCGAGCTGCCGCTTGATGTGCTGGCGGCCTGGCGCGCCTGTGCAGCGCGAGGCCGGGCCGAGCGGCAGGCCTGGCAGGCCCGTGTGCAGGCCTTGCCCGCCGCGCAACGTCAGGCGCTGGAGCGTGTGATGCGTGGCGACCCTCCCGAGGGCTGGTGCGAGGTGCTGCACCAATACCGCCGCGAGGCCGTGCGCCGCGAACCCGCCAGCAGCGGCATCTTCATTTCGGCGGAAATCCACCAGCGCCTCAACGCCGTGTGGCCTGAGCGATTGATCGCCTGCGCCGACCTGGAAGCACCGATGGGCCACAAACGCGATATACGCGCCTTCACCGCGCAAGACCGTGGCGGCACCTATTTGCACTGCGGTGTGCGAGAACACGCCATGGGTGCCATGGCCGTTGGGATGGCGGCCCACGGCGGGGTGGTGCCGCTGGCACTGACCTACTTGGCCTTCAGCGATTACGAGCGCCCCGCGATGCGCATGGCGGCGTTGATGCGCTTGCCGGTGTACTTCGTGTTCAGCCACGACTCCATTGGGGTGGGCCGCAATGGCCCGACGCATCAGCCTGTGGAAACCCTGGCCAGCCTGCGGGCCATGCCCCACATGTGGGTGATGCGCCCCGCCGACGCGGTGGAAGCGTCCGAGTGCTGGGAGCTGGCCCTGCAAAGGCGCGACGGGCCGGTCAGTCTGATCTTTCCGCGGCAGAGTTTGCCGCACCTGCGTCAGCACGACGACAGTGCGGCCAACCGCTGCGCCCGCGGTGCGTACGTGCTGCACGAAGCCGCCGGTACGCGGCGGGTCACGCTGCTGGCCACCGGCTCCGAGGTGGTGTTGGCCGTGCAAGCGCGCCAGCTGCTGCAAGAACGGGGCATCGGCACCGCTGTGGTATCCATGCCGTGCTGGGAGCTGTTCGCCCACCAAGACAGCACCTACCAGCAGGCCGTGCTGGGCCCGGAGGAGGGCGTGCGCGTGGCCTGCGAGGCGGCGGTCGATTGGGGCTGGTGCCGGTGGCTGGGACCGCGGGGGCGTTTCGTCGGCATGCGTGGCTTTGGCGTCAGCGGTCCGGGGCCCCAGCTGTACGAGCACTTCGGGATCACGCCCCAACAAATCGTGCAGCAAGCCCTGCAAGCCTTGGGTGAGTCTGCGCAGGAGCACGTTTGATGCACCACATCGTCTTTTTGGACCGCGCCACCCTGGCCCCCGAAGTGCGCCTGCAACGCCCGGCGTTTGCCCACCACTGGACCGAACACGAGCGCACCACACCCGAGCAGGTGGTGGACCGGTTGCGCCAGGCCACCATCGCCATTACCAACAAAGTGCCTTTGACCGCACAGGCCTTGACCCAGCTGCCGCAACTGCGTCTGGTGGCGGTGGCGGCCACCGGCACCGACTGTGTGGACAAAGCCGCTTGCGCGCGCCAGGGGGTCATGGTGTGCAACATCCGCAGCTACGCCGTGCACACCGTGCCCGAGCACACGATGGCGCTGATGCTGGCCTTGCAGCGGCAGCTGTTCGCCTATCGCGACTCGGTGCGGGCGGGCCGCTGGTGGGACAGCGGGCAGTTCTGCTACTTCGACCACCCCATCGCCGATTTGGCCGGGTCCACCTTGGGCCTGGTCGGGCGGGGCGAATTGGGCCGGCGCGTGGCTGCATTGGCCCAGGCTTTCGGCATGCAGGTGCTGTGGGCCGGCCGCAAAGGGCTCACGCGGGTCGAACCGCCCTACACGCCGTGGGACGAGGTGCTGTCACGCTGTGACGTGCTCAGCCTGCACTGCCCCCTTACCCCCGAGACGCGCCACCTGCTGGCTGAGGCCGAGTTCCGCGCCATGCCGCGCCGCCCCCTCATCATCAACACCGCTCGCGGTGCCCTCATCGATGAAGTGGCTTTGGAACGTGCGCTGGACGAAGGGCTTGTCAGCGGTGCTGCGCTCGACGTTGCCAGCACCGAGCCGCCGCCGCCCGAGCATGTCGCGATGCGCTTGGCGCAGCGACCCAACGTGATCCTGACGCCGCACGTGGCCTGGGCCTCCCGGCAAGCCCAGCAACGCCTGGCGGACCAGTTGATTCAAGTGCTGGAGGCTTTTGTTGCCGGCCGGCCGATGAACCAAGCGTCGCACTAACAGGCCGTTGAAGATCTCCCCCGCGGCCGCCCGTGCTGCCGATACCATGAGAGCCACGGCGACGACCATATATCAGGCGGCAAAGATGAGAGGCACACAGAACTTTCAGGTGGAGATGTTCAGCCACATCAGCCTGGAAGAGCGGGTACCGGCCAGCGTCGACGGCACTCTGATCGAAGCCTGGGCTTCGCACATGAGCATCAAGCGCAAAAACGATGACCACCCGCCCACAGCGGGGCGCAACGCCGAGGTCGACTTCCAAGACGGGCGGCGCCGCAACGACACCTACGCCAGCACGACAGATGCCGGTGCGCGACAGTACAAGAAGGACGCAGGCGACAAAGCCCGCCGACGCACCGTGGGGGTGGACGAGGGCTATTATGACTGCCGTGCCTTTGTGCAGGGCTGCCGTGAGCTCGGCATGACCCCGCAAGTGGTGGCCAAGGCCAGGCACTCTGCCATGGACGGCTGCACCCGGCGGCAAGAAGTCTACAAGGCGATCCTCAAGGCGCGCAAGCGCATTGAGGATGCCTATGACTGGATCAAGACCGCGGGGGGCTGGCCAAGACCAAACTCATCGGGCATGCCACGCTGGCGGGGCAGGCGCTGCTTTGCTTTGCCGCGTACAACCTTTTGCGCATGGGCTCCATTGCCGGCTGGTTGGATGCGCATCATGTGTGAATCACGGCCTCAGTGCGCCCAGGGGCGAACAGCCCCCAAAGGGGGTGCCCGCCCAAGCGGCCATCGGAGCCGAGAAAAACGCCTTGCGCCGGCTTCTGGCTCGCGCAAACGGATACATCGTCGCTTCGATGAGTTTTTTTCAACGGCCGGTTATGGCCGCCTCATCCTCCAGGGGCTGCCCCCCTTCACCCGCCGACTGGAGGCGCCATGACCCCCACCCCCGACACCCCCCGTGAGTGGCTGACCCACCTGTACCGCACGGCCGTCGAGCGCGCCCAGCCTGCCCGCCAACTGGCCGCCCACCTGCCACCTCCGCCGCGCGGGCGCACGGTCGTCGTCGGGGCCGGCAAGGCCGCGGGCGCCATGGCCCACGCCCTGGAGGCGGCCTGGCCCGCGCAGGCCCCGTTGAGCGGCTGCGTGGTCACGCGCTACGGCCACACGCCTCCGCGGCCCCCGGGCGTGCCGCCGCGCATCGACGTGCTGGAGGCTGCGCACCCCGTGCCCGACGCGGCCGGGGTGCACGCGGCGCAACGGCTGCTGGCTTCCGTCCAGGGGCTGGGGCCCGACGACCTCGTGATCGCGCTCATCTCCGGCGGGGGCTCGGCCCTGCTGGGCCTGCCGGTGCCGGGCCTGGATCTGCCCGGGTTACAGGCCATCACCCGGGCGCTGCTGGCCAGTGGCGCGTCGATCCACGAGATGAACGTCGTGCGCAAGCACCTCTCCCGCATCCAGGGCGGGCGGCTGGCGCTGGCCGCGGCGCCGGCCCCCGTCTGGACGCTGGCCATCAGCGATGTGCCGGGGGACGACCCCGCCGTGATCGCAAGCGGCCCGACGGTGGCCGATGCCAGCACCGACGCCGACGCGCTGGCGGTGCTGGACCGCTACGGCATCGCGCTGCCGCCCGCCGTGCGGGCGGATCTGGCCGCGGGGCGGCACGAGACACCCAAGCCCGACCATCCGCGCTGGGCCATGTGCACGGTGCGCCTGATCGCCACGCCGCACGCTGCCCTGCAGGCGGCCGCCGCCGAGGTCGAGCGCCTGGGGCTGCGTGCCTATGTGCTGGGCGATGCCCTGGAGGGCGAATCGCGCGAGGTCGCCCGGGTGCACGCCGGGCTGGCCCGCTATGCCCTGCAAGGGCGCGGGCCGTTGCGCCCCCCGTGCGTGATTCTGTCGGGCGGCGAAACCACGGTGACGGTGCGCGCCCCGGCACAAGCACCGGGCCAGCGCCCGCGCGGCGGGCGGGCGGCGGAATTCGCCCTTGGCCTGGCGTTGGCGCTGGACGGCGCCCCGGGGGTATGGGCGCTGGCGGCAGACACGGACGGCATCGACGGCACCGAAGACAACGCTGGCGCCTTCGTCACCCCGGACACGCTGGCGCGCGCCCGGGCGCTGGGTCTGTCGGCGCGCGATCACCTGGACCGGCACGACAGCTACGGTTTTTTTGCCGCGCTGGATGACCTGCTCGTCACCGGGCCCACGCACACCAACGTCAACGACTTTCGCGCGCTGTGGCTGCGCTGATGGGGCGCCCGCCGTGACGCCGCCGAACGCCCGCCCGACTGGCCGCTCGCTACCCTGCCTGGCAGGCGCGCCAGATCCGCTCCGGCGTGGCGGGGGCGTCCAGCGGCAGCGGGCCATCGGCCGGCAGGCCGGCGCGGCGCCGCGCGCTGGCCACCGCGTCGCGCACCGCCTCCCACACGCTGATGGCCAGCATGAACGGCGGCTCGCCCACCGCCTTGCTGCCAAACACGTTGTCTTCGCGGTTCGGCTCGGGCCAGAGGTCGATGCGCCAGTGCGGCGGCAGGTCGCCGGCGGCGGGGATTTTGTAGGTGCTGGCCCCGGTGGTCCACAGGCGCCCGTCGTCGCGCCAGACCAGCTCTTCGGTGGTCAGCCAACCCATGCCCTGCACAAAGCCCCCTTCGATCTGCCCGACGTCGATCGCCGGGTTGATGCTGCGGCCCACGTCGTGCAACACATCCACGGCCAGCACCCGCAGCTCGCCGGTCAGGGGGTCGATGGCCACCTCGGTGCACGCCGCCCCGTAGGCGAAGTAATAAAAGGGCCGCCCCGTCAGCGTGGTCTTGTCGTAGTGGATCTTGGGCGTGCGGTAAAAGCCGTCGCTCCAGAGCTGGATGCGGTTGGCGTAGGCCTCGCGCACCACATCGTCGAAGCGCCGGCGCGCCTTGGGCGAGAGGACCCAGCCGCCTTCGAAGCGGATCTCCCCCGCGCCGCAGCCGTCCAGCCCGCAGACGAAGGCGGCCAGATTCTGGCGCACGCTGGCGGCGGCGTATTGCGCCGCGCGGCCGTTGAGGTCGGTGCCGCTGGAGGCCGCGGTGGCGCTGGCGTTGGGCACGCGCGCGGTGTCGCTGGCGCTGACCTGCACGCGTGCCACCGGCACCCCCAGTTCGTCCGCCACGATCTGGGCCACCTTGGTGTGCAGGCCTTGGCCCATCTCGGTGCCGCCGTGGTTGACCAGCACGCTGCCGTCCGTGTACACATGCACCAGCGCGCCGGCCTGATTGAACAGCGTCGCCGTGAAGCTGATCCCAAACTTGACCGGCGTGAGCGCCAGGCCCCGCTGCAGCACGGGGCTGCGCGCGTTCCACTCGGCGATGGCGGCGCGCCGCTGGGCGTAGCGGCAGCGCTCGGCCAGCGTGTCGATCAGCGGCCGCAGGATGTTGTCCTCCACCCGCATCTGGTAGGGCGTGGTGTCGCGCCGCGGGGGCAGGGGGGTGCTGCCGGCCGGAAGCGGCACGGTCCACGTCGGCGCGGGGGCGTCGTCGTACAGGTTGCGGTGGCGCACCTCTAGGGGGTCCAGGCCCAGGTGGCGCGCGATGTCACCGATCAGCGTCTCGATGGCGATCATGCCCTGCGGGCCGCCAAATCCGCGAAAGGCCGTGGCGCTTTGCTTGTGGGTGCGGCAGCGGTAGCTGTGCAGCGCCACATGCGGGACGAAGTAGGCGTTGTCGCTGTGAAAGACGGCCCGGTCGGCCACCGGTCCGGACAGGTCGGCCGAGAAGCCGCAGTCCACGTACATCGACAGCTCCAACCCCAGGATGCGGCCACCGTCGTCGAAGCCCACTGCGTAGTCGTAGGCAAAGGGGTGGCGTTTGCCGGTGATCAGCATGTCGTCGTCTCGGTCCAGCCGCAGTTTGACGGGGGCGCCGACCTTGTGCGCCGCGAGCGCCGCCCAGACCGCGACATGGCCCGCCTGCGTTTCCTTGCCGCCAAAGCCCCCGCCCATGCGCCGGCACTCCACCCGCACACGGTGGGTGGCCAGGCCCAGCGCATGCGCCACCCAGTGCTGCACTTCGCCCGGGTGCTGGGTGCTTGACAGCACGGTCCACTGGTCCTGCTCCTGCGGGATGGCCAGCGCGATCTGGCCCTCCAGGTAGTAGTGTTCCTGCCCACCGACCGCAAAGGCCCCCTGCAGCCGGTGCGGCGCCTGTGCGATGGCGGCGGCCGCGTCCCCGCGCCGCACATGCACCGGCGGCAGCACATACGCCCCTTGCGCATGGGCGGTGCGCGGGTCCAGCACCGCGGGCAGCGGCTCGATGTCCGCTCGCACCGCGCGGGCTGCCGCGCGGGCCGTGCGCACATCGTCCGCCACCACCAGCCCGATCACCTGGCCCACGTGCTGCACCGTGTCGCGGGCCAAGACCGGCTCGTCGTGCGCGAAGGCCGCGAGCACCGGATCGCCCGGAATGTCCTGGGCCGTCACCACGGCGCGCACCCCGGGCAGGGCGAGGGCGGCCGACACGTCCAGCCCGCGCAGCCGCCCATGTGCCACTGGCGACAGGATGGGGGCCGCGTGGAGGGTGCCGCGCGGCTCGGGCAGGTCGTCCACATAGGGCGCGCGGCCGGCCACTTGGGCGTGGGCGCTCTCGTGGGCGATGGGGGACCCGCAGGCGGGCCCGGTCCCGGTATCGAGGGGCAGGGCGGCGTTCATGCGCGCTCCTCCGCCGTGGTCTGCAGCAGTGCCTGCCACGGGGCGTGTTCATCCAGCCGCACCGGGGGCGCATCCGGCGCCGCCGCCGTGGCCAGCCAGGTGCGCCACAGCAGGTTGCCGAGCACGGCGCGACGGTACGCCGCGCTGGCCCGCCCGTCGCTCAGCGGTGCAAACTCCGATTGCAGCGCGTCCATCGCGGCGCGCACGGTGTCGGCCTGCCAGAGCTGGCCGCGCAGCGCGGCTTCGGCAGCGCGTGCGCGCGTCGGCACGGGGGCCACGCCGCCGGCGCCGATGCGGGCCTGCACCACCCGGCCCTCCGTATCGCGCCAGAGCGCCAGCGCCAAACAGACGGCGGAGATGTCGTCCTCGAAACGCTTGGACACCTTGTGCGCATGCACCTCGGGCCACGCGGTGCCGTTGCCGAGCGGGATGTCCAGGTAGCCCACCAGCTCGTCCGCGGCCAGCGCGGTTTGCCGGTAACCGCGGTAGAAATCCTCCAGCGGCAGCCGGCGTTCTTCCGGGCCGCGCGCTCCGTGGCGCAGCAGCACCACGGAGGCGCCTAGGGCGATCAGCAGCGGCATCGAATCCCCAATGGGCGAGCCGTTGGCGACATTGCCCCCCAGGGTGCCCCCGTGGCGGATGGGTTGGCCCGCAAAGCGGCCGAAAAAGTCGCGCAGGCTCGGCCAGTGGGCCTGCAGGGCGGCAAAGGCGTCGTGCAGCGTCGCCGCCGCGCCGATGCGCAGCGTGCGCCCATGCGGGCCGTCCTGCGTATCGATGCGTTGCAGCGCGGCGCAGCGCGACACATCCAGCACCTGGGTCAGACGGCGGTGCTGCTTGGTGATCCACAGGCCGGCATCGGTGCCGCCGGCCACCACGGGGACGTGGGGCCAGCGTGCCCGCGCGGCCAGCAAGCTGTCCAGATCGCGCGGTGCCAGGTAGGCCGGGGCCGCCGTGTCGGGCAGGGGGGCGGGGGGCTGCGCCGCCGGCTGCGCGGCCGCCAGCAGGGTGTGCAGCGCGGCCGTGTCCACGGTGGCGGGGGGCAGCGCGGTCATGGCTTGGGCGGCGTCCAGGATGGGCCGGTAGCCGGTGCAACGGCACAGGTTGCCCGACAGGGCCTCCACCGCCTCGTCGCGGGTCACCGGGGTGCCCGCGGGGCGTCCTTGGTACAGCACGAACAGGCTCATCACGAAGCCGGGCGTGCAAAAACCGCACTGCGAGCCGTGGGCGTCCGCCAGTGCCTGCTGCACGGGGTGCAGGGGGCCGGTGCGCGCGATCAGCGGATCCTGCGTCAGATCCTCGGCGGTCCAGACGGCACAGCCGTTGGCCGCATGGGCCAGCCGAATGCAACTGTTGAGCGCGCGCCAGCGCAGTGCGCCGTCCGGTCCGTGGTCGGCCACGGCCACGGTGCAGGCTCCGCAGTCGCCGCTGGCGCAGCCTTCTTTGACGCTGGTCAGCCCCAGGTCCTCGCGCAGCAGGGCCAGCAGCGTGCGGTCGGCCGGCACGGCGTCGAGCTGGCGGACCCGTCCGCGGTGCACCAGGCGCAGGGGTGGCGGGGGACTGGGCGGCGCCCCGTGGGCGTTCGCGGGAGCGGCGGTGTCGGTGCTCATGGGCGACAGGGTACGCGCACGGGCGAGCGCTGTCATGTCGCCGGGATTATGCGAGGCATAATCGATGCGGTATGTCACGACCGGTTCCCTGGGACAGCATCGACATCCATTTGATACGGGTGTTGCACACGGTGTTGACCGAACGCAGTGTCACGCGGGCCGCCGTCCGGCTGGGGATGCACCAGCCGGCGGTCAGCGCCGCGCTGCGCCGCCTGCGGCGACTCACTGGCGACCCGCTGCTCGTGCGCACCGGTGCGGCCATGGTGCCCACGGCGGTCGCCCAGCGCATGATCGCCCCCGCCGCCGAGATCCTGCGCCAGGCGGAAACCATGCTCGGCGGCGCGCGCGCCTTCGATCCGGCCAGCAGCCCGCACACCTTCGCGGTGGCGGCGAGCGACTATCTGGACCCCTGGTTTTTGCCGCGGCTGGTCGCGCGCGTCAAGGCCGCGGCGCCGCTGGCCCGGCTGGACATCCAGCCCCTGGCCGGCAGCACCGACTACCGGCAGCGCCTCGCGCTGGGCGAGGTTGACGTGGTGATCGGCAACTGGCCCGCGGTGCCGGACGATCTGCACCAGGGGCGTTTGTTTGGGGACGAGGTGGTTTGCCTGGTGTCCACCCGCCATCCCGCCCTGCGCCGGGGCTGGACCTTGGAAGACTGGCTCCAGGCCGACCACGTGGCCCCCACGCCGCTGGCCCCTGGCGCGCGCGGCGCCATCGACGAGCACCTGGCCCGGCAGGGGCTGACGCGCAACATCGTCGTGCGCTGCCCGCACTTCGGACTGATTCCGGCCATGGTCAGCCAGAGTCTGCTGGTGCTGACCACCGGGCGGCAGTACTGCCAGCGGTTTTTGCAGGCGCTGCCGGTGGCCATCGTCGAGCCCCCGCTGGCCTTTCCGCGCCTGCTGTACTACCAGCTCTGGCACGACTGCACGCACGGTTCGCCCGCCGCCCAGTGGCTGCGCCAGACCATCCGCGAAGTGGCCGCGGGCTTGGCTGATCCGCCGCCCGACGGCCAAACCCCGTTACCATCCGCACCTTCGCGCCGCCGCGATCCGGCCCGCGCGCCCATGATCGGCACCGACCCCGCGCCATGAGCCCTCCGCCCCGATTGCAACTGCACCACATCACCAAGCGCTACCCCGGCGTGGTGGCCAACGACGGCGTCTCGCTGGAGGTGCTGCCGGGCAGCATCCACGCCGTGCTGGGCGAAAACGGCGCCGGCAAATCCACCCTGATGAAGATCATCTACGGGGCCGTCAAACCCGACGACGGCGCGATGCTCTTCAACGGCCGTCCGGTGCATGTGCGCAATCCGCAGGAGGCGCGTGCGCTGGGCATCAGCATGGTGTTCCAGCACTTCAGCCTGTTCGAGACGCTGACCGTGGCCGAGAACGTCTGGCTCGGCCTGGACGCCACGCTGTCGCTGCGCGAGGTGACCGAATCGATCGAGATCAAGGCCCACGAGTACGGTCTGGAGATCGATCCGCGCCGGCCCGTGCACACACTGTCCGTGGGCGAGCGCCAGCGGGTGGAGATCGTGCGCGCGCTGCTGACCCAGCCGCAACTGTTGATCCTGGACGAGCCGACCTCGGTGCTCACGCCGCAGGCGGTCGAGCGCCTGTTCGTCGTGCTGCGCCAACTGGCCGCCGAGGGCTGCAGCATCCTCTACATCAGCCACAAGCTGCACGAGATTCGCGCCCTGTGCGACACCTGCACGGTGATGCGCGGCGGGCGCGTGACCGGCGTGTGCGATCCGCGGCAGGCCAGCAACGCGGACCTGTCGCGCCTGATGATCGGCAGCGAGCCGCCCACCCTGCCGCCCCACCGCGCGCCCAGCGGGGATGTGGTGCTGGACGTGCGCGGCCTGACGCTGCCCAGCGGCGAGCCGTTCGGCACCGATTTGCACGACATCGCCCTGCAGGTGCGCGCGGGCGAGATCGTCGGTATCGCGGGGGTGTCGGGCAACGGCCAGCGCGAGCTGCTCTATGCGCTGTCGGGCGAAACGACGTCGGCCCCCGCGGGCTCGGTCCGGCTGGCGGGGCGCGACATCGCCCGCGCCGGTCCGGGGCGGCGGCGCCGGCAGGGCCTGCACTTCGTGCCGGAGGAGCGCCTGGGCCGCGGGGCCGTCCCCACGCTGGGGCTGGCGCACAACCTGCTGCTGACGCGCCGCGACGCCGTGGGGCGCGGCGGCTGGCTGCGCCTGGGGGCGCTGCGGGCCCAGGCCAACGACATCATCGCGCGTTACGGGGTCAAGGCCGCGGGGCCGGATGCCGCGGCCAAGTCGCTGTCGGGGGGCAATCTGCAAAAGTTCATCGTCGGGCGCGAGATCGAGGCCCGCCCCTCGGTGCTCATCGTCTCGCAGCCCACCTGGGGGGTGGACGTGGGGGCGGCCGCGCAGATTCGCGGCGAAATCGTCGCCCTGCGCGAGGCGGGCTGCGCGGTCCTGGTCGTCAGCGAGGAGCTGGACGAGCTGTTCGAGCTGTGCGACCGGCTGTATGTGATCGCCCGCGGCCGGCTCTCGCCCTCGGTGCCGGTGGCCGAGGCCAGCGTGGAGCGCATCGGCGAGTGGATGTCCGGCTTGTGGCCCCAGGCCGAGGAGGCGCGCCATGCTGCGGCTTGAGATGCGCCCCCAGCCCTCGGCGGCGTGGAGCTACGCCTCGCCGCTGCTGGCCATTGCGTTGACCGTGCTGATTGGCATGGCCCTGTTTGCCGCGCTGGGCAAGGACCCGGTGGCCGGTCTGCGCGTCTTTTTCTGGGAGCCGGTGCGCAACGCCCGCGCCTGGAGCGAGCTGCTGCTCAAGGCCACGCCCCTGCTGCTGATCGGCCTGGGCCTGGCGATCGGTTTTCGCTCCAATGTGTGGAACATCGGGGCCGAGGGGCAGTTCGTCATCGGCGCGGTGTGCGCCAGCGGCACGGCCCTGGCCTTGCAGGGGGCGGGTTTTGCGGTCTGGCCCCTGGTGCTGCTGGCGGGCGTGGCGGGCGGGCTGACGTGGGCCAGCCTCACGGCGCTGCTGCGCGACCGCTTCAACGCCAACGAGATCCTGGTCAGCCTGATGCTGGTCTATGTGGCCGTGCAGGTGCTCAACTACCTGGTCTACGGCCCGTGGAAGGATCCGATGGGCTTCAACTTCCCGCAGACGCAGCGCTTCGACGTCACGGCACAGGTGCCCCGGCTGTTCGAGGGGCTGCGCGTCCACCTGGGATTGCTGCTGGGCCTGGGGGCGGTGGTGGCGGTCTGGCTCTTTTTGTTCCGCACGCGCGCGGGTTTTGCGCAGCAGGTCGGCGGGCTGGCGCCGGCGGCCGCCCGCTATGCGGGGTTTTCGTCGCGCACGGCGCTGTGGGTGGCCATGGGCGTCACCGGGGCGCTGGCGGGTCTGGCCGGGGCGTTGGAGGTGGCCGGTCCGGTGGGCCAGCTCACGCCCCACGTGCCGGTGGGCTACGGGTTTGCGGCCATCATCGTGGCCTTCGTCGGGCGCTTGCACCCCGTGGGCATCGTCGGCTCGGCCCTCCTCATGAGCATGTTCTACATCGGTGGCGAACTGGCCCAGTCCCGCCTGGGGCTGCCCAAGTCCATCACTGGGGTGTTCCAGGGCCTGTTGCTGTTTGCGCTGCTGGCCTGTGACACGCTCATCCACTATCGTCTGCGCTGGAGGAAGGGCTGATGGAGTCCGTTGCCCTGCTGATTGCGGCCTCGCTCAACGCCGGCACGGTGCTGGCCATCGCGGCGCTGGGGCTGCTGATCAACGAGAAGGTGGGCGTCGTCAACCTGGGCGCCGAGGGGCTGATGCTGTGCGGCGCGCTGGCCGGTTTTGCGGCGGTGGTGCACTTTGGGGCGCATCCGCTGGGCTTTCTGGCCGGCATGGGGGTGGCGGCGCTGCTGTCGCTGGTCTTCGGTTGGCTGGTCATCTACCTCAACACCAACCAGTACGCCACCGGGCTGGCGCTCAGCCTGTTTGGCGCCGGGCTGTCCGCTTTCGGGGGGCAGCCCTACACCCAGTACAAGCTGCCGGAGCTGGTCGCGCCCCATGTACCCCTGCTGGGGGATCTGCCCTTTCTGGGCGCCGCGCTGTTTCGCCAGCATGCGCTGGTGTATGCGGCGGTTGCGCTGGCGATAGGGTTGGTGTGGTTTTTTGACCGCACACGCACCGGACTGGTGCTGCGCAGCGTGGGCGAGAACCCGGAGTCCGCCCACGCCCTGGGCTACCCGGTGCGCCGCATTCGGCTGCTGGCGGTGGTGGTCGGGGGCGCGCTGTGCGGGTTGGCCGGGGCCTATGTGTCCACCGTCTACACGCCGCTGTGGGTCGAAGGCATGATCGCCGGCAAGGGCTGGATCGCGCTGGCGCTGACCACTTTTGCCACCTGGCGGCCGGCACGGGTTTTGCTTGGTGCGTATCTGTTTGGCGGCGTGACGATGCTGCAGTTTCACCTGCAAGGCATGGGGGTTCAGGTGCCCAGCCAGTTCCTGACCATGATGCCCTACCTGGCCACCATCGTGGTGCTGGTGCTGATTTCCCGCAGCCCGCTGTGGATCCGCACCCACATGCCCCAGTCCCTGGGCAAGCCGTTTTATCCCGGGTCGTAACATCCCCCTTTTTCACACAGGAGTACTTCCATGATCGATGCGAACAAGCGCGAATGGCTCAAGACCGCGGCCAAGGCCGCGGCGCTGGGGCTGGTGGCGGGCAGCGCCCTCGTGGGCTGCGGCAAGAAAGAGGAGGCCGCCCCCGCCGCGGCCCCCGCCCCGGCCACGCAGGCGCCCAAGCCCGAGCCGTTGAAGGCCGCCTGGGTCTACGTCGGTCCGGTGGGCGATGCCGGCTGGTCGTTTGCGCACGACCTCGGCCGCAAGGCGGTGGAGGCGCACTTTGGTGACAAGGTGCAGACCACCTTCGTCGAGAGCGTGCCGGAAGGCGCCGACGCCGAGCGCGTGATCCGCGACCTGGCCGCGCAGGGCAACAAGATCATCTTCGCGACGTCGTTCGGCTACATGGAGCCGATGCTGAAGGTGGCGCAAGAGTTTCCGGATGTGAAATTCGAGCACGCCACCGGCTACAAGACCGCGCCCAATATGCGCATCTACGACGCCAGTTTCTACCAGGATGCGTACATGGCGGGCATCATCGCCGGGCACATGACCAAGACCAACACGCTCGGCTTCGTGGGCTCCTTCCCGATTCCCGAGGTTTTGCGCAACATCAACGCGTATGCCTTGGGCGCGCAGACCGTCAAGCCCAATATCAAAGTCAAGGTCGTGTGGGTCAACAGCTGGTTCGATCCTCCGAAAGAGACCGAGGCCGCACAAAGCCTGATCAACCAGGGCGCCGACGTGCTGCTGCAAAACACCGACTCCACCGCCGTGCTGCAGACCGCCGAGAAGAACGGCAAGTACGCCTTCGGCTGGGACAGCGACATGAGCAGCTTCGGCCCGAAGGCGCACCTGGCCTCGGCGGTCGTCAACTGGGGTCCGTACTACGTCCAGGCCGTGCAGGAGGTGCTGGACGGCACGTGGCAGACCAAGCGCACCGTCTGGGGCGTCAAGGAAGGCCTCAACGACCTGATCAAGATCGCCGACGTGGTGCCGGAAGAGGCCAAGAAGAAGGTCGAAGAGGTCAAAGCGGGCCTCAAGAGCGGCGAGTTCGAGGTCTTCACCGGCCCGATCGTCGACAACACCGGCAAGGAAGTGCTGGCCAAGGGCGTCAAGGCCGACCAGGACTGGAAGGACAAGGTCAACTTCTTCGTCAAGGGCGTGGAAGGCAAGATCCCGGCTGGCAAGTGATGGTCGAGCGCGACCACTGGTGGCCGGTGGCGCTGGCCGATGACGTCGGCGCGGCGCCGGTGCCGGTTACGCTGCTGGACGAGCCGCTCGTGCTGTGGCGCGACGGCGCGGGTGCGGTGCAGGCGTTCGCCGACCGCTGCCCGCACCGCGGCGCGCGCCTGTCCCTCGGCGCGGTGGTGGAGGGGCAGCTGCGGTGCCCGTACCACGGCTGGCGCTTCGACGGCGACGGCCGCTGCCGCGCGATCCCGGCGCTGCCGGGCTTTGCGCCACCGGACGGTCACGCCGCCTGCCGCCATGCGGTGGCGCAGGCGCACGGGCTGCTGTGGGTGTGCTTGGGCACCCCCGTCGCGCCCGCGCCGCCGTCGCTGCCCCCTCTGCCGCCGCGGCGCGTCGTGCACGGGCCGTTCGACGTGGCCACCAGCGCCCCGCGCGCGATCGAGAATTTCCTCGACACCGCGCACTTTGCCTACGTGCACGAAGGCTGGCTCGGCGCGCCGACGCACGCCGAGGTGCCGCCGTACGAGGTGACGCTGACCGCCGACGGCCGCCCGGTCGTGCCGGACTACCCGGCCTGGCAGCCGCGCGCCACTGCCCGCGCGCAGGGCGGCGCCTGGGTGCGCTACCGCTACGAGGTGCTCAGTCCCTACGCCGCGCTGCTGCAGAAGCAGCCCGAGGGCGACGCCCCGGCCGACGCCTACGTCATGTGGGCCTGCCCGACGACGCCGGAAACCTGCCGCGTCTGGTTCGTGCAGCACACCACCGACACCACCACCCCGGACGCGGCGCTGCGCGAGTTCCAGAGCGCCATCTTCGCGCAGGACCGCCCGATCCTCGAGTCCCAGACCCCGAAGCGCCTGCCGCTCTTCGGCGGCGAGGCGATGTGCGCCGCCGACCGCCTGAGCGCCGCCTACCGGCGCTACCTGCGCGCGGCCGGCATCACCTTCGGCGTCTGCTGAACAGGGGCGCGCGATGATCCCTGAACCCGACCTGGCTTTCGAGCGCATCGGCCCCGGGCGGCTCGTCGAGCTGCTGAAGCGCGCGCCAAAGGCCGAGCTGCACCTGCACATCGAGGGCACGCTGGAGCCGGAGATGATGCTGGCCCTGGCGCGCCGCCATGGCGTAGCGCTGCCGTACGCCGACGTCGAGGCGGTGCGCGCGGCTTACGCCTTCACCAGCCTGCAGAGCTTTCTGGATCTGTACTACGCCGGCGCCGGCGTGCTGCGCGACGCGCAGGACTTCCACGACCTCGCGTGGGCGTACTTCCAGCGCGCCGCGGCCGACGGCGTCGTGCACGCGGAGTGCTTCTTCGACCCGCAGACGCACACCGCGCGCGGCGTGCCGCTGGCGGCGGTGTTCGAGGGGCTGGTGGCGGCGCAGCGGCGCGCCGAGACGGAGCTGGGCTTGACGGCGCGCTGGATCCTGTGCGTGCTGCGTCACCTGAGCGAGGACGAGGCGCTGGCGACGCTGGAGGCCGCGCTGCCGTGGCGGGAGCACTTCATCGGCCTGGGGCTGGACTCCAGCGAGCTGGGCCACCCCCCGTCCAAGTTCCAGCGGGTGTTCGCGCGCGCCCGCGCGCTCGGGCTGCACGTGGTGGCGCACGCCGGCGAGGAGGGGCCGCCCGACTACATCCGCCAGGCGCTGGACCTGCTGCAGGTGCAGCGCATCGACCACGGCGTGCAGGCGGTGCACGACGCGGCGCTGCTGCAGCGGCTGGCGCGCGAGCGCGTGCCGCTGACGGTGTGCCCGCTGTCCAACGTGCGGCTGTGCGTGTTTCCGGACCTGGCGTCGCACAACCTGCGCACGTTGCTGGATGCCGGCCTGTGCGTCACCGTCAACTCCGACGATCCGGCCTACTTCGGCGGCTACGTCGCCGACAACCTGGTGCAGACGGTGCAGGCGCTGGGGCTGGACGCGCGCGCGGCGTGGCGGCTGCTGGCCAACGGCTTCGAAGCGGCGTTTCTCGACGACGCCACCCGCGCGAGGCACCTGGCGGCCCTGGAGCGCGCGTTCGCCGACGCGGCGGCGCAGACCTGACGGCGCGCTGGCGGGCCCTTCGTGGTCAGCCAGGGCCTGGACCCCAGCGGCCTTGTCGTGACCGAGCGCCAAGGCCTGGGGGCGAAGCGGCCTTCGTACAATGCGCCGATCACCCACAGGCACCCCTGCGCACCATGACCCTCAAGAGCGACAAATGGATCCGCCGCATGGCGGAGGAACACGGCATGATCGAGCCGTTCGAGCCAGGCCAGATCCGCGAGGTCGAGGGCCGCAAGGTCATCAGCTACGGCACCAGCAGCTACGGCTATGACATCCGCTGCGCGCCCGAATTCAAGGTCTTCACCAACATCCACAGCACGGTGGTTGACCCGAAGAACTTCGACGAAAAGAGCTTCGTCGATTTCCACGGCGACCACTGCATCATCCCGCCCAACAGCTTCGCGCTGGCGCGCACGGTGGAGTACTTCCGCATCCCGCGCAACGTGCTGACCATCTGCCTGGGCAAGAGCACCTACGCGCGCTGCGGCATCATCGTCAACGTCACGCCGTTCGAGCCCGAGTGGGAAGGCTATGTGACGCTGGAGTTTTCCAACACCACTCCGCTGCCGGCGAAAATCTACGCCGGCGAAGGCTGCGCGCAGGTGCTGTTTTTCGAGAGCGACGAGGTCTGTGACGTCTCGTACCGCGACCGCGGCGGCAAGTACCAGGGGCAGCGGGGCGTGACGCTGCCGCGGGCGTGAGGAACGCGCGGTTCAGGGGCGGGCAGGTCGCGGATACGAATTTCTCGGTCGAATCCCTCGCGAGACGGCGGTTATCAGCCGCAAACAGGAAGGGGTCTGAAAACTCTGCTTTCGTTGACTCGGTACACGGGTGCAGAGTTACGCCGATGCTGTGAGCCTAGGTTATAAGCCAGGTACACTCAGTCGCCCCTGAAATTTTCACCCGAGCCCCAGTTTTGCGTGCATCGAGCCTGGCCTGAGCGATATCGCCCCCACCCCCGCCTCGGCCTGCCGCAACAGGCGCAAAAGAAGGGATGGGCTCGATGTTTGCATGGCCTGAGCAGCTTGCTCTTCTGCTTGCTGATCCGTTGGGTCTTGCCTCGGTGCACGATGCGCACGTCCGGGTTGTCGGCATCCACCCCCGGTAGCCCCGATCGACGAACACCGTCGCGGGCTCGACCGCACAGTCTTGCATCAGGATCGTGGCCTGCTCGAGCTGTTCGCGCAGGGTGTGTCCGTCATACGGATGGCCATGGAAGGCCCGCGCACCCACGATCAGGTTGCCCTTGAGCGTGCTGGCAATGCCCGCCTTGACGCCGAATTCGTAGGGTGTTCGGGCCTTGCCCTTGCTGATACAGTCGCGCCAGCATTGCGCCAGCGCTCGACCACCCCTTCGTCCGACTCGTTGAAGGCGTGCTTGAGATACAGGAGGCTGATCATGATGCGCAGCGGCACGCGCGGGCGCCCCGCGTGGCTCAAGCGTTCGCGGCGCTGCACCTGTTCACCAAACAGATCGAGATCGGGCATGGCGATGCCCGAGCGCGCCTTGCGCGACAACAGATGCGCCACCGATCCTCCGATTTGCTGTCAGGGCATGCGAGAGGCCAGCACCGCCAGCGGGTGGCGCAGATCGATCATGTGATCGATGCGCGAGCGGAAGAAATCGTCTGTGGCAGGGCGGGCAAACTTCACAGAAAACTCCCGCAAATCGCGCACACGAGGATGTGAAAGTGGGAGATATTTTTGCCGAGAAAGCGTGAAATCCAGAGCTAAATCAAATAGTTATGAGTAAATCAGGGGGTGGTTGGGTACAACGCGTCACCCGATCACCCACAACATCAACGCATACACCCCCGTGCCCAGCAGCGTGGAGGCCGCCAGCCCCCCGCGCAGGCGCTGGAGGAGGATCACGGCGGCCAGGGCAACGGCCGTGGGCAGGGCGCGGGTGGGGCCGGCGGCTGGCCACAGCAGGGGGAAGAGCGAGGCCACCAGCAGGGCGGCGATGGCGGCCGGGCCGATGGCCGAGGACCAGCGGCGGATAAGGTTCGAACGCTCGGTACTTTGACGCAGCCCCCACCAGAAGGGCAAGGAGCGCAGCAGGAAGGTGCCCAGCCCACAGGCCAGCACGGTCAGCAGCTGTATCCAGCCGGCTTCACTCATCGTCGCCGTCCTCGTCCACGTGTGCCTGCAGCAACTGGAGGGCCGCACCGGCCAGCATGCCGGCCGGGATGGCCACATGGGCCGGGCCCAGGGCCAGGCCCAGCAGCGTGACACCCGCCGCCCCCCACAGCGCCCGGCCACGTCCGTGCACCCCCATCTGCAGCAGCAGCGACAGGAAGAGCGCCGGCAGCACGAACTGCAAAGCCTCCTGCAGCAGGGGGATCCGGTCGACCAGCTGGGCGCCGGTCTCGGCCCCCAGCCAGGTGCCAGCGATCCACGCGCCATAAGCCCCGGCCTGCAGGCCAGCCAGCCAGCCCGCGCGCTGGGCCGGGGCCAGGGTGGGCAAACGCGCGGCCGCGCAGGCGAAGACTTCGTCGGTCAGGCCAAAGGCCAGGGCCGGGCGCACGCGGGCCGGGCGCGCCTGCGCGAGCTGTTCGGCCACCACCCGACCGTAGAGCAGATGGCGGGCATTGAGCAGCCAGATGGTGGGCACCACCGTCAGCGGCCCGCCGCCGGCGGCGAGCAGGGACACCAGCACGAACTGGCTGGCCCCTGCAAAAACGATGGCTGAGATGGCCACGGCCCATGGAGCCCCCAAACCCATCTGAACGGCGGTCAGCCCGAAAGAAAAAGCCACGGGCACGTAGCCCGCTGCAATGGCCAGACTGTCGCCCAGGCCGCGCAGCACCTGCCGCGTCATGCGCCCTCCGGCTTGCTAAAGGTGAAGACATGGGTGCCCCCACCCCAGTCGTCGCTGCCGGTGGTGGCAAACACCCGGCGATGGCGGCGCAACTCCAGCCCGGCCAGCGCGGCCAGCCCGGCAAAGCGGCGCGGGAAGGTCTTGCGCTCGACCTCGTAGTCGAAGCCGGCTACCATGGCCTGCAGCTCCAGCCAGTAGAAGCGCACGAAGGCCCCGATCTCATGTGCAGGGCGCTCGCGCAAACCGGACTCGCACAGGCGCGCATACAGGTTACGGCACAGGCTCACCGCCTGGGTCGATTTGCCCTCGGTGGCCGCGACCATGGCCATGATGATGGAGCGGCGCAAGTCGCGGTAGAGCCTGAGGTCCAGCCCCCCTTCGGAGGCCGGCGGCTCACCCACCCAGGCCATGCTGGCCAGCAGGTAGGCGCTGTGGTGGCGCACCAGAGCGAGGTTGCGTTCATCCACGCTGGCGAATTCGGGCAGGAACTCGTCGGCCACCACAAGCAGCCCGCCGGGCTGCAGCAGCCGCATGGCCTTTTGCAGCATGAAGGCCGTGTTGAAGTGGTGCGAGGCGCCGAAAGAGGTGATGAGCGGTGTCTCGCCGCTCGGCAGGTCGAGCTCCAGGAAGCCGCCGTGATGCAGCTCGATGCCCTCAACCCCGTGGGCATTGCGCTGCAAGCACACAAACGCCGCCTCATCGGGTTCGACGGCCAGGAAACGGCAACCCGGATGCAGCTCGTGCAGCATTAGCAACGGCAGACCCGGCCCTGTGCCCACGTCGATGGCCTGCAAGGCGGGCTGCGGTCCGGCGAAGCTTGCGATATCCTGGGCGGCGGCCACTACTTGGCGGGCATAGGCGGGGTGCAGCAGCTCGAAGGCATCGTATTGCTCCACGTCGATGCGGCTGGAGAACGGCCCGTCCCGGCCGCCGCGCTGCGCCGCCGCGGGCGCCGGGCGCACGTGATGCAGCTGCCGCGGCATGCACATGCGCCCCCGCTGCAGCAGCACCTCAGCGGCCAGGCTGTTGAGCACCCAGCTGCGGCCCTCCAAATGAGCCTGGATTGCGGCCGTTTCGGGCGCGCCCAGCTCGATGAAGGGCGACTCCGCCAGCCGGGCTAGGCGGATGGCGGCAGCCGGCAGGTCGGCGTTGGCCCAGGCGGGCGGTGCCTGGTCGGGTTGGGCAAAGGCTCCGGTCAGGGGCATGGGCACCACGGCGACATACGGCCCCTGGGCGTCGTCTTCCACCAGCGACAGCACCGGCCAGCGCCAGGGACCGGCGGTGGCCTCGTGCTGCATCTGGCGCAGCTTGAGCAGGCCGTCACGCCTATTGAGCGGCTCGCCGCGCAGTCGCAGGATGCGCGCGCCCAGGCCGTTGGACACCTCCAGCAGGGCGCGCTCCATCACGCTGCGCACCCCCTCCCAGGCGCTCGGGGCCTGGGGCCACTCTAGGTAGAGCGTGGAGGCACTGGCCGAATAGGTCTTGGGCGGATACACGATCACCACCATGGCCCGGCCGCCTTGCTCGGTGGCCGCGTACACATGCGGCACATCGGCGTCGAAGGTGTGAGTGTCGCCAGCCCTCACCATGCGCGGCCGGTCGGCCTGCCCCACCAGCATGGCCCCGGACAGCACCGTGATGCGTTCCTTCACCCCTTCCGGATGCGGGGCGGAGTCCTTGCGGCAGCCTGGCCGCAGTTCGATCAGATAGACCTCGATCTCGGGGTCGTCGGTCGATTTTTCGATTAATCGAACAATCACCCCCTTGTCCAACAGCTCGCCGCCGTCGCTCAGTTCCTCGTTGACCAGCTGGCCGAAGGGCACTCCCAGGGCGTTAGCCACAGCCCACAGGGTCTCGATCGTGGGGTTGCCCTCGCCGTTTTCCAGCTGCGACAAGGTCGATTTCGCCACCCCGCTGCGCTCGGACAAGCCCGCCAGCGTGAGCCCTCGCTGTTCCCGAAATCGCAGCAGATTCCTGCCGATGGCTGAGACGGTGCTCACGAGGTTTTCCTGAGAAATATCGGTGTGAGTTCATTATAACAAACAAACGATTCGTTCTGTCGGTCTGCGGCCAGGTGTGCCTCTATGGCACGATGGCGCCACATTGCATCCGGGGAAGGAGGTCCACGCTATGTCCATCGTTTTGCTCATCGTTGGCCTGGTCGCCCTGATGGCAGGGCTGAGGGACTCTTGCGCGGCGCCGCGCGGTTGTCGCTGTCCTAGGGGATCTCGCCCCTGGTGGTAGGCTTGACCATCGTGGCCCTCGGCACCAGTGCGCCGGAGATGGCGGTGTCGGTAGGCGCAGCCGCCAACGGCACCACCGATCTGGCCGTGGACAACGTGGTGGGCAGCAACATCTTCAACATCCTTGTCTGCCTGGGCCTGGCCGGCGTGGTGGCGCCCCGTGGCCTGCCCATTTCCGAAGCTGTCCTGAACTTCGATCTGTGGGTGATGGTGGGTGGCCACGCTGCTGGCCTGCCTGCCCATCTTCATGAGCGGCCGGGAGATCGCGCGCTGGGAAGACGGCGTGCTGCTGGCCTACCGCACCACCGCCAGCGCCGCCACGGAGGTGCGCCGCGTCAGCGGCTGGCCGAAGAACAGTGCCCCCAGCAGCACCGTCCACACCGGCATGGTAAAGCCCAGGATGGCCGCCCGCCCGGACGCCAGGGCGGCCACGCCAAAGATGGCCAGCGTGTGCCAGCCCAGCATGTTGGGCAGTGCCAGCGTGACGATGCTGCGCCACTCGCTGCGCCGGGGCTGCAGGCGCACACCGCGCCAGTGATAGAACGCGAACAGCCACAGCGCGCCGCCGGTCATTGTCACGGCGCGGAAGAACAGGGGCGAGAGCTCCTGCAGCGACAGTTTCATGACCGGCCAGTTGACGCCCCACATCAGCGTCAAGGCCACCAGTCCCAGGGCTTGGGCGCGCGACAGCATCACGGGTAGGGGCGGCTCACACCGCCACGGGCGCCTTGATGGCCGGGTGGTGCTGGTAGTCCAGGAATTCGAAGTCGTCGAATTCGTAGTCGAACAGGGTCGGCGGGCGGCGGCGGATGCGCAGCGTTGGGTAGGGGTAGGGCGAGCGCGACAGTTGCAGCTGCACCTGCTCCACGTGGTTGTGGTAGATGTGGCAATCGCCACCGGTCCAGATGAAGTCGCCGACGCCTAGGTCGCACTGCTGCGCCACCATGTGCGTCAGCAGCGCATAGCTGGCGATGTTGAACGGCACGCCCAGAAAGACGTCGGCGCTGCGCTGATAGAGCTGGCACGACAGTCGGCCGTCGGCCACGTAGAACTGAAACAACGCATGGCACGGCGCCAGCGCCATCTGGGGCAGGTCGGCGACGTTCCAGGCGCTGACGATGATGCGTCGCGAGTCGGGGTTGGTACGCAGGGTATGCAACACCTCGCTGATCTGGTCGATGTGTCCGCCGTCAGGCGTGGGCCACGAGCGCCATTGCACGCCGTAGATGGGGCCCAGGTCGCCGTCGGCGCGCGCCCACTCGTCCCAGATGGTCACGCCGCGCTCTTGCAGCCAACGCACATTGCGTTCGCCGCGCAAAAACCACAGCAGCTCGTAGATGATGGATTTGACGTGCAGCTTCTTGGTCGTGACGAGCGGAAAGCCCTCCGACAGGTCGAAGCGCATTTGGTAGCCGAATACGCTGCGCGTGCCCACCCCGGTGCGGTCGGTCTTGACCACGCCATGCTCATACACATGGCGCATGAAGTCTTCGTACTGGTGGCGGATGGGGCGCGGCGTCATGGGCGGATTATCGCCGCCGTCAGACCAGCAGCTTGCCCGGGTTGAGCCGGTTGGCGGGGTCCAGCGCGCGCTTGACGGCGCGCATCAGGTCCAGCGCCACCGGGTCCTGGTAGCGCGGCAGGATGGCGGCCTTCAGCGCCCCGATGCCGTGCTCGGCGCTGATCGAGCCGCCGTGGCGCTGCACCGCGTCGTAGACCACCGTGTGGATGCGCGCCTCCTGTTCGTGCAGGAAGGCGGCGGCATCCGCGCCCTCAGGGCACTGCACGTTGAAGTGCAGGTTGCCGTCGCCCAGGTGGCCGAAGTTGACCAGCCGCACGCCGGGCACGGCGTTCGCCAGTGCCTTTTCCGCCTCGGCGCAGAAGGCCGGGATGCGCGAGAC
The DNA here is from genome assembly GCF_001675355.1 of Tepidimonas fonticaldi. Taxonomy (NCBI): domain Bacteria; kingdom Pseudomonadati; phylum Pseudomonadota; class Betaproteobacteria; order Burkholderiales; genus Tepidimonas; species Tepidimonas fonticaldi. Next base: position 187,814 of record NZ_LZDH01000065.1, on the reverse strand, counting down.
CGGCAGGCTGATGTCGTGCTTGACGTTGAGCCCCTCCTCGGCCTGCGCCAGCGGGATGCTCTCGCGGATGTGCCACAGCGTGCGCGCCTGCGCCAGACTTTCGGCCACCACCGCGTCCACCGCGCAGCCGTCCTCCAGTGCTTGCCCCAGCACGGCCTCCAGCCGCGCGCGCGCGTGCGCCTCGCCCTCGGCGTCGCTGGTCTCCAGCAGCACCGCGTAGGGGGCCACGTCCGCCAGCGGCACCGACAGCTGCGGAAAGTGGCGCCGCACCAGCTCCAGCGCAAAGCGGTTCATGACCTCGAAGCCGGTCAGCGCCGGCCCGAGCCCGCGCTGCGCCACCCCCAGCAGCGCCACTGCGGCGGCCAAGTCCGGCACCGCGGCCCAGGCGGTCAGCTGCGCGGCCGGGCGCGGCACGAGCTTGAGCACCGCCGCGGTGATGATGCCGAGCGTCCCCTCGCTGCCGATGAACAGGTGGCGCAGGTCGTAGCCGGTGTTGTCCTTGCGCAGGCCGCGCAGACCGTTCCAGACGCGGCCGTCGGCGGTGACGACCTCCAGCCCCAGGCACAGGTCGCGCGCGTTGCCGAAGCGCAGCACCTGCGTGCCGCCGGCGTTGGTGGCCAGGTTGCCGCCGACGGTGCAGCTGCCCTCGGCCGCCAGGCTCAGCGGCAGCCACAGCCCGGCGGCCTCGGCAGCCTGCTGCGCGGCCTGCAGCACGCAGCCGGCCTCCACCGTCAGCGTGAGGTTTTTCTCGTCCAGCGCGCGGATGCGGTTGAGCCGCGCGGTGCTCAGCACCACCTGGGTGCCGCTGCCGTCCGGCACGCCACCCAGCACCAGCCCGGTGTTGCCGCCCTGCGGCACGATCGGCGCGCCGTGCGCGGCGCAGGCGCGCACCACGGCGGCCACTTCCTCCGTGCTGCCGGGGCGCACCACCGCGAGAGCCCGGCCCCGGTGGCGGCGGCGCCAGTCGCGCTCCCACGGTTCCAGGTCGGCGTCGGCGGCGGTGAGCACGTGCGCCGGGCCGACAGCGGCGCGCAGATCCCGCAGCAGGGCGGCCCGCGCGGGGGGATCGAAAGGAGCGGTTGGCAGGTTCATCATTCGGGACGGTCGCTGTCCGCAGGTTGCGGGGCGCGGGCGGCGCGCAACCGCAGCCGCACATGCAGGGCACAGGCCGCAAACAGCCCCATGCACAACACGACCTGCCCCCAGGCCAGTGCGGCCGACAGCCCGCTTTCGCTGGTGGCGCGCACGATGCCTTCGGTGAAGTACAGCCACACCAGTAGGCTGAGCCAGCGGTAGGTGTACATGCGGTGGCGCAGCAGGCCGGGCAAGGGCAAGGCCAGCGGCAAGACCTTGAGCGCCCACCACGACCCGCCCGGGCGCAGCGGCGCCAGCCACAGCTCCCACGCCAGCCCCAGGACGATCAGGCCCAGCGCACAGGCCACGGCCAGCGCCCGCGTCCAGCGCGCCTGCGCCAGGCCGGCGGGCACGGCGGATGCAGTGGGCGCAGTGGGCCCGGCAAGGGGGGCGGACGGGGAGGGGGACGGCGCGGACATCGGCTGGCATGATAGCGGCATGACCGCATCCGAACCGTCCGCGCGGGCGACGCCTGCCCCGGTTGCCGAGGCCGCTCCGCGGCCCGTTTGGCAGCGCGGCTGGCAGCGCGGCTGGCAAGAGGCCCGCGACTTTCCGTGGCGCACCACGTGGCTGACGCTGCGCGAGCGCTTCGCGCAGGACCGGCTGGCGGTGGCCGCCGGCAGCCTGACGTTCACGACCACCATCTCGCTGGTGCCGCTGGTGACGGTGGCGCTGGCCGTGTTCGCGCTGTTTCCGGCCTTCGGCGCGATGGAGCAGCGCGTGCAGCGCTGGATGGTGGAGGCGCTGGTGCCGGACCACATCGCGCGCCAGGTCGGGCGCTACCTGTGGCAGTTCGCCAGCCAGGCCGGCCAGATCGGCCTGGGCGGGGCGGTGGTGCTGCTGGTCACGGCGCTGGCGCTGGTGCTGACGATCGACCGCCAGCTCAACGACATCTGGCGCGTGCCGCGGCTGCGGCCGCTGGCGCAGCGGGTGCTGGTGTACTGGGCGGTGCTGACGCTGGCGCCGCTGGTGCTGGCGCTGATGCTGAGCGCCAGCTCCTACGCGCTGTCGGTGTCGCGCGGCTGGCTGCCGGCGGCGCACCAAGGCGTGCGCTGGGCGCTGGATGCGGCGGGCTTTGTGGCGCTGGCGCTGGGCATGGCGGCGCTCTATCGTTACGTGCCGAATGCCCAAGTGCGGCTGCGCCATGCGCTGGCCGGCGGGGTGTTCGTCGCGCTGGCGTTCGAGCTGGCGCAGCAGGCGCTGGCCTGGTACCTGCGCACGGTGCCGACCTATTCGGCGGTCTACGGCACCTTTGCCACCGTGCCGATCCTGCTGGTGTGGCTGTACCTGGTGTGGCTGATCGTGCTGCTGGGGGCGGTGATCGTGGCCTACCTGCCGTTCCTGCTGGCGGGGGTGGCGCGCCGCGGCGGCACGCCGGGCTGGCCGTTCCAGCTGGCGCTGGAGCTGCTGGCGGAGCTGCAGGCCAGCCGCACCGGCGAGCGCCCCGGGCTGGCGCTGGAGGCGCTGGCGCGGCGGCTGCGCGTCGATCCGCTGCACCTGCAGCAGCCGCTGCGCGCGCTGCAGGCGCTGGGCTGGGTGGGGCGCCTGAGCGACGAGGAGGGCCGCTGGGTGCTGCTGGTCGATCTGCACCAGCGCCGGCTGGCGGAGCTGGCGCGCGTGCTGTGGCTGGCGCAGGACGAGGCCACCGCCGGCGTCTGGCGCGCGTTGCCGCTGGAGGCCACCACCGTCGCCGCGGTGCTGCCGCCGCCGCGGCGCGCGCCGGGGGCGCCCTAGCGCGGCATGCGCCGCACCGGCGCCAGCGCGTCCAGCAGCTGCGGCAGGCCGACGTGGTAGCCCTGCGCGAAGTCCACGCCCAGCTCGCGCACGCGCTGCAGGATCGCCTCCGACGACACGTACTCCGCCACCGTGCGCAGCCCCATGACGTGGCCGATGGCGTTGATCGCCTGCACCATCGCCAGGTCGATCGGGTCGCTCTCGATGTCCTTGACGAAGCTGCCGTCGATTTTGAGGAAATCCACCGGCAGGTTCTTCAGGTAGGCGAACGACGACAGCCCGCTGCCGAAGTCGTCCAGCGCGAACAGGCAGCCCAGGCGCTTGACCTCGCCGATGAAGTGCGCGACGGTGGAGAGGCTCGCCATCGCCGCGGTCTCGGTGATCTCGAAGCACACCGTGCCGGGCGGCAGTTGCATCGACTGCAGCAGCGCCTGCAGGTCCTGGCGAAAGCGCTCGTCCGACAGCGACGCGCCCGACAGGTTGATGGCGTAGAGGCCCTCCAGCCGCCCGTGCTGGCGCAGCCGGTCGCCCAGCCACGCCAGCGTGTTGCGCACCACCCATTGGTCGATGCGCGGCATCAGGCCGTAGCGCTCCGCCGCCGGCAGGAAGGCGCCGGGCTGGATCAGCTTGCCGTCTTCCTCCAGCCGCACCAGGATCTCGACGTGCGGCGCGCCGCCGTCGCCGTGCAGCGGCACGATCGGCTGCGCGTAGAGGCGCAGGCGGTCCTCGTCCAGCGCCGTCTGCAGCCGCGCCACCCACTGCATCTGGCCCTGGCGCTCCAGCAGCTGGCGGTCGTCGGGCTGATAGACGTGGATGCGGTTGCGCCCGGCCTCCTTGGCGGCGTAGCAGGCCGCGTCGGCCGCGGCCAGCAGCGGGCCGGGTTCGCGCTCCAGCGGGCCGATCGGCACCATGCCGATCGACACCCCGATGGCGAACGACCGCTCGCCCCAGGCGAAGCGGAAGTCGGCGATCGCCTCGCGGATGCGCTGCACCACCGGCAGCGCGTGCTCGGCGTCGCAGCCCTGCAAGATCAGGCCGAACTCGTCGCCGCCCAGGCGCGCCAGCGTGTCGGCGCTGCGCAGCAGGTTGCGGATCAGCTGCGTCACCTGGCGCAGCAGCTCGTCGCCGGCCACATGCCCGCAGGTGTCGTTGACGACCTTGAACTGGTCCAGGTCCAGGTAGCACAGCACGTGCCGCGCCTGGTCCGGGCGCGACAGCAGCTCGGTCAGACGGCGCTCGAACTCGCGCCGGTTCGGCACGCCGGTCAGCGCGTCGTGCGTGGCCTGGTGGCTGAGCTCGCGCGCCAGGTTCAGCGTCACCGTGACGTCGTGGAACACCAGCACCGCGCCGAGCAGGAAGCCGTCGCGGCTGCGGATCGGCGCGGCGGTGTCCAGCACCGGGATGCGCTCGCCGTCGCGGCGCTGCAGCAGCGCGTGCTCGCGCCGCGGCGCCGGCGTCTTGCCCTGCAGCACCTCGCGCACCGGGTTCGGCAGCGGCTCGCCGCCGGCCTCGTCCAGCAGGCGGTAGACGGTGGTGACCGGCTGCCCGCGCGCCTGGTGCGCCGGCCAGCCGGTCAGCCGCGCGGCCACCGGGTTCAGGTACTGGATCAGTCCGGCCTCGTCGGTGGTGATGACGCCGTCGCCGATCGAAGCCAGCGTCACCTGCGCCAGGTCGCGCTCGCGCTGCAGCTGCAGCTCGACGTGCTTGCGGTCGGAGATGTCGCGCAGCACCGCCGAATAAAGCGTGCGATCGTCCTGGTGGAAGTCGTCGATCGACAGCTCGTAGAACGTGCGCGCGCCGCCGCGCGCCATGCGCAGCTCCAGCGTCGTGCCGGGGCGCGTCAGCCGCTCCAGCGGCGGCGGGCTGGCGTGGCCGGCGCGGCGCAGCACCTCCGGCAGCGGCCGGCCCAGCGCCTCGCCGGCCGGCACGCCCAGCAGCTGCTCGGCGCCCGGGTTGAGGCTCAGCAGCGTGCCGTCCGGCTCGAAGGTCAGCAGCCCGTCGCGCATCTCGCGCACCAGCGCCAGCGTGCGCTGCGTGGCGGCCTGCAGCGCGGCGATGACCCGGTTGTAGGCGCGCGCGATCTGGCCGACCTCGGTGAAGTCCTCCTCCGGTACGCGGCGGGAGAGGTCACCGCTGCGGCGCTGCGCCTCCATCGCGTCGAGCAGCTCGATCAGCTCGGTGCGCGCGCCATGTTCGGCGACGTTCAGGCCACCGCGCTCCTCCTCGGGCGTGACGCGCAGGTCGCGGTCGCGCACCAGCCACAGAAACAGCGCCGTGGCCAGCGCGCACCACAGCCCGCAGACGACGATGCCGAGCAGCTGCACCAGCACCTGCGCGCCGCGGTCCAGCCCGGTGCCGAGCGCCACCGGGTCGCCCAGCAGCCCCACCGCCAGCGTCCCCCAGGCGCCGGCGGCCAGGTGCGCCGGGATCGCGCCGACCGCGTCGTCGATGCGCCGGCGCAGCAGCCACTCGTTGGCCGCCGCCATCGCCAGCGCCCCCACCGCGCCGACCAGCAGCGCCGCCGGCGCCGACAGCGCGTGCGCCCCGGCCGTGACCGCGACCAGCCCCGCGATCAGGCCGTTGATCAGGTACAGCACCTCGAAGTAGCCGTGCAGCCAGCGTCCGACCCACAGCCCGGCCGCCGCGCCGGCCGCGGCGGCCAGCGTGGTGTGCAGCAGCACGCCCGGCACGCGCGCGTCGAACGCCAGCGTGCTGCCGCCGTTGAAGCCGAGCCAGCCGAAGAACAGCAGCAGCGCCCCCAGCATCGCCAGCGGCAGATTGCCGGCCGGGATCACCGGCGGCGGCCCCTCGGCGGGGAAGCGTCCGGCCCTCGGCCCCATGCGCATCACCACCAGCAGCGCCACCCAGCCGCCGACGCTGTGCACGACGGTGGAGCCGGCAAAGTCCACGAAGCCCAGCTCCGCCAGCCAGCCGCGCGCGCCCGGCTCCCAGGCGCCGCCCCAGGCCCAGTGGCCAAACACCGGGTACACCACCAGTGACACCCAGGCCGACAGGGCCAGGTAGGCGCCAAAGCGCATGCGCTCGGCCACCGCGCCGGAGACGATGGTGGCCGCCGTGGCGCAGAACATGACCTGGAACAGCACGAAGGCCAGCAACCGCGGTTCCTCGGGCAGTTGGCCGGCGAGGCCGAACAGCCCGGTGCCGATCCAGCCGGCCAGGCTGGGGCCGAACATCAGGCCGAAGCCCACCGCCCAGAACAGCAGTGCCGCCACCGCGAAGTCCGACAGGTTCTTCGCCGCGACGTTGATCGAGTTCTTCGTGCGCGTCAGCCCCGACTCCAGGCACAGGAAGCCGGCCTGCATCACGAAGACCAGGCCCGCGCACAGCAGCACCCACAGCAGATCGACGGTGGCCGACATCGGTGTTCCCTTGGGCGGGGGCGACGCACCCCGATGCGGGTGCATCAGCAAAAGGCGTGCCTGGCCTGGGCGCCCGGCGGGGCCGGGCTGGGAGCGGGTGATCGCAACGGATTCGCCGGTCGACCGCCGGCGTCGGCGCACCGCTTTGGTGCGCGCCCGTCGGTGGTCACCGCCGGGCGGTCAGCCCTCGATCACGAACGGCGCGCGCAGGAAGCCCCGGAAGCGCGCCCGCCCGCCGCGCACCGGCGGCTCGCTCAACGCATAGCGCGGAAAGCGCGCGAGGAAGCGCCCGATCGCGATGCGGCCCTCCAGCCGCGCCAGGCTCAGCCCCGCGCACTGGTGCACGCCAAAGCCGAAGGCCAGATGCCGGTTGTCCGCGCGGGCGAGGTCCAGCCGCTCCGGGTCGGCGAACACGGCTGGGTCGCGGTTGGCCGCGCCGATGCACAGCGTCACCAGCGCACCGGCCGGCAGGCGCACGCCGCCCACCTCGGCGTCGCGCAGCGCGCGCCGGTTGCCCAGCTGGTTGGACGACTCGAAGCGCAGGAACTCGTCCACCGCCGCGTTCAGGATCGCCTCCTGCGCATCGGGCTGGTCGCGCGCCTCGTGCAGCCGCGCCAGCAGCCGGGTCTTCTCCTGCGGCCACTCGTGCAGGCTCACCAGCGCGTTGCCGATCAGGTTGGTGGTCGTCTCGTGCCCGGCGTTGAGCAGGAAGATGCAGTTGTGCAGCAGCTCGGTCTCGCTCAGGCACTCGCCGTCGGCCTCGCCCTGGATCAGGCGCGTCAGCACGTCGCGCTGCGGATCGAGCGGATGGCGCCGGCGCTGCGCGACCAGCACGCGCAGGTAGTCCAGCATCTCGCGCACGGCGCGCTCGCCGGCGTCCTGCTGTGCCGGGGTCAGCACCGGCTCCAGCGCGCCCAGGATGGCCAGCGACCAGCCGCGCAGCGGGCCGCGCTCGTCGTGCGGAACGCCCAGCAGGTTGCCGATGATCTCCACCGGGATCGCGGCGGCGTAGTCCTCGATCAGGTCCCCGCCGCCGCGCGCCTGCAGCCGGTCCAGCAGTCCGTCGACCAGCCGCATCAGCCCCGGCTCCAGGTCGGCGATGGCGCGGCGCGTCAGCGCCCCCATGATCAGCTTGCGCACGCGCGTGTGCAGCGGCGGGTCGTTGAAGACGAGGCTGGTGGTGTGGTGCTCGTACAGCGGGGAGCCGGCGCCGTACTTGGGCCCGAACTCGACGTGCTTGTCGGAGCTGAAGGTGGCCGCGTCGCGGTAGACCGCGACCAGGTCCGCGTGCCGGGTCAGGAACCAGCTGCCATCCGGCATGGCGCGCACCGGCTCGCGCGCGCGCAGGGCGGCGTAGACCGGGTACGGGTTGGCCAGGAAGTCCGGCGGCAGCCGGCGCAGGTCGAAGCCGGCGGCGATGGCCTCGGCGCGCTCGCGCGTCATCGGCGGCGTGATCGCCTGCGGCGGTACGGACTGCCGCGCGGCCGTGGTGTGCGGGAACGCTGGGGTAGCCATGAGCGGAGCGTCAGGCCGACTGCGCCTGCATCCGTCCCAGGAAGGCGCGCAGCGCATCCAGCACGCCGTCGGGTGCCTCGGTCATCAGGGCGTGGCCCGCGGGCAGCCGCACCACTTCCACCGGCACGCCGGCGGCGCGCGCGCCGTCGATCAGTGGCTGCGCAGCCTTGGGCGGCGTCATCTGGTCGCGCGTGCCAAGGATGAACTGCACCGGGCAGGCCAGCCGCCGTGCGGCGGCCTCGCCGTCCTGGTAGGTGTCACAGGCGACGAAGCCGCGGTGGAACACGTTGACGCGCGGATTGCTGGCCAGCACGCGGCGCATCAGCGCGCGCGAGCCGCCGTAGAGCCACGTGCCGGGGCCGAGCGCCGACGGCGGCGGCGCCAGCGTCGAGTGGCTGAACACGTTGACCATCGCGATGGCCTTCTCGGGCGTATTCAGCGACGCGTCCAGCAGCGCGGGCGACACCCGCATCGGCCAGGCGGTGCCGACCAGCGCCAGCTGCGCGACCCGCTGCGGCGCGTCGGCCGCGGCCTGCAGCGCGATCAGCGAGCCGAAGCTGTGGCCCGCCAGCGCCGCGCGCTCGACGCCCAGCCCATCCAGCAGGCCCAGCACCGCGCGCGCGCCGTCGGCGACGCTGGCCGGGGCCTGACCGCCACTGCGGCCATGGCCGGGCAGGTCGATGGCCAGCACGTTGAAGCCGTGGTGCGCGAGGTAGCGGCTTTGCAAAATCCACACGCTGTGGTCGTTGAGCACGCCGTGGATCATCACCACGGTGGGCTGCGCGGGGTCAAACGCTTTGCCGCCGGTGTAGGCGTACAGCGGGGCGCCGTGCACGTCGATCATCATGGTGCGCTCTCCCGGGTCAGGCGGCTTTTTCGGCGGCCTTGAAGGCGCGCTTGAGGTCGTCGATCAGGTCGTCGGCGTCTTCCAGCCCGATCGACAGGCGGATGGTGCCCGGCCCGATGCCGGCGGCGGCCAGCGCCTCGTCGCTCATGCGGAAGTGCGTGGTGCTGGCCGGGTGGATGACGAGGCTGCGGCAGTCGCCGACGTTGGCCAGGTGGCTGAACAGCCTGAGCGCCTCGATGAAGGCGCGGCCCTGCGCGCGGCCGCCCTTCAGTTCGAAGCTGAACACGCTGCCGGCGCCGCGCGGCAGCAGCCGCTGTGCCAGCGCGTGGCTTGGGTGATCCGGCCGCAGCGGGTGGCGCACGCGCGCCACCAGCGGGTGCGCCGCCAGAAAGTCCACCACCCGCTCGGTGTTGGCCATGTGGCGCGCCATGCGCAACGGCAGCGTCTCGATGCCCTGCAGGATCAGCCATGCGGTGTGCGGGCTCATGCAGGCGCCAAAGTCGCGCAGGCCCTCGCGGCGCGCGCGCAGCGCGAACGCCCCCACCGTCGATTCCTCGCTGAACACCATGCCGTGAAAGCCCGCGTACGGCTCGGTCAGCTCCGCAAAGCGCCCGTCGCGCGCGTGCGCGGCGTCCCAGTCGAACGAGCCGCCGTCGACCAGCACGCCGCCGATCACGGTGCCGTGGCCGCTGAGGAACTTGGTCGCCGAGTGGTAGACCAGATCCGCGCCGAGCGACAGCGGCTGGATCAGCCACGGCGTCGTGAGCGTCGAGTCCACCAGCAGCGGCACGCCGGCGGCGTGCGCGATCTCGGCCACCGCGGGGATGTCCAGCACGTCCAGCCCCGGGTTGCCGACCGTCTCGCCGAAGAACAGGCGGGTGTTGGGCCGCACCGCGGCGCGCCAGGCATCCAGGTCGCCCGGCGCCACGAAGGTGGTCTGGATGCCGAAGCGCGGCAGCGTGTCGTGCAGCAGGTTGTGGCTGCCGCCGTACAGCGCGCCGGAGGCGACGATGTGGCCGCCCGCGCCCATCAGCGTGACGATGGCCAGGTGCAGCGCCGCCTGCCCGCTGGCGGTGGCCAGGCCGGCGATGCCGCCCTCCAGTGCGGCCATACGCTGCTCCAGCACCGCGGTAGTCGGGTTGCTGATGCGGCTGTAGACGTGGCCGGCGCGCTCCAGGTTGAACAGCGCCGCGGCGTGGTCGGCCGACTCGAAGACGAACGAGGTCGTCAGGTGGATCGGCACCGCGCGCGCGCCGGTGGCGGGGTCGGGGGCGGCGCCGGCGTGCAGCGCCAGCGTGTCGAAGCCGGGATCGGCGTAACCGGGCATGGTGTCTCCTCGTGTTGTGGACTATATTAGCTCGCACAGCGGCCCCTAGCCGCGCTTTCGAGACAACAGGAGCCCCACCATGAAAGTCCGTGACATTTTGCGCGTCAAAGGCGGCACGCTCTACACGGTATCGCCGGACGAGTCGCTGGCCCGCGCGGTCGAGACGATGGCGCAGTACGACATCGGCTCGCTGGCCGTCATGGAGCACGGCGAACTGGTGGGCATGCTCACCTTTCGCGAGGTGATCGACACCATCGCGCGCAATGGCGGCTCGGTGGGCACGGTGACGGTGCGCAGCATCATGGACGACCACCCCATGACCTGCACCCCCGAGACCGAGCTGGACCAGGTGCGCCCCATGATGCTGGAGCGCCACACCCGCTATATGCCGGTGATGGACAACCGCATGCTGATGGGTGTGATCAGCTTTTACGACGTGGCCAAGGCCGTGGTCGAGACGCAGAGCTTCGAGAACAAGATGCTCAAGGCCTACATCCGCGACTGGCCGGAGGAGGAAGACACCGCCCCCGGCGGGCCGGAACAGCAGCCGGCCGCGCGCTGATCCGTGATCGACGGTCTGGGCGGTTTGCTCGCCGGCCTGCTCGGCGGCGTGGGCCTGTTCATCATGGGCATGGAGCTCATGACGGACGGCCTGCGGCTGGCCGCCGGGCCCGCGCTGGAGCGCATTCTGACCGCCTCCACCCGCACCCGCTGGCGCGGGCTGGCGGCCGGTGCCCTGGTCACGGCGGTGGTGCAGTCCTCCAGCGCCGTCACGGTGGCCACGATCGGCTTCGTCAACGCGGGGCTGCTCAATCTGGGCCAGGCGCTTTGGGTGCTGTTTGGCGCCAACGTCGGCACCACCATGACGGGCTGGATCGTCGCGGTGCTGGGCTTTGGGCTGAAGATCGACCTGCTGGCACTGCCCCTGATCGGGTTGGGGGTGGGGCTGCGCGTCACCGGCCATGGCACGCGCCGCGGGGCGCTGGGCACGGCATGCGCGGGGTTTGGCCTGTTGTTCCTGGGCATCGACGTGCTGCGCGGCGCCTTTGGCGACGTGGCCCAACAGATTTCGCTGCCGGCCGGCAGCGACTGGCGTGTCGTGCTGACCCAACTGCTGGCGGGCCTGGTCCTGACGGTGCTGATGCAAAGCTCCAGCGCGGCGCTCACGCTCGCGCTCAGCGCCGCGGGGGCCGGGCTGCTCTCGGCCCACGGGGCGGCGGCCGTGGTCATCGGGGCCAACATCGGTACGTCGGTCAAGGCGGTGCTGGCCGCCCTGGGGGCCACCCCCAACGCCCGCCGCGCCGCCAGCGCGCATGTGTTGTTCAACCTGTTGACGGGGCTGGTGGCGCTGGCCCTGTTGCCCTGGTTGGTGCAATGGTTGCTGCAGGCCATGCACGCCTTGGGGCTGGACGATTCGCCGGCCTTGACGGTGGCGCTCTTCCACACGGTTTTCAATGTGCTGGGCGTGGTGCTGATGTGGCCGCTGGCAGGACGGCTGACGCGCTGGCTGCAGGCGCGCTTTCGCACCGCCGAGGAGGACGAGTCGCGCCCCCGCTTCCTGGACGCGACCGTGCTGGCCGTGCCCGTGCTGGCGTTGGACGCGCTGCACCGGGAGTTGGGGCGCTTCCGCGGACTGGCGGCGCGCTCGTTGGGGACGGTGTTCGACCTGCCCACGCTGGCTGGCGACGCGGTGGCGGAGCGCGCCGGCGGCGACGATGCCGCCGTGCGGGCCCGGCTGGCGCGGGCGCGGGCGGTGGCCCTGGCCCTGCAGCGCGCGGTGGCGGACTTCGTCGTGCGCCTGCAGCGCGCCGAGATGTCCGCCGACAGCGCGGCGCGGCTGCCGGACATGCTGCGCGTGGCCCGTTATGCCGAAGTCGCGGTGGAGCTGGCCGACGAGGCGGCCGAGGCGCTGGCCCCCTGGCCCACGCCGCCCGTCGGCGTGCCGGCGCTGGAGCTGGCGGCCTTTCGGCGCCGGTCGGTCGCATTGCTGGCGCTGCTGGACGACGCCGCGCCCGCCCCGTCGCCCGCCGCGAGCGAGGCCGCGCTGCGCGAGGCCGAGGATGCCTATGCCGTGCTCAAGGCCGCCTTGCTGCGCGCCGGGGCCGAGGGGCGGCTGCCCATCGAGGCGATGGAGGCCTGGTTGCGCGCCAGCAGCGAGCTGCGCCGCAGCCTGCAGCAACTGGTCAAGGCCGCCGTGGTGTTGCAGCGTGCCGCCGACGCCCCCACCGGTGACGACGGCCGGGCGCAGGCGGCTGCGGGATAATCCCGTGCATGAGCGGCAACACCCTGGGCACCCTGTTTCGCGTCACCAACTTTGGCGAATCGCACGGACCGGCCATCGGCTGCGTCATCGACGGCTGTCCGCCCGGGTTGCCGCTTGCCGAGGCCGACATTCAGCCGGAGCTCGATCGGCGCCGGCCGGGCAGCAGCAAGTTCGTCACCCAGCGGCAGGAGGCGGACCAGGTGCAGATCCTCAGCGGGGTGTACCAGGGGCGCACCACAGGCACGCCCATCGCCTTGCTGATTGCCAACACCGACCAGCGCAGCAAGGATTACGGCGATATCGCCCAGACCTTCCGCCCCGGGCATGCGGATTACACCTACTGGCACAAATATGGCATCCGCGATCCGCGCGGGGGAGGGCGCTCGTCCGCGCGCCTGACCGCGCCCACCGTGGCGGCGGGGGCGGTCGCGCGCAAATGGCTGCGCGAGCAGTTTGGCACGGTGGTTCGGGGCGCCCTGCTCCAGATGGGCACGGTGAGCGTGCCGTTCGAATCGTGGGACCATGTCGATGGCAACCCGTTTTTTGCGCCAGTGGCCGATGTGTCGGCGCTGGAGGCGTATCTGACCGAGATCCGCAAGGCCGGTGACTCGGTGGGGGCGCGGCTGCGCGTCGTCGCGCAGGGGGTGCCCGCCGGGCTGGGCGAGCCGATCTACGACCGCCTGGACGCAGACATCGCGCACGCCATGATGGGTCTCAACGCGGTCAAGGGCGTGGAAATCGGCGACGGCTTTGCCAGCGTCGCGCAGCGGGGCAGCGAGCACGGCGACGGCATCACCCCGCAGGGCTTTCTGTCCAACCACGCGGGTGGCGTGCTGGGGGGCATCAGCACGGGGCAGGACATCGTCGTCACGCTGGCCATCAAGCCCACCAGCTCCATCCTCGTGCCGCGGCCGTCCATCGATACCGCGGGCGAGCCGACGGAAGTCATCACCAAGGGCCGGCACGACCCCTGCGTCGGCATTCGGGCCGTGCCCATCGTGGAGGCGCTGCTCGCGATCGTCCTGATGGACCATGCGCTGCGCCACCGCGCGCAGTGCGGGGATGTGCGCGTCACCCCCGGGCCGGTCGCGGCCGAGGCCCCGGGCGGCGTCTCCCGCTCATGAGCGGCGGCCCGCCCGCCGATGCCCGGCGTGTGCGCGGGCTGTGGCCCTTTGCGGCCCTCTCGGCGGGCTATTTTGCGCACATCGGCTTTTTCAATCCGTACCTGCCGCTGTGGTTGCAGGAACTGGGCTACGGCCTGTGGGCCATCGGGCTGCTGACGGCGCTGCAGTCGGCGACGCGGCTGTTCGCCCCCTACCTGTGGGGGTGGCTCAGCGACCGCAGCGGCGAGCCGGTGCGCTGGCTGCGGGTGTGCGCGGGCGTGTCGCTGGTGCTGTCCCTGGGGCTGTGGTGGCAGCCCGCGCCCGCCTGGTTGCCGCTGGTGTTGCTGCTGCTGTTCACGCACACCAGCGCCATGATGCCGCTGTCCGAGACGGCACTGGCGCACGCCGTCAGTGCCTCGGGCGGATTCGACGCGCGCCGCTATGGCCGCGTGCGCCTGTGGGGATCGCTGGGCTTTCTGGTGACGGTGCTGGCGGCGGGCGCCTGGTTCCAACGCCACGGGCTGTCGAGTTTTCCGTTCTGGGCGAATGCGACGCTGGTGCTGGTGGTGGGCGCGGTGTGGGCCATGCCGCGCTGGCGCGACCCCCCGCATGCGCACGATGCCGCGGGCGGGCGCGTCTGGCCGGTGTTGCGCCAGCCCGTCGTGGCGTGGTTTTTTGCCTCCATGTTTTTGCATGTGCTGGCGCACGTCTTCATCTACATCTTCTTCTCGCTCTATCTGGACCGCCTGGGGTATGGCAAGGGCGTGATCGGCGCGCTGTGGGCCACCGCCGTGGTGGTGGAGATCGCCTGGTTCTTTACCCAGGGGCGCTGGCTGCCGCGGCTGGCGCTGGGGCAGTGGCTGATGCTGGCATCGGCCCTGACGGTGGCACGCATGGCGGCGACGGCCTGGGGCGCGCACTGGCTGGGCGTGCTGCTGCTGGCGCAAGCGGTGCATGCCATCGGTTTTGCCGCTCACCACACGGTCTGCATCGCCCTCATCAACCGCCACTTTCCGGGGCGGCTGCGCGCGCGGGGGCAGGCCTTGTATTCGTTGATCGGTTATGGCTGCTCCGGGGTGACCGCCGGGGCGCTGGGCGGGTGGATCAGCACCCACCATGGGCTGAGCGCCGTCTTCGTGGCCGGCATGGTCGCCGCTGCGGCGGCCACGGGGGCGGCCGTCGTGGTGCGCCGCTTGGGGGATTGACGGCGGGTCAGACGGCGTTGACGCCGCCCCCGCAGCCGTGGGTGCCCGATCAGCCGAAGGGGCGCACGCCGATCAGCACGCCGTGCGCCCAGAACGCGAACACCGCCCACGCCCCCAGCCCGACGACCACGGTGGCCACCGTGGCTGTCATCGACGACCCGCGGGTGGCGGTGACCATGGCGTCATCCTCGTCGTCGATATCGTCGCGACCGGCGGGCGTGCGGCGCCGCGCCGCGCGGTAATTGAGCACGGCCCATGCCAAAAAGCCGCCAAACAGCAACACGTCGGCCAGCGTGCCGTTGGACAGCAGGTGGGCAAAGGCCCACAGCTTGACGGACAGCACCATCGGGTGGCCCAGCCGAGCCTTGATCGCATTGCCCGGGACATAGGCCGCCACCAACAGCACGAAAGCCACCAGCGTCAGCAGCGAGGCGGCGTGGCGCATCCCCAGCGGCGGGGTCCACAGCACGTCCGGGGACTGGCGGGCCAAACCATAGCCCCAGATGATCAGCCCCAGCCCGACGGCCGACACCAGGGAGTACACCGCCTTCCATGCGCCCAGCCCGATGCGGTCGATGGTCTGGTTGCGCCAGTCGTCGGCCACGATGCGCACCGAGTGCACGCCCAAAAACAGGATCAAGCCCAGCACCAGCCACTGCATCGCACGCCTCCGGTTGGTTGTGGTTCACACGGGTGGCGCCCATCATAGCCCCAAGCCCGGGGAGGCGGTGGCGCGGCCCGGTCTGGCCCTATCGCGGCGATTGGGAAGAATGACCGCCGCACGGTGGCAGACCCGATACACTGAGGCCCAATCAGTGATCATTAGCTGATTGCTGATGTCTATCGGATGCCGCCACACCATGCCTCGCTCGGCAGGGCATGCATGGCTTGCGGCCCCGATGTCGGCCAACCCGCCTGCAAGGAGATGACCATGAATGCCCCCACCCGCGAAGCCGTCGGCCAATGCCCCGTGATGCACGGCGCCCACACCACCGCCGCAACCTCCAACACGGCCTGGTGGCCGAATGCCCTGAACCTGGACATCCTGCACCAGCACGACACCAAGACCAATCCGCTGCCCGGCTTCAACTACCGGCAGGCGGTGCGTCAACTCGACGTGGATGCGATCAAGCGCGATCTGACCGCCTTGATGACCGACAGCCAGCCCTGGTGGCCCGCCGATTGGGGCCACTACGGCGGGTTGATGATCCGCATGGCCTGGCACGCAGCGGGGTCGTACCGCATCGCGGACGGTCGCGGCGGCGCCAACACCGGCAACCAGCGCTTCGCGCCGCTCAACTCCTGGCCGGACAACGCCAATCTGGACAAGGCGCGCCGGCTGCTGTGGCCGATCAAGAAAAAGTATGGCAACCAGATCAGCTGGGCCGATCTGATGATCCTGGCCGGCAACGTCGCCTACGAGTCCATGGGCCTGAAGACCTATGGCTTTGCCTTCGGGCGCGAGGACATTTGGCACCCGGAAAAGGACGTCTACTGGGGCGATGAGAAGGAGTGGCTGGCGCCCAGCGACGCCCGCTACGGCAGCCTGGACGACGCCAGCACCTTGGCCAACCCGCTGGCCGCCGTGCAGATGGGCCTGATCTATGTGAACCCCGAGGGCGTCAACGGCCAGCCGGACCCCCTGCGCACCGCCGCCCAGGTGCGTGAAACCTTCGCCCGCATGGGCATGAACGACGAGGAAACCGTGGCCCTCACCGCCGGCGGGCACACGGTCGGCAAGGCGCACGGCAACGGCAGCGCGGCCAACCTGGGCCCTGCGCCCGAAGGCGCGCCGATCGAAGAGCAGGGCCTGGGCTGGAACAACCACACCACCCGCGGCATCGGTCGCGACACCGTGACCAGCGGTCTGGAAGGGGCGTGGACCACGAACCCCACCCAGTGGGACAACGGCTACTTCAAGCTGCTGCTCGGCTACGAATGGGAGCTCAAAAAGAGCCCCGCCGGCGCCTGGCAGTGGGAGCCGATCGGCCTGCGGCCCGAGGACGTGCCGCCCGACGCGGAAGACCCCACCCTGCGCAACCACCGCATCATCATGACCGATGCCGACATGGCGATGAAGGTGGACCCCGTGTACCGCCGGATTTCGGAGCGGTTTGCGGCCGACCAGGCGTATTTCTCGGAGGTGTTTGCCCGCGCCTGGTTCAAGCTCACGCACCGCGACATGGGGCCGCGCACGCGCTACATTGGCCCCGAGGCACCCACCGAAGACCTGATTTGGCAAGACCCCATTCCCGCGGGCCGCACCGATTACGACGTGGCCGACGTGCGCGCCCGGATCGCCGCCGCGGGATTGGGGATCGCCGAGCGGGTGGCCACGGCCTGGGACAGCGCCCGCACCTTCCGCGGATCGGACTTCCGCGGCGGTGCCAACGGGGCGCGCATCCGGCTGGCTCCGCAAAAGGACTGGGCCGGCAACGAGCCGGAGCGGCTGGCGCGCGTGCTGCCCGTCTATGAGCGCATCGCCGCGGAAACCGGCGCCAGCATCGCCGACGTGATCGTCCTGGCCGGCAGCATGGCGGTGGAAGAGGCCGCCCGCGCCGCCGGTTACCCGGTCGAGGTCCCGTTCGCGCCGGGGCGCGGTGACGCCACGCAGGCGCAGACCGACGTTCAGTCGTTTGCCGTGTTGGAGCCGGTGGCCGATGGGTTCCGCAACTGGCTCAAACAGCACTATGCGGTACAGCCGGAGGAGCTGCTGCTCGACCGCGCGCAGCTCATGGGCCTGACCGCGGCCGAGATGACGGTGCTCGTCGGCGGCCTGCGCGTGCTCGGTGCCAACCACGGGGGATCGGCGCACGGGGTGTTCACCGACCGTGTCGGCGTGCTGAGCAACGACTTCTTCGTGCACCTGACCGACATGGCCTATAGCTGGAAGCCTACGGGACGCAACAGCTACGCCATCGTGGACCGTGCCACGGGGGCGACCCGCTGGACCGCCACGCGGGTGGACCTGGTGTTTGGCTCCAACGCCGTGTTGCGCGCCTACGCCGAGGTCTACGCCCAGGACGACGGGCGCGAGAAGTTCGTGCGCGACTTCGTGGCCGCGTGGGTCAAGGTCATGAACGCCGACCGCTACGACCTGCGGCCCTGACGCGGGGACATGTGCCCGGCAGCATGCGCACATCAATCGGGCAGGGCCACATAGGTCAGCAGCACATCGCAGCAGCGGCTCGGGCAGGCGCCTCGGGCGTCGCTCGCGTCCATCAACGCCCGCACGGCGCCCGAGCGCCGGCCCCGGCGGACGATGCGGGCTAGACACTCCCCCAGATGACCGCTGGGCAAGGGGGCGCTGAATTGCACCCGCTCCAGCGCCGCGGTCACGACCGCGCCACCCAATTCGCGAGAAGCGAGGATGAAAGCCGTGCGGTCCAGCCATGACAGGGCCGCGCCGCCAAACAGCGTGCCGTGGTGATTGCATTGATCGGGCCAGGCCATGTCCACCACCGTCAGGGCGTGGTGGGCATTGGCGTGTGCCATCTCAGATCCATTGGACATCTTGCGTGCTACGGTTGTCGTCCCGATGTCGGGGCAAGCCAACCGGACGCCGGCAAACGCACCCCCTCGCCCACGCGGTCGCGGACGGCGGGCGCGACCGCAAGACGGCGTCGCGCCGGGCTTGCTGGGGACACCCCGCCCCGGCACATCCTCGTTCGCTGGGCGGCAGGTCTCCTGGCTCTCGGGTCAACGTCGGACAGCAGCCTTCCCAGTAATGGGGCGATGCCCCCTCCAATTCCAATCCGGCCGCGGCCGCATCGCCCCAGTGCGATTGATGCCGCCTGGATGGTCATTGGGCATTGCCATGCCACGCGGTGGATACGCCGCTGCTGCCCCCGTCCCCCACCGTTTTGGGGATTGCGTGGGACATCGGATCGTGGCCATGGGGGCGTTGGGAGCGTCCCGCCGTTCCCGAACGATTCGTATCATGGCTTATTCCTCCCATTCTTTGACGATTCAACCCGGTCGCTGGCGCCGCCATGCCGTGGCAGCCGCTGCGGTGCTGGCCACGCAAGCGCCCGCCGCATGGGCTCAGACATCGGCAGCGGTGCCCGCATGGCCCGATGTCCAGGTCCGCGCCGACCGCGAGACCGTGCTGCCCAGTCCGGCGCCTACACCTACGAGGCGGGCGGTGTGTCGCGCCTGCCGGTCATCCGCGGACTGGCGGATGAGCGTTTGCGTCTGCAGATCGACGGCATGGACCTGTATGCGGCCTGTCCCAACCACATGAATACGCCGCTGTCGTACCTGGACCCCGGCCAGGTCGAGCGCGTGCGGGTCTGGGCCGGCATCGCGCCGGTGTCGGCTGGCGGGGATGCCATCGGCGGCGTGGTGGCGGCCGAAACCCCGGCCCCCACCTTTGCCGCGCCGGGCCAGACCGGCACGCGTGGCGAAGTCGGTGTGAGCGCCCGCAGCAACGGCCATGCTTGGGGCCAGTGGGGCGTGCGCGGGCAGTTGAGCTACCTCAAGGGCCGCAACCGCAGCACCGGCGATGGGCTCTACCAGATTTTGCCGCTCAACGCCCGCGTCAGCCTGACGCACCGCGCCGGCGCCTGGGACAGCGCGGTGGAACTGGTCGCGGTCCGGGCCAAGACCGACGTGTCCCAAGTGCGTAACGAGGTCCGTACCCCGGGCTTTGCCCTGCTGAACGTGCGCACGGCATACCGCCTGGGCCGTGGCAAGCTGGAACTGGGCAGCGACAACCTGTTCGACCACCTGTACTACCTGCCCACCGGCGGGGCGTATGTGGGGCAGGGCACCACGATGACCAACCCCACCCCGCCGAATGTGCCGCAGTGGGGCACGGCGGTGCCCGGGCCGGGCCGCACGGTGTGGGTCACCTATCAACAGACGTTCTGACCGCGGCCGGGTCGATACCTACGCTGCGATAGAATGGGGTGCATGCTCCGGGGTGTCCACGTGATGTGGGCTGAGATGGCAAGAGCCGAACCCGCGAACTTGATCCGGTTCATACCGGCGAAAGAAGAGCTGCTGGCCCGGCGGGCGGTTGGGGTGAACACCCTGGCCGCCCGTTCCTTCGGGCCCGGTCTGCCGCCCAGGCGGACGCCCTTCGGAGCATGTTCATCCACCCTCCGAAGGAGACCACCCCGTGAACGCCCCTGCCGACCGCTTCCTGGCCACCCAGGCCCAGGTGGACCAAGCCGCCATCCAGCCGCTGCCCCGATCGCGCAAGATCTATGTCGAGGGCTCGCGCCCGGACATCCGCGTGCCCATGCGCGAAATCCAGCAAAGCGACACGCCCGCCGCGTTTGGCGCCGAGCCCAATCCCCCCGTCTTCGTGTACGACACCTCGGGGCCGTACACCGACCCGGCCGCCCGCATCGACATTCGCCACGGGCTGCCGGCATTGCGCCGGCGCTGGATCGAGGCGCGCCAGGACACCGAGGTCCTGCCGGACCTGAGCAGCGCCTACGGACGCGCCCGCGCTGCCGACCCCGGGCTCGACGAACTGCGCTTCCCCGGGCTGCAGCGCCAGCCGCGCCGTGCCAAGGCGGGCGCCAACGTCACCCAGATGCACTACGCGCGACGCGGCCTCATCACGCCGGAGATGGAGTTCATCGCCATCCGCGAAAACCTGCGTCGGCGCGAATACCTCGAATCGCTGCAGGCCGCCGGCCCCACGGGGCGCAAGATGGCCGCCATGATCGGGCGCCAGCACCCCGGTCAAAGCTTCGGTGCCAGCATTCCCGCCGAAATCACCCCCGAGTTCGTGCGCGATGAAGTGGCCCGCGGCCGCGCCATCATCCCCGCCAACATCAACCACCCGGAAAGCGAGCCGATGATCATCGGCCGCAACTTCCTGGTCAAGGTCAATGCCAACATCGGCAACAGCGCCGTCACCTCCTCCATTCAGGAGGAGGTGGACAAGCTCACCTGGGCCATCCGCTGGGGGGCCGACACGGTGATGGACCTCTCCACCGGCAAGCACATCCACGAGACGCGCGAGTGGATCATCCGCAACTCGCCCGTGCCCATTGGCACCGTGCCGATCTACCAGGCGCTGGAAAAAGTCCACGGCAAGGCCGAGGAACTGACGTGGGACATCTTCCGCGACACGCTGATCGAGCAGGCCGAGCAGGGCGTGGACTACTTCACCATCCACGCCGGCGTGCTGCTGCGCTACGTGCCGCTGACCGCCGAGCGCATGACCGGCATCGTCAGCCGCGGCGGCTCCATCATGGCCAAATGGTGCTTGGCCCACCACCAGGAGAACTTCCTCTACACCCACTTTGAGGAAATCTGCGAGATCATGAAGGCCTACGACGTGGCCTTCAGCCTGGGCGACGGCCTGCGCCCCGGCTCCATCTACGACGCCAACGACGCCGCCCAACTGGCCGAGCTGCGCACCCTGGGCGAGTTGACGCAAATCGCCTGGAAGCACGACGTCCAAGTGATGATCGAAGGCCCCGGCCACGTGCCGCTGCACCTGATCAAAGAAAACATGGACCTGCAACTGGCGCAGTGCCACGAAGCGCCGTTCTACACCCTGGGCCCGCTGACCACCGACATCGCCCCCGGCTACGACCACATCACCAGCGGCATTGGCGCCGCCACCATCGGCTGGTACGGCACCGCCATGCTGTGCTACGTCACGCCCAAGGAGCACCTGGGCCTGCCCAACAAGCAAGACGTCAAGGAAGGCATCATCACCTACAAGCTCGCCGCCCACGCCGCCGACCTGGCCAAAGGCCACCCCGGCGCGCAGATCCGCGACAACGCGCTGAGCAAGGCGCGCTTCGAGTTCCGCTGGGAGGACCAGTTCAACCTCGGCCTCGATCCGGACAAAGCCCGTGAATTCCACGACGAGACCCTGCCCAAGGACTCGGCCAAGGTCGCGCATTTCTGCTCCATGTGCGGGCCGCGCTTTTGCAGCATGAAGATCACGCAGGATGTGCGCGACTTCGCCGCGGGGCAGCCGCGCGGCAATCAATCCCAGCCTTGAGGGCGCAGCAGGCCCACGACCACCCCCTCGATGGCAAACGCATCGCCCGGGCGCACGAGAATGTCTGCCACCTCGGGGTTGGCGGCCTGCAGCCGCCAATGCGCGCCCTCGCGCTGCAGGCGCTTGACCGTGACCTCGTCCCCCAGGCGGGCCACCACGGTCTGGCCGGGGCGGGCCTCGCGCACGGCCTGAACGGCCAGCAGGTCCCCGTCGTGGATGCCGGCGTCGCGCATGGACCAGCCGCGCACCCGCAGCAGGTAGTCGGGACGGCGGGCAAACCAGCGCGCGTCGGCGGGGTAGGTGGCCTCGACGTGCGCTTGCGCCAGGATGGGGGAGCCAGCCGCCACCCGCCCGATCAGGGGCAAGTGGAGCAGGGTGGCCTCGCCGTTATCCCAAGGCGGTGCGGGGGCTGCGGCGGGCGCATCTGCGTTGCCATTGGGGATCGCTGGGGCCCCGGGCGCCAGCGCTGCGCCCAGCACGCGGATGCCCCGGGCACTGCCGTCGAGCAACTGCACCGCGCCTTTGCGCGCCAGCGCCCGCAGGTGGGCTTCGGCCGCATTGGGCGATCGAAAGCCGAAGGCGTGCGCGATCTCCGCCCGCGTCGGGGGCACGCCGCGATCGCGCACATGGCCGGCGATGAAATCGAGCACCTCGCGCTGCCGGGGCGTCAGTCCATCCGCCGGATCGTGCGCAGCGGCCGCCCGAGCGGACCTGGACCGCGGGGGCTGAGGGGGCTGCGAATGCATGACCGCGGACTGTAGCAGCGCCTCAGGGGTTTGTGCCAGCGTCGGGGTGGCGTTGCGCGGCCTCGGGCCCGGTCGGGCGGCGCGGGGCACGGCGGGCCTGGCGCTGCGCCTGCGACTGCGCTTCGGCCGCCCGCGCCGCTTCCAGCCAAGCGGCAAATGTTTGCGGCGTCTCCAGCGTGATGCGCCCGATGGCCCCGGCGCGAAAATCCGCCAGCACCGCTTCGCCCGCCTTGTGGGGGTCGATGCGCCCCCCGGGCAGCAATGCGCCGCGCTTGCGCCCGATCGCGGCCAGCAGCTCATGGTCGGGCAGCGCGGCGATGGCCGCCGGCGCCAGCCCCAGGCGGTAGCGGGCCTCCAGCAGCGCCGGGTAATCGGCCTGCAGCGCCCGCAGCAGGGCCAGCGCGACGGCTTCCTCGTCGAAGGCATTGCGCCCGACGGCGCCACTGGCGGCCAGCCGGTCCCCGCTTTCCGGCACGATGATCTTGGGCCACAGGAGGCCCGGCGTGTCGTACAGATACACGTCGTCGGCCAGCACGACGCGCTGCTCCTGCCGGGTGACGCCCGGCTCATCCGCCGCCTTGGCGGCGCGTTTGCCGAGCAGGGTGTTGATCAGGGTGGACTTGCCCACGTTGGGGATGCCGGCGATCAGCACCCGCAGCGGCTTGACCATGCCACCGCGGTTCGGCGCCAGCCGACGGCATTCGGCCACCAGGGTGCGCGCCGGCCCCGGGGTATGCGCGTGCAAGGCGATCGCACGGGTGCGGGGCTGGGCGTTGTAGTAGGCCAGCCACTGCGCGGTGCGCGCCGGGTCGGCCAGGTCTTCCTTGTTCAGCACCTTCAGCGTGGGCCGATCACCGATCAGCTGGGCCAGCAGCGGATTGGCGCTCGACCCCGGCAGCCGGGCATCGAGCAGTTCGATGACGACGTCCGTGGTCTTGAGTCGCTCGCGCAACGCCTTTTGCGTTGCGTGCATATGACCGGGAAACCATTGGACACTCACGGGCGGGCTCCTGAACGGGGGGGGCGGACGCTCAGGCATGCACGCGCAGCCAGGCATGCAGGTCGGCCACGGTGTGTGCCACGAACGCTGGCTGCAGCGAGCGCAGGTCCTCGTGCGCATGGGCGCCGTAGGTGACCGCGACTGCGGCGCAGCCGGCGTTGCGCGCCATCTGCAGGTCGTGCGTGGTGTCGCCGATCATCAGGGTGCGCTCGGGCGGCACGTCGAATTCGGCCATCAGTTCCAGCAGCATTTGCGGGTCGGGTTTGCCGGCCGTCTCGTCGGCGGTGCGGGAGGCGTCGAAGACACCGTGCAGCGCCACCGTCTGCAAGGCGACGTCCAGCCCGCGGCGGCTTTTGCCCGTGGCCACGGCTAAGCGGTGGCCGCGGCCGCGCAGATCGGTCAGCAGCGGCAGCACCCCGTCGAACAGGGTGACTTCGTGCTGGCGCGCAAACCAGTGGTGGCGGTAACGCTCCACCAGCAGCGGCTGGCGATCGGGAGGCACGTCCGGCGCGGCGTGCGCCAGCGCCTGGGCCAAACCCATGCCGATCACCCAGGCCGCGCGCTCGCGCGATGGCATCCGTCCGCCGACGTCGCGCACCGCGTCCTGGATGCAGCCGACGATCAGCGCGGTGGAATCGAACAATGTGCCGTCCCAGTCGAAGGCGATGAGGTCGTAACGCCGGGGACGGTCGGTGACAAAAGAAGCGGGATCGGAGACGGTGGAATCGGTCACGGTGGGCCCGGAAATGGCAACGGCCCCGAATCCGGGGCGCCAAAATGACAAAAGGCGCATGACAGGCGCCTTTTGCCGTCCCTGTGTTGGAGGGCTTATGCGATGCGGAAGTTCTCGATGTTGCCGCCGGCGGCCAGAATGTTGCGCACCCATTCCGGCTTGCGGCCCGGGCCGCCGGACCAGAGTTCGCCGTTGGGGCCGCGGTATTTGGGCTCGGCCTTGGAGCGGCCGGCCTTGGTCTTGCCGCCGCGCGTGCCGGTGGTGGCCAATTCTTCGGCCGTGATGCCGTATTCGGCCATGCGGGCGCGGATCTCGGCGATCACGCCGGCGCGCTCTTGCTTGCGCAATTGCTCGGCCTGGGCCAGAAGGGCTTCGGCTTGGGCTTTCAGTTCTGCATAGGTTGCCATGAGCATTCCCCAACGGTTGAACAAAATGGATCGGACGGCGCGATTGTAATCAAAAAAATCGCCGCACGTCGCCCCAATCGGCCAATTCGGGCGGCAATGGTGCATGCAATCGCAACTCCTGCTCCGTCACCGGATGCCGTATCGTCAGCCGCCAGGCGTGCAGAAACATCCGCTTGAGCCCGAGCCGTGCCAGCAGGCGGTTCCATTCGAAATCGCCATACTTGTCGTCACCGGCGATGGGATGGCCGACGTGGGCCAGATGCACCCGGATCTGATGGGTGCGGCCGGTTTTGATGGTCACGGCCAACAATGTCATGCGCGGGGCGTCTGCCGCCGCACCGGGTGGCGGATGCACGTCCCCCAGCACCCGCACCAGCGAAATCGAGCGCTGTCCCAGGGGGTCGCGCGCATCGGTGACCCGCACGCGCCGCTCGCCGTCGGGCAGCAGGTATTTGTGCAAGGGGACATCGATCACCTTGCGGGCGGCGGGCCATTCGCCGCGCACCAGCGCCAGATAGGTTTTGCCCGTGCTGCGTTCGCGAAACTGGTCCTGCAGGCGTTTGAGCGCGCTGCGCCGCTTGGCCACGAGCAGCACGCCGCTGGTCTCGCGGTCCAGGCGGTGCACCAGTTCCAGCAGCGCCGCACCGGGCCGTGCCCGGCGCAGTTGTTCGATCACGCCGGACGACACACCGCTGCCGCCGTGCACGGCCACGCCGGCGGGCTTGTCGATCGCCAGCAGCCAATCGTCCTCGTAGAGCACGGGGAACTCCCGCGCGGGCACGGCCGCCGGTGCCGCGCCGATCACCCGTTCGGGCAGGCGCACCGGGGGCAGCCGCACATCGTCGCCCGCTTGCAGCCGGGTGTCGGCGCGGGCGCGCGCCTTGTTGACCCGAACCTCGCCGCTGCGGATGATGCGGTAGATCAGCGTTTTGGGCGCGCCTTTGAGTTCGCGCAGCAAAAAATTGTCGAGCCGCTGGTCGGCGGACTCGGCATCGACGGTGAGGTGACGGACGGCGGCATTGGACATGGGCAAGCGGCGACCCGCCCCCAGCACATCGCACGCCATGCGGTCCACGCCTATAATCCCAGCGTCTGTCCGTGCGCCAAAAAAGGATCGGGTCGCCGCGAAGTGTACGGCACGCCGGTCGCTGCAGAGCGCTGACAGGCATATTCTTGCCGAACCCTGGGCGGGCGGCGCATCCGGGTCAGGTCCGTCGTGTTTGGGCCACCGGTCCCCGGATGGATGCGCCTTGCCCCGGTAGAACCGACGTTCATTCAGTCAGCGAACCCGATACGGAATACCCCCAACGTGCAGCCCGCGGCCGAGCCGAATCGCCGTGTGGCGGGCTGCACGAGGATTCAGTGACCACCGAGACGCCCGCCTTCCCGTGCTGCACAACGGTCCGTCGTCCCTGTTCACCGTGATCCACGCGCCCATGCCCGGGAGCGCGTGACCCCCTGCCCGGCGCACGCCGGGCAGGGCTGCGCGCATCCCAGAGGCTCTCCGGCAATTCCTCCCCGTTCGCTCGACCGGTCCGCGGTTCGCGGCATCCGCGCCCATCGAGGGCGCTTGTACGACCGAGTCTGAGGAACACACGATGAAACGCATGCTGATCAACGCCACGCAGGCCGAGGAGCGCCGGCTGGCGATCGTCGACGGGCAAAAACTGCTCGACTACGAAGTCGAGATCGAAGGACGCGAACAGCGCAAGGGCAACATCTACAAGGCCGTCGTCACGCGCGTGGAGCCGTCGCTGGAGGCGTGCTTCGTCGATTACGGCGAGGACCGCCACGGCTTCCTGCCGTTCAAGGAAATCTCCAAGCAGTATTTCCAGGGCAACGTGCCGCCGTCGCAGGCGCGCATCCAGGACGTCATCAAGGAAGGCCAGGAACTGCTCGTCCAGGTGGAAAAGGAGGAGCGCGGCAACAAGGGCGCGGCGCTGACCACCTTCATCAGCCTGGCGGGCCGCTACGTGGTGCTGATGCCGAACAATCCGCGCGGCGGCGGCGTCAGCCGGCGCATCGAGGGCGACGACCGGGCAGAATTGAAAGCCACACTCGACAAATTGGAATATCCGAGCGGCATGAGCATCATCGCGCGTACCGCCGGCATCGGACGCGAGGCCGCGGAGCTGCAATGGGATCTGAACTACCTGCTCAAGCTGTGGAGTGCCATCGAGGGCGCGGCCAAGTCGCTGACCAAACCCGAACTGATCTACCAGGAATCGACGCTGGTCATCCGCGCCATCCGCGACTATTTCAACAGCGACATCGGCGAAATCCTGATCGACACCGACGACATCTACGAGCAGGCGCGCGGCTTCATGTCGCACGTCATGCCCGAGTACGTCAATCGGGTCAAGCGCTATCGTGACAACGCGCCGCTGTTTTCGCGCTTCCAAATCGAGCACCAGATCGAAACCGCCTACAGCCGAACGGTGACGCTGCCGTCGGGCGGTGCCATCGTGATCGACCAGACCGAGGCGTTGGTGGCCATCGACGTCAACTCGGCGCGCGCCATCAAGGGCGGCGACATCGAGGAGACCGCCCTGCGCACCAACCTGGAGGCCGCCGACGAAGTGGCCCGTCAGGCCCGCCTGCGCGATTTGGGTGGTCTGATCGTGATCGACTTCATCGACATGGAGGACAGCAAAAACCGGCGCGAGGTGGAAAACCGCCTGCGCGAGGCGCTGCGGCAGGACCGCGCGCGCGTGCAGTTTGCGCCCATCAGCAAGTTCGGACTGCTGGAGATGAGCCGCCAGCGCCTACGTCCGACGCTGTCCGAAGGCGCCTCCATGCCGTGCCCGCGCTGTGGCGGCTCGGGCCACATCCGCGACACCGAAAGCTCGGCGCTGCAGATTTTGCGCGTGATCCAGGAGGAGTCGCTGAAGGACAACACCGCCGCCGTGCTGGTGCAGGTGCCGGTGGACGTGGCCAGCTTCCTGCTCAACGAAAAGCGCGTCGAGATCACCAAGATCGAGCTCAAGCAGCGCATCAGCGTGCTGCTGGTGCCGAACAAGTCGCTGGAGACGCCGAACTACAAGCTGGAGCGCTTGAAGCACGACGACCCGCGCCTGGACAACCTGGACGCCAGCTACAAGCTCGCCGACATCGTCGAGGACGTGGCGATGGTGACGCGGCGCAGCCAGGAGCGCACCAACCGGCAGGAGCCGATCATCAAGGGCGTGCTGCCGGACAGCCCCGCCCCGGTGACCGCACCGCGGGCCGAGGCACCGGCCGCGCCCACCAGCGCCGCCCCGGCCTTGGCACCGGTCAGCCCTACACCGGCGCCGGCCGCCGCGCCCGTCGCCCCTGTGGTGCCGGCCGAGACGGGCTTCCTGGCTTGGCTCAAACGCCTGTTCGGGTGGCAGGCCGTCCCGGCCACCCCGCCGGCGCAGGCGCCGGTCCCTGTGGTCACCCCCGCCGCGGCCCCGGCCACGGGCGTGCCCGAGCGCCCCGGCAGCGACGAGCGCCGGGGCCGGGGCAACCGCGGCGGTCGCGGCCGTGGGGAAGTGGTGCGCAATGGTGAAGGTCGAGAGGGTCGTGAAGGCCGCGCGGAACGCAGCGAGCGCAGCGAACGCGCCGAGCGGCCCCCCCGTCCCGAGCGGGGCGAGGCCCGATCCCCGACCCGCGACGAAGGTGTGACGGCTACGGAGGCTGCTTTGACCGAGCCGCGTGGCGATGGCGCCCCGGGCGAGCGCCGGGAGCGCGGCGACCGACGCCCCCGCGGCGAGCGGGGCGATCGTGGTGAACGCGGGATGCGTCCCGCCCGGCCGGACGAGGCCCCCGCCACCGAAGCGGCCGCCACTCTGGCGCCCGTGACCGATGGTGGCCAGGGGGCGGCCGACGTAGCGCCCTCCGCCGACGAGGGCGCGGCGGGCGAGCCGCGCGAGCGCGGGGAACGTCGCCGCCGCGGGCGCCGCTCGCGCGGCGAGGCCGCCGATAACGGGGCTGTGTCTGCCGTGACCGAGGCCGCGCCCGATGCCCTGACCGATGCCGCCACTGCCGCCGCGCCGGTGGCGGAGGACGGCGGTGCGGGTGGCGCAGCGGCGGCCGAACCGGCCGAAGCCGCGCGCGCACCCCGCGAGCGCCGCAGCCGCGACCGCTACGGGCGCGACCGAAGCCGCCGTCCGGACGGGGAGGGCGCCGCCCCGAGTGGTGCCGAGGCCCCGGAAGCCGTCGACGCTGCCGACGGCGGCGCGCTCGAACCCCCGCGTCGTTCGTACTTCACGGTGCCGCCGACTCCGGCGGAGCCCGCCGCCACGACGGCAGTGCCCGTGGAGCCGCCGGCCCCCGCATCGGTGTCGGCGCCCAGCGAGGCGCCTGCCGAAGCGCCTGCCGAAGCGCCCGCAACGACGCTCGCCCCGATGCCCCCGGCCGCGGCCCCCGCGGCACAGCCGTCCGCCGCCGCGCAGCCCTACCGCTTGCCGGTCGAGGATCTGGCCGTTCTGGCCCGTCAAGCCGGCCTGGAATGGGTGCAGTCGGACGCGGACAAGGTGGCGGCGGTGCAGGCCGCCATCGCGGCCGAACCGCTCCCGGTGCATGTGCCGCGCGAGCCGCGTCCCGCCCCTGCGGTCAGCGACGAGCCGCTGGTGCTCATCGAGACCAAGCGGGATCTGCGTGCGCTGAAGTTCCCCTTCGACGCTTGAGCGCCCCCCTCGGCTGGGGGCTTGACCTGCGTCAAGTCCCTCAGCCGCCGACCCCGCTACGCTGCCTGTCATGGAGACCGATACTTTCCCCGAAATCCCCGACCTTGTCTGGGGCGAGTCGCTGGTCACGGGCGACGGCCGCATGGACGAGACCCACGAGGAGTTCGTCACCCAGCTGGCCCGGCTGCGCGCGCTGCCGCACGACCAACAGCTCGAGCCCTACCGGGCGTTGGTGGCGCACACGGTGGAGCACTTCGAGCGCGAGGAGCGCTGGATGGTCGCCGTCGGCTTTGCCGAGGACAACTGCCACGCCGCGCACCATCGGCAGATTCTGGACACCATGCGGGCCGTGGAAGCGCACTTCCTGCAAGGGGATCACGAGATCATCGACCGCATGGCGGCGGCGCTGGCCGAGTGGTTTCCCATGCACGCGCAAACCATGGATGCCGGGCTGGCGCAGCACATGCGGGCCGTGGGCTTCGACTCGCGCACCGAGACCCTGGCCGATCCCAGCCGGGTGCGGCCCGCGACCATGACCGGCTGCGGCAGCGTGCATTGCAGTTGAGGCGGCTGCGACGTTTCTTCAACGGCGCGCACCGGCATTTCAAGTGACGCCCGGGGGCTTCGGCGCTAGGATGCGCACGAAGAAGGAGTCCCCATGACCGTCATCACCTGCATCGAAGACCTGCGCCGGCTGGCGCAACGGCGCGTGCCGCGCATGTTCTACGACTATGCCGACAGCGGCTCGTGGACCGAGAGCACCTACCGCGCCAACGAATCCGACTTTCAGCCCATCAAGCTGCGCCAGCGGGTCGCCGTCAACATGGAGGGGCGCAGCACCCGCACCACCATGGTCGGCCAACCCGTGGCCATGCCGGTGGCGCTGGCGCCCACGGGGCTGACCGGCATGCAGCACGCCGATGGCGAAATCCTGGCCGCCCGTGCGGCGCGCGCGTTTGGCGTGCCCTTCACGCTGTCGACCATGAGCATCTGCTCCATCGAGGACGTGGCCCGGCACGCGGGGGAAGGCTTCTGGTTCCAGCTCTATGTGATGCGCGACCGCGACTTCATCGAGCGACTGATCGATCGCGCCAAGGCCGCCAACTGCGGCGCGCTGGTGCTCACGCTCGACCTGCAGATTCTGGGGCAGCGCCACAAGGATCTGAAAAACGGCCTGTCCGCGCCGCCCAAGCTGACCCTGCCCAACATCGTGAACATGATGACCAAACCCCGCTGGTGCCTGGGCATGCTGGGCACGCCCCGGCGGCAGTTCGGCAACATCGTCGGGCATGTCAAGGGCGTGGCCGACATGGGCAGCCTGTCGGCGTGGACGGCGCAGCAGTTCGACCCGCGGCTCAACTGGGGCGATGTCGAGTGGATCAAGAAGCGCTGGGGGGGCAAGCTCATCCTCAAGGGCATCATGGATGTGGAAGATGCCAAGCTGGCCGCCGACTCCGGCGCGGATGCGCTGATCGTCAGCAACCACGGCGGGCGCCAGCTCGACGGGGCGGAGTCGAGCATCCGCGCGCTGCCGCGCATCGTGGAGGCGGTGGGACACCGCATCGAGGTGCACCTGGACGGCGGCATCCGCAGCGGCCAGGACGTGCTCAAGGCCCGTGCGCTGGGGGCGCGCGGCACCTACATCGGCCGCGCCTTCCTGTACGGCCTGGGGGCCATGGGCGAGGCGGGTGTGACCAAGGTGCTGGAAATCCTGCACAAGGAGCTCGACATCACCATGGCCTTCACCGGCCACACCAACATCGAGACGGTGGACCGCTCGATCCTGATCCCGGGCACCTACCCGGTGGCCTGACGTTTCGGGCGCTCAACGGCCGCCGGCCCCGGCCGTGGTGGCTGAACCAGCCAAACGCGGTGCCGCGCAGCTGCGCCGGGGCCAGGTCGGCAACCAGGGCTTTTTCCACCCCCTCGGTCGCGGCCAGAAAGACGCCGTAGAACGCAAACCAGCCGACCAGCCACACGCCCGTGGGGGCGCGGACGGGCCCATGATCAGGTAGAACAGTGCGTAGGCGCCATAGCCCATGAGCAGGAGCCGGCGCCGGCCCACGCGGTCCGACAGGCCCGACAGCGGAACGGACAGCACCATGGCGATGAACGAGACGGCCGCCCACAGCAGCGGGATCTGGGCCTGGGGAACGCCCAGCTCACTGGCGTGCAGCAGCAGGAACATGTTGGACGAGTTGCCCAGCGCGAACAGCGCCACCACCACCAGGTAGCGGCGAAAGACCGGCGGCAGGGTCGCACCGCCGCTGAGGTCGATCTGCGGGGCGCTCGGGGCCGGTGCCGGCGTGGCCGGCTCGCGCAGCGCCAGGGCCAGGGCGACGCACGCCAGCGCGGGCACCCAGGTCCACAAAAACACCTCGCGCAGCGGCATGCCGCTGGCCAGCAAGGCCGCGGCCAGCAGCGGGCCGATCACCGCGCCCGCGTTGTCCATGGCCCGGTGTACCCCGAAGGCCAGCCCGCGCCGATCCGCCCCGACGCTGGCGGCCAGCAGTGCGTCGCGCGGCGACGTGCGCAGCCCCTTGCCCACCCGGTCCGCAAACCGGATGGTCAGCAGCGCCGGCCAACTGGTCACCCAGGCGATCAAGGGGCGCCCCAGGGCCGCCAGACCGTAGCTGACGACGATCCAGGGTTTGCTGCGCCGTGTGCGGTCCACCACGACACCGGAGACCCATTTGAGCAGGCTGGCCGTCGCTTCGGCAATCCCCTCGATCAGGCCCAGCGCGCGCGGGCCCGCCATCAGCACCGAGGTCAGATAGAGCGGAACCAGGGGGTACACCAGCTCGGATGCCGAATCGTTGATCAGGCTGATCAAGCCGATGAGCCATACGGTGGGCGGCAGCGCGCGGATCGTCTGCCACATGGTGCGAAGAGACGGGCTGCGAAGCGCCCCATCATACGCCGGTGCGGACAGCTCCGGTGGCGGGCGATTGTCAATCGCGCCCGGGGTCACTCTGTGTTAGAGTCGGGCGGTGTCGGGGCGTTTTTTCCGCTTGCGCCCCCGCGTGCATCGTGGTCCACGGATCGCGGTGGTTCGTGACACCGCGTTGCCCAGGCGTTGGCGCGCGCCCACGTCCGGCCGAACATGGCCGCCGGTTCCGGCGGCAGATTTCTCGGCCATCGTCCCCCACACCCCCTGATGCGCTCGATGGCCAGCAGGCCAGGCGTGCCTGCCCCCTTCCGCATCGCCACCCCAAGGAGGCCCCCATGGCCAAAGAAGAATTGATCGAGATGCGCGGCACGGTCGACGAGATCCTGCCCGACTCCCGCTACCGCGTCACCCTGGAAAACGGCCACACCCTGGTCGCCTACACCGGGGGAAAGATGCGCAAGCACCACATCCGCATCCTGGCGGGCGACCGGGTGTCGCTGGAGCTGTCGCCCTACGACCTGAGCAAAGGCCGCATCACCTTCCGGCACCTGGAGCCGCGCACGGGCGGCGAGGCCCCCGCCGCCCGGCGCAAGCCGCGCTGACCGGCGCGGCTCACTTGCCCCAGCTGTCCTTCAGGCCCGCAATCCGGTTGAACACCGGCCGCTCGGGCGTGTGGTCCACGCGGTCGGTGCCGAAATAGCCGTGCCGCTCGAACTGGTAGCGCTCCTCGCGCGGGGCGTTTGCCAGCGACGGCTCCAGGTAGGCCGTCACCACCCGCAGGCTGTTGGGGTTGAGCGCGGCCTTGAAGTCCTTGCCACCGGCGTCGGGCTGCGGATCGGCGAACAGCCGGTCGTACAGGCGCACTTCGGCGGGCACCGCCTCGTGCACGCCCACCCAGGTCAGCGTGCCCTTGACCTTGACGGCGTCGGCCCCGGGGGTGCCGCTCTTGGTGTCGGGCACCACCGTGGCCAGTACGGCGGTGACGCGGCCGTCGGCGTCCTTCTCGCAGCCGGTGCACTCGACCACATACCCGTACTTGAGGCGTACCTTGTTGCCGGGGAAAAGGCGGAAATAGCCCTTGGGAGGCTGCTCCATGAAGTCCTCCCGCTCGATCCACACCTCGGGGCCCAGGCTGAATGCGCGCAGCCCCAGCTCGGGCCGCTGTGGATGCACCGGGGCGCTGCAGGCCTCGCGGTGGTCGGCATCGCCAAACACCTGCGCCCAGTTGGTGAGCTTGAGCTTGACCGGGTCGAGCACGGCCATCGCACGCGGGGCCTTACCTTCCAGGTCGTCGCGCAGGGCGATCTCCAGGTTGCCGTAGTCGATCCAGCCCCCGGCTTTGCTGACGCCGGTGCGTTCGCAGAACAGGCGGATGGCTTCCGGCGTGTAGCCACGGCGGCGCAGACCGACGATGGTGGGCATGCGCGGATCGTCCCAGCCGCTGACGATGCCCTCGTCCACCAGTTGCTTGAGCTTGCGTTTGCTGGTGACCACGTAGGTCAGGTTCAGCCGGGCGAATTCGTACTGGTGTGGCAGGTTGAAGGGCTCGATGCGGTGGGCTTCCAGCGCCGAGGCCAGCAGCGGCGTGAACTGGTGGGTCTGGTCCTTGAGCAGCCCGAAGAACTCGCCCAGGTCGCGCAGCACCGCGTCGCGGTCGTGCTCCCACTTCGTGAACAGCGCCCGCATGTGCAGCTCGGGCTCGGTGTTGACGCCGAGCTTGTGCGCATGGTTGTGGCAGTGCAGGGCAAATTCCTTGCCGGCTTCCACCCCCTGCTGTTCGATGCGCTCGATGAGCTGGCGGGCGCGCGCGAACTGCGGCGCGCGCAGAATCGGTACGATGCGTTCGAGCAGCCAGTCGTAAAACGGCCGCTGGTCCTCGAACTCCAGCGTGCAGATGCTGTGGGTGATGTTCTCCAGCGCATCCTCGATCGGGTGCGCGAAGGTGTACATCGGGTAGATGCACCAGGCGTCGCCGGTGTTGTGGTGCGTCGCGTGCTTGATCCGGTAGATGGCCGGGTCGCGCAGGTTGATGTTGGGCGAGGCCATGTCGATCTTGGCACGCAGCACCATCGCCCCGTCCGCGTGTCGGCCGTCGCGCATCTCGCGAAAACGCGCCAGGCTCTCCTCGGCCGGGCGGTTGCGGTAGGGGCTGTCGATGCCGGGTGCGGTCAGCGTGCCGCGGTTGGCCCGCATCTGCTCCGGCGTCTGTTCGTCCACATAGGCGTGGCCGGTTTCGATCAGGTACTCGGCCGCCCGGTACATGAAGTCGAAGTAGTCGCTCGCGTAGTACAGGTGGCGGGTGCCGTGGGCCTCCCAGCTCCAGCCCAGCCATTGGACGGCGTCCAGGATGGAATCGACGTACTCCTGGTCCTCCTTCTCGGGGTTGGTGTCGTCGAAGCGCATGTGGCACACGCCGCCGTAGGCCTGCGCCAGGCTGAAGTTGAGCCAGATGCTCTTGGCATGGCCCACGTGCAGGTAGCCGTTGGGCTCCGGCGGAAAGCGCATGCGCACCCGGGCCGGGTCGGCCACGCCCCGCTCGTGGTGGCTGCCGTCACCGGGGCTGCCGCCCCACAGGCGGCCGTGGTAGCGGCCCTGGGCCAGATCGCGCTCGATGATCTGGCGCAGAAAATTGCTGGCAGCGGGCGGATGGGGGGAAGAGTGCGGGGCGTGATCGCTCATGCCCCCGATTTTAGGCGGCCCCCGTCGCCAGACAGACCCGGTTGCGCCCGCCGCGCTTGGCGCGGTAGAGGGCCTCGTCGGCCTGGTTGATCAGGTACTGGTAATCCGGGTGGCCGCTGTAGGGCGCGACGCCGATGCTGGCGGTCAGCGACAGGTGCACGCCGTTGGCCAGCGCGAACGGTGTGGCGGCGATGCGCTGGCGCAGCTTTTCGGCCTGCGCCTGGGCTTGCTCGCTCGGCGCGTCCACCAGCAGGACCAGAAACTCCTCGCCCCCGTAGCGGAACACGAAGTCGCTGGAGCGCACGCTGTTGAGCAGGATGGGGGCCATTTGCTGCAGCACGCTGTCGCCGGCGTCGTGGCCGTGGACGTCGTTGATGTGCTTGAAGTGGACCAGATCGAGCAGCAGCACCGAAAAGACCTTGTGCCGCATCTGGGCGAGGTGGATCTCGCGCGCCAGGATCGGCGCCAGGAAGCGCCGGTTGAGCAGCCGCGTGAGCGTGTCGCGGCCACTCTCCAGCTCCACATGGCGCTCGAACAGGGTGTTGACCAGGTATTTGAGGGTGTCCAGCGCCGACTGCAGCTCGATCAGCAGGGCATGGCGGCGCTGGGCGTCGCCGTGCCCGCTTTCCAGTTGGGGCAGCAGCGCGTCGTCCAGCCGCTCCATGGTCTGGTGCACCAGGTCTACCTCGGGCGTGCCGTCGAACAGGTTGCTGCCCTTGTGGGTGAACCACAGGCCGAATTCCGAACTGCCCAGCCGGGGCAGGTCCAGTGGCGCGCCGCCGCGGTGCAGGGCAAACAGCACGTCCTGCTCCCATTCGGCCAGCAGCGAGCGCTGGCGTTCGCGCTCGACCTGCAGGTTTTGGCTCAGCGCGTGCAGGCGAAAGGCCTCCTCGCTGCGCACGACGCGCTGGGTGTCGCCCACATAGGATTCGGCCATCAGCTCCAGTGCCAAGTCGAACAGTGCGCCGATGTGGGCCATCGATGCCTCGACCAGCGCGGGCGCGGTGCCACCGGCCGCGATGCGCTGCAGCAGCCGCCCCTTGAGCAGCCGCGCGCCGCGGGCCACCAGGTGCATGGGCAGTTGGATGCGGGCGTGGACTTCGCCCACATGGCGCTGGTGGGCCACGATGGCGGGCACGTCCTGCGCCGTGTGTGGGGCGAACAGCTCGGTCAACCACCGCTGCAGCGAGGCGTGCAGCCGCTGGTGCACGATGTCCGCGTCCAGAAAGACCTGGGCCTGCCGATGGGCCATCATGTCCTGATAGAAACCCTCGGCCAGTTCCGCGCGGTGCTGCTCGACCACCCGGGCGACATGCGCGCGCACCGCCGGCGTGGCGGTGTCCAGCAGGGCGCACCATTCGGCGACGGGATCGGCGCTGCCGTGCGGGGATTGGGGGTGTTGGTGGGCGAGGGCGTCGGTGGCAGGAGGGGCGGGCGGGCTCATGAGGCCGGGATTGTAGGGGTCGGGTTATGGGGCGCGTGTCGGGCCCGCTGCGCCGGTCCGTTACGTCTGTTTACAGCCGTCACAAAACGGCAACCGGCCAAGCGCGGCAGCGGTGGTTCAATGTCGGTATCGTTGTTCAGGAGCGCGAACCATGAACCCTCTGACTCCGTTGCGCCCCGCGTCGCTGGCCCGGGGCCTGGCTGCCGTGGCGTTGGTACTGGCCGGCGCGGCGCATGCCGGCGATGTGTACTGGTCGATCGGCGTACACCAGCCGGGCGTGACCGTGGGGGTGGGCAACACCCCGCCGGTGGTGATCGCACCGGCGCCCCGTGTGGTGATGGTGCCCCCGGTGGTGGTGTCGCCGCCGGTGGCCGTTGTGGCCCCCGCCTACGGCTATGCGATGCCTCCCGGGCACCGCAAGCACCGGCATTGGCACCCCCGCGAATGGGAGAAGCGCCCCGGCTGGGACGACCGGCGCGGCTGGCGTGATGACGGCTGGCACCGCCACGACGGCTGGCGCGACCGACGCTGAGGCCCGGGGGCGGCGGGCCGTTACACTCGCCGCTTCGCCCACTCCCGCGTCTGTCCATGGATGTCACCCTGCTGCTCAAGGCCGCCCTCATGGGGGTGGTCGAGGGCCTGACCGAGTTTTTGCCCGTTTCGTCCACCGGTCACCTGATCCTCACCGCCGCCTTGCTGCGGTTGACGGGGGAGACGATCAAGGTGTTCGAGGTGGTCATCCAGACCGGGGCCATTCTGGCCATCGTGGGCCTGTATTGGCAGCGGCTGATCGGCACCCTGCGCGGACTGCCGCGCGAGGCGCAGGCGCAGCGCTTCACGGTCAATGTGCTGCTCGGGTTTTTGCCGGCGGCGCTGGCGGGGTTTTGGTTCATCGGGCCGATCAAGGCCGTGCTCTTCAACGCCTGGGTGGTGGCGGCCGGCTTCATCGCCGGCGGGCTGATCATGCTGTGGGTGGAAGCCGTCCAGGCCCGCCAGCCCGCGGCGCGGGTGGCGACTGTGGACGATTTGGGCTGGCGCGATGCGCTGGCGGTGGGGTTGATCCAGTGCGCGGCCCTGGTGCCGGGGGTCAGCCGGTCGGGGGCGACCATCATCGGCGGCATGGCGCTCGGCCTGTCGCGGCGCGCGGCGACCGAGTTCAGCTTCTTCCTCGCCATTCCGGTCATCTTTGGCGCGGCCGTCTACGATCTGTACAAGCACCGCGATCTGCTGGCGGCGGCGGACCTGCCGCTGTTCGCGGTGGGGCTGGTGGCGTCGTTCGTGTCGGCGTGGGTGTGCGTGCGCTGGCTGCTGCGCTACGTGGCCACCCACACCTTCGTGCCGTTTGCGTGGTACCGCATCGGCTTTGGCGTGCTGATCCTGGCCAGCGGGGCGTTCGGCTGGGTCAACTGGACGCCGTGACGGGCGCCATGAAGTGCCGCAGCGCGCGGTCGATGGCCGCGGCCGTGGCTTCCGGGTGCTCCATGGGGAACAGGTGCGTGCCGTCGATGAACTGCAGCCGCTCGGACGGCTCGCGCCCGCACAGCTTGTGCGTCATCGTCAGGCCCACGCGGCGCATCTCTTCGGACTGCGTGCCCCCGACGAAGGCCACCGGGCAGGCCAGGGGGTGGCGGCGCAGCAGCCGGTCCAGGTGGTGCGGCAGCGTGTTGTAGATGGCGGTCTCGATGTCGCGGTCGAAGGTCAGCACGCGCTGCGTGCCCTCCGGCGTGTGCACATCGTGCGTGCCGTGGGCGATGTAGTCGGCCAGCACGCGCGGGTCCCAGCGGGCGAAGGCGCGCTTGTGGCGGAAGTGCTCCAGCGCCTCCTGGGCGTTGGCCCAGCGGTTGCGGCGCTTGCGGCTGACCTGACCCGGTGAGACGGCACCGATCAGGCGGGTGTGTTTGGCCGCGGCCAGGGCACGCGCCTTCCAGCCCCCCAGGACGGGGGAGTCGAGCATGACCACGCCGCGCACCGGCTGCCCGGCCAGCACGGGGTGGCGGGCGGCGCACATCAGACTCAGAAAACCGCCGAGCGAGTGACCGACGAGGAACAGCGGCGTGTCGCCGGGGCCGACCTGCGCCTCGACGAAGTCCGCGAGCTGCTGCACCAGGTGCGGCCAGTTGCTGGTGACGGGGTAGCGCGGATCGTGGCCGTAGCGCTCCACCGCGGTGACGCGGTAGCCCCGCTCGCGCAGGGCCTGGAAGACGACGCTGTAGGTGCCGGCGGGGAAGCTGTTGCCGTGCGAAAAGACGATGCAGGGGCGGGGGGATGCGGCGCTCATGGGGTCAAATCAGCCTGTCCTTGGGGTCTGTGATCTTGCGCAGCGCGGCGTGGCGCCCGCTCGGGGCGGCCAGCGGGCCGGTGGGGTCCCAGTCCGGGGCTTCGATCTGGTCGAAGGCCTCGCGCAGCTTGCGACCCCAGGTGCTGCGCAGCATGTGGAAGTAGGCGTTGTGCTCGTCGATGCACACCACCCGGTCGCTGGTGCAGCGGTCGGCCTCGTAGACCGCCAGGTCCAGCGGCAGCCCCACCGACAGGTTGGACTTGAGCGTGGAGTCCATGGAGATCAGCAGGCACTTGGTGGCCTCTTCCAGCGGCGTGTCGGGGGTGATGACGCGGTCGAGCACGGGTTTGCCGTACTTGCTCTCGCCGATCTGGAAAAACGGGGTTTCGGCGGTGGCCTCGATGAAATTGCCGGGGGAGTAGACCTGAAACAGCCGCATGCCTTCGCCGCGGATCTGGCCGCCAAAGATCAGGCTGGCGTTGAATTCGATGCCGGAGCGGCGCAGGGCCTCGCCGTCGCGCTGGTAGACGTGGCGCACGGCCGAGCCCAGCACGCGCGCGGCGTCGAACATGCTGCGCGCGTTCCAGATGGTGATCGGCTCGCCGCCGTCGGGGTCTTTCAGTTGCTCGGTCTGCAGAATTTCGCGGATCGACTGCGAGATGCTGAGGTTGCCGGCCGACAACAGGCACATGAAGCGGTCGCCGGGCTTCTCGTAGACGATCATCTTGCGAAACATGCTGATCTGGTCCAGCCCGGCGTTGGTGCGCGAGTCGGACAGGAACACCATGCCAGCCTTGAGTTTGACGGCGACGCAGTAGGTCATGGAGTGGCGGTCGAACGAACCACCGTTCGCTGTGGGACGGGCGCCTATGGTAGCGCCTGCCGCAGCGCGTCGCGCAGGGCGCTGTCGCGTTCGGTGCGCCGCCGCAGCGCCGCGCGCAGCGTGGCCGCGCCGCCCGGCAGCACGAGCGTGAGCCGCTCGCGCGCGCGCGTGAGGCCCGTGTAGAGCAGCTCGCGCGTCAGGATCGGGCTGTCGGCGTCGGGCGGCAGCACCAGCACCACGTGGTGGAACTCGCTGCCCTGCGACTTGTGCACCGTCAGCGCCCAGGCGCTGGCGGTGTCGGCGAGCTGCCCGGCGGCAACCCACTGCACGCTGCCCGGCCGCTGCGGCGCCGGCAGCGCCAGGCGCCAGCGCCGCGTGCCGTCGGCGTGCGGCCGCGCCAGCAGCAGGCCCAGGTCGCCGTTCATCACGCCCAGGCGCGGCTGGTTGCGCGTGACCAGCCACGGCTGGCCGCTGCGGCCATAGGGGCCTGTGGGGGCGTGCGGGGCCAGCCGCGCGGCCTCGGTCTGCAGGCGCGCGTCCAGCCCCTCCACGCCCCACGGCCCGCGCCGCAGCGCGGCCAGGACCTGCAGCCGCGCCTGGCCCTGCAGCAGGCCGGCGGCCCAGGCGTCGGGGTCGCCGTCCGCCGGCGGTGGCGCCGCCGCCTGCAGCCACGGCGCCACCGCCGCGCGCCAGGTCGGCAGCCAGCCGTCGGCGGCCTGCGTGCCGAGGTGGACGCTGACGCCCTCGCCCGGGTCGCGCAGCAGCGCCAGCGCGGTGTCCTCGTCGCCGTCGCGCACCGCGGCGGCCCAGCGGCCGATGGCGCCGCCGGCGTCGAAGCGGCGGCTGAGCCGCAGCATCGCCACCGCCTGGTCCAGCGCGTCGCCGTCGGCATCGATCCACGCCGCCGGCGGTGCCTGCCCGGTGGCGGCGGTGAGCCACGCGGCGGTCTCCCGCTGCCAGCGGCCCTCGCGTGCATGCGCGCACAGCTCCGCCAGCACCGCGCCGGCCTGCACCGAGGCGAGCTGGTCGCGGTCGCCGAGCAGGATCAGCCGCGCCTGCGGAGGCAGCGCCCGCAGCAGCGCGTGCAGCAGCTCCAGATCGACCATCGACGCCTCATCGACCACCAGCGCGTCCAGCGGCAGCGGCTGGCGCTCGTCGTGGCGCGCGCCGGTGCCGTCGGGCCGCTGGCCCAGCAGCGCGTGCACGGTGACGGCGCGGTGCGGCAGGTGCGGCTGCAGCACCGCCCACGGCAGCGGCAGCGCCCAAGTGGCAAGCTTCCGCCACGCGTCGGTCAGTGCAGTGCTCAGGCGCGCGGCGGCCTTGCCGGTGGGGGCCGCCAGGCCCACGGCCAGCGGCGCGCCGCCGCCCTGCAGCGCCAGCCCCTGCAGCAGCGCCAGCAGCCGCGCGACGGTGTGGGTTTTGCCGGTGCCGGGGCCGCCGGTGATGACCGCCAGCCGCTGCCGCAGCGCCAGCGCGCAGGCCAGCCGCTGCGCATCCGGCTCGGGGGACGGCGGGCCGAACAGCGCCTCGATCCACGGCCGCACGGCGTCGGGGGCAGGGGCGTCGGCAGCGGTCAGCCGCTGCGCCAACGCCTGCGCCACTTCCCGCTCGCGGCGGAAGTGGCGGCCCAGGTAGAGCACGCCGCCGGCGGCGACCACCGGCGTCAGCGGCGCGTCCGCGCCGACCCAGCCGGGGCCGCTCAGCGCCGCCGGCCCGTCGGCGTGCAGGCGCTGCAGCAGCCAGCGCGCGCAGGGGCCGCGGGCGTCGTCCGGACGGGCTTCGGCCCAGCGCCAGGCGACGTGGCCGTCGGCGGCGCGGCGCATCAGCAGCGCGGTGGCCAGCAGGGCCTCCAGGTTCGCCTGCGGGCACAGCGCGGCGGCCTGGCGCGCCAGCGTCGCGTCCGCCGGGCGCAGCTCGCCGGCCTGCAGGCCGCGCTGCAGCCAGGCTTCCAGCTCGGGGCGGGGCGCGGTCATGCCGTCACCTCCGCGCCGGTGAACAGAGCCTCCAGCCGCTGCACCAGCGGCCACGGCTGCGTCAGCTGCCAGATGCCGGCGCCGGGGGCAGCCACGCCGCGCCAGAACACGCACAGCGCGCCGCCAAGGTGCCGCACCGGGTCGTAGCGCCGCCCCAGCCGCTGCGCCAGCCAGCGATGCAGCGCCAGCAGGTACAGCGCCGCCTGCGCGTCGTAGCGCTGGCGCAGCACCTCGGCCTGCACCGCCGCGGCGTGGTAGGCGGCGTCGTCCGGCCCCAGCGCGTTGGACTTGTGGTCCAGCACCCAGTAGCGCCCGTCGTGTTCGAAGACCAGGTCCATGAAGCCTTTGAGCATCCCGTGCAGCGTGACGGCGGCGAGCGCCGGGCGTGGCTGGCCTGGCGCGACGTGGGCGAGCAGCAGGCGGTCGAGCGCGCGCGCCTCGGCGGCGGCGTCGATGCGCAGCCAAAACGGTACCTCCGGCTCGGCGTGCGTGAGGTCGCGCAGCCGCACGCCCGCGCTGCCGGGCAAGGGCAGCGCGGCGTCGCCGATCGCATGCGCCCAGCGCGCCAGGTCCCCGGCGTCGGCCGGCAGGCGCTCGGGCGCCCAGCCGAGTCCCTGCAGCGTGCGCTGCGCCAGCGGCTGCAGGGCATCCGGGGCGCCCGCGGGCCAGCCGTGGCGCTGGCAGGTTTCCAGCAGCGCGTGCAGCGCCACGCCGGGCTGCGCGCCGCGTGGCCAGCGGTGCCACGGCGCGGTGGCGGGGGCCTCGTCGCGGAGCCCGGTGGCGTCGGGGGCGGATGCGCCGGGGTCGTCGTCGCCGACGTGCGCCTCGGTGGCGGCGTCGGCGCCAGCCGGCGCCTCGTGGGCGGCGCGCGCCAGCGCGCTGTAGCTGGCGATCCACCAGCTCGGGCCCCTGCGCGGGCGCGCCACGTGCGCCCAGGCGGCGGGGCGTGTGGGCATCACGGCTGGGGTGCTGGCCCGGGCGGTAGGGGCGGTCTTGTCGTCGGCCAGCCCGGTGCAAGCGATGGTGCCGCCGCTGGCCGCCGCCACCTCGTCCAGCCGCGTTGGAGTCTGCTCGGCCAGCGTGGCGGCGTCCGCCCCCTGCAGCCCGAGCAGCCGCGCCAGCGCGCTGGATGCGAGACCCGGCTCCAGCGCCACGCCGACCCAGGTCAGGTGCACCGCGCGCGTCAGCGCCACGTAGAGCTTGCGCGTGTCTTCCAGCAGGCGTTCGCGCTCGGCGCGCTCGAGCGCCTGCCGCCACGCCTCGCCCTCGTCCGGCAGCGTGACGTGCGCGTGGCCCGCGTCGTCGTGCCAGCGCAGCACCCGTGGACGGTTGTATTTGTCGTCCAGCGGGCGCGCGCGGCCCGCAAACGGCAGCAGCACGATCGGAAACTGCAGCCCCTTGGCCTTGTGCACGGTGATGACGGGGATGGCCTGCGGCGTGCCGTCGAGCCGGCGCTCCACGCCGGTCAGCGTCGGGTCGTCGCCGGCGGGGGAGGGGGCGGCACCCTCCTGCCGCGCCAGGCGCAGCAGCGCCAGCGTCGCCTCCACCCCGCCGCGGCCTCTCTGGCGTGCGGCCTGTTGCAGCCATTCGGCCATGTGCAGCAGGTCCGCCAGCGCCCGCGCGCCGGGGCTCGGGTGGTCGGCGGGGCGGGCCAGCAGCCGCGCCGCGACGCCGAAGTCGTGCATCAGCGCGCGCACCGCGGCCAGCACGCCGTGGCGCTGCCACAGCGCGTGGTAGTGCGCAAAATGCTCCAGCGTCGTGTCCCAGGCGTCCTCGTCGCGCAGCAGCGCGGCGAGCGCCGCCGCGTCCAGCCCCAGGGCGGGCGTCAGCAGCGCGTGGGCGAGGGCGTCGCGGTCGTGCGGGTGGGCGCAGGCGTGCAGCCACGCCTGCAGGTCGTCGGCCTCGGGGCCGTCCCACACCGAGGCGCGCTCGGAGCGGTAGGCGCTGGCCAGTCCATGCCGGCGCAGCGCGCGCGCCACCGCCTGCGCCTCCTGGCCGTCGTTGACGAGGATGGCCAGATCCTGCGGCTGCAGCGGGCGCAGCCGCCCGTCGCGCTCGAAGCCGCAGCGCCCCGCCGCCGAGCCTGCCAGCCACCGCGCCACGGTGGCCGCGCAGGCGGCGGCGAGCCGCTCCCGCACGTCGTCGCGCGTGAGCCTGTCCGTCTCCGGCCGCCACAGCGCGAAGGTGAGCGCCGCGCCGCTTGCGGCGTCGTCGTCGCGCCAGTGCTCGGCCTGGCCGGCCGGCCGCGCCGGCAGGAACGGCACCGTCTGCACGCCGTCGCGCGCAAAGCCGAACGCCCCGTCCGGCAGCGTGCGCTCCGCGTGGCCGAACAGGGCGTTGACGGCCTGCACCATCGCCGTGCTGCTGCGGTGGTTGACCGCCAGCGACCAGATGCGCCCGGCGCAGGCGGCGCGCGCCTGCAGGTAGCTGTGGATGTCGGCGTGGCGGAAGGCGTAGATGGCCTGCTTGG
Organism: Tepidimonas fonticaldi; assembly: GCF_001675355.1. NCBI lineage: Bacteria > Pseudomonadati > Pseudomonadota > Betaproteobacteria > Burkholderiales > Tepidimonas > Tepidimonas fonticaldi. The sequence goes on along the minus strand of NZ_LZDH01000065.1, from coordinate 144,238 downwards.
GGTCGCCGATCAGCAGCAGCGCGGTGCCGGGGTGCGGCTGCTCGGGCCGGTAGATGGCCTGCAGGATGCGCCACTGGCGCGGGTCGGTGTCCTGGAACTCGTCGACCAGCGCCACCGGCTGCTGCTGGCGCAGGCGCTGGGCGAGCGCTGCGCCCTGCGGGCCGGCCAGCGCCTCGTCCACGCGGCGCAGCATCTCGTCGAAGGTGAGCTGCTCGGCGGCGCGCAGCTGCGCGCGCATGCGCTGCGCCACCCACACGGCGGCGTGGCGCGTCAGCGCCCCGCGCGGGCCGGGCAGGGCGGCCAGGCGCGCCTCCAGTTCAGGCAGCTCGCGCAGCAGCGGCAGCGCCTCGACCTCGGGGGGGAGGGGGCCGGCCTTGATGCGCAGGTGCTCGAGCGTGAACTTGGCGGTGGCCTTCTCCGTCAGAGGGCATTGCGCATCGAGCGGGTCAGCGGCCCAGGCCCGCAAGTCGGCCAACCATGTCTTCACCCAGTGCGGTGTGCTGATGTGCTTCAGCAGGCCGTGTTGACCGAGCACCTTTTCGGCCTCGTCGATCCACGCTGGCCACGGGGCTTTCAGCGCCGCCAGCGCCTGCGCGCGCGTGGTCTCGGCCTGCCGCAGCGCCTCGGGCAGGCTGCGCATGGACAGGCCCGGATCCTGCGCCGCCCACCGTTCGGCGTGCTCGAGCAGATCCTTGATGGCCTTGTCCAGCCCGTCCGGCGACCCCCAGACGTCCAGCACCGCCGCGGCGTCGGCCTCGTCCAGCGGCAGCACGTGCAGCCGCCACCAGTCGCGCACCGCCTCCAGGCGCAGCGCGGCGGTGTCCTGCAGGATGCGCGGCTGGAAGGGCTCGCCGCTGAGCAGCGCCTGCTCGCGCAGGATGCGCTGGCACCAGCCGTGCAGGGTGCTGATCGGCGCCTCGTCCAGCGCGTCGGCGGCCTCGGTCAGGCGGCGCGCCAGCGCGGGCCATTGGGTTTGCGGGTAACGCTCGCGCAGCGCCAGCAGCCGCTGCACCGCCGCATCGGCCGGGTCGAGCGCCTCGCCGCCGAAGACCGCGGCGGCCTGCAGCAGGCGCGCCTGGATGCGGCTGCGCAGCTCCTGCGTGGCGGCGTCGGTGAACGTCACGACCAGGATCTGCCGCGGCGACAGCGGCGGCAGCCCGGCCTCGCCGGGCGGTGTGCCCAGCACCAGCCGCACCGCCAGCAGCGCCATGGTCCAGGTCTTGCCGCTGCCGGCGCTGGCCTCGATCAGCTGGCTGCCATCCAGCGGCAGGGTCAGCGGGTCCAGTTGAGGCAGGTCGGCGCTCATGCGGCGGTCTCCTCGGCGGAGTTTTCGCGGTCGCCGTGGCCGCTGGCCAGATGCGCGTGCAGCGGCGCGAGCAGCGCCTGCGTCCAGCGGGCGAACGGCCCGTCCGTGTGCGCCTCGCGCGGGCCGGCCAGCGCTTCGAACGTCGGGTAATGGCGCCGCCAAAGGGGTTCCTTGGCCTGGCCGTGGTCGCTTTCGTATTGATCGCGGGCTTTCTCCCACGCTGCGGCGGGGGTGGCGTCCTTGCCGCGCAGCTTGCCCCAGTAGGCCGCGGCGGCGTGGCGCGGCAGCGGCAGCGGGGCGGGGCCGTGCAGGCCCGCGTGCCACGCCTGCCCCAGCGTCGTCCAGGCGGCGGTGGCGGTCTGCGGCTCCAGCGGTTGCATCCGCCCGACGCCCAGGGGGGTGGCGATCCAGCTCGTCACGGGCCCGAGCGCGACGTTGAGCGCGACGTGCTCGACCCAGGGGCGCAGCAGCCGGTGCAGGGCGTAGGTCTTGGCGTCGAGCTTCTTGCCTTCGACGAGGGCGCTGCCGAGCGTCACCAGCCGCGCCAGCGCGCCGTCGTCGCCGCGCCGCAGCGCCGGCAGCACGTCGCGGATCGCAAGCGTCGGGCCGTCCGGCAGCGCCAGCGTCGTCTCCAGCCGCGCCCGCTCGGCCACCGGGTGGGGGTGGCGCGCGGCCAGCTCCCGGGCGTGCTGCCAGACGCGGCGGATCGCCTCGTCCCAATCGCGCGCAAGCCACGCCCCGGCAGCGCCGGCGGGCCAGTCGCCGGCCAGCTCGGCGTGGCGGCGGGCGCGCCGGGCGGCGGCCTGCGCGTCGGCCTCGTCGGCGCCGGCCAGCGCCGCGTCCACCACAGCGTCCACCCACGCCAGCCGGGTGCGCCACTGCTGCAGGCCGTCGGGCGCGAACGGCTCGGCGTCGTCGTCGGCCTCGTCGTCGCGTGGCGGCGCCAGCCCCAGGCGCTGGCGTGCGTAGGCGCGCGCGGGGTCGTGCAGCAGCTCGGCCAGTGCCGCCACCGTCACCGGGATCGGCTCGTCCGGGCGTGACGGGATGGCTGGCGCAGCGCGCAGGGTGGCGGGATTCGGGGCGGCCCCGCCCGTGGCCAGCCACTCCCGCGCGTAGCTGAACGCGCCGGTCAGCGGCGGGGCGGCGCCATCGGCCGCCGACGCCGGGCTGAAGTTGGCGGGGTCGAACGGATGCAGCGGGTGCGCGCGCGTCAGCGCCGCGGCCACGTCGCCTTGCAGGCCTGGCGCCAGCCGCCACTGGCGGTTCAGGTGGTGGCGCAGCTGGGCCACCGGCAGCGCCGGCTGGCGCTCGGTGTCGTCCACCGGGCGGCGGCCCAGCCACGAGACGCCCAGGTGGTCGCGCGCCGACAGCACCGCCTCCAGCAGCAGGTAGAGGTCCTCATGCCGGCGCAGGCGGTCGCCCGGGCGCGGCGCGGCGGCCATCAGGTCGTGCGTGTCGCCCTGCGGCCGGCGCGGGAAGTTGCCGTCGTGCAGGCCGAGCAGGTAAATGCGGCGAAACGGCACCGCGCGCATCGGCAGCAGCGTCGCAAACGTCACCCCGCCGCCCAGGAAGCGGGCCGGCGCGCCGCCGCCACCTGCCAGCGCCAGCCACGTGTCGGCCACCACGGCGGCCGGGATCGGCTCCGTGCCGGCCTGCTCGGCCTGCCGCGCCCAGCGATCGGCCGCGGCGCGCAGCCGCGCCACCGCCAGCGTCCCCTCCACGTCGTCCGCCGCGGGCTGCAGGAACTGCGCCAGCAGCGCGTGCAGCCGATCGGCCCACGCGGTGGCGTCGGTCGGCTCGGCCAGGCGATGCGTCCACGTCGCCACCGCGTCGATGAAGGTCTGCAGCCGGTGCAGCAGCTCGCCCTGCAACACCGCCACGCCGCGCGCCGGCAGCAGGCGGTCCTGCCACGGCTCGTCCTCGGCGCCGAGCATGGCGCCGAGCCACAGGCGCTGCAGCCCCTCGCGCCAGGTGTAGCGCTCGGCCAGCGCGGCGCCGCCCGCGGCCAGCCCCAGGCGCTGGCGGTGCGCGCCGTCCAGGCCCCAGCGGATCGCGGCCTCGCGCCGCCACGCGCGCAGGGTGTCGAGGTCGTCCGCCGCCAGGCCGAAGGCGCGCGCCACCGCCGGCACGTCCAGCCAGTCCAGCGCATCGCTGCCGGTCAGTCGCAGCGCCTCCGGGCGCAGCAGCGCGCGCAGCAGCTCGCGCAGGCGCGCGGTGGTGTCGTCCTCCACGTCGGCCAGCTGGTACGGGATGCGGCGCGCATCGTCCGGCGGCAGGCTGCCCCACACCGCGTGCACCAGCGGCGCGTAGGCGGCGATGTCGGGCGCGAAGACGGCGACGTCGCGCGGCTGCAGCGTCGGGTCGCGCTGCAGCGCGGCCAGCACCTGGTCGTGCAGCAGCTCCACCTCGCGCAGCATGGTGTGGGCGACGTGCAGCCGCAGCGAGCCGTCGCGCGCCAGATCCAGCGGCGGCCAGTCGCGCTCGCCCGGCGCGCGGCCGTGGCGCAGGTCGTCCTGCAGCTGTGCCAGCAGGTGCGGCGGGGCGGCGTCGTCGGCGGGCTCGTCGTCCCAGGCGTCCTCCAGCGATACCGGGGCCAGGCCCGCCGGGGGCTCCTCGGCGCCCAGCGCCTGCAGACCGGCGATGAACTCGCGCCCCTGCCGGCCCCAGGCCGCCAGCAGCGGGTGGCCGGTGCGTGCGCCGGCCCGGTCGAACCAGTCGGTGCGCGCCGGGTTCAGCACGTAGACGGCCACGTCGCGCCAGCGCGCCACCGCCTGCAGCGCCTGCAGCACGTCGGGCGTGAGGGCGCTGACGCCGAACACCGTCAGCCGCGGCGGCTCGCGCGCCGGCAGCGGGCAGGCGTGCGCGTCGGCCATGCGTTGCAGCCACGCGGCGTGGATGTCGCAGCGGCTGGCCCAGCGGTGGCCCTGCGCCTCGGCGTCGGCGCGCAGCAGCCGCCACAGCGCCGGCTGCCAGCGCTCATCCTCCGGCAGCGGCTCCACGCGCCCGTCGGCGTCGCGCAGGCGGTCGTGCCCGGCGGCCCAGTCGGCCAGCCAGTCGGGCCGGTAGATCTGATACTGGTCGAACAGATCCGCCACGCGCCGTGCCAACTGCGCGCGCCGCAGCGGGTCGCCGTCGCCCAGGTAGTGGATCAGCGGGGCGTGCACGGCGGCGTCGGCGCGCTGCGCCAGCGTCGGCAGCAGCCGCCACAGCTGCCAGCGCAGCGGGCCGCGGTCCAGCGGTGCCTCGTCCGGCACCTCGGCCTCGCCGAGCACGGCGCGGTAGGTCTGCCACAGCCACTGCGCCGGCAGCAGGCACTCCAGCCCCGCGCAGACGCCGTCGCGCTGCGCCAGCGCCTGCTGCACCCACTGCGCCATGCCGTGGCTGGCCACCAGCCAGCGCTGCGGCTGCAGCGGCTGCGCCGCCTGCGCCTTGGCGGCCTCGGCCGCGGCGCGCTGCAGCAGCGTCTCGATGCGGTCGCTCTGGACGATGCGCAGCGGGGTCGGGGTGGATGGGGCACGTGTCACAGCCGGTAATCGTAGAGGAAAGCTGTGCTTACCTTGGCTGCGAATAGGCGAGTGGCCGACGGTCCGGAGGCCCCCCTGCGCTACCATCCACCCCCATGAGCAAGGCTTTCGTGCGCGAGCAGGACCACGACGAGGACGATGACGCGCTGCCCGTGGGGCAGCGCATCCCGGCCGGGGGCAAGAACTACATGACGCCGCAGGGCTACGCGCGCTTGCGCGGCGAGCTGATGCACCTGATCGACGAGGAGCGCCCGCGCGTGGTCGAGACGGTGTCCTGGGCCGCGAGCAACGGGGACCGCTCTGAAAACGGCGACTATCTGTACGGGAAGAAGCGGCTGCGCGAGATCGACCGCCGCATCCGCTTTTTGACCAAGCGGCTGGAGCGCGCCGAGGTGGTGGACCCCAGCGTGCACCACGGCAAGGACCAGGTGTTCTTTGGCGCGACGGTCACTTACGCGCGCCCCGATGGCAGCGAGGTCACCGTCACCATCCTGGGCATCGACGAGGCGGACAGCAGCCGGGGGCAGATCAGTTGGATCTCCCCGGTGGCGCAGGCGTTGCTGAAGGCGCGCGAGGGCGACGAGGTGCGCTTGCACACGCCCGCCGGGGTCGAGATGCTGGAGATCCTGAAGGTCCGCTACCCCGAACCCGGCGCGCCATCCGCGGCCTGATCGGCGCGCGGTCAGTGTCAGTGCGCGGGCGGCCGCGTCAATTGCCGGCGTCGCCCCGGCGCGCCGGGCGCAGCCGCTGGGCTCGCACCACCGACGGCGTGCGCCGCAGTTGGCGCAGCACCTGGGCCAGGTGCACGCGGTCGCGCACCGCCACGGTAAAGCGCAGCTCGGTCGTGGTCTGCGCGGCCTCGTCGCCCATGTGGATGTGGGTGATGTCCGCCTCGGCCGCGGCAATGGCGGCCGCCACGCGCGCCAGCACCCCCTTGCCGTTGTTCACGGTGACCGTCACCGTCGATTCGAAGGCGCGGGTCGGCTCCTCGGCCCATTCCACTTCCAGAAAGCGCTCGCGGTCGCAGTGCAGCAGGCGCCGCACCACGGGGCAGTCCTCGGTGTGGACGGCCAAGCCTTCGCCCCGGCCCAGATAGCCGACGATGCGGTCCCCTGGGATGGGCCGGCAGCAACTGGCGTAGGTGACGGAGCCGCCTTCGCTGCCGTCGAGCGTGACCACGCCTTGGCTGGGCTGGTCCTCGCGCGGCGTGCCGAAACGCTCCTGGCTGATCAGCAGCACGTCGGGGCGCACGCCCGCCTCGACCATGAGGGCGGCGAGTTTTTTGCCGACCATGCCGGCGATGCGCCGCCCCAGGCCGATGTCGATCAGCAGCTCATCGCGCGAGCGATTGCCCGTGAAGCGCAGCAGCTTGTCCCAGATGGCCTGACCGGCCTCGTCGTCGCCGGGCAGGCTGGCCATCCCCTCGGCGCGCACCGACTGCTGCAGCAGCCGCTCGCCCAGGGCGCGCGATTCCTCCTGCTCCAGTGTCTTGAGGTAGTGCCGGATCTTGGAGCGTGCGCGCCCCGTTTTGACGAAGCCCAGCCACGCCGGATTGGGCCGCGCGTGCTGCGAGGTGGTGATTTCGACCACGTCGCCGTTGTGCAGCTCGGTGCGCAGCGGGACCTGCTCGCCGTTGACCGTGGCCCCGATGGCCCGGTGTCCCACATCGCTGTGGATGGCGTACGCAAAGTCCACCACCGTGGCGCCGCGCGGCAGCGCCATGATCTTGCTCTTGGGGGTGAACACATAGACCGAGTCGGGGAACAGGTCGATGCGCACATGGTCCCAGAACTCGCCGGAGTCTTTGGTCTCCTGCTGGATGTCCAGCAGCGACTGCAGCCACTGCACATTGAGGGCCTGCGCCGAGGCGTCGGCCGCGCCCCCGGCCTTGTACAGCCAGTGCGCGGCGATGCCCGATTCGGCCACCACGTCCATGCTGGGGGTGCGCAGTTGAAACTCGATCGGCGTGCCAAACGGCCCAATCAGCGTCGTGTGCAGCGACTGGTAGCCGTTGACCTTGGGAATGGCGATGTAATCGCGAAACTTGCCCGGCATCGGCTTGTAGAGCTGATGCAGCACCCCCAGCGCCGTGTAGCAGTCCAGCACCTGCGGCACGATGATGCGAAAGCCGTAAATATCGGTCACCTGCGCAAACGACAGGTGTTTGGTATCCATCTTGCGGTAGATGGAGTACAGGGTTTTTTCGCGGCCGGCGATGCGCACCTCCAGCCCGCTGTGCGCGAAGGCCGCCTCCACCTCGCCCTGTACGCGGGCGATCAGGTCGCGCCGGCGGGCACGCGAGCGGGCCAGCGCCTTGGACAGCGCCTGGTAGCGCCACGGGTGCAGGTGGCGGAAGGCCAGGTCTTGCAGCTCGCGGTAGAAATTGTTGAGGCCCAGCCGGTGCGCGATGGGGGCGTAGATGTCCAGCGTCTCGCGCGCGATGCGGCCCCACTTGTGGCGCGGCATGTCGCCCATGGTGCGCATGTTGTGCAGCCGGTCCCCGAGCTTGATCAGGATCACCCGCACATCGCGCGCCATGGCCAGCAGCATCTTGCGGAAGGACTCGGCCTGCCCCTGCTCGCGGCTGTCGAACTCCAGCTTGTCCAGCTTGGTCAGCCCGTCCACCAGATCGGCCACCGCAGGGCCGAAGCGCTGCGTCAGCTCCGCCTTGGTGACGCCGCAGTCCTCCAGCACATCGTGCAGCAGGGCGGCGCACAGGGCCTGGGCATCCAGCTTCCACTCCGTGCAGATCTGCGCCACTGCAATCGGGTGGGTGATGTAGGGGTCGCCGTTTTTGCGCATCTGGCCCAGGTGGGCCTGATCCGCGAAGCGATAGGCCTGCCGCACCAGATCGATTTCGGCCGCGTTGAGGTAGTCCAGCCGCGACTCGAGGGCGGCAAAGCTGGCCGCCGCCGCGCTGGCCGCGGCTTGGGGCGGCGAGGCGGGCGGGCGGGTGCCGTAGGCGGTTGCCTCGGCAGGACTTACGGCGTCGACACTCACCCTGCTAATGTAAACAAAAAACAAAAAAGGCGCCTTGGGTAGGCGCCTTGAGGCATGGCCGCGGTCGCGACTCAGACTGGGACCTTGCGCAGCATCTCCAGGCCGACGAGCCCGGCGGCGATTTCGCGCAGCGCGGTCACGGCGGGTTTGTTGCGCGTCTCCAGCTTGGGCGCGTGGCCCTGGTTGAGCATGCGCGCACGGTAGGTGGCGGCCAGCACGAGCTGGAAGCGGTTGGGGATTTTTTCCAGGCAATCCTCGACGGTGATGCGTGCCATGGAAACCTCCGGCAAAGCGTTGAAACAGGGGGTTATTGGATGCCCAGCGCCTGGAACACTTCGGCGCGGGCCCTGCGCTGGGCCGCGACCCGCAGGCGCTGCGAGTGGGTGATCGTCTTGAGGTCGAACAATGCCCGCTCGAAAACCTCATTAATTATAACGTAGTCGAATTCATGGACATGCGCCATCTCTTCGGCGGCATTGCGCAGGCGCAGTTCGATGACGTCCTCGCTGTCCTCGCCGCGGCGCAACAGGCGGTTGCGCAGCTCGTCCCAGCTTGGCGGCAGGATGAAGATCAGCACCGCGTTGGCAAACTGGCGCCGGATCTGCAGCGCCCCCTGGTAGTCGATTTCCAGGACGATGTCGGCGCCGGCGGCGATCTTGTCTTCGATGGCCTTGCGCGAGGTGCCGTAGCGGCGGCTGTGCACCCGCGCCCATTCGACGAACGCATTGGCCGCGACCATGCGGTCGAATTCCTCGTCGCTGACGAAGAAGTACTCGCGGCCGTGCACCTCCTGCCCGCGCGGTGCGCGCGTGGTGTGGGAGACGGACAGCTCCATGCGCGAGTCCACCTCCAGCAGCGCTTTGACGAGGCTGGACTTGCCCGTGCCGCTGGGGGCGGCCACGACGAACAGGTTGCCGGGGTATTCCATGGGGGTCATTCGAGGTTTTGAACCTGCTCGCGCATCTGCTCGATCAGCACTTTCATGTCCACCGACAGGCGCGTGAGCTCCAGGCTGGCCGATTTGGAGCCCAGCGTGTTGGCCTCGCGGTGCAGCTCCTGGATCAGAAAGTCCAGCCGCTTGCCGACCTCGCCGCCGCGCTGCAGCAGCCGGTCGATCTCGCTCAGGTGCGACTGCAACCGCGTCAGCTCTTCCGCGACGTCGACCCGGATCGCAAACGCCGCCGCCTCGGCCAGTGCGCGCTCCTGCAGGGCGGCGGGGTCGGCCGGGGTGGCGCCGAGCGCGTCGTGAAAGCGCTGCAGAAAGCGCTCGCGCTGCTGCGCCACGATCTGCGGCACCAGCGGCTCGGCCTGCGCCGCCAGCCCGCGCAGTTGCGCCACGCGGTCGCGCAACATGGCGACCAGCCGTGTGCCCTCGCGCTCGCGCGCGGCGGCGAAGTCGTCCAGCACCCGATCGGTCAGCGCCAGCAGCGGCTCCACCCAGTCGGCGGCCGCCGGGGCGCCGCGCTGGGCAAGCTGCAGCACCTCGGCGACCGACAGGCCGCGCGCCTGCGGCAGCCAGGCCTGCACCTGCTCCTGCGCGCCGAGCAGGCGCTGCAGTTCGGCCGCCGGCGGCACGCGCACGCCGCCATCGCCGCGCTGTTCGATCCAGGCACGCAGCTCCACCTTGCCGCGGCGCACGCGCGCGCCGACGCGCTCGCGCAAAGCCGGCTCGGCCGCGCGCAGGTCTTCGGGCAGGCGCAGCGCCAAGTCCAGAAAGCGCCCGTTGACGGCGCGGATTTCCAGCCCCAGCACACTGGCGCCGGGCGTGTGGGTGTCGGAGGCCGCCGCGTGGGGGTTGCATTGCCCCGTGGCGTAGCCGGTCATGCTGTACACTGACATCGGCCTTTAGCAGAGGGCGGCCCCGAGGGCGGCGCCGGCCGCCTGGGCGTAAGGTTTGCTCATGCACGGATTATGTCAAAGACCAAGCCGGCCCCTCTGCCGCCCGACACGGTGATTGGCGGCTACCGCATCGTGCGCCTGCTGGCGGCCGGCGGTTTTGGGTTGGTCTATCTGGCGCTGGACGCCAACGGGCACGAAGTCGCCATCAAGGAGTACCTGCCCGCGTCGCTCGCGCTGCGCTCGCCCGGCGAACTGCTGCCGGTCGTGGCGCCCGAAAAGCAGGCCCTCTACCGGCTGGGCCTGCGCAGTTTTTTCGAGGAAGGGCGGGCGCTGGCGCAGATCTCCCACCCAGCGGTGGTGGGCGTGCTCAATTTTTTCCGCGAGAACGAGACCGTCTACATGGTCATGGACTACCTGCAGGGCGCGTCGCTGCAGGAGTTCATCGTGGCGGCGCGCAGCCGGCAGCGCAAGAAGGTGCTGCGCGAGGCGACCATCCGCTCGCTCTTCGACGAGGTGCTGCGCGGGCTGCGCATCGTGCACCAGCACAAGATGCTGCACCTGGACATCAAGCCGGCCAACATCTTCATCACCGACGACAACCGCGCGGTGCTGATCGACTTTGGCGCCGCGCGCGAGGTGCTCAACACCGAGGGCACTTTCGTGCGCCCCATGTACACCCCGGGTTTTGCCGCGCCGGAGATGTACCGCCGCACCGGCAGCACCGGCCTGGGGCCGTGGACCGACATCTACGCCATCGGGGCGTGCATGTACTCGTGCATGCAGGGCTATCCGCCCCACGACGCGCCCCAGCGACAGGACAAAGACCGGCTGGAGGCGTCGCTGGCGCGGCTGCGCGGCGTGTATTCCGACAATCTGCTCGATGTGGTGCGCTGGTGCATGGCGCTCGATCCGCTGGCGCGTCCGCAGTCGGTCTTTGCCCTACAGCGCGAGCTGGCCCGCGAGGAGTCGCCCGAGCCGACGCCGCCGCGCTGGTGGGACCGCGTGCGCGCGCGCCTGGGCCTCGCCGGGGACGATGCGCGCGAGGCGGCCAGCCACCACAGCCAGCGATCCAGCTTTCTGGAGCCGCCGTGAAGTTTGCCGTCTACCAGGCCACCCACACCGGCGGGCGGACGCGCAACGAGGATCGCCTGGGCTACACCTACACCCGCCAATCGGTGCTGCTGGTGTTGGCGGACGGTATGGGCGGCCACCCCGACGGCGACCGCGCGGCCGAGATCGCGGTGCGCACCTTCGTGCAGGCGTTCGTCGATCAGGCCCACCCCAAGCTGGCCGATCCGCGCGCCTTTCTGGAGGCCACGGTGCTGCAGGCCAGTCAGGCCATCGTCGATTTTGCGCGCGCGCACGGCTTGGCCGAGCACCCGCGCACCACGGCTGTGGCGGCCGTGGTGCAGGACGGGCAGCTCACCGCGCTGCACAGCGGCGACTCGCGCCTGTACTGGGTGCGCGGCGGCCGGCTGCTGCAGCGCACGCGCGACCACAGCTACCACGACAAGCCGGAACTGTTTGCCCAACTGCCGCCAGGCGTGCACCGCAGCGTCCTGTTCACCTGCCTGGGGTCGGACACGCCGCCCCTGTACGACGTGCTGGGCCCGCTGCCGCTGGAGCACGGCGACCGCATCCTGCTGTGTTCCGATGGGCTGTGGGGGGTGATGGACGACGACGATGTGGCCGCGGGCCTGCACGGGCAGCCGCTGGCCGATGCGGTGGCGCAGTTGTCCGAAGTGGCGGTGCGCCTGGGCGGCCGGCACGGGGACAATGTGTCCTTGCTGGGCCTGGAGTGGCAGGCGGACGACGACTTCCCTTCCACCCAAGTGCTGGAGCCCCCGCCCGCCGCGCTGGCCCCCCACACGCCCGCGACGGCCGCGCCCCCCTCGGGCATCGAGGGCTTGACCGCCGTCGAGCTGGACGACGACGCGATCGAGCGTACCATTGCCGAAATCAACGATGCGATCCGTCGCACCCGCCGGCCCCCGCCCCAGGCCCCCGCGCCGGCGCGGCCCGGTCGGCGGCGCTGACCTCCCAGGAAGACCCCATGACCCACGACCCGACGGCGGCCGCGGGCGCCCACCGGCGCCACGACGGCCGCGCCCCCGACCAGCTGCGCCCCGTGCGCATCACCCGTGGCTACACCGTCCACGCCGAAGGCTCGGTGCTCATCGAATTTGGCCGCACCCGCGTGCTGTGCACGGCCTCGGTGGAAGAGCGCGTGCCCCCGCACAAAAAGGGCAGCGGCGAAGGCTGGGTGACGGCCGAATACGGCATGTTGCCCCGCGCCACCCACACCCGCAGCGACCGCGAGGCCGCCCGCGGCAAGCAAAGCGGCCGCACGCAGGAGATCCAGCGCCTCATCGGCCGCTCGCTGCGTGCGGTCTTCGACCTGAGCGCCCTGGGCGAGCGCACCATCACGCTGGATTGCGACGTGCTGCAGGCCGACGGCGGCACCCGCACCGCGGCCATCACCGGCGCCTGGGTGGCGGCGCACGACGCCGTGCACCAGCTGCTGGCCGAGGGCAAGCTGCAGCGCAGCCCCATCCTGCACCCGGTGGCGGCCGTCTCGGTCGGCATCGTGGGCGGGGTGCCGGTGCTGGACCTGGACTATGTGGAAGATGCCGGCTGCGAGACGGACATGAACGTCGTCATGACCGGGGCGGGCCACTTCGTCGAGCTGCAAGGCACGGCCGAGGGCGAGCCCTTCAGCCGCGAGGACCTGCAGCAGCTGCTGGCCCTGGCGGACGGCGGCATCCAGCAGTTGATCGCGATGCAGCGCGCCGCGCTGGCCGGCGCCGAGGTGGGGTGAGGCCATGGCGGATGCGACCCTGCCGCGCCGTCTGGTGCTGGCTTCCAACAATCCGGGCAAGCTGGCCGAATTGCAGGCGATGTTCGCGCCGCTCGGCCTGGAGCTGGTGACGCAGGGCAGCCTGGGCATCCCCGAGGCGCCGGAGCCGCACCACACCTTCATCGAAAACGCGCTGGCCAAGGCCCGCCATGCGGCCGCCGCGAGCGGCCTGCCGGCCCTGGCCGACGACGCCGGGCTGTGCGTGGCGGCCTTCGGCGGCCGGCCGGGGGTGGACACGGCGCACTACTGCACGCAGTTCGGCTACCCCAAGAGCGATGCCAACAATGTGCGCGCCTTGCTGGAGCAGATGCGCGACATCGACGATCGCCGCGCGGCGATGGTCAGCACGCTGGTGGCGGTGCGCCACCCCGAGGACCCCGAGCCGCTGGTCGCCAGCGGCCGCGTCGAGGGGCTGATCGCGCGCGAACCGGTCGGCCACGGCGGCTTTGGCTTCGACCCGGTGATGTTCATCCCGGCCTTCGGCTGCACCTTCGCCCAACTGCCCACCGAAGTGAAGAACGCCCACAGCCACCGTGGCCGCGCGGCGCGTGCCATGCTGGCCCTCATGCAGGAGCGCGGATGGCCGGCGGGCTGAGCGGGCCCGGTCCCACCAGCCCCATGGGGGCCACCGAGGCCGCCGTGCTGTGGCAGCGCCCGGGCCAGGTCCGGCTGCACGGCCTGCCGCCGCTCGCGCTCTATGTGCACCTGCCGTGGTGCCTGAAAAAGTGCCCGTACTGCGACTTCAACTCGCACGAATGGGGGGCGGCCAGCGGCCAGGCCGGGCCGCTGCCCCAGCAGGACTATGTGCGCGCCCTGCTGGCCGACCTGGAGGCCAGCTTGCCGCTCGTCTGGGGGCGGCCGGTGGGCAGCATCTTCATCGGCGGGGGCACGCCCAGCCTGTTCGACCCGGATGTGATCGGGCGGCTGCTGTCGGACTTGCGTGCCCGCCTGCCGCTGGAGCCGGGCGCCGAGATCACGCTGGAGGCCAACCCCGGCACCTTCGAGCGCGAGCGCTTTGCCGCCTTTCGCGACGCGGGCGTGACGCGGCTGAGCATCGGTGTGCAGAGTTTCGACGACCGTTTTCTGCGCGCGCTGGGGCGGGTGCACGATGCCGCCCAGGCCCACGCCGCAGTGGACGAGGCGGCGCGGTACTTCGACACCTTCAATCTGGACCTGATGTATGCGCTGCCCGGCCAGACCCCCGCCGATCTGGAGCGGGACCTGGACGCGGCGCTGGCCCACCAGCCTCCCCATCTGTCCGTCTATCACCTGACCATCGAGCCCAACACCTGGTTTGCCAAGCACCCGCCGACCGTGCCGGACGATGACACGGCCTACGCCATGCTCGACCGCATTGCCGAGCGCACGGCCGCCGCCGGGTTGGTGCGTTACGAGGTCTCGGCCTACGCCCGCGCGGGCCACCGCTGCCGGCACAACCTGAACTACTGGCAATTTGGCGACTATCTGGGCATCGGGGCGGGCGCGCACGGCAAGCTGAGTTTTGCCCAGCGCATCGTGCGTCAAGTGCGCTGGCGCGACCCGGCGCGCTATGTGCAGCAGGCGCTGGCGGGCACACCCGTGGCGCAGGAGCACGAGGTGGCGGCCCGCGATCTGCCTTTCGAATTCATGCTCAATGCTCTGCGGCTGCGCGACGGATTTGCGCTGCGGACCTTCAGTGAACGCACGGGCTTGCCGATGAATGCGGTATCGGCGACCATCGAGCGCGCGCGCGAGCGCGGCTGGCTCGCCGTGGGAGACGACGGCTGGCTGGCGCCGACCGCGCGTGGCTTCGACTGGTTGAGCGATCTGCAGGCGCTGTTCCTGCCCGACTGAGGCGGGATCTGCGCACCGCCGGGGCGCCGGTCTGCGGATCCGGACAGGAGGGTGTGCATGCTGGCCATCTACGGCACTTCGGGCCTGATGTACCGCGGCCCGATCGAGGACCTGCGGCGGGTGTTGCCCTCGTTGCGCACCGGGCGCCTGCGCGCCTTGGCGGTGGAGATCGACCGCCCCGATTTTGCGGACAGCGGCTTTCGTGTGGCGGGCCGCCGCTCGGGCGACGAGCCCGCGGCCGACACCCCGCTGCCGCGGCCCGCGGCCGCCGCCGTCCAAGCCTACGGCGAGGTGCAGCACCCCCCGACCACCCGCCACCCGCTGGAGCGGGTGCAGGACGTCATGTCCCGCGAGGCGGTCACGGTCACCGAGACCATGACCGTGGCCGATGGCTGGCGGCGCCTGGCCGAGCGCGGCCTGGGGCAGGCCCCGGTGCTGGATGCGCAGGGGCGGCTGGTCGGCCTGCTCACCCGGGCCGAGCTGCTGCACATCGACCGCCTGCCCCGCCCGGAGGACAGCGCCCTGGTCTGGCGCGCCTTTTTGGCGCTGCCCTTGTCCGAGATCATGGTCACCCCCATTCCCGCCGTTACCCCGGACACCCTGCTGCGCCGGCTGGCGCTGGCCCTGCTGCACACCGGTTTGCCGGGTCTGCCGGTCGTGGACAGTGGGGGCGCGCTGATGGGTTTCGTATCCCGCAGCGACCTGCTCAAGGCGGTCGTGCACGATCCGCCGCTGGATCTGTGGGCCGGGTAGGTGACAATAACCCTTTGGCGGCGGTCTGCATGACTGCCGGATCCGATGACCCGACTTCCCCGAGCGGCCAACCCGCGCCCCGCACCGTGAACGCGTCCGACTCCCCTTCCGCGAAAGTTTCTTTGACCGAACTCGACCAGCGCACCCGCGGCGCCTTCACGGCGCCGACCTCGGGCGAGCGTGCCGCCCGCCTGCGCGAGTGGCTGGCCACCGACCCGCCGGCCGACGATGTGGCCGAGGTCTACCGCGAGCTGGCCACGCGCGACAAGGGGGCCGCCAAACTGGTCAAGGAACGGCTGGACGAGCTGCGCCGCGCCCGCGCCCAGGATGCCCTGGCCGCCGAATGGGCCGCCCGGGCCGAGGCGTTGTTGGGTGCTCCCCGGCTGAATCTGGCCGACGCCATGGCCTGGCAGCGCGATGCCGCCAAGGCCGGGGCTCCGCTGTCGCGCGAGCCGCTGGCCGGCCTGCGCCAACGCCTGACGGAGCGCATGAAGGCCATCGAGGACCTGCAAACCCGCGTGCAGGTCGAGCGCGAGGCCGCCGGCCTGCTGGTGCAGCGCATCGACCTGGCGTCCACCAAGCCGCGCGCCGAGGCGCAGGCTGCACGCGACGGCTTGGCGCAGGACGTCAACGACTGGCGCGAGCGCCAGCAAGGGCTGACGTCGGCCGCGGGCTGGGCCGACCTCGATCCACGCTACCCGAACCAGCTCGACGCCGCGCGCCAGCAGCTCGAGGCCGTCTGGCAGGCGTTCGAAGCGGCGCTCGCCCAGGCCGCCGCCGCGGCCGAGGACCCCCAGGCACCCCTGCCCGGGGTGCCCGTGTGGGCCGACGAAATCCGCGCCCAGCGCGGCGAGCCGCTGGCCGCCGAGGCCGAGTCGGCCGCCCCCGTGCCCAAGGCCGTACAGGCGCTGGCCCAAGCCGCGCTGCTGCCGGCGATCGAGGCGCTGGAGCGCGAGCTGGCCACCGGCCACACCAAAGCCATGAGCCGCTACGCCGGCGAGCTGCGCCATGCACACAAGGTGCACGGCCGCCATGCGGGGCCGGAGCTCGACGCCCGGGCGCTCGCGGCGCTGGCCAAGGCCAAGGAGCTGGAGGACTGGCAGCGCTGGCGTGCCGACCAGTTGCGCGAAGGGCTGCTGGCCCAGGCCGTCGCCCTGACCCAGGGCCCCGAGGCGGAGCGGCCCACCGGCCGCAAGCTGCAGGAGGCCATCCGTCAGTTGCGCGAGCAGTGGAAGCAGACGGACCAGGGCGGCACCTCCAACCACGCGCTGTGGAAGCGCTTCGACGAAGCGTGCAACCAAGCCTATCAGGCGGTCGAAGCCTGGCGGCGCGAACTCAAGGCCCACAACGAGGCGGCGCGGCAATCCCGTCTGGCCCTGATCGAGGAAGTGCAGGCCTGGACCGCCGCCCACGCCGCCAGCGAGGACTGGAAGGCCCAGTTGCGCGACCTGCACGCCTTTGCCGAGCGCTGGCGCCAGGGCGGCCACGTCAGCGAAAAAATCTTTGCCGAGCTGCAGCCGCTGTGGAAGGCCGCCATCGCCGCCGCCCACGAACGGCTGGAGGCCGCGCAGGCCGACAGCACCGCACGCCGCCAAGCCCTGATCGCCGAGGCCCAGGCCCTGGCGGCCGAGCCGCGCCTGCGGCTGGATGCCGTCAAGGACCTGCAACAGCGCTGGCAGCTGGAGGCGCACCGTGTGCCGCTGGACCGCCGCAAGGAGCAAAAGCTGTGGGAGGCGTTCCGCCAACCCATCGACGAAGCCTTTGCGCGCAAGAGCGCCGAGCGGGAGAAGACCCAGGCCGCCACCAGCCGGCTCGACGCCGCCGTGCTGGAGGCTGCGCGCGCCCTGGAAGCCGCCTGCGCCGCCGACGACGCCCAGCAGATCCGCGCAGCGATGGCCGCCCTGCGGACCGCGGCGCAAGGGGAGGGCGCGACGGCGGATGAGACCCCGCCGGCCCCCACCCCGGCCGCGATGTCTGCCGAAACAACGGCCGAAACACCGGCCGGGGCAGCGGCCGCCGCTTCCCGCGATGCGCCCGCTCCGGCGGCCCCGCGTCCCGTCGTGGCCCGGCGGGGCGACGACCGGCCCGGGGCGACCCCGGCCAGTGCCGCGGCCGCGGCCCGCTTGGCGCCGGCCAAACTGGCCCCGCGCGCACGGCCGGAGCGGTCCCCCCGTCCGGAGGGCCCGGCGCGTCCGCGGCTGGGCGATGCGGCCTTCCGCGCCCAGCGCCAGGCCCTGGAGCGTGCCGAGGCCAAGTTGCGCCAGTTGGCGGCGCGTGCCCACGGCGAGGCCCTGACCGAGCTGCTGGCCGCGTGGTCGGCGCGCGATGCGGCGCGCGTCCCGCCCGGGCAGCAGCTGGGCGGCCGTCAGGCCGCGGCGGCGCGTCCCGCGTGGGTGCAGGCGCTGGGGCGGGCCGCCGCCCCCGCCAGCGAAGCCGCCGAACCCCTGCTGCGGCTGGAGATTGCGGCCGATGTGCCCACGTCGGCCGACCAAGTCGATGCCCGGCGTCAGTTGCAGCTTCGGCTGCTCACGCGCCGGCACGAACCCGGGCCGGCCGAGACCTGGGCGCAGGATGTGGCCCGGGTGCTGGCCACGGCCCACGACGCCAGCCACGAGCGGCGGCTGCAGGCGGCGCTGAAGGTGTTGCTGCGGCGCTGATGGCCGCCGACGGTCACCGGGTGTCGCCCGGCGCCGTCGGCCGGGCAAAAAACGCGTCCAACAGCGCGACCAGATCGGCGTGGGCCTCGGCCAGCCGCTCGCGGTCCACGCAGTACGCCTCGCACGCCACGGCGAAAAACTCGGCCAGGGATTCGGCGCCGTAGGCGTCCAGCCAGGGCGGCGGGGCGCCAAACCGCTCGTGCAGCGCCACCCGTTGCCGGTGCGTGGCGTGCGCCTCGGTCAGCACGGTGTGCCAGTGCTGCCGTGCCGCCGCAGCCGACAGGCCCAAAAAGCCCGCGGGCAGCAGCGGGCAGCCGTCGGCCGGCTGGCCCAGCGGCTTGCCGTGCAGGTCGATGGCGTGGGCAAACTCGTGGATCACCAAGTTGTGGCCGATGCCCGTCGCGCCGGGTGCCGAGCCCAGCACGCGCGGCCACGCCAGCACGATCGGGCCGCCCTGCATGGCCTCGCCGGCCAGCGCCTCGTCGTATTCGTGCACGACGCCCGCCTCGTCCCGGGTGCGGCGCGGGGCGACCACCTCGTCCGGATGCAGCACGATCCCCACGAAGTCGTCGTACCACGCCAGCGCGGACAGCCCCCGGTGCCGCAAGGGCAGACAGGCCTGCGCCGCGACCAGCAGCGCCATGCGGTCGTCCACGACCAGCCCGTGGGCGCCGCTGAACTCCTTGCGTGCCAGAAAGGCCGCGCACAGGTCGCGCAATCGGGCCTGTTCGTTCCCGTCCAGGGCCTGCAGGCAGGGCAAATCGGCCACGACGCGTGCCCACAGCCGGTCGGGGATGGCGCGACCATCGCCCCGCCGCGCCTGCCAGCGTCGCCGCCAGTGTGTCAGCTTGTGTGTCAGCCAGCGCGTCACCCCCCGCAACCAGCGGGGCCCGCCCGAGGCCGGTTGGGACGGTGAAGACGATGGCGGGGGACTCATGCCGGGGTGGCGCGGGGCAAGGGCCACACCTGCCAGCCTCCGTGGCGGTCCAGACTGAGCGCCTGCAACCGTGGCGGCTGGTCCGCGGCATCCCAGTCGCTCAACACCAGGCGATGGGCCGTGGCGCCCAGGCGGTGCAGGCCGGGCCGGTGCGTGTGGCCGTGGATCAGGCCCGTCGCCCCCACGGCTGCGACCGCTTGCGCGGCCAAGTCGGTATCCACATCGGCCGGCGCCACCCCGGCTTGGCGCTGTGCCGTTTGATGCTGTTGGCTGCGCTGGCGCAGGGCGCGCGCCTGCGCCAGCCGGTCGGCCAACGGCCGCGCCAGGAAGGCCGTTTGCCAATCTGCCCCACGCACCTGCGCGCGAAACGTTTGATAGTCCCGGTCGGCCACGCACCAGGCATCGCCGTGGCTGAGCAGCCACCGGTGCGCACCGAAGGCGAGCACGGCCGGATCGGCCAGCAGCCGCACCCCGCTGGCGGCGGCAAAGCCGTCGCCGAGCAAAAAGTCGCGGTTGCCATGCATCAGATAAACCGGGCGGCGGCGAGCCAGCACGCCGAGCGCCGCAACGGCGTGCTGCATGAACGCGATTTCGGGATCGGCCGCCGGATCGGCGGTCAAGGCATCGTCCCCGACCCAGACCTCGAACAGGTCGCCGAGGATGCACAGCGCGTCGAATGGCGCCGCCGCCAGATAGGCGTGCCACGCGGCGGCGGTTTCTGGATCCTGCGCGTGCAGGTGAATGTCCGAAACGCAATCGACGCGCTGCCATGACGGCGGCGCGTCGATGTGGTCGAGCAGGGCCGGGCCGCTCATGCGCTCATGGGGCGGGGCCGGGCGCGGCGCGCGTCAGGGGGTGACGACTGCCGCCTTGGTGATGACCACGTCCTGTACCGGCACGTCGTCGTGAAAGCCGCGGCGCCCGGTGGCCACCTTGCGGATGGCGTCCACCACCTCGGTCCCTTTGACGACGCGGCCAAACACCGCGTAGCCCCAGCCTTGCAGCGTGGGGGCGGTGTGGTTCAGAAAGCCGTTGTCCGCCACGTTGATGAAAAACTGCGCCGTGGCCGAGTGCGGCGCCTGCGTGCGCGCCATGGCGATGGTGTAGCGGTCGTTCTTCAGGCCGTTGGCGGCCTCGTTTTCGATCGGGGCGCGCGTGGGTTTTTGCTTCATGCCGGGCTCGAAACCGCCCCCCTGGATCATGAAGCCGTCGATGACGCGGTGAAAGATCGTGCCGTCGTAGTGGCCGTCGCGCACATACGCCAGAAAGTTCTCGACCGACTTGGGCGCCTTGGCGGCATCGAGTTCGAGGGTGATGACGCCATGGCCGGCGATGTGGAGTTCGACTTGGGGATTCACGGAACGGGCTCCAGTGGGGGCGGGTCGGGGACCCGCCACAGAGGGGGGAACGGATGATGGGGACGACTGGGCGTGGGCGGCGGACCAGCCGAGCAGGGCGCTGCCCGCCAGCAGGCCGAGCGCGGCCCGGCGATGCGCGAAGAAGGTTGGGATCGTCATGGCAGATGAGAGGCGAAGACGGTGCCGGGGTTCAACGCGGGGCGTCGGCCCCCAGCAGGTCGCGCAGCGCCCGCGACCGCTCGCCCAGGCCGGGGCTGTCGGGTTGCAGGGCCAGGGCGCGCTGCCAATGGCCCAGCGCCAGACGGGCATACACGTCGCCCAGGTTGCGGTGGGCGGTGGCGTAGTCGGGGTTGAAGCGCAGGGCCGACTCGAGTGCCGCGCGCGCCTCGGGCAGGCGCCCTTGGGCGGCGTGCAGCACGGCCAGGTTGTTGTACGGCTCGGGCAGCTCCGGGTAGGTCTGGGTCAGGCTTTCGTAAACCTGGCGCGCGCCATCCGCATCCCCCTGGTTGGCCAGCACCACGCCCAGCAGCAGGCGCGCCTGCGGGTCGGTGGGGCGCTCCTGCAGCCATTGTTCCAGCCTTTGCCGCGCCAGTGCCAGCTCGCCGGTGGCGATCAGGCGCTGGGCCTCGGCATAGGGGGCGGTCGGGGGCGCGCTCTGCGCCGTGGCAGCCAGCGGCAAGCCGCCCAGCAGCGCCGCGCCCAGGCTCAGCGCCAGGCCAAGGCGGCGCGCGCGCGGCCGGCGCATCACGGGGCGAAGGGGGTGAAACAGATCGG
The DNA here is from genome assembly GCF_001675355.1 of Tepidimonas fonticaldi. Taxonomy (NCBI): domain Bacteria; kingdom Pseudomonadati; phylum Pseudomonadota; class Betaproteobacteria; order Burkholderiales; genus Tepidimonas; species Tepidimonas fonticaldi. The sequence goes on along the minus strand of NZ_LZDH01000065.1, from coordinate 123,400 downwards.
GCATCGGTGCACAATACGCGCCTTTCGGCTGATTGTAGCCCGGGGGTTCGCGCCCGCCGGGCGGGTATCGTCATGACCCTGTGCATCTACAACTCGCTCACCCGCCGGCTCGATCCGCTGGAGCCGCTCGAGCCCGGCCACGTCCGCATGTACGTCTGTGGCATGACCGTGTACGACCTGTGCCACCTGGGTCATGCGCGCTCGATGGTGGCGTTCGACGTGGTGCAGCGCTGGCTCAAGGCCAGCGGCCTGCGGGTGACCTATGTGCGCAACATCACCGACATCGACGACAAGATCATCGCCCGCGCCCTGAAGAACGGCGAGACCATCCGCAGCCTGACCGACCGCATGGTCGAGGCGCTGCACGCCGATGCCGATGCACTTGGTATCCAGCGGCCCGACTTCGAGCCGCGCGCCACCGAGTTCGTGCCGCAGATGCTCGACCTGATCGGCCGCCTGGAGGCCAAGGGCCTGGCCTACCGCCGCGACAACGGGGACGTCAACTATGCGGTGCGCGCCTTTGCGGGGTACGGCAAGCTCTCGGGCAAGAGCCTGGACGAGCTGCGCGCGGGCGAGCGCGTCGCCGTCGGCGACGGCAAGCGCGACCCGCTCGACTTCGTGCTGTGGAAGGCGGCCAAGCCCGAGGAGCCGGACGAGGCCAAATGGGACAGCTCCTACGGCGTGGGCCGCCCGGGTTGGCACATCGAATGTTCGGCCATGAGCTGCGAGATGCTGGGCGAGAGTTTCGATATCCACGGTGGCGGGGCCGACCTGCAGTTCCCGCACCACGAGAACGAAATCGCCCAGAGCGAAGGCGCAACGGGCAAGCCGCTGGCGCGCATCTGGATGCACAACGGCTTCGTGCGCGTGGACAACGAAAAGATGTCCAAGAGCCTGGGCAACTTCTTCACCATCCGCGAGGTGTTGGAGAAGTTCGATGCCGAGACGGTGCGCTTTTTCATCGTGCGGGCGCACTACCGCAGCCCGCTCAACTACAGCGACCAGCACCTGGAGGACGCACGCGCGGCGCTCAAGCGGCTCTACACCACGCTTGATGCGGTGCCGCCCCAGCCCGTCGCCGCCATTGACTGGGCCGAGCCGCATGCGGCGCGCTTCAAGGCCGCGATGGACGAGGACTTTGGCACGCCGGAGGCGGTGGCGGTGCTGTTCGAGCTGGCGGCCGAGGTCAACCGCACGCGCGATGCGCGCCTGAGCGGCCTGCTGCGCGCACTCGGCGGTACCCTGGGCCTGCTGCAGCAAGACCCCCAGGCGTTTTTGCGCGCCGGCGCCGGCCTGGACGAGGCCGCCATCGCCGCGCGCATCGCCGAGCGGGCCGCGGCGAAGGCGGCGCGCGACTTCGCCACGGCCGACCGCATCCGTGCCGAGCTGGCCGCGCAGGGCATCGTGCTCAAGGACGGCCCCGGCGGCACCACGTGGGAGCGCGCATGAGCGCAGCCCGCCGCGCGCCCGACGGCGCCTGTGTGCCGCCGGCGGCGCTGCCGGCCGGCGACGGCTTCGTGCCGGCGTTCTGGGCGCAGGCCTGCGACCATCTGGCCGGGCGCGATCGCGTCATGGCGCGGCTGATCCCGCAGTTTCCGGGCGCTTGCCTGCAGTCGCGCGGGGACGCCTTCACCACGCTGGCGCGCAGCGTGGTGGGGCAGCAGATCTCCGTCAAGGCTGCGCAGGCCGTCTGGGAGCGGCTGGAAGCCTGCCTGGGCGGCTGCACGGCCGCGGCCGTGCTGGCCCGCGCGCCCGAGGAGCTGCGCGCCGCCGGCCTGAGCGCGCGCAAGGTGGAGTATTTGCTCGACCTGGCGCGGCACTTCGACGATGGCCGCATCGATCCGGCCGCCTGGCACGCGATGGACGACGAGGCCATCATCCGCGACCTGACGGCGATTCGCGGCATCGGCCGCTGGACGGCCGAGATGTTTTTGATTTTTCACCTGATGCGCCCGGACGTACTGCCGCTGGACGACGTCGGGCTGCTGCGCGGCATCAGTCAGTGCTATTTTTCCGGCGAGCCAGTCAGCCGCAGCGACGCGCGCGAGGTCGCCGCCGCCTGGGCGCCGTACCGCAGCGTGGCGACTTGGTATATTTGGCGCTCGCTGGATCCGGTCCCGGTGGCGTACTGAACCCCGCCGGCCGGGCGCGTGTGCCGCGCGCCCATCGGCGACACGAGGGCCCGAGCGCCCGTGGAGTGACAACTTGGCCAAACGCAACTTTCTGGATTTCGAGCAGCCGATCGCGGAACTCGAAGCCAAGATCGAAGAGCTGCGCTATGTGCAGACCGAGTCCGCGGTCGACATCTCCGAAGAGATCGACCGCCTGAGCAAAAAGAGCCTGCAGCTCACCAAGGACATCTACAGCAAGCTCACGCCGTGGCAGGTCACCAAGATCGCGCGCCACAGCGACCGGCCCTACACCCTGGACTATGTGCGGGCCATCTTCACGCACTGGACCGAGCTGCACGGCGACCGCCACTTTGCCGATGACCAAAGCATCGTCGGCGGGCTGGCGCGCTTCAACGGCCAGCCGTGCGTCGTCATCGGTCACCAAAAGGGGCGTGACACCAAGGAGCGCGCGCTGCGCAACTTCGGCATGACCAAGCCGGAGGGCTACCGCAAGGCGCTGCGCCTGATGAAGCTGGCCGAGAAGTTCCGGCTGCCGGTGTTCACCTTCGTGGACACGCCGGGCGCCTACCCCGGCATCGACGCCGAGGAGCGCAACCAGTCCGAGGCGATCGGGCGCAACATCTTCGAGATGGCTCAGCTGGAGGTGCCGATCATCAGCACCATCATCGGCGAGGGCGGCTCGGGCGGTGCGCTGGCCATCGCCGTGGCCGACCAGGTGCTGATGCTGCAGTACGCGGTGTACTCGGTGATCAGCCCGGAGGGCTGCGCCTCCATCCTGTGGAAGACCGCCGACAAGGCGCCCGACGCCGCCGAGGCGCTGGGCATCACCGCGCACCGCCTCAAGGCGCTGGGGTTGGTGGACAAGATCGTCAGCGAGCCGGTGGGCGGCGCGCACCGCGACCCGCAGCAGATGGCCGCGCTGCTCAAGCGGGCGCTGGCCGAGTCGCTGCGGCACGTGGTGGATCTGGAGCCGGCCGAGCTGATCGAGCGCCGCCATGCCCGCCTCAATGCCTACGGGCGTTTCAACGACACCAAGGCCAGCCGCGGCTGAGCCCGATCCGCGCCCCGCCGACCCCACGGCCGACCCCGCCGTGCTGGCCGCGCTCGATGCATGGTGGCGCCGCCACGGCGCCGCGCTGCCGTCCGGGGCGGGGCTGGGGGTGGCCTTCAGCGGCGGGGCGGATTCCACATCGTTGCTGCTGGCGGCGGCTGCGCGCTGGCCGGGGCGGGTGCACGCCCTGCATGTGCATCACGGCTTGCAGGCGGCGGCGGATGCCTTCGAAGCGCATGCCGCGGCCACGGCGGCCCGCTGGGGCGTGGCGTTTGCCGCCTTGCGTGTCGATGCCCGGCCCGCCCCGGGGGATAGCCCCGAAGACGCCGCGCGCCGTGCCCGCTACCGGGCGCTGGCCGATGCCGCCCGGGCGCGGGGCCTGGCCGCCGTGCTGCTGGGGCACCATGCGCAGGACCAGGCGGAAACCCTGCTGCTGGCGCTGACGCGCGGGGCGGGGCTGCCGGGGTTGGCCGGCATGCCCGAGCGGCGCCGCATCCATGGGGTGTGGTTTGGCCGGCCGCTGCTGGCGCTGGACGGCGACGCGCTGCGGCGCTGGCTGGACGGGCAGGGCATCGCCTGGGTCAGCGACCCGACCAACGCCGATCCCGCCTACACCCGCAACCGCATCCGGCTGCAGGTCATCCCCGCGCTGGCGCAGGCGTTTCCCGCCTATGCCGCAACCCTGGCGCGCAGCGCGCGCCACGCCGCGTCGGCCCAGCGCCTGCTGGACGAGTTGGCGGCCGAGGATCTGGCGCGGCTGGGCGATCCCCCCGCGCTGGCTGGGCTGCGCGCCTTGTCGCCGGAGCGCGCCATCAATGCGCTGCGCCACTGGCTGCGCCAGCGCCACGGCGCCAGCGGGACCGAGGCCCAATGGCAGGAAGTGGCCCGGCAGATCGCCGCAGCCCGCACGCGCGGCCATGCCATCCGGCTGCGGGTGGGCGCCGGCTACCTGTTGCGGGCGGGCCCGGTGCTCGACTACCGGGCCGATGTCGCGGCCCCGGCGGGGCCGGGCGCGGGGCAGGCCGTGCCTCGCCCCCTATAATGGCAGGGTTTGCCCGGGGGTGGCCCGGGCGCCCCCGCCGGCCCCCGCGCGTCGCGGCCGGCCGTCACACCCGCGAAATCTCCATGGCACTGATCGTTCACAAGTACGGCGGCACCAGCATGGGCTCGACCGAGCGCATCCGCAACGTCGCCAAGCGCGTCGCCAAATGGGTGCGCGCCGGCCACCAGATGGTCGTCGTGCCCAGCGCGATGAGCGGCGAGACCAACCGCCTGCTTGGCCTGGCCAAGGAAGTCGCTCCGGCCAAGCCCGGTGACGCCTACTACCGCGAGCTGGACCAACTGGCAGCCACGGGCGAGCAGGTCTCGGTCGGGCTGCTGTCCATCGCGCTGCAGGCCGAGGGGATCGAGGCCGTCTCCTACTGCGGCTGGCAGGTGCCCATCCGCACCAACAGCGCCTACACCAGGGCCCGCATCGAATCCATCGACGACCAGCGCATCCGCGCCGACCTCGATGCCGGGCGCGTGGTCATCATCACCGGCTTTCAGGGCGTGGACGCCGGTGGCAACATCACCACGCTGGGGCGTGGCGGCTCGGACACCTCCGCGGTGGCCGTCGCGGCCGCGATCAAGGCCGACGAGTGCCTGATCTACACCGACGTGGACGGCGTGTACACCACCGATCCGCGCGTCGTGCCCGAAGCCCGGCGCCTGGAGCGCATCAGTTTCGAGGAAATGCTGGAAATGGCCAGCATGGGCAGCAAGGTGCTGCAAATCCGCTCGGTGGAGTTTGCGGGCAAATACCGGGTGCCCATCCGCGTGCTGTCTAGCTTCACCCCCTGGGACATCGACATCCACGAGGAGGCCCGCTCCGGCACCCTCATCACCTTCGAGGAAGACGCATCCATGGAACAAGCCGTCGTTTCCGGCATCGCGTTCAACCGCGACGAGGCCAAGGTCTCGGTGCTGGGCGTGCCCGACAAGCCCGGCATCGCCGCCCAGATCCTGGGCGCCGTGGCCGATGCCAACATCGAGGTCGATGTCATCATCCAAAACGTCAGCAAGGACGGCAAGACCGACTTCAGCTTCACCGTCCACCGCAACGATCTCGCCCGCACGATCGATGTGCTCAAAGCGCAGGTCGTGCCGGCCCTCGGCGCGGCCGACGTGGTGGGCGACGCCCGCATCTGCAAGGTCAGCATCGTCGGCATCGGGATGCGCAGCCATGTGGGTGTGGCCAGCCGCATGTTCCGCTGCTTGGCGCAGGAGGGCATCAACATCCAGATGATCTCCACGTCGGAGATCAAGACGTCTGTCGTGATCGACGAGAAGTACATGGAGCTGGCCGTGCGCGCGCTGCACCGCGAGTTCGACCTGGATCAGCCCGCCGACACCCTGCAGGGGGCCTGATTTTCCGGATTCCGGGCCGTCATCCCCCAAACTTGGGGCATAATGTCGGTTCTTCGGAGTGATGACCGAGAGGCCGAAGGTGCTCCCCTGCTAAGGGAGTATGCGGTGTAGAGCCGCATCGAGGGTTCGAATCCCTCTCACTCCGCCAGCACAAGCCTCCCATCCGCCCATCAGGCTCGGGAAGGACAGAGCCCCGCACGATGCGGGGCTTTTTGTTATGCGATGCGGGCGTCGGGCTGCGGAAACAGCCGACGATCCAGGCGGAGTGCCATCACCCCTCCCCGCCGTCGCGGCCGTTCGTCGCCATCGGATCGCCCGTCCCCTCGTCGTCCAGCGCCAGCAGGTCGGCCGCTTCCAGGCCCGTCGGGGTGTCGGCGGGCAGTTCTTCCACCCCGCGCAAGCGGCGTTCGATGGCCCGCGTGCGCACGCCGATGTCGCTGAACTTTTTGGCCGCGTTGTCGATGGATTTGCGGGTGGCTTCGATGGTGTCGCCGAATTTGCGGAATTCCGTCTTGACGCTGGCCAGGATGTTCCAGACCTCGGACGAGCGCTTCTCGATGGCCAGGGTGCGAAAACCCAAGCGCAGGCTGTTGAGCATGGCGGCCAGGGTGGTTGGCCCGGCGATCACGACACGGTGGTCGTTTTGCAGCGTTTCGACCATGCCGGGGATGCGGCAAATCTCGGCAAAGAGCCCCTCGGTCGGGACGAACAGAATGGCAAAGTCCGTCGTTTTCGGCGGGGCGACGTATTTTTCGCGGATTTTCTTGGCTTCGGCCTTGACGGCGGCCGCAAAGGCGTTGCTCGCCTTGAGGACCTGCTCCTTGTCACCGCTGTCGTGGGCGTCGAGCAGGCGCTGGTAGTCCTCCACCGGATACTTGGAGTCGATGGGCAGCCACACGGCCTCGTGGTCGTTTTTGCCCGGCATTTTGATGGCGTACTCGACCAGGTCCGCGCTGCCCTCGACCGTCTTGACATTGCGATCGTACTGTTCGGCCGTCAGCAGGCTCTCGATGATCGCGCCCAGCTGCACCTCGCCCCAGGTGCCGCGTGTGCGGACATTGGTCATGACGCGCTTGAGATCCCCCACACTGCCGGCGAGGTGCTTCATCTCGCCCAGGCCGGCGTGGACCTGCTCGAGCCGTTCGCTCACCAGGCGGAACGAGTCCCCGAGGCGCTGCTCCAGGGTCGCGTGCAGCTTCTCATCGACCGTGCGGCGCATTTCTTCGAGCTTGGCGGTGTTGTCCGCCTGGATGGCCGCCAGGCGCTCGTTGAGGGCGTGGCGCAGTTGCTCGGCGCTTTGCTGCCAGCCCTGGGTCATGGTTTGCAGTTGTTGCGCCACGGCCTCCTGCAGCGTCGCAAACTGGCGGTGCATGTGGCCGCTCGTGGCTTCCAGCAAATCCTTGAGGGCCGTCGCCAGGGTGCCCAGCTGTGAGGAGACGTCCTTCTTGAGCGTATCGAGGGTCGTCGCGGTGATCTGGCCCAGCGCCTCGAAGCGGTTCTGAATCTGCTGCTCGAAGGCGTGCGCATTTTGGGCGAGCGTCAGACGCGCGGTTTGCGTCTCGTCCGACAGGGCCTTCAGCGTCGTGGACAGATCTTTGCGGAAGGCCTCCAGCGCCGCGGTGAGTTCCTGGCGGGCCGTCGCCGCATCGGCCTGCGCCTGGGCAAACTGCGCCGTCTGCGCCTGGGTGGCTTCGGCCAGCCGGGAGAGCAGGGCGTGCTGCAGCGAGTCGAATCGCTGCCCCATGGACGCATCGAAGCCCCCGATGCGCTGCTCCAGGCGGGCCGCGAACTGTTGAAATGCCCCGGTCAGTTCGTTGCGGCCGTGGCGCGACTCGTCCATCATCAGCGCGAGCTTGGCATCCAGGTTGTGGTGGGTATTTTGGGTGAAGTCGCGCAGTTGCGCATCGAGCCGTGTCAGGCCGGCATCGGCGCGGGCCCCCGCCTGCGCCAGCCCCTGCAGGGCCTGCTCCATGACACCGATGCGCGCCGCAAGGTCGGCCGGGGTGTCGAAGCGGGGCCGGCGCAGCAACAGCACCAGCAGCAGCACGGCGTTGATCAGGCCCAGGCCCAGCCCGGCGAGCATGAGGGTGTCGGGGGTCATCGGGATCTCCCTGTTTGGCGTTCGCGGCGTGCGGCAGCCGCCCTGCCGTCGCCAGCCGGCGCTACGTTAGCATAGTGCGGAACATTCAAAGGTTTGTCATTTCACGGGCCGAATCATGACGATGGTCGCGATGACGGAGGGCCGTGCGGCGCAGCCGCCGCGCGTGCTGGTGGTGTTGGGCATGGGCGGAACGATCGCGGGCCGCGCCGCCAACGCGCAGGATGTGGTGGGGTACCAGGCCGGGGTCGTGCCGGTGGCCGACCTGTTGGCGGGGTTGGTGCCGCCCGATGGCATGCGGCTAGAGGCCGAGCAGGTTGCCAACGTGGACAGCAAGGACATGACGCCCGCCCTGTGGCAGGCGCTGCTGGCGGCCGCGTGGCGGCACCTGCAGCGGCCGGAGGTGGCGGCGTTGGTCATCACCCACGGCACGGACACGCTGGAGGAGACCGCCTGGCTGCTGCACGCGGTGCTGCAACCGCGCCGGCCGGTGGTCCTGGTGGGGGCGATGCGGCCGGCCTCGGCGGCAGCGCCCGATGGCCCGCAGAACTTGGCCGATGCCCTGACCCTGGCGGGGGATGCCGTCGCGCAGACGGCGGGCGGGGTGTGGGTGACGCTCGCCGGGCGCGTATTCGATGCCCGCGCGGTGCGCAAGGTGCATCCGGCTCGGGCGGATGCGTTCGGTGCGGGCGATGGCGGCCCGGCGGCCTGGGTCGAGGCCGGGCGCGTGCGGTGGCTGGCCCAGCCTGCCGCCGTCTCACCCCACCCCGATCAGGCGGCGCGTGTGCAGGCCGTGTTGACCGCGCAGCGTTGGCCGCGGGTGGAGTGGATCAGCAGCCACGGAGGGGCGGATGGGGCGCTGGTGCGCGCCCTGCTGCGGCAGCGGCATGCCGCCGTGGCCGGTGAAGACGCCGATGCCCCATTGGCCGGCCTGGTGGTGGCCGGCACGGGCAACGGCTCGTTACATACCGAACTGGTGGCGGCCCTCGCCGACGCCGAGGACCAGGGGGTGACCGTCTGGGTGACGACCCGCTGCCCCGAGGGCGAGGTGATTCCCGGCGACGGCGGGCGGGCGCGGCGCCCGTTTGCGGTGACGGATCTGCCGCCTGCCAAGGCCCGGCTGGCGCTGTCGCTGCACCTGCTGTGGCAGCAGGCCGCCCTGAGCTGAACGCCCCCGGGGCCGGCGCGTTCAGTCGGCCAGTGCCGCGAAGACGCGCTGGGTGATCTCCTCCACCGTGCCCAGACCGCTGATGACGCGGTATTTGGGGGCGGTGGCGGGGTCTTGCTTGGCCCAGCCGCTGTAGTAATCCACCAGCGGCCGGGTTTGGGCGGCGTAGACGTCCAGGCGCTTGCGCACGGTTTCTTCCTTGTCGTCGTCGCGCTGGATCAGGGGCTCGCCCGTGACGTCGTCCACCCCGTCCACCTTGGGGGGGTTGAACTTGACGTGGTAGGTCCGACCCGACGCCGGGTGGACGCGCCGGCCGCTCATGCGCTCGATGATGGCGTCGAACGGCACATCGATCTCGAGCACATAGTCGATGCGCACCCCGGCCTGGCGCATGGCCTCCGCCTGCGGAATGGTGCGCGGAAAACCGTCGAACAGAAACCCGTTGGCGCAATCCGGCTGGGCGATGCGGTCCTTGACCAGATCGATGATCAGGCCGTCGCTGACCAGGCCGCCGGCATCCATGACTTTCTTGGCCTCCAGGCCCAGCGGCGTGCCGGCCTTGACGGCCGCGCGCAGCATGTCACCGGTCGAAATCTGCGGAATGCCGTACTTCTGGCAGATGAACGCGGCTTGCGTGCCTTTGCCAGCGCCCGGAGCGCCCAACAGAATCAGTCTCATGGGTTTCCTTTACTCGTCGCGATCGTGTTAGCGGGGCCGCTGCGCGGTGGGGTGCCTCGCAGACCGGCGGCGGCTGGCGCTCGGCCAGCGCCAAAGAATAGCATGCGCACCCCGACACAGCCTTACAGGCTGCGATACCACTGGGGGTTCAGCCGTGCAGGTGTGCCCACAGGGCGCGGACGCGCTCCAGGTCCTCCGGGGTGTCTACACCGGGGCCGGGGGCGTGCTCGGTGACGGTGACGGCGATGCGCTCGCCGTGCCACAGCACGCGCAGTTGTTCCAGCGCTTCGCAGCGCTCCAGGGGCGCGGCCGGCAATTGCGGAAAGCGCCGCAAAAACCCGGCACGGTACGCATACAGGCCGATGTGCCGCAGCGGCCGCGCCTGCGCGGGCCAGGTGGCGAGGTCCAGCTCGCCATCGTGGCACGGTGCGTCACGCCACCAAGGCATGGGCGCGCGGCTGAAGTACAGCGCCGTCGCCCGCCGGTCCAGCACCACCTTGACGACGTTCGGGTTGAACAGCTCCGCCGCCGTGGCGATCGGGTGGGCGGCCGTCCCCACCGCGCAGTCGGGGCGGTCCTGCAGCACCTGGGCCACGGCCCGCACCAGCGCCGGGTCGATCAGTGGCTCGTCTCCCTGGACGTTGACCACCAGCGCGTCGTCGGGCAGCCCCAGCCGGTCCACCGCCTCGGCCAGCCGGTCGCTGCCACTGGGATGGTCCACCCGGGTCAGGAGGGCGGCGACACCCGCGGCGGCGCATGCGTCGGCGATTGCCGCGTCGTCGGTCGCGACGGTGCATGAGCGGGCCCCACTGACCAGGGCGCGCTGGGCCACCCGCACGACCATCGGGGCGCCGCCGATGTCGGCCAGCGGCTTGTCGGGCAGGCGGGTGGAGGCGCGCCGCGCCGGAATCACGACGTGGAAATCGACAGGCATGGCGTCGGCAGCGTCAGGGGGCCGCGGGGCGCGGCGGGGCCAGCCGGTCCAGTTCGGCCTCGTCCAGGGCGCGGGCTTCGTTTTCCAGCATGATGGGGATGCCGTCGCGGATCGGGTAGGCCAGCCGGGCTCCGCGGGAGATCAGCTCCTGCGTCTCGCGCGCATACACCAGCGGGCCCTTGGTGACGGGGCACACGAGCAGTTCGAGCAGCTTCGGATCCATGGCGGGCATCATAGCGCCTTGGATCGGTCAAAGCGCAGGCCGTGGGCGCAGTCGTTCCAGATGCCGATCCACCGCCGCAAACCACGCCGGCTCGGGGGTGAACACCAGCGGTACGCGCCACAGCGATGCCTGCCCGGGCAGGGGCGGGTCGTGCAGACCGTGCAGCTTGATCGCGTCCTTGTCCGTGCACAGCCAGACGCGGGGCGCCCCGGGGGCTGCGGTGGCCTCGCGCAGCGCGGCGCCGATCTGGTCGGCCGACGCATGATCGGGCAGCGCCAGGGTCTGCGCCAGGGCAAGTCCCCGCTGACGCAACAGGTCAAAAAATGCCTGCGGCCTAGCGATGCCCGCCAAGGCCCCCACTGGCGAGCCCTGTGCTGCCCAGTCGCCCAGCGCGTGGCGGTGGCCCCGGGCATCGACGGCATCGGCCGCCAAGGCCCGGGTCGCGGCAAACTCGGCATACGGATGGGCGCGAGGGGGGCGCCGCGGCGCGGCCGTGCGCAACACCAGCGCCGGTCCGCCGCCCCAGATGGGGCCGGGCCAGGGCTCGCGCAGCGGCCCGGCCGGCAGCAGCCAGCCGTTGCCCACGTCCCGGTCGTCGAACACGACGATCGTCAAATCCCGTGCCAGGGCCCAGTGCTGCATGCCGTCGTCGCTGACGACGATGTCCACCTCGGGATGGCGCTGCAACAGGGCGCGGGCGGCGGCCTGGCGGTCCCGGCCCACGGCGAGCGGCGCGCCGGTCTCGCGCACGATCAGGGCCGGTTCGTCGCCGCAGCGCTCGGGGTCGGCCGTGTCCTCGACGACGTGCAGATCCTGACCGGGCCGGCGGCCGTGGCCGCGCGAGACGACGCCCGGGCGCCAGCCCCGCGCCTGCAGGTGGCGCACCAGCGCGATGACGGTGGGCGTCTTGCCCGCCCCGCCGACCACGACATTGCCGACCACCACCACCGGCACCGGCAGTCGCTGCGCCTGCCGCCCGCTCAGACGCCACGCCAGCGCGCGCCCGGCCAGCACCGCGCGGTACAGCGCGGCCAGCGGCAGCAGACTGCAGGCCAGCGGTCCCCGCCCCAGCCAGGCCGATGGCAGGTCCAGGCCGGCGGGCATCAGCGGCGCTCGCCGTGCTGCGTGGCAAACGTGATCTGCACCAGGCCGACCTGCCGCGCGGCGTCCATGACGTTGATCACCGACTGGTGGCTGGCCGCCGCGTCGGCCTGGATGACGAGCAGACTGTCGTTGCGCGAGGCCTGGCTCGCGCGCAGCGCGGCCACCAGCGCGTCGACCCCGTGCGCGTCCAGCACGCGGTTGTCCACCACGTAGCGGCCGTCCGGCCCGACCGTGACCACGATTTCGGTGGGGCTCTGCGGGGGCGGCTCGGCATTCGCGACCGGCAGGTTGACCTGCAGCGCGGTCGCCTGGCTGAAGGTGGTCGTGAGCATCAAAAAGATCAGCACCACCAACAGAATGTCGATGAACGGGATCAGGTTGATCTCCGGTTCCTCGCGGTTGCCGTGTCGGAAGTTCATGCAGACCTCGCGCAGGGGAGAGGGCAGGGGTCAGCGGCGCAGGGTGAGCAGGTGGTGGACGAACCGCTCGGCCCCCACTTCGAGCTGGAGCAGAAACGCATCCGCCCGGGCCCGGTAGTAGCGCCAGAAAATCAGCGCGGGGATGGCGATCATCAGGCCGAAGGCCGTGTTGTAGAGCGCGACCGAAATGCCGTGCGCGAGCTGCGCCGGATTGCCCCCGCCCGGCATCAAGCCCCCGGGGCTGGCCTGCGAGCCGAAAATCTCGATCATGCCGATCACCGTCCCGAGCAGGCCCAGCAGCGGCGCTGCCGACGCTACGGTGGCCAGCGCCCCCAGGTAGCGCTGCAACTGCGCCGCGGCCAGGCGGCCGGCGGATTCCAGCCCGGCGCGCAGCTCGGCCTCGGTGGCGCGGGGGTTGGCCTGCAGGGTGCGAAATCCGCTGGCCAACACCGAGCCGAGCAGCGAGTTGTCGGCCAATTGATCGACCACGGTGGGCGGGGGGACGCCATGCCGCGAGGCCTGGATGGCTTCGTCCACCAGTTGGGGGGGCGCGATCTTGCTGGTTCGCAGGCTGATGGCGCGTTCGATGACGAGCGTCAGACCGAGGACGGAGCACGCGATCAGCGTCCAAATGGGCCAGCCGGCGGCTTGTATGATCGACAACAAGGGGGTTCTCCTGGGCGGCGGTCGCTGCGCGCATTATGAAGCAGGCCCTGTGGGGCGGGCGCGTGGGGCCGCCCAGTCCATGTGGTCACCCGGCCTGTGGATAAGCTTGTGTGCAACCCGTCTGCTGCCCTTGGGATTGACTGGATGTGGACAGCCTGTGAATCTCGAGTCTCCTCTGATTGAGTAAAAAACCTGTGTTTTTACAAGGACTTGGCGATGACGTTCAGGTGTCATCCGGGCTGTGACCCACGCGCCGCTGGCGGGGGCGAACTGTGGGCAACCCCATGAGCGGATCGCCTTGGCCGCCGTCGGGCGACGAGCCCGCCTGGCCCGTCGGGGCCTTGGTGGCGGCCGTCGCCGACGCGCTGCGGGCGCGCTTCAACCCCGTGCGGGTGAGCGGCGAGGTGGCGGGCTACCTGCGCGCCGGCAGCGGCCATGCCTACTTCACGCTGAAGGACGCGCAGGGGCAGTTGCGCTGCGCGTTTTTTCGCCGCGCGGCAGAGGCCAGCGCCGTCGCTTTGCGCGACGGCCTGCGCATCGAGGTGCTGGGGCGGCTGGATGTGTATGCCCCGCGCGGGGATCTGCAGCTCGTGGTCGAGCGCGTCCGGCTGGCGGGGCAGGGGGATTTGTACGAGCGGTTTTTGCGCCTGAAGGCCACGCTGCAGGCCGAAGGCCTGTTCGAGTCGGCGCGCAAGCGGCCGCTGCCGGCGTTTCCGGCGAGCGTCGGGGTCGTCACATCGCTCGACGCAGCGGCCCTGCGCGACGTGGCCACCACCCTGGCGCGGCGGGTGCCGCATCTGCCGGTGCGGCTGTACCCCGCCGCGGTGCAGGGAGCGGATGCGCCGGCCCAGTTGTGTGCCGCGTTGCGCCGTGCCTACCAGGACCACCGCGACACCGGAGCGCCGGCCGTGCTGTTGCTGGTGCGCGGCGGCGGCTCGCTGGAAGACCTGTGGACCTTCAACGACCCCGATTTGGTGCGCACGATGGCCCAGGCGCCCATGCCCATCGTCTGCGGCGTCGGGCACGAGACGGATGTGACGCTGGCGGACTTCGTCGCGGATGTACGGGCGCCGACGCCGACCGCGGCGGCCGAACTGTGCGCCCCCGCCGCCGCCACGCTGCGCGAGGCACTGCAGCGCCAGGCCGAGCGCCTGAGCGCGGCGCTCTGGCGCCGGATCGACGATCAGGCGCAGCACCTGGACCGGCTGGCGCAGCGGCTGGGGCGGCCCTCCGCCCTGACCGCCCGCGAGCGCGCCCGCCTGCAGGCGCACGAGCACCGGCTGGAGCGGGCGCTGGCGCTGCGCATCGACCGGCAACGCCAACACCTGCTGCGGCTGGAGCAGGCGTGGCAGTCCGCAGGGCGACGCGACACCGAGCGGCGCCGGCTGCGGCTGGAGCGCTGGGGCGCCCAACTGGCCCTGTTGGACCCCCAGTTGGTGCTGCAGCGGGGCTACGCCCTGGTCACCGACGCCCAGGGCCATGTCGTCACCCGCGCCGACCAGACGGCGCAGGACGCCCCCCTCCACGTGGCCCTGGCGGCAGGACGGCTGGATGTGCGGGTGAGCGCCGTGCATGCCGAGCCGGCGCCTTGATCCCGCGGCCGCGACCGCGCGGCCGGGATCCCGCGCCGCCTCCGGGGACACGGCGAGCCTGCCATGCGGCTGCCATAGCCCTTCCCTACAATCCGACGATTCGACCACAACCCCAAAGAGGACACGCCATGGAACACACGCTGCCCCCCCTGCCGTTTGCCATCGACGCCCTGGAGCCGCACTACTCCAAGGAGACGCTGGAGTACCACCACGGCAAGCACCACAACGCCTACGTGGTCAACCTGAACAACCTGCAAAAGGGCACCGAGTACGAGTCGATGGCGCTGGAGGACATCATCCGCAAGGCGCCCAATCCCGGCCCGATCTACAACAACGCCGCGCAGGTCTGGAACCACACCTTCTTCTGGAACTGCATGAAGCCCAACGGCGGCGGTGAGCCGACCGGCGCGCTGGCGGCGGCCATCAACGCCAAGTGGGGCAGCTATGCCGCCTTCCGCGAGGCCTTTGTCAAGAGCGCGGTCGGCAACTTCGGCTCCGGCTGGACCTGGCTGGTCAAGAAGCCCGACGGCAGCGTCGACATCGTCAACACCGGCGCCGCCGGCACGCCGCTGACCACCGCCGACAAGGCGCTGCTGACGGTGGACGTGTGGGAGCACGCCTACTACATCGACTACCGCAACCTGCGCCAGAAGTTCGTCGAGACTTTCCTCGACAAGCTGGTGAACTGGGAATTCGCGCAGGCCAACTACGCCTGACGGCGCGACGCCCCGGCCCCGCTCAGACACGGGGCCGGGCTTCCGAAGGGGCGGCTCGACCGCCCCTTCGTCGTTCCTGCCGGGGTGGCGAAGCCAGGGCGGCGTCCGTCAACGCCCGCCAAACGGCCCGCCGGCCAGCCGAAAGCCGGGGCCGATGCCCCGCTTGGCAAACCAGCCCTGCGCGACCTCGAGCACATAGCGCACGGGCTCGCGCGAGCAGTGGCTGGTCTCGTCGAGCGGGCGCATATCTGCCAGGTTGACGATGCGGCCATCGTCCGCGACGAAGGCTGCCGTCAGCGGCACATAGGTGTTGCGCATCCAAAAGCACTGCACGGCCGGCGCCTCGAAGACGAACAGCATTCCTTCGTTGGGGGCGAGCTCCCGTCGCCACATCAGGCCGATCGAGCGCTGCTCGTGCGTCAGCGCCACCTGGGCATCGATCAGGTGCATTCCGGCGCGCAGCGACACGCGCGGCAAGTCCGTCTGGGCAGTCTGAGCCCGCTCGGCGGCGGGGGGCTGCACCGCCGCCGCCGGAGTCGCGCACAGCCCCACGGCCAGCGCCAGCACCGCCCAGAATCCCGCGCCTACCGGGCGCCGACCGCGCTGCCGCCGGCCCGACCAAGGGCGGCGGTGAAGGGCGGCCGGCAGGCGGAGCGGGGCAGGCATGGCGTCAGGTCCACGGAGGTTTTGTCGATAGAATCGATTCTAGAGCCCAGCGCCCACCCGGTGCTGTGCCGCATTACGCCCTACGGAGACCCCGCTCATGTATCAGCACATCCACGTGCCCGCTGAAGGCCAAAAGATCACCGTCAACGCCGACATGTCGCTCAACGTGCCGGACAACCCGATCATCCCGTACATCGAGGGGGATGGCACCGGCTTCGACATCACCCCGGTGATGATCAAGGTGGTGGATGCGGCGGTGGCCAAGGCCTACGGCGGCAAGCGCAAGATCCACTGGATGGAGGTCTACGCGGGCGAGAAGTCCACCAAAGTCTACGGGCCCGACGTCTGGCTGCCGGAGGAAACCCTGCACGCCCTCAAGGAATACGTGGTTTCCATCAAAGGCCCGCTGACCACCCCGGTCGGTGGCGGCATCCGCTCGCTCAACGTTGCACTGCGCCAGGAACTGGACCTCTACGTCTGCCTGCGCCCGGTGCGCTACTTCAAGGGCGTGCCCTCGCCGCTGAAGGAGCCGGAAAAGACCGACATGGTCATCTTCCGCGAAAACTCGGAAGACATCTACGCCGGCATCGAATACCCGGCGCAGAGCGACAAGGCCAAGAAGCTGATCAAGTTTTTGATCGAAGAGATGGGCGTGACCAAGATCCGCTTCCCGGAGACCTCGGGCATCGGCATCAAGCCCGTGTCCATCGAGGGGACCGAGCGCCTGGTGCGCAAGGCCATCCAGTACGCGATCGACAACGACAAGCCCAGCGTGACACTCGTGCACAAGGGCAACATCATGAAGTACACGGAAGGCGGCTTCCGTGACTGGGGCTATGCGCTGGCGCAGCGCGAATTCGGCGCCGAGCCGATCGACGGCGGTCCGTGGTGCAAGTTCAAGAACCCCAAGACGGGCAAGGACATCGTCGTCAAGGACTCGATCGCCGACGCCTTCCTGCAGCAGATCCTGCTGCGCCCGGCGGAGTACTCGGTGATCGCCACGCTCAACCTCAACGGCGACTACATCTCTGACGCGCTGGCGGCGCAGGTGGGCGGCATCGGCATCGCCCCGGGCGCCAACCTGTCCGACTCGGTCGCCTGCTTCGAGGCCACGCACGGCACGGCGCCCAAGTACGCCGGCAAGGACTACGTCAACCCCGGCTCCGAGATCCTCTCGGCCGAGATGATGCTGCGCCACATGGGCTGGAAAGAGGCGGCCGACCTCATCATCAGCAGCATGGAAAAGGCCATCCAGAGCAAGAAGGTCACCTACGACTTCGCGCGCCTGATGGAAGGTGCCACGCAAGTGTCGTGCTCGGGCTTCGGCCAGGTCATGATCGACCACATGTGATCGCTGCGCGGGCCGGGACGTGCCCGCGCCGTCCGCCGCGCCGGTCGGGCGTAATCCCTGGCGACCCACGCTGCCGCCGCCCCCTGGGGCGGCGGTGCTTTTTGGGCGACGGACGGCCAGGCCGCACCCCATGTGGGGGTGCCGAATTTATTGCAGAATGATTGCCATGGCCACGACACCAAAACAACCCGATCTGACCCCGAGCGTGCCCGGTGGCGGCGATGCGGTGGTGTTGGAGCGTCGCCGCCAGCGCGTGCAGCCGCCCAAGATGTACCAGGTCGTCCTGCTCAACGACGACTTCACGCCGATGGAGTTCGTCGTGCGCGTGCTGCAGGAGTTTTTCAACAAGGACCGCGAGACGGCGACCCAGATCATGCTCAAGATCCATGTGCACGGGCGCGGCGTGTGCGGCGTCTACACCCGCGATGTCGCCGCCACCAAGGTCGAACAGGTCACCCAGGCCGCACGGGCCGCGGGGCATCCGCTGCAGTGCGTGGCGGAACCCGTTGAATAACGAGAACTCCGCCCCACATACCCGAGTGTGCCGGTGGATGCATCGCGCTACAGTTGAACCCCGAAGTGAAGGAAGTGCCCCATGATTGCCCAGGAACTTGAAGTCAGCTTGCACATGGCCTTTGTCGAGGCCCGGCAGCAGCGGCACGAATTCATCACGGTCGAGCATCTGCTGCTGGCGCTGCTGGACAACCCCAGCGCCGCCGAGGTGCTGCGCGCCTGCAACGCCAACATCGACGATCTGCGCAAGTCGCTGACCACCTTCATCAAGGACAACACGCCCACCGTGGCGGGGACGGACGAGGTGGACACGCAACCGACGCTGGGCTTCCAGCGCGTGATCCAGCGCGCCATCATGCATGTGCAGTCCACCGGCAACGGCAAGAAAGAGGTCACCGGCGCCAACGTGCTGGTGGCCATCTTTGGCGAGAAGGACTCGCACGCGGTGTACTACCTGCACCAGCAGGGCATCACCCGGCTGGACGTGGTCAACTACATCGCGCACGGCATCCGCAAGGGCGAGTCGCCCGAGCCCGCCAAGTCCAGCGAGGGCAGCGCCGCCGAAAACGAGGAGGCCGGCGAGGCCAAGGGCAACGAGAAGGCGTCGGTGCTGGAGCAGTTCACCCAGAACCTCAACCAATCGGCCAAGGACGGCAAGATCGATCCCCTGATCGGGCGGGACTACGAGGTCGAGCGGGTGATCCAGATTCTGTGCCGCCGGCGCAAGAACAACCCGCTGCTGGTCGGCGAGGCCGGCGTGGGCAAGACCGCCATCGCCGAAGGGCTGGCCTGGCGCATCGTGCAAAAGGACGTGCCCGACGTGCTGGCCGATGCGACGGTGTATTCCCTGGACATGGGCGCGCTGCTGGCGGGCACCAAGTACCGCGGCGACTTCGAGCAACGCCTCAAGGGCGTGCTGAAGGCGCTCAAGGACAAACCCAACGCCATCCTGTTCATCGACGAGATCCACACCCTGATCGGGGCGGGCGCCGCTTCCGGCGGCACCCTGGATGCGTCCAACCTGCTCAAGCCCGCGCTGTCCAGCGGCCAGCTCAAGTGCATCGGCGCGACCACCTTCACCGAGTACCGCGGCATCTTCGAGAAGGATGCGGCGCTGTCGCGGCGCTTCCAGAAGGTGGACGTGGTCGAGCCCACGGTGGAGCAGACCATCGAGATCCTCAAGGGCCTGAAGTCGCGCTTCGAGGAGCACCACAGCGTCAAGTACGCCGCCGCGGCGCTGCAGGCCGCGGCCGAGCTGTCGGCCAAGTACATCAACGACCGCCACCTGCCCGACAAGGCCATCGACGTCATCGACGAGGCCGGGGCGGCGCAGCGCATCGTCGCGCCATCCAAGCGCAAAAAGACCATCGGCAAGGCCGAGATCGAGGAGATCGTCGCCAAGATCGCGCGCATTCCGCCGGCCAGCGTGTCCAGCGACGACCGCGGCAAGCTGCAAAACCTGGAGCGCGACCTCAAGGCCGTGGTGTTCGGCCAGGACAAGGCGCTGGAGGCCCTGGCCTCGTCCGTCAAGATGGCGCGCTCGGGCCTGGGCAAGCCGGACAAGCCGATCGGGGCGTTCCTGTTCAGCGGCCCCACGGGCGTCGGCAAGACCGAGGCGGCCAAGCAGCTCGCCTACATCCTCGGCATCGAGCTGATCCGCTTCGACATGTCGGAGTACATGGAGCGCCACGCGGTCAGCCGCCTGATCGGCGCGCCGCCGGGCTACGTCGGCTTCGACCAGGGCGGGCTGCTGACGGAAGCCATCACCAAGAAGCCGCACTGCGTGCTGCTGCTCGACGAGATCGAGAAGGCGCACCCGGACATCTTCAACGTGCTGCTGCAGGTGATGGACCACGGCACGCTGACCGACAACAACGGGCGCAAGGCCGACTTCCGCAACGTCATCATCATCATGACGACCAACGCCGGCGCCGAGACGATGAACAAGTCCACCATCGGCTTCACGACGCAGCGTCAGGCCGGTGACGAGATGGCCGACATCAAGCGCCTGTTCACGCCGGAGTTCCGCAACCGGCTGGACGCCATCGTCAGCTTCAAGCCGCTGGACGAGCAGGTCATCCTGCGCGTGGTGGACAAGTTCCTGCTGCAGCTGGAGCAGCAGCTGGCCGAGAAGAAGGTCGAGGTCACCTTCACCGACGCGCTGCGCAAGCACCTGGCGAAGAAGGGCTTCGACCCGCTGATGGGCGCACGCCCGATGCAGCGCCTGATCCAGGACACGATCCGGCGGGCGCTGGCGGACGAGCTGCTGTTCGGCCGGCTGGTGGACGGCGGGCGCCTGACGGTGGACGTCGAGACGCCCGAGGGCGGCGGCGAGCCGCAGGTCAAGCTCGACATCCAGCCGATGCCGAAGAAGGACCGCAAGGCCGAACCGGCCGAGCCGGAGGAGGCCACGGCCGACTGATGCACCCGCCCCGGGCCAGCCCCGGGCCGTGGGCGGGGTCAGGCGCGTGGCTGTGCCCCCTCGCGTTGCAGCAGCGCGCGCTTGCGTTCCAGCCCCCAGCGGTAGCCGGTGAGGCGGCCGTCGCTGGCGATCACCCGGTGGCACGGAATCACCACCGCCAGCGGGTTGGCGCCGCAGGCCTGCGCCACGGCTCGCGTGGCACGGGGGGCGCCCAGACGGCGGGCGACCTCGCCGTAGCCGAGGGTCTGGCCGGGGGGAATGGTGCGCAGCACCGCCCAAACGCGCTGCTGGAAGGCGGTCCCGCGGAGGTCCAGCGGCAGGGCGAAATCCTGGGCAGGGACTTCGATGAGCGCGGCGACCGCGTCCGCCCACGCGCGGTGCGTGTCCTGACCGTCCGCGAGGGCCGCGCGGGGAAAACGCCGGCGCAGATCGGCCCGCCAGGCGTCGTCCGGCATACCCAGCGCGACGGCGCACAGGCCGGCCGGGCTGACGGCGACCCGCACGTCCCCCAAGGGGCAGGGGGCGACGGCGGTGTGGAGGGTCTCTGGTGCAGGAGCAGTCGGGGGCTTAGGCGGCATGGCCCCACTGTACGCCAATCCACGCCCCGTGGGGCCGCGTGCCCCGATGTTGCCGACGTGACCCGACATGACCAGCGCGGCGCACCGGTTACCATGTCCGGGTGACCCAGACCGCCCACACCTTTTTTTGGCACGACTACGAGACCTTCGGCGCCGACGCCCGGCGGGATCGGCCCGCCCAGTTTGCCGGTCTGCGCACCGATGCCCAGCTCAACCCCATCGGCGAGCCCCTCATTGCGTACTGTCGCCCGGCACCGGACTATCTGCCCGACCCGGAAAGCTGCCTGATTACCGGCATCACGCCCCAGACCTGTCTGGACCGCGGCGTCAGCGAGCGCACCTTTGCCGAGTCCATCCTGGCCGAGCTGGAGCGTCCGGGCACCGTCGGTGTGGGCTACAACTCCATCCGCTTCGACGACGAGTTCACGCGCCACCTGTTGTGGCGCAATCTGCTCGATCCTTACGGCCGGGAGTGGCGCAACGGCTGCGGCCGTTGGGATGTGCTGGACGTGGTGCGCATGACGTGGGCGCTGCGCCCGCAAGGCATCGAGTGGCCGCGCCACCCCGACGGACGGCCGAGTTTTCGCCTCGAGGATCTGACGGCGGCGAACGGCCTCGCCCACACCCAGGCGCACGACGCCCTGTCGGATGTGCTGGCCACGGTGGCGGTGGCGCGCCTGATCCGCGAGCGCCAGCCCCGGCTGTTCGACTACGCCTTTGGGTTGCACCGGCGCGATCGCGTGATGCAGGTGCTGGGCCTGCCCGCGCTGGCGGGCCAGGCACGCCCCTTCGTGCATGTGTCGGGCCAGTTTTCCACCGAGCGGGGCTGCCTGGCGGTGATGTGGCCGCTGGCCAGCCACCCGTCCAACCGCAACGAGCTGCTGGCTTGGGATCTGGCCCACGATCCGCGCGAGCTGATCGATTTGCGGCCGGAGGAAGCCCGCCTGCGCCTGTTCACCCGCCAGGCGGACTTGCCCGAAGGGGTGCGGCGGCTGCCGCTCAAGAGCATCCACCTCAACCGCTCGCCCATGGTGGTCAGCAACCCGGCGGTGCTGCAGGATGGCGCCGCCGAGCGCTTCGGGCTGGATTTGGGGCTCATCCAGCGGCACGCCGCCTACGCGGCCGGCCTGCCCGATCTGGGCGCGCTGTGGGCCGCGCTGTTCGGGCGCGACGTGCCTGCCGGGCCGGCGGATGTGGACGGGGCGCTCTACGACGGTTTCGTCGGTGACGAGGACCGCCGGCGGCTGGCGCGGCTGCGCCAGCTCGACCCCGCCGATCCGGCGTGGCAGCGGGCGGGGTTCGACGATCCGCGGCTGCCGGAGCTGGTGTTTCGCTTCCGCGCCCGCAACCACCCCGAGTCGCTGCGCGACGATGAGCGCTTGCGCTGGCGCGACCACTGCCGCGCTCGATTGATGGACGGCACTGGGGGCTTTGCACCGCTGCCGGCCTATCTGGAGCGGCTGGATGCATTGGCCGAAGGCGCCGTCGAGCGCGGTGACGAGCGCGCGCAGGCGATCCTGGCCGATTTGATGGACTACGCCGCCTCGCTGGCGCCGGAGGACTGACCGGCGGCCCGCCACAGCGCCAGGTGCTCGCCGCGCGCCACGCGCTGCAGATGGCCACCCACCTGCAGGGCCGGCATGGGCCGCCCCAGCCCAAAGCCCTGCACCGCGTCGCAGCCGATCTGGCGCAGCGCATGCAGTTGCGCGGCCGTCTCCACGCCTTCGGCCACCGCCTCGCGCCCCAGGCGGTGCGCCAAGGCGACGGCCGCGGTGACGATGGCGGCATCGTCCGCGTCGTCGGCCACATCCCGCACGAAGGTGCGATCGATCTTGAGCCGGTCGATCGGCAGGTGCTTGAGGTAGGCCAGGGACGAGTACCCCGTGCCAAAGTCGTCGATCGCGATGCGTGCGCCCAGCTCGCGCAGGCGCGACAGCTCGGCTTCGGCGCGCCGCGGGTCGCGCATCATGGCCCCTTCGGTGATTTCGAATTCGATGCCGAGCAGGGGCAGCGCAGCTGCGGCACCTTCAGGGTCGGCCGCGGCGAACGCGTCGCGGATGCGCTCGGCCAGCCCCTCGCGGTCGAACTGGCGCGCCGACAGGTTGATGCTGAGCAACAGCGGCCACTCCGGGTACAGCTGCTGCCAGCGCTGCCGCTGGCGGGCGACCGCCGTGCACACCCAGCGGCCCAGCGCCTCGATCAGGTCGGCCGACTGCTCGGCCATCGGCACGAAGGCGGCCGGTGAGAGCACTTCGCCATCCGCCTGCGGCCAGCGCAGCAGGGCCTCGAAGCCCAGCAGCGGCATCCCGTCGCTCAGCGCGTGGATGGGCTGGTAGTACAGCTCGAGGGCGTCGCCCGCGATGGCCTCGCGCAGGCGTGCCTCCAGGTCGATGCGGCGCAGGACCTGTTCGTTCATGGCCGGGGTGTAGTAGCGCCACCCCGCGCCGCCATCGCCCTTGGCGTGGTACATCGCGATGTCGGCCAGCCGCAGCAGCTCCGCGGCACGGCGCCCGTCGCGTGGGAAGGAGGCGATGCCGATCGACGGCGTGACATAGGCGCGCAGCACCCCATGGGCCCCGCTGTCGACGGTGAAGGGCTCCGACATGGCTTGCACGATCTGCAACGCAACCCGCGCGGCGTCGGCTTCGTCCTGCATGCCGGTCAAGGCCACGACGAATTCGTCGCCACCGATGCGCGCGACGATGTCGCTGGCCCGCAGGCGGGAGCGCAGCCGCTGCGCTGCCTCTACCAGCACCTGGTCGCCTGCCTCGTGGCCCAGAGAGTCGTTGATGGCCTTGAAGCGGTCCAGATCGATGAACAGCACGCCCAGGGGTCGGCCGTCGCGCTCGGCCGCGGCCAGCGCCTGGTCCAGCGCGACCGGCAGTGCATGCCGGTTGGTCAGGCCGGTGAGGGCGTCGGTGCGCGCCAGCCGCTCGATGGTGTCCTGGGCGGCGCGGCGCTCGGTGACGTCGGTGTACACGGTGACGAAGCCGCCCGTCGCCAGCGGCTGGCCGCGCACATGCAGCACCCGGCCATTCGGGCGGACGCGCTCGAACTCGTGCGGCTCGAAACGCAGGGCGCGCTCGCGCATCTCCGCAAGCAGGCGGTGCGGGTCGGTTTGCGCGCCGTATTCGCCGCGCTCGATGTTGTAGCGCAGCACATCGACCAGGGTCAGATCGGGCCGCTCGAACAGCGGTCGGGGCAGGTCCAGCAGGTCGAGCAGGCGGTCGTTCCAGACTTGCATGCGCAACTCCCGATCGACCATCGAGACGCCGACGGGAATGTTGTCCACCAGCGTGCGCAGGATGTCGCGCGCCTGCGCCAGCCGCTCGCGCTCCTGCTTCTGCTCGGTGATGTCGGTGTAGGTGGTGACGAAGCCCACCACCTCGCCATCGCGCAGAATCGGCTCGCCAATGACCAGGTGCGTGCGGCCGTTGGGACGGGTGCGCTCCAGCCGGTGGGCGCGAAATTGCAGCGCGAGGCGCCGGCGTTCGGCCACCGCCTGCTCCGGATCCACCGCACCGTACTCGCCGCGCTGGGCCGGCACCCGGATCAGGTCGTCGAAGTCCACCCCGTCGTAGAGCAGCTCCTGCGGCAAGTCGAGCACGCGCCCGAATTCCGCATTCCAGACCCGCAGTTTGAGCTGGCGGTCGAACACGCTCAAGCCCATCGGCAGGTTTTGCACGATGGCTTCCAGGTATGCCGATCGCTCGCGCAGCGCCGCCTCCAGCCGCGCCCGCTCGCTGATGTCGAGGTTGACGCCAAATGCGACGCGCTGCCCCGTGGCCGGTTCGCGCGTCACGACGATGCGCAGCATATGGTGGGTGATGCGGCCGTCCGGCTGCTGGATCCGGTAGCCCGCCTCCCCGCTGCCGCGTGCGTAAGACTCTTCCAACACGCGATGCACCCGCTCGCGGTCTTCCGGGACCAACTGGCGCAGCGAGCGTTCGCGTTCGGCCGGCTCGTCCGGTGCGATGCCGTGCATGCGCCGGAACACATCCGACCACCACAGTGCCTGCGTGTCCAGGTTGCGCTGCCAGTGCGCGATGTCCAGCCGGTCGAACAGCTCCGAGATCCAGCGCTGCTCCTCTTGCAGCAAGGTGCGGGCGCGATCCCGCGCCCGCCGCTCGCGCCACCAGCCGGCCCCCAGCGCGATGGCCAGGGCCCACCCGGCGAGGGCCAGCCAGGCGGTCATTCCGTGTGTCTCCTGCAGTGCCGATGCATGGGCGCCCAGTGTAGGCCGACGCCGTGCCCGACGGGGAGGGCACAAACCCGGGGGCGGCTGCCGACGCCGCTCAGCGCCGCCGGGTGCTGCCGCCGACCAGGCCGCCCAGCAGCCCGCGCACGAGCTGCCGGCCCAGGTTGGCGCCAATCTCGCGCACCGCGGTCTTGACCACCGCCTGGACCAGCCCGTCGTGCTGCCCGCCGCGCGGGCCGGTGCGGCCAAACAGCACCTCGCCCACGCGGGCACCCAGGCCGGTGGAATCGGCCGGTGCCGACCGGGGCGCGGCGGCCGTCGAGCCGGCGGCACCCGCACCGTCGCGCGGCGGCTGAGCGCCCTGGTGGCTGGCGCGCAGCCGCTCGTAGGCGCTTTCGCGATCCACCGCCTGGTCGTACACCCCCGCCACCAGCGAGCCACGCAGCAGCGCCTGGCGCTCCTGCGGCGTCACCGGCCCCAGGCGGCTGCCGGGGGGCATGACCCAGACCCGCTCGGTCTCGCTCGGTCGGCCCTTGGCATCGAGCAGGCTCACCAGGGCCTCGCCCACGGCCAGTTCGGTGATCGCGGCCTCGATGTCCAGCCCCGCCTTGGGCCGCATCGTCTGTGCGGTGGCCTTGACGGCCTTCTGGTCGCGCGGGGTGAAGGCCCGCAGCGCGTGCTGGATGCGGTTGCCCAACTGGCCCAGCACGCTGTCCGGGATGTCGAGCGGATTCTGGGTGACGAAGTACACGCCCACGCCCTTGGAGCGCACCAGTCGCACGACCAGTTCGATTCGCTCCACCAACACCTTGGGGGCGTCTTCGAACAGCAGGTGCGCCTCGTCAAAAAAGAACACGAGCTTGGGCTTGTCCAGGTCGCCCACCTCCGGCAGCGCTTCGAACAGCTCCGACAGCAGCCATAGCAAAAAGGTGCCGTACAGCCGCGGCGCGTTGAGCAGCTTGTCGGCGGCCAGGATGTTGACCACGCCTTGGCCGTTCACGGTCTGCATCAGGTCGGCGATGTCGAGCATCGGCTCGCCAAAAAACCGGTCCGCCCCCTGCTGTTCCAGCGCCAGCAGCCCGCGCTGGATGGCGCCGATGCTGGCCGCGCTGATGTTGCCGTATTCGGTGGTGAACTGCCGGGCGTTGTCGCCGACGTGCTGCAGCATTGCGCGCAGGTCTTTCAGGTCCAGCAGGAGCAGGCCCTGGTCGTCGGCAATCTTGAACACCAGGTTGAGCACGCCGGCCTGGGTGTCGTTGAGGCCGAGCATGCGCGCCAGCAGCAGCGGGCCCATGTCGCTGATCGTGGCGCGCACCGGGTGGCCCTGCTCGCCAAACACGTCCCACAGCGTCACCGGGCAGGCGGTGGGCGGCGGTGGTGTGATGCCGCGGTCTGCCAGCACCTGGGCCAGCTTGCCCTCGATGCGCCCGGGCTGGCTGATGCCGGTCAGGTCGCCCTTGACGTCGGCCATGAACACCGGCACCCCCCGGCGCGAGAAGCCCTCGGCCAGCGTCTGCAGCGTGACGGTCTTGCCGGTGCCGGTGGCGCCGGTCACCAGTCCGTGGCGGTTGGCCTTGTCGGGCAGCAGCAGGCACTCGACGGCGTCGCGGCGGGCGATCAGGATCGGCTCGGTCATGGCGGGGTGTCCGGGGCGTGAGGGCAGGGTTGGAATCGCTGGCGGCAGGCCGCAGCAGGGGGCCGCGTAGAATAGCGGGCTACCCCCAACGGTCAGCCTGACCCGATTATCGCGACGGAATCGACGAGGTTTGCATGGCAGGACATTCCAAGTGG
Source organism: Tepidimonas fonticaldi (assembly GCF_001675355.1). Lineage (NCBI taxonomy): Bacteria > Pseudomonadati > Pseudomonadota > Betaproteobacteria > Burkholderiales > Tepidimonas > Tepidimonas fonticaldi. Next base: position 96,691 of record NZ_LZDH01000065.1, on the reverse strand, counting down.
GCCAACATCCAGCACCGCAAGGCGCGCCAGGACGAGAAGCGCCAGCGCATCTGGACGCGCGTGGTGCGCGAGATCATGATCGCCGCCCGCCAGGGCGGCGGTGACCCGGCCGCCAACCCGCGCCTGCGGCTGGCCATCGACAAGGCCAAGGCCGCCAACATGCCGGCCGACACCATCAAGCGCAACATCGACAAGGCCACCGGCAACCTCGAGGGCGTCAACTACGAAGAGGTGCGCTACGAGGGCTACGGCATCGGCGGCGCGGCCGTCATCGTCGACTGCATGACCGACAACCGCGTGCGCACCGTGGCCGAGGTGCGCCATGCCTTCAGCAAGCACGGCGGCAACCTGGGCACCGAGGGGTCGGTGGCGTTCCAGTTTCAGCACTGCGGCCAGATCGTCTTCGAGCCCGGCACCAGCGAGGACAAGGTGATGGAAGTCGCCCTGGAGGCCGGCGCCGACGACGTGATCACGCAGGAGGACGGCTCGATCGAGGTGCTGACCGCGCCGGCGCAGTTCGAGGCCGTGCGCGACGCGCTGCAGGCCGCGGGGCTGACCCCCGCGATGGCCGACATCACCTGGCGGCCCTCCAACTCCGTGGTGCTGGAGGGCGAGGACGCGCAGCGCATGCAAAAGCTGCTCGACGCCATCGAAGACCTGGATGACGTGCAGGACGTCTTCCACAACGCGGAACTGCCGGAATGAACGAACGCATTCGGGTGCTGGTCGTCGGCGGCGGCGGCCGCGAGCACGCGCTGGCGTGGAAGCTCAAACAATCCCCGCGCGCGGAGCAGGTGTTCGTCGCGCCCGGCAATGGCGGTACCGCGCGCGATCCGGATCTGGTCAATGTGCCCATCACCGACGTCGCGGCCTTGCGTGACTGGGCGCTGGCCAACCGCATCGGCCTGACCGTGGTGGGGCCGGAAGCCCCGCTGGCCGCCGGCATCGTGGACGTCTTTCGCGCCGCGGGCCTGCGCATCTTCGGCCCGACGCAGGCGGCCGCGCAGCTCGAAAGCTCCAAGGCCTTTGCCAAGGCGTTCATGCAGCGCCACGGCATCCCTACCGCGGCGCACGAGACGTTCTCCGACCCTGCGGCGGCGCACGCCTACGTGGACCGGGTGGGCGCCCCCATCGTCGTCAAGGCCGACGGCCTGGCGGCGGGCAAGGGCGTGGTCGTGGCCATGACGGCCGCCGAGGCGCACGAGGCGATCGACTTCATGCTGGTGGACAACCGCCTGGGCGTGCAGCACAACGCCGAGGGCGCGCGTGTGGTCATCGAGTCCTACCTTCAAGGGGAGGAGGCCAGCTTCATCGTGCTGGTGGATGGCACCCATGTGCTGCCGCTGGCCACCAGCCAGGACCACAAGCGGCTGCTGGACGGCGACGCCGGGCCCAACACCGGCGGCATGGGCGCGTATTCGCCCGCGCCCGTCGTCACGCCTGCGGTGCACGCGCGCGCCCTGCGCGAGGTGATCGAGCCGACCGTGCGCGCCATGGCGGCCGAGGGCACGCCATACACGGGCTTTTTGTATGCGGGGTTGATGGTGGCGCCGGACGGCAGCATCCAGACGCTGGAGTTCAACTGCCGCATGGGCGACCCGGAGACGCAGCCCATCCTGATGCGCCTGCGCAGCGACCTGGTGGAGGTGTTGCTGGCGGCGACCGATGGGCGGTTGGATACCATCTCCTTGGACTGGGACCCGCGCGTCGCTCTGGGCGTGGTGGTGGCGGCCGCCGGCTACCCGCTCACGCCCCGCAAGGGGGATGTCGTCACCGTGCTGCCGGCGGACGCGGCGGATGCCGTCGTCTTCCACGCGGGCACCGCGCTGCAGCAGGGGCAGTTGGTGACCAGCCGCGGGCGCGTGCTGTGCGCCACCGCGCTGGGGGCCGACGTCGCCGCGGCCCGCGACCGCGCGTATGCGCTGGTGCGCGGCATCGCCTTCGACGGCATGCAGTACCGACACGACATTGGCCACCGCGCGCTGGCGCGTCAGGCCGGCTGAACGCGCCCGCGGCCGGGCAGGCCGGCCGCCCACCGCGCCCCCTGAGGAGGCAACCATGGCCCACGAGCCCGTGACCCAGATGCGCGAATACCTGTTGGGCTTGCAGCAGCGCATCACCAGCGCCATTTCCGAGATCGACGGCCGCTCCTTCCTGTCCGACGCCTGGGAGAAGGCGCCGGGGGAGGCGCTGCAGGGCAGCGGCGTGACGCAAATCCTGGAAGGCGGCGAGGTGTTCGAGCGCGCCGGCTGTGGGTTTTCGCACGTCAGCGGCCCCAAGCTGCCCCCGTCGGCCACGCAGCACCGGCCCGAGTTGGCTGGCGCGCCGTTCGAGGCCTTGGGCGTGTCGCTGGTGTTCCATCCGCGCAACCCGTATGTGCCCACCGTGCACATGAATGTGCGCATGATCACGGCGCGCCCGGCCCGCGGCGGCGAGGCGGTGAGCTGGTTCGGCGGCGGCATGGACCTCACGCCCTACTACGGCTTCGAGGAGGATGCGGTGCACTTCCACCGCACCTGCGCGCAGGCGCTGGTGCCCTTCGGCGCGGACAAATACCCGCGCTTCAAGGCCTGGTGCGACGACTACTTCTGCCTGCGCCACCGCGGCGAGCAGCGCGGCATCGGCGGGATTTTTTACGACGACTTTTCGGAGCTGGGCTTCGAGGGCGGTTTTGCGATGACGCGCGCCGTGGGCGACGCCTTTTTGCACGCCTACCTGCCCATCGTGCAGCGCCGCGTCGGCACACCCTACGGCGAGCGCGAACGCCAGTTCCAGCTCTACCGCCGCGGCCGCTATGTCGAGTTCAACCTGGTCTGGGACCGGGGCACGCACTTCGGGTTGCAGTCGGGCGGGCGCACCGAGTCCATCCTGCTGTCCATGCCGCCGCTGGTGCGCTGGTCGTACAACGAGCGGCCCCAGCCCGGCACGCCCGAGCATCGGCTGTTGACCGAATTTCTGGTGCGCCGCGACTGGCTGTGACCGGTTCTGCCCCCGTGTGCGCCCCCGCTGCGCGCCGCATCGGTGTGTACGGCGGCGCATTCGACCCGCCCCATCGGGCGCACCGGGCCCTGGCCGAGGCGGCGCTGCGGCAACTCTCGCTCGACACCCTGCTGATCCTGCCCACCGGACAGGCCTGGCACAAGGCGCGCCCCCTGACCGACGCGCGGCACCGGCTGGCCATGTGCCGCCTGGCCTTTGCCGATTTGCCCGGGGTGGTGGTGGATGGGCGAGAGATCGCTCGCGACGGCCCGACGTACACCGTGGACACCCTGGCCGAGCTGCGCGCCGAGCATCCCGGGGCGGCGCTGTTCGTGGTGATGGGGGCCGATCAGTGGCTGGCCTTTCGCACCTGGCGGCGCTGGGAGGACATTCTGCGCTGGGCGACGGTGGCCGTGGCCAACCGGCCGCTGGTCGGGGGTAGTGCGCCGTTGCCCGATCTGGCCCAGGTGGGGCTGCCGTTCGTCGCGCTCGATCTGCCCCCGACGGATCTGAGCGCCACGGCCGTGCGCGACCAGTGGCGCCAGGCCAACCGGCCATCCGGCGCCCGTGACGCGACCCCCGCCCCGGATGGGGCGGCGCTGGTGCCGCCTGCCGTCGCGCGGTATATTTCCGACCATCGGCTCTATGCTGCGACGCACGGGCCGGCCGCTTGATACACCGATTCCATGACCGACACCGCCGCCCAACGCCAGATCCAGAAACTCCAGCGCGCCATCGTCGACGGCCTCGAGGACGTCAAGGCCCAGGACATCCAAGTCTTCAACACCGAGGCGATCACGCCGCTGTTCGAGCGGGTCATCATCGCCAGCGGCACCTCCAACCGCCAGACCAAGGCGCTGGCCGCCAGCGTGCGCGACAAAGTGGCCGAGGCCGGGTTTGCCAAACCCCGGGTGGAGGGCGAGGACAATGGCGAGTGGATCATCGTGGATTGCGGCTCGGCCGTCGTGCATGTGATGCAGCCCGCCATCCGCCAGTACTACCGGCTGGAAGAGATCTGGGGCGGCAAGCCGGTGCGCCTGCGCCGGGCGGCCCCGCGTGCCGCCACCCCGTCGGCGGCCGGGGCCACCGCCCCGCGGGCGTCCGTGCCGCGGCGCCGCCGCCCGGCGGCCGACGACGCCGCATGAAGTGGCATTTGCTGGCCGTGGGCCAGCGCATGCCCGACTGGGCCGAGGCGGCCTACGAGGATTACGCCAAACGCTTTCCGCCCGAGGCGCGGGTGCATCTGCGCACCGTCAAGGCCGAGCCGCGCACCAGCGGCAAACCCCCGGAAGCGCTGATGGCGGCCGAGCGCCAGCGCCTGGAGGCCGCCTGCCCCAAAGGCGCCCGCCTGGTCGTGCTGGACGAGCGCGGCGACCGCTGCACCACGCAGGAGCTGGCGCAGCGCCTGCGGCAGTGGCAGCTCGACGGCGTCGATGTCGCTTTCGTGATTGGCGGGCCGGACGGGCTGGATCCCGCGCTGCGCCAGGCCGCCCAGCACCGGCTGCGCCTGTCCGACCTGACCTTGCCGCACGCCCTGGCGCGCGTGCTGCTCATCGAGCAACTCTACCGGGCGTGGTCCATCAACACCGGCCACCCCTACCACCGCGAATGACCGAGGCCCGACCCGACCTGCCCACCGACGACCGCCCATGGGTGTACCTGGCGTCGCAAAGCCCACGCCGCCGCCAGTTGCTGGAGCAATGGGGCGTGACCGCCGTGCCGCTGCTGCCGGATGCCGACGAGGACCCCGAGGCGCTGGAGTGCGTGCAGCCCGGGGAGGCACCGCTGGTCTATGTGCGGCGCGTCACCCGCCTCAAGCTGCGGGCGGCGGAGGCCCGGCGCCAGCGCCGGGGCTGGCCGGCCGGTCTGGTTCTGTGTGCCGACACCACCGTGGCGGACGGGGGCGACATCCTCGGCAAGCCGGCGGATGCCGCGGACGCCGCCTGCATGCTGCAGCGCCTGTCGGGCCGGCGCCACCAGGTGCTCACCGCGGTGGCGGTCGCGCGGGGACGGCGCGAGTGGCTGGCGGTGAACCGCTCGACGGTCACCTTCAAGCCCCTGACGGCGGAGGACATTGCGGCCTACATCGCCACCGGCGAGCCGTTCGGCAAGGCGGGCGCCTATGGCATCCAGGGCCGCGCCGGTCTGTGGGCGCGGCGCATCACCGGCAGCTACACCGGCATCATGGGCCTGCCCGCGTACGAGACGGCCGAGCTGCTGCGCCGCGCCGGTCTGTCTCTGCGGTAAGCTGTCGGCCACCATGGCCCAGCACGACATCCTCATCAACTGGTCCCCGCAGGAGTCCCGCGTCGCTCTGATCGAACAGGGGGCGGTGCAGGAGGTGCTGCTGGAGCGCGCGCTGGAGCGCGGTCTGGTGGGCAATATCTATGTCGGGCGGGTGCAGCGGGTGCTGCCCGGCATGCAGTCCGCGTTCATCGACATCGGGCTGGAGCGCACGGCGTTTCTGCACGTGGCCGATTTGCTGCCGCAGATCAACGCCCGCCATGCCCCGGCGCGCGCGGGCGAGCCCGAGGCCCCCAGCATGCCCCCCATCGAGCGCCAGGTGTTCGAGGGGCAGTCGATCCTGGTGCAGGTGCTCAAGGACCCGATCGGCACCAAGGGCGCGCGGTTGACCGCGCAGATCAGCATCGCGGGGCGGCTGCTGGTGTTTCTGCCCCAGGACGGGCACGTCGGCGTGTCGCAGAAAATCCCGCCGGCCCAGCGCGAGGCGCTGCGCCAACGCCTGCTCGCCCTGGTGGGCGACGGCGGAGGCGGCTTCATCCTGCGCACGAATGCCGAGGACGCCAGCGACGAAGAACTGGCCGAGGACATCGCCTACCTGCGCAAGACCTGGGCCCGCATCCGCGAGCGGGCGGTGCAGGTGGCGCCCCCCGCGCTGCTGCACGAGGACCTGACCCTGGTGCAGCGGGTGCTGCGCGATCTGGCCGGGCCGCAGACGCGCTCCATCCAGGTGGATTCGCGCGAGCAGTTTGCGGCCCTGCAGGCGTTTGCCCAGGAGTACACGCCGCAGGTGGCGGACCGGCTGGTCCTCTACCGCGGCGAGCGGCCCATCTTCGACCAATACCATGTGGACGAGGAGATCGAGCGCGCGCTCGGGCGCCGCGTCGATCTCAAATCGGGCGGCTATCTGGTGTTCGACCAGACCGAGGCGCTGACGACGATCGATGTCAACACCGGCGGCTTCGTCGGGGCGCGCAACTTCGACGACACGGTCTTTCGCACCAACCTGGAAGCGGCCCAGGCCATCGCGCGCCAATTGCGGCTGCGCAACCTGGGCGGCATCGTCATCATCGATTTCATCGACATGGTGCGCGACGACCACCGCGACGCCGTGCTGGCCGAGCTGCGCAAGCAGCTCGCGCGCGACCGCGTCAAGACGATGATCGGCGGCTTCTCGCAACTGGGGCTGGTGGAGATGACGCGCAAGCGCACACGCGAATCGCTGGCGCAGATGCTGACCGAAACCTGCCCGGCCTGTGACGGGCGCGGCCGGGTGCGCACCACGCGCACCGTTTGCTACGACATCCTGCGCGAGATCCTGCGCGAGGCGCGCGCCTTCAACCCGCGCGAGTTCCGCATCATCGCCGCGCCGCAGGTGGTCGAGCGCTTCCTGGACGAGGAAAGCCAACACCTCGCGGGGCTGTCGGACTTCATCGGCAAGCCCATTTCGCTGCAGAGCGAAAGCACCATGACGCAGGAGCAGTACGACATCGTGCTGATGTGAGCGGGCGGTCGGCGGCTCAGGCCGCGTCTTCGGCGGCGACGACGGGGCTTTCGCCATCGTCCAGCCAGCCGCCGCTGCCTTGGGCGTAGAGCCGGGCATACAGCCCGCCGGCCGCCAGCAGTTCCCCGTGGCGGCCCTGCTCGATCACCCGCCCGGCCTCCAGCACGACGATGCGGTCGGCATGGGCGATGGTCGAGAGGCGGTGCGCGATCACGAGCGTGGTGCGCCCGGCCATCAGCCGGCCCAGGGCCTCTTGCACCAGGCGCTCGGATTCGTTGTCCAGGGCGGAGGTGGCTTCGTCCAGGATGAGCACCGGCGCATCCTTGTAAATCGCGCGCGCGATGGCGAGCCGCTGGCGTTGCCCGCCGGACAACTGGGCCGCGTTGTGGCCCACGACGGTCTGCAGGCCCTGCGGCAGTGTCGACCACCAGTCGCCCAGGTTGGCCGCCTCGAGCGCGGCGCGCACGCGCGCCTCGTCGGGGTGGTCGTCGCCCAGCGCCACGTTGGTCAGCACCGTGTCGTTGAGCATGACCACGTCCTGGCTGACGATCGCAAACTGCCGCCGCAGGGCGCGCAAATCCCACTCGCGCACATCCACGCCGTCGAGCCGGACGGTGCCGTGGCTGGGGGCGACGAAGCGCGGCAGCAGGTTGATCAGCGTCGTCTTGCCCGATCCGGACGGGCCGACGAACGCCACCACCTCGCCCGGCGCAATCTCCAGCGACACGCCGCGCACTGCCGCGCCCGGCTGGCCCGCATAGCGCACCCACACGTCCTGCAGGCTGATGCGCCCCAGCGCCCGCCCGCCGTCGTGCTGCCCGCCGCTTTGCACCGGCGTGTCCTCGATCAGCGCCACCCCGCGTTCCAGCGCAGCCAGCCCGCGCGTGATCGGGGTGGCGATGTCCGCAAGCTGGCGAATCGGCGTCACGAGCATCAACATCGCCGTCACGAAGCCGACGAAGCTGCCGACCGATACCCCGCCGGAGGCCTGGTGCAGCGCCACCATGATGACGGCCGACAAGGCCGTGGCCGCCAGGATCTGCGACAGCGGCGTCATGGCCGCGGCCGCGACCGTGCTCTTGAGCGCCAGGCCGCGCAGCGCGGCGTTGAGGGCCGCAAACCGCCGCTGTTGCTGTGCCTGGGCGCCGTGCAGCCGCACCAGCCGGTGGGCCAGCACATTTTCCTCGACCACATAGGCCAGTTCGTCGGTGGCGGCCTGGCTGCGTCGGGTCACGCCGTACAGCCGGCGCGACAGCGCCTTCATGCCCCAGGACAGCGGCGGGAACATGGCCAGCACGATCAGCGTGAGCTGCCAGTTGAGCCACAGCAGATAGGCCAGCAGCGCGGCGATCGTGAGCACGGTGCGCACCAGGGTCAGCAGCGCGCCGACGAGCTGCCCAGCGCCGTTTTGCACTTCGTAGACCAGGGTGTTCGACAGGCGGCTGGCGTTTTGTTCGGCGAACAAGCGCAGGTCCGCCTCGCCCAGCCGCTCGAACATGGCGCGCCGCAGCGCCACCATGCCCCCGTTGGTGGTGTAGGCCAGCCCGTACTGCGCGACGAAGGTGGCCACCCCGCGCAGCGCGAACAGGCCGATCAGCGCCACGGGGACCGTCCACAGGGGCAGGCCGCCCGCGATGAACCCTTCGTCGAGCAGCAGCTTCAGCAGGGCGGGGATGGCGGGCTCGGTCAGCGCCGCCAACAGGGCCCCCAGGGCGGCGATACCCACCCCCGCCCGCGCGGGGCGAAAGTACGGCCACAGGCGCCGCAGCCGGTCGCGCACGCGCGCGCCAGCCCTGGCCCCTTCGGGGCCGGCGGCAGATGGGGAGGGGTCGGGCGCTGTGGTCGACAAGGCGGGCGGTGGAGCGGGGCCGTTGCGGCGGGAACTTTCTTGGGGGTGGTCGACACCCAGGGCCACGGTGACGCTTCCGGTATTATCCGCCGTACCGCGCATTTCCCGCACAGATTTCCCGCACCCACCGCGCACGACGCGGTGGCGTGTTCGTCTCATCGTCCGACCGCCAACCACCGTTTCGATGACGCTCCTCGATCGCTTCGGCACCCCCTTGTCCGGTCTGGAACGCGGCACTGCGCCGTCCCCGTCGTTCGCTCCGCTGTCGCGCCGCGGGCTGCTCGCGTCGGCTGCGGCCGGTGCGTTGGCCGCCTGGTCGGCGCCGGCAGCCGCCCAGTTCCGGGTCGAGGTGACCGGCGTCGGCGTGCAGCAGATTCCGTTCGCGGTCGCGCCGTTTCGGGTGCCCTCCGGCCTGCCGCAGGACGTGGCGGCCATCGTCGCGGCCGACCTGGTGCGCAGCGGCCAGCTCCGCCAGATTGCGGGCGGCCCCGCGGGGCTGGACGAGGCCTCGCGTCCGGACCTCGGACCCTGGCGCACCCAGGGGGCGGATGCGCTGATCACCGGCAGCGTGCGCGGGCTGGCGGATGGCCGTTTCGACGTCCGGTTCCGCCTGTGGGACGTGGTGCGCGGCACCGACCTGGGGGGGCTGAGTTACCCCGTGAGCGCGGCCGACCTGCGGCTGGCGGCGCACCGCATTGCCGACTACGTGTACGAAAAGCTCACTGGCGAGCGGGGTGTGTTTTCCACGCGCATCGCCTATGTCACCAAAAACGGCGACCGTCACCAGCTCTGGGTGGCCGATGCCGATGGCGAGAATGCCCAGCCCGCCCTGACCAGCCGCGAGCCCATCATCTCCCCCGCGTGGTCGCCCAACGGCACGCAGCTTGCCTATGTGTCGTTCGAATCGCTCAAGCCCGTCATTTACGCGCACGACATCGCCACCGGCCGGCGCCGGCTGCTGGCGAGTTTCCGCGGCTCCAACAGCGCGCCGGCGTGGTCGCCCGACGGCCGGCGCCTGTACGCCACGCTGACCCTGGCGGGCAGCTCGCAGATCTACGCGCTCGACCTGGACGGCGGCCAGCCGCAGCGCATCACCCAGACCGGCGGCATCGACACTGAGCCCGCCTTTGCCCCCGACGGCAAGGCGGTCTATTTCGTCAGCGACCGGGGTGGTTCGCCGCAGATCTACCGCATGACCCCGGATGGGCGTGAGGTCACGCGCGTCACCTTCGAGGGGGGCTACAACATCTCCCCGGCGGTCAGCCCCGACGGCCGGCAGTTGGCCTTCGTCTCCCGCATCGGGGATGCGTATCGCCTGCGCTTGATGGATCTGGCCAGCGGAACCGTCACCTCGCTGACCGACACCAACGCCGACGAAAGCCCGAGCTTTGCGCCCAACGGCCGCCTGATCATCTATGCCACGCGCGTGCAGGGCCGCGAGTCGCTGATGACCACCACCCTGGACGGACGCATCAAGACGCGGCTGGCGGCAGCGGGCAGCGTGCGCGAGCCCGATTGGGGGCCGTTCCTGGCCTGATGGCACGGGCGCGCCGGCCGGCTTCTTTTTCTTTGACTTTTTCACTTCCGCAATCCACCATGAAAACCCCTGTTCGTCACTTCTGGCAACGTCACGCGGTCCGCGCGGGTGCGGCGCTGCTGGCCGCCTCCGTGCTGGCTGGCTGCTCCAGCGTCAAGCTGGACGAGAGCGCCCCCGTCAGCGATCGGTCGCCCACCCCGGTCGGTGCGGCCGGCGCGGGGGGTGGTGCCGGTGGCGCGGGCAGCGGCGCGGTGGACAGCCGCACCGTGGTGCCCGTGCAGACGCAGCAGCCCGGCGTGGGGCAGCCGCCGGCCAATGTCGCGCGCATCATCTACTTCGACTTCGACTCCTACACCGTCAAGCCCGAGTTCGTGGCGACGCTGGAGGCGCATGCGCGCTTTCTGAACGCCGATCGCCAGCGCCGCGTGGTCCTGGAAGGCCACACCGACGAGCGCGGCGGGCGCGAGTACAACCTGGCCCTGGGCCAAAAACGCGCCGACGCCGTGCGCCGTGCTCTGGCGTTGATGGGCGTGCAGGAGACACAGATGGAGGCGGTCAGCTTCGGCAAGGAGAAGCCGGCGGTGCAGGGCAGCGGCGAAGAGGCCTGGAGCCAAAATCGCCGTGTCGAGCTGGCCTACCGCTGATTCCGCGCCATGAGCCATACCCGCTTCGCCCGGTCCGCCGCCGCAGGACGTTTGCCGGTGCGCCGCTGGCGGACGGCGCTGGCCGCCTGGGTGGGCGGCGCCGTGCTCGCCGCGGCGGCCCTGCCCGCGCATGCGCTGTTCAGCGACGACGAGGCGCGCCGCGCCATCCTGGATTTGCGCAGCCGCGTGGAGGCCCAGCGCCAAGCCCTCGAAGCCACCGAGCGCCAGTTGCAGGAGCTGCAGTCCGGCGGCGACACCGCGCGCCGCGGGGTGCTCGATGTCGTCAACCAAATCGAAGCGGTGCGCCGCGAGCTGGCGACGCTGCGGGGGCAGCAGGAGCGCCTGGCGCGCGACCTGGCGGATCTGCAGCGCCAGCAGCGCGACGCCCTGGCCGCATTCGATGAGCGCCTGCGCGCGCTGGAGCCCACCAAGGTCACGGTGGACGGCACCGAATTCACCGCACGCCCGGACGAGAAAACCGCCTTCGAGGGCGCCATGGCGGCCCTGCGGGCGTCGGATTTTCCGCGAGCGGCCAAGCTGTATGGGGATTTTCTGGCGCGCTACCCGGGCAGTGGCTACGCGCCGTTGGCCTTGTACTGGCAGGGCAACGCCCTGTATGCCGACCGCCAGTACCGCACGGCCATCGACAGCTATCAGCGGCTGATCGACCAGTCGCCGGAGCACCCTCGGGCGGCCGAGGCGATGCTCGCCATCGCGAGCTGCCAGCTCGAACTCAAAGACCCCAAGGCCGCGCGCGCCACGTGGCAGGCGCTCATCAAGCGCTACCCCGATACCGAGGCCGCGGCCACCGCCCGCGAGCGTCTGGCGCGTCTGCGGTGAACCCAGGGGGCGCCCGCGCGGCGGCCGCCCTGCGGCAGGCCTCCGCGCACCCTGGCGGACGCGGGCCCGTAGAATCGGGCCCGCAAACGCTCTCGCACCATGGATCTTGCTGCTTTCCAATCCCTGTACACCACCGTCCTTTGGGCGGCCTTCGCCGTTTCGGCTCTTTTTGGCGCCGTCGCGCACCGCACCCATTTCTGCACCATGGGGGCCATCAGCGACATCGTGAACATGGGCGACTGGACCCGCATGCGCATGTGGGTCATGGCCATCGGGGTGGCCATGCTGGGCTTTCACGCCATGGCGGCATTGGGGTGGATCGACCCCACCCAGACGATTTACTACAGCGGGCGCGTGATCTGGCTGTCCGCGCTCGTGGGCGGGGCGCTGTTCGGTTTTGGCATGGTGCTGGCTTCGGGCTGCGGCAGCAAGACGCTGGTGCGCATCGGGGGCGGCAGCCTCAAGGCCGTGGTCGTGTTCTTCGTCATGGGGGTGGCGGCCTTTGCGACCCTGCGCGGGATCACGGCCGTGCTGCGCGACAGCACGGTGGATCGCATCGCCATCGAGATGCAGCCGGGCAGCGCACTGCCCAGTTGGCTGGCCCCCCTGCTGGGCTGGGACGCCTCCACCGCCGCGTGGGTGATTGGCGGGGGCCTGGGGCTGGCGCTGATGGTGTGGGCTGCGTTGGGCGAGGGCTTCCGCCGGTCCCCCGACGCGTGGCTGGCCGGGCTGGGCATCGGGGCCACGGTGGTCGGGATGTGGTGGGTGTCGGGCCGGCTCGGTTTCGTGGCGGAGCACCCGGAGACGCTGGAGCCGGTCTTTCTGGCGACCAACAGCGGCCGCATGGAGGCCCTGACCTTCACCGCGCCCATGGCGTATACCCTCGACTGGCTGATTTATTTCAGCGACAAGAACAAGGTGCTGACCCTGGGCGTGGTGTCGGTGTTGGGGGTGGTGGCGGGGGCGTTTGCCCATGCGGTGGTCAGCCGGTCGTTCCGCTGGGAAGGGTTTGCCGGCACGCGCGACACGGCGCTGCATCTGGTGGGTGCCTTGTGCATGGGGGTGGGCGGTGTCACCGCCATGGGCTGCACCGTGGGGCAGGGCTTGTCGGGTCTGTCGACGCTGAGCGTCACCAGCGCGATCGCCTTTGCCGGGATCGTGACCGGCGCCCTGGGTGGGTTGCGCTTCCAACTCTGGTTGCTCGAGCGTGACTGAGGCTGCCACCGCCGCCCCGGCGCTGGACGCGCCCGATGTCGAACGGCGCTTTGGGGGGCTGCGGCGCCTGTACGGTCCGCAGGGCGCGCAGCGGCTGTTCGACGCGCACGTCATCGTCGTCGGCATCGGCGGGGTGGGGTCGTGGGCGGCCGAGGCTCTGGCCCGCAGTGGCGTGGGCCGCCTCACCCTGATCGATCTGGACCACGTCGCCGAGTCCAACACCAACCGGCAGATCCATGCCCTGGAGGGCACGTATGGACAGGCCAAAGTGGAGGCCATGCGCGCCCGCATCGCGGCCATCCATCCGGGCTGCCAGGTGTGCGCCATCGACGACTTCGTGACTCCGGACAACTGGGCGGGCCTGTTGCGCCAGGCGCAGGCGCACCAAGGCGCCCACGGGCCTTTCGCCGTCATCGACGCCTGCGACCAGATGGCGGCCAAGGCCGCCATGGCCGCCTGGGCGCTGCAGACGCGCAGCCTGTTCATCACCGCCGGCGCCGCAGGGGGCAAGCGGCGCGGGGACCGGGTGGAGATTGCCGACATTGCCGAGGCCACCCACGACCCGCTGCTCGCGCAGCTGCGCCAGCGCCTGCGCAAATGGCACGGTGCGCCGCGTCAGGGGCGCATGGGCGTGATGGCGGTCTTCAGCCGGGAGTCCGTCGCGCCGCCGGATCCCGCGTGCGCCGTGGACGGCGCAGGGGATGGGTCGCTCAATTGCCACGGATACGGCTCCAGCGTGTCGGTGACGGCCACCTTCGGCCTGTGTGCCGCGGGTTGGGTCCTGGATGCCGTGGCGGCCGGCCGCGGCTGACGGCGCCAGGGCATCGGCCCCGGAGAGGCGAGAAATTTCGGCTATAATGCGTGCTTTCGCTACAACAGGCAAACGCGGTTGTAGCGGCAAAGTGGGTCGTTAGCTCAGTCGGTAGAGCAGCGGACTTTTAATCCGTTGGTCGCAGGTTCGAATCCTGCACGACCCACCAGGAAAATCAACAACTTAGCCCGCCAGCGAGCGGGCTTTCGTTTTTCGGCGTGCCGTTTTTGGCATTGGGACGGCGCCGCTCGTCGTGATTCGGCGTGCCGTTTTTGGCATTGGGGCGGCACCGCTCGTCGCGACGCCGCCCTCGGACCCTCTCCCAAGTAGCCCGCGGCGCACGTGGGCCATGCGTGTTACCGCCCGATGAGCCGCCGGTAAGCGTCGCGCGTTTGCGGGGAGACCGCCTGCACCAGTTGCGCGTGGTCGGTTTTGTGCCGGGCCAGCATGCGCGCCGTGGCCACGGTGCGCGAGCGGCAGAACCAGTGGCAGGTGTGCTGCAACAGCAGCATTTCCGCGCTCAGCATGTAGGCCTGATCCCGTCGGGCCAGCCCGGCCTGGTTGGCCACGACGGCCTCGATGCCCGCCGCGTGTATGGCCAGGGCGCGGCGCAGATCGAAGGTGGCCCGTGGAAACAGTTTGTGCGCACGCGGCAGCGCGATGGGCAGGGTGCTGACCAGGGCATCGTCCGGCCAGATCTGCTCGACATCGGCGGCCAGTTGGCGGACCTGGTCCCGCAGCTCGGTTTCGGCTGTGGTCAGCAGGGCCCAGATCTGGTCGCGCCGGGCGGGGTCGTCCTCGCCCAGGGCGCGCAGGTAACCGTCCAGCAGGGTTTCCATCAGGCGTTCGATACGGTAGGGCTGCAAGTAGCGGCCGAGCAAGCGAATGCGCTGTTGCTGTTCGCGAACCTTGGCGACCTGCAGGCCGGCGCCCAGCGCCAGCACCAAAAAAATCATTTCCATGCAGAGGGGACAACGCAAGAAGGCTGAGGGTCATGCCGGCATTTCACGCCGACGCGAAGGCGTTTGGCGCCCGTGGCCGGCATTCTGTCGCATACGGCTGGCGGTCGCCGGCGCAGGTCGGCACAGTGCGCGTCACATCGTGACCCAACCAGGAGCCTGCGTCATGCAACTCACCCCCACCATCGCCATTCATCTCAGCGCCGCGCTGGCCGCCGTGGTCATTGGCCCGGTCGCCTTGTGGACGCGCCGAGCCGGCGCCGCGCGCCCCCGCCTGCACCGTGCCTTCGGGTACGCATGGGTCACCTTGATGATCGTCACGGCTATCTCGGCGCTGTTCATTCGCGATTTCGAACTGCCCAATGTGGCGGGGTACACGCCCATCCACCTGCTGATTCCGGTGACCGCGGGTGGGCTGTGGGTGGCCTTTCGCCAACTGGCGCGGCGCAACATCGCCGGGCACCGGCTGGCCATGCAGCAACTGTACGTCGGCGCCTGCATCGTCGCCGGTGGCTTCACCCTGCTGCCGTCGCGCTACCTGGGCCAACTGGTCTGGGGCCAGTGGCTGGGCTGGCTGTGACCTTGGCCCCTGTTATCAAGCGACCGTTTTGAAAGGAGATCCGTCATGGGATGGCAAATTCTGACGCACACCCCCGCATGGGTATTCGCCGTGCTGGGGCTGTTGATCTGGTTGGGCTTGCGGCAGATGCTCACCCACGAACTCAGCCTCATGCGCGTGACCGCATTGGCCATGGCGATGACCGGCCTGTCACTCCAGGGGGTGCTGTCCGCCTTCGGGCCCTCGGCCGTTGCGGTGCTGTTGTGGCTGGGCAGCGCGGTGGTGCTGTTCGTCTGGTTCGTGCGCCAGCCTGCCAGCTCGCCAATTCGCTATGACGCGGCGCGACGCCGGTTGGTGATGCCCGGCAGCGTCGTCCCCATGCTGCTGATGATGGGCGTGTTTTGTGCGAAGTTTGCCGTCGCGGCGGCATTGTCCGTGCAGCCGGCACTGGCGCTCGACGCGGTCTTCGTCCCGCTGGTCAGCGCGCTGTACGGTGGCTTCAGCGGGGTGTTTGCCGCTCGTGCGACCCGCTTGTGGCGCTTGGCCCTGGCTGCGGATCGGGCTGGCCCCCACAGCGGCTGGGTGTGATGCCGGGGACGGGGTTGGCCCGCGAGGCGCGTGTGGCGTGTGTCCGTGTCCCACGCACGCACAAGCTTGGGCATACTGCCGTGATGGCCTGGTTGACCCGTTCCCGTCGTCCCCGGTGGCCGGTGCGCTTGCTGGTGGTCGTGGCGTTCAATGCCCTGATCGGGGTTTTGTTGCCACGCGGCGACGCCTACGGCCTGTGGGGCAATCTGCTTGCTGCGCAGTGCATCGGCTTGAGCATCTGGGCACTGATCGATGGCGGGCTGTACGGGATGTCCCAACGCTTTGGCGGTGCGATCCGACCGCTGCCGACGGCGGCGTGGGTGATCGCAGCCGTGCCGTTGGGCTACGCCGTTGGCAGCATCGTGGCCGACGGCCTGCTGGGTCATCCGCTCGGGCACACCTGGCGCGCGGCGCCAACGACGACGCTGCGCATGTTGCTGATTTCGCTGGTGGCGGGCGGCGTGGCCACCTACGTGTTCGTGGCGCGCGAGTTGTTGGCCCGCGCGCGTCTGGCCGAGGTCGAGGCACAGCGGCAGGCGAGTGAAGCCCGCCTCAAGCTGCTGGAGGCCCAGCTCGACCCCCACATGCTGTTCAACACCCTGGCCAACCTGCGCGCCTTGATCGGGGTGGACCCGGCAGCGGCGCAGCGCATGGTGGATCGGATGAACCGCTATTTGCGCGCGACGCTGAGCGGATCGCGCACCGATTGGCACCCGCTGGCGCAGGAGTTCGAGCGGGTGCAGGATTATCTGGAGCTGATGCAGGTGCGCATGGGCGACCGGTTGCGTTTTCGTCTGCTGTTGCCCCCGGCGCTGCAGGTTGTGCCGGTACCCCCGTTGCTGTTGCAGCCCCTGGTGGAGAACGCCATCCGCCACGGGCTGGAGCCGGTGGTGCAAGGGGGATGGATCGAGGTCCGTGCGGCGGTGGACGGGCCCGACGGCATGCTGGTGATCGAGGTGCGCGACTCCGGAGGGCGGTTTGATCCGGCGGGTGGCGACGCACCGCCCGCGGCATCGACGGGGACGCATTTTGGCCTGGAACAGGTGCGGGCGCGTCTGGCCGCCTGTTACGGTGCCCAGGCGGGACTGGAACTGCTGGCCGAGCCCGGACCGACCACGGTGGCGCGTGTACGCCTGCCGGTGCGGCCGCCGACGTCCGGGGATGGCGTGCGCCCGTCCCTGGCGCTTTGAGGGAGAGGAAAGTCCATGGGGAACGTTGCCGCGCCGACCGCGCTGATTGCCGAGGATGAACCGTTGCTGGCGGCCAGCCTGCAGGCCGAATTGGCACGTGTATGGCCAGAGCTGCGGGTGGTGGCGGTGGTGTCCGACGGGTTGTCTGCCGTCGAACAGGCGCTGGAATCGATGCCGGATGTGGTGTTTTTTGACATCCGCATGCCAGGGCAGAGTGGGCTGGAGGCCGCGGCGGCGCTGGCCGAGCGCTGGCCCACGGCCGGGCCGGGGGCACGGCCGTTTCCGGCCGTGGTCTTCGTCACCGCCTACGACCAGTATGCGGTCCAGGCGTTCGAGGCCCAGGCCATCGACTACCTGCTCAAGCCGGTGCAGCCGGAGCGCCTGCGCAAGACGGTGGACAAACTGCGCGACTGGGGCCGAGGGCGCGCACTCGGACCCGGCCTCACCTTCGACGGCCCCGTGACGGTCGCGGAGCGAGAGGCGGTGCTGGAGGCAACCCTGCAGCGCCTCGCCAGCCTGGCCAGCGCCCTGGTCGGGGCCCGCGGGCCGACCAGTGCCACGTCGACGAGCGGCGCCGACCGCACCCCGTTGCGAACCCTGATGTGCGCTCTGCCTGGCACGCCGGGCGCTACGGTACGGCCGGTACCGATTGCCGACGTGCTCGCCTTCGACGCCGCCGACAAGTATGTGCGCGTGCTCACCGCAGACCGGGAATACCTGATCCGGATGCCGCTCAAGGACCTGCTGCCCCGATTGGACCCGCACGAGTTTTGGCAGGTGCATCGGGGTACGGTGGTGCGGGCGGACGCCATCGACGTGGCCGAGCGAGACGAGTCCGGGCGGCTCTTCTTGCGCCTGCACGGACTGGCGCAGCGCGTGGGTGTCAGCCGGCTGTACGCCGCCCGCTTCAAGGCGATGTAGACCGGCCCAGGTTCAAGCCACCGGATTGAACCGATAGCCGCTGCCGGCGGCCTCGATGTGCCCCAGGGCGGGGAAGGGGAAGTGAAAGCCTCCCACCATCAGCTTGTCGCGGATGATCTGGTCGTAGATGCGGCGCCGCGTCTGCCGGGCCAGGTCCGCATCCATGTCGAACACCACCGACCAGTCCGGGTTGCGCACGAACAGGGACGGAATGTTGGCCGTGTCGGCCATGTACATGAAGCCCTGGCCCTCGGAGCGCAGCGTGAAAACGCACATGCCGGGCGTGTGGCCGAAGGCCGCTTCGGCCCGGATGCCGGGTGCCAGCTCCGCGCCGGGCTGAAAAGGCACCAGCCGGTCGGGCGGCAGACCGCCGAACACCCGTCGCACGGCCTGAAAGGCACCTTGCATCGCCTGCGGCGCGCCGGCCATGCGCGCGTCGTCCATCCAGAACGCGTGCTCCGGTGCCGGAACGTGGATTTTGGCGCGGGGGAAGGTGAGGCGGCCGTCCTTGAGGCGCACCCCGTTGATGTGGTCTCCGTGGTAGTGGCTGATCACGACGTGGTCGACGTCTTCCGGCTGGTAGCCGGCGGCCGCCAGGTTGTCGCGCAGGCGGCCGGTCGTGGGCGGGCCGTTGTCGGCAAAGCCAGTGTCGAACAGGAACTTGCCTGCCGGCGTCACCGCCAGGAAGGCGGTGAACGGGATGTCCACGTAATCGGTGGGCAGGTTCTGCGAGGCGAGCAGGGCCTTGACCTGCTCCAGCGGGGCATTGCGCACGAACTCCTCACCCAGCGGGCGGCGCAAGGCGCCGTCGTTGAGCGCGATGATCTCGAAGGCGCCGAGCCGGATGCGGCGCATGCCCGGCGAGGGCAGGGCGGGGGCCCCCAAATTGGGGGCGCCCTGTTGCGACCACGCCGACCCCAGGGCCAGCCATCCGGTGGCGGCGATGCCGGCACCCAAAAACGACCGTCTGTCCATGCGCAAAACCTCCTGCAGCGTCCACACTGCCCGCAGTGGGCGGAAGGCCTGAGCTTAGGGCCGAAGGCGATCTGTCGTGGACGGATTCACAAAGCCGTGCGCAGAGCAGGGGTATTGAGGGGTTATGTGGCGCCGTCGGGCAGGCGCAGCACTTGTACGGCCTGCCCCCACAGCAGCCCGATCACGCGTGCCGTCTGGGCCAGGTCGCCACTCGTCCAAAACACGACGTCGCCGGGGGCAGCGCCGGGCGTGGTGAGGTGGGCCTCGTCGAGCCGGCGCGCCAGTTCGCGCGCGACCGCGGGGGCCGGGTCCAGGACGGTGACGTCCGGACCGGCGATGCGCTGGATCACCGGGCGCAGGAAAGGGTAGTGCGTGCACCCGAGCACGAGCACGTCGGCCCCGGCCGCGAGCAGCGGCCGCACGCGCTGTGCGACCGCAGCCTCGGTGTCGGGGCCGTCGAGTTCGCCGCGTTCGACGCGCTCCACCCAGCCCGGGCAGGCTTGCGGGAGCACCCGCACGCCGGCCGCATGCGCCGCGATCAGGCGCGCCAGTCCGGGGCTGTTCACCGTGTTGCGGGTCGCCAGCACGCCGACGACGCCGCTGCGGGTAAGGGCGGCCGCGGGTTTGACGGCCGGCTCGATGGCCACGAGCGGCCAGTCCGGATGGCGTTCGCGCAAGGCGCGGATCGACAGCCCGGTGACGGTGTTGCAGGCGACCACGACGGCCTTGCAGCCGGCGTGCCGCAACTGGGCCAGGATGTGCTCGGCACGGGCCTGCACATAGGCGGGCGATTTGTCGCCGTAGGGCGCGTGCCCCGAGTCCGCCACGTAAATCAGCCGCTCGGCCGGCAGGCGAGCCCGGATTTCACGCAACACCGACAGGCCGCCCACCCCGGAGTCGAACACCCCGATCGGGGCGTCCGCAGCAAAGGCTGGGGCGGCGCCCATGCGCAGCGCGTCGGAGGTCAGCCCGCCAGGGCGGCCTTGACCGCGGCCGACACCTGGCCCATGTCGGCCTGCCCGGCCAGCTCGGCCTTGGCCAAGGCCATGACCTTGCCCATGTCCGCGGGGGTGGGCGAGCGGCCCAGGTCGGCGGCGACGCGGCCGACGATCGCTTGCACGGCCGCAGCGATCGCCGCGGCGTCCAGCCGCGCGGGCAGATAGGCCTCGAGCACCTGGGCCTCGGCGCGCTCCTTGTCGGCCAGGTCGGTGCGGCCGGCTTGTTCGTAAGCGGCGATGGAGTCGCGGCGCTGCTTGAGCAACTTGTCCACGACCGCAATCACCCCCGCATCGTCCAGCGTCACGCGCTCATCGACCTCTTTTTGCTTGATCGCGGCGAGCAGCAGGCGGATGGCGCCCAGACGCGCGCTGTCCTTGGCGCGCATGGCGGTCTTCATGTCGTCGGTGATCCGGTCCTTCAGTGCCATGGGGTGTCCAGTCCTAGGGTGTCGTGAGCAAGCAACAAAGCCCGCCGGAGCGTCCTCTGGCGGGCTTTGGGGTCGGCCGGGAACGGCAGGCAAAACCGGGCGCAGCGGGCCAGGATCTGCCGTTGCCGGCCGTCGCGTCCGGTCGATCAGTACAGACGCTGCGGCAGCTGCTGCGAGCGCACGCGCTTGAGGTGGCGCTTGACGGCCGCGGCCTTCTTGCGCTTGCGCTCGGCGGTGGGCTTTTCGTAAAACTCGCGGGCGCGCAGCTCATTGAGCAGGCCCAGCTTCTCGATCGTGCGCTTGAAGCGGCGCAGGGCGACGTCGAACGGTTCGTTGTCTTTAACGCGAATGGTGGTCATTGGCCAATGGTTTCCATGGTGTGCCAGGGCCGCACGTGGGGAAGATCAGACCCGACGCCGGCTTGCCTGGCAGGGGTTCCCCGTCTTCAAGGTGATCACGGCCGACGGGGTTTTGCCAGCAAAGCTCTTTATTATAGGCGATTCGGCGTGACTGGGTAGGGTATAACATGGTCACGCCGATCACGGAGGGAGACCGCCATGTTTGATTCGGCCGAAATCGGCCACCGCATCGACCGCGCCACCTACAAAGCCGAAGTGCCGGCCTTGCGGGCCGCCTTGCTCGATGCCCAATACGAGTTGCTGCGCCGCGGCACCCGCGCCGTGGTCATCCTCATCAACGGCGTGGACGGGGCCGGGCGCAGCGAGACGGTCAACACGCTCAACGCCTGGATGGACCCGCGGCACATACGGACCGAGGCGTTCGGCGCCATGACCGACGAAGACCGCCGCTGGCCCGAGATGTGGCGGTTTTGGCAGGTGTTGCCGCCCAAAGGGCGCATCGGGATTTTGTTTGGCTCGTGGTACACCGATCCGATCCTGGCGCGGGTCGAGGGGCGCGACAGCCGCGACCATTTCGCCCACCGGCTGGAGCGCATCCGCCAGTTCGAGCGCATGCTGACGGCCGAGGGCGTGGTGCTGGTGAAGTTCTGGTTTCACCTGTCCCGGCAGGCGGCCAAAGCGCGCCTGAAGGCGCTGGCGTCCGACCCCCGCACGGCGTGGCGCATCGGCCCGCAAGAAAGGGCGAACCTCAAACGCTACGACGACTTCATCGACGCCAGCGACGAGGCGCTGCGCAAGACCAGCCTGGGCGAAGCGCCGTGGATCGTCATCGAAGGCAGCGACGAAGCCTACCGCCATCTGACGGCGGGGCGGCATCTGCTGTCGGTGCTGCGCCACGCGGCGGCGCCGGCGTCGCCCGTGCCGCCCCAGGGGCCGTTGCCCGCCAGCGTGATCGAGGCGCCGGGCGACGACGTGACGCTGCTCAAGGCGCAGGACTACGGGCGGCGGCTGACGCACGAGCGCTACGAGCGCCTGCTGGAGCGCTGGCAGGGCCGGCTCAACGGATTGAGCCGCGATCTGCGCCTGCGCGGCCGCTCGCTGGTGGTGGTGTTCGAAGGCATGGATGCCGCGGGCAAGGGCAGCACCATCCGCCGCCTGACCGCGGCTTGGGATGCGCGCTTTTACCGCGTGGTGCCCGTTGCGGCCCCCAACGAGAACGAGCGCGCCCAGCCCTATCTGTGGCGGTTTTGGCGCTACATCCCGCCGCATGGCCGCGCAGTCATCTTCGACCGCTCGTGGTACGGGCGGGTGCTGGTGGAGCGGGTGGAGGGCTTTTGCGCCGAGGCCGACTGGATGCGCGCCTATGGCGAGATCAACGCCTACGAGGAGGAATTGACCGAGGCGGGGGTGATCATCGTCAAGTTCTGGCTGGCCATCACGCCGCAGGAGCAGCTGCGCCGCTTTCGCGAGCGCGAGGCCACGCCTCACAAGCAGTTCAAGATCACCCCGGAGGACTGGCGCAACCGCGACAAATGGCCGCAGTACGAACGGGCGGTGCAAGACATGGTGGACCGTACCTCGACCCGGGTCGCCCCGTGGCATCTGGTGGCGTCGGACGACAAGCTGTGGTCGCGCATCGAGGTGCTGCGCACCCTGTGCCGCCGCATCGAGCAGGCGCTGGAACAAGGGATACCGGCCAAGCGCCGTCTGTGATCGGTCGCCCCGCCGGCCCATCGGTGGCGGGCGGTCAGTCCGGCGATCAGGCAGGCGGTACCGGCGGCAGACCGTGACGTGCCCGCGCGCGCTGGCAGGCGTCGCTGCCCTCGGCGAATTCGCGGCAGGGCGAGGGTCGCCACTCGTAGATGCCGCAGGCCACCTGTTCGCCCACGCGCCCCGCCAAGGCGGTGCAGCGCGGGGGCCAGTGGTCGGTGCCGCGCATGCGCACGGTGGTGCCAGTGACGGGCACGGTCAGCCCGTCCGGCACCTGGCCGCCGCCGTCCTGCGTTTCGTACACCGAAAAATCGACCCGGAACCAGGCGCAGCATGCGCCGCAACGCTGACACTCGCTCATCGCACTCACAGCCGGCCGAGCAGCAGGTATTCCATCAGCGCCTTCTGCACATGCATGCGGTTTTCCGCCTCGTCCCAGACGACGGATTGCGGGCCGTCGATGACCTCGGCGTCGACCTCCTCGCCGCGGTGCGCCGGCAGGCAGTGCATGAACAGCGCCTCGGGCTTGGCCTGCGCCATCATCGCCGGCGTCACGCGCCAGGCGGCGAAGGCCTTCTGGCGCGCCTCGTTTTCGGCCTCGTAGCCCATGCTGGTCCACACGTCGGTGGTGACGAGGTCGGCGCCGCGGCAGGCTTCCATCGGGTCGTCGAACACCTGCCAGAAGTCGCCGCGCGGCACGCCGGCCACGGCCGGGTCGACCTCGTAGCCGCGCGGCGTGCTGATGTGCACGCGAAAGCCCAGGATCTGCGCCGCCTGCAGCCACGTGTTGGCCATGTTGTTGCCGTCGCCGACCCAGGCCACTGTGATGCCGCGCAGCGCGCCCGGATCCAGTGTGCCGTCGCTGCGGCGGCCGCGGTGCTCCAGCCAGGTGAACAGGTCGGCCAGGATCTGGCACGGGTGAAACTCGTTGGTCAGGCCGTTGATGACCGGCACGCGCGAGTGCGCGGCGAAGCGCTCGATCTTGCTCTGCTCGAAGGTGCGGATCATCACCAGGTCCACCATGCGGCTGATGACGCGCGCGGTGTCCTCGATCGGCTCGCTGCGGCCGAGCTGGCTGTCGCCGGTGGTCAGGTGCACCACCGAGCCGCCCATCTGGTACATGCCGGCCTCGAAGCTGACGCGCGTGCGCGTGCTGGCCTTCTCGAAGATCATCGCCAGCGTGCGGTCCGGATCGGCGAAGGGCTGGTACTTTTCGACGGCCTTGAACTTGCGCTTGATGAAGTCTGCCCGCTCGAACAGATAGGCGTACTCGTCCGCGCGCAGGTCCTTGAATTGCAGATAGTGTTTCATGCGGAGGTCTCGTTCAGGAAGGCGCGCACCTGGGGCACCAGCTTGGCCACGATCTCGTCGGCTTCGGCGCGCGACAGGATCAGCGGCGGCACCAGGCGGATCACCCGGTCGGCGGTCACGGACAGCAGCAGCCCGGCCTGCGCGCAGCGGTTGACCAGCACGCCGCAGGGGCGATCCAGCTCCACCCCGATCATCAGGCCCTTGCCGCGCACCTCGCGCACGCCGGGCAGGCCGTGCAGCTCGGCCCAGAGCTGGGTGTGCAGGTGCGTCCCCACGGCGGCGGCGTTGTCGAGCAAGCCCTCGTCCTCCATGATGCGGATGGTCTCCAGCCCCGCGCGCGTGGCCAGCGGGTTGCCGCCGAAGGTGGTGCCGTGGTTGCCGGGTTGAAAGATCTGGGCCGCGCGCGGACCGGCCACCACCGCGCCGATCGGCACGCCCGACCCCAGCCCTTTGGCCAGCGGCATCACGTCGGGCCGGATACCGGCCCACTGGTGGGCGAACCACTTGCCGGTGCGGCCCATGCCGCACTGCACCTCGTCGATCATCAGCAGCCAGTCGCGCTCGTCGCACAGGGCACGCACGCCGGCCATGTAGTCCGGCTCGAGCGGGTGCACGCCGCCTTCGCCTTGGATGGCCTCGAAGAACACCGCCACGACGTCGGGATTGCCGTCGGTGGCGCGCTTGAGCGCCTCCAGATCGTTGATCGGCACGCGGATGAATCCCTCCACCAGCGGCTCGAAGCCCGCCTGCACCTTGGGGTTGCCGGTGGCCGACAGCGTCGCGATCGAGCGGCCGTGGAAGGCGCGCTCGTACACGACGATCTGCGGCCGGGCGATGCCCTTGTCGTGGCCGAACTTGCGGGCGAGCTTGAGCGCCGCCTCGTTGGCCTCCAGCCCGCTGGAGCAGAAAAACACCTTGTCCAGGCCGGAGCGCTCGCACAGGGCGGCGGCCAGCGGCTCGGTCCAGGGGTGGTGGTAGTAGTTGCTGACGTGAATCAGTTGCGCCACCTGGTCCTGCAGCGCGCGCACCAGCCGCGGGTGCGCGTGGCCCAGCGTGTTGACCGCGATGCCGGCCAGCGCGTCGAGGTACTCGCGGCCGTCGGCATCCCACACCCGGCAGCCACGCCCGTGCGTCAGCAGGATCGGGACGCGTCCGTAGGTGGACATCACGTGCGGCTCGGTCGGGGCAGGGGTGGCGTTCATGGGCATCCAGCGTGAAGGGTTGGGCAGGGGCCAGCCGGGGAAAGCGCGATTCTAGGGCCTGCCCGTCGATGGTTGGCGGACCCGCGATGGACGCGGCGAAGTCTTATATAAGATACAATTTTCCACGTGGCCGGGCGATCCTCGCGCCACCTCCGCCCCGTGTTCGGGGTCGTCCACCCACCCTCCCTGTCGCCGCGCGCCCACCGGCCGCGGCCGTCCGCGCGATGGTCACGCCCAACGCCCAAGAAATCTTCATCCAGGGGGTCACGCGCAGTGGCCGCACGTTTCGCCCCAGCGACTGGGCCGAGCGCCTGGCGGGCGTGATGAGTCCGTTTCATCCCCAGGCCGCGCAGGGGCACGGCGCCCACCTGTGCTACTCGCCCTGGGTGATCCCCACCGTCATCAATGGCGTCAAGTGCGTCGTCGTCAACCGCGCGTTGCGCGACTACGACGAGCGGGCATGGGATTTCGTGATGGGGTTTGCGCGCGACAACGACCTGGTCGTGACCGAGGCCTGTCTGCTGCCCGATCCGCCGCGCGGCTGATCCGCGCTGCCGCCGTTTTTCGGATCTGCGCGCCCCATGACGCGTGCCCCATGAAAAACGCCGCCGGGCGTAGGCCACGGCGGCGTTGAGATGGGGTTTTGCTGGCAGCGCACCCGTTCCAAGGCGGACATTCCGGCCGGCTGGCCGCCGGCGGGGTCCGGGCGAGGGTGTCCGGGATTTAGGCGGACGCAGCGACCAGGGACTTGACCTTGGCCGACAGGCGGCTCTTGTCGCGAGCGGCCTTGTTCTTGTGGAAGATGCCCTTGTCCGCGACGGAGTCGACGATCGATTGCATCTGGGCAAAAAGCTCGGTGGCCTTGGCCTTGTCGCCGGCGGCGACGGCCTTTTCCACTTTCTTGACGGCGGTGCGGTACTGCGAGCGCAGCGACGCGTTGTGGGCGTTGAGTTTGACGTCTTGGCGCGCGCGCTTGCGGCCGGAGGCCAGGCGCGGCGACTTCTTCGACTTGGTTGCCATGGGCTGAATTCCTTCTGGGATTGGTGGATGTTGCCAGCAAAGCCTGCCATTATAAGACGCGGTGGGTCTTTGTGGGGAACGCAACAGCGCGGTGATATCGGCGGTTGTCGCTTGACCTGTATCAAACGGGGGCAGGCATCATCGGGCATACTTGCGCCGGCTCATCAGCGTCAGCCCTGTCCCAACGATTTGTCATGTCCGCCACCGAAATCGTGTCCGCGCCCGAGGCGTCCCAACCCATCCCCCCGGGGCAGCCGTTGCCCCACCGCAAGGTCATCCGTGGCTGGATCACACCGCTGGGCGAACGCCGCACGCCCATCGCGATCGCCTTGCTGGTGCTGGATTGGGCGATTTTTGCGGCGCTGATCGTCGGCACCATTGCCTTCGAGGCGTGGTGGGCCAAGCTGTTGTGCGGGCTGGCGGCCGGCTTCACCATCGGGCGGCTGTTCATCATCGGTCACGACGCCTGCCACCAGAGCTACACGCCCCACCGCGGCTTGAACAAGCTGCTGGGCCGCATCGCGATGATCCCGTCGCTCACCCCCTACAGCCTGTGGGAGGTCGGCCACAACGTCGTGCACCACGGCTACACCAACCTGAAAGGGGTGGACTTCGTCTGGGCGCCGCTGACCAAGGCGGAGTTCGATGCCCTGTCGCCGGGGCGCCGTTTGCTCGAGCGCATCTACCGCAGCGGCTGGGGGCCCGCGCTGTATTACTTCATCGAGATGTGGTGGCTGCGCATGTTCTTCCCGCGCAAGACCTACATGGGCACGCGCCGTCCCGAGTTCATGTGGGACGGGGTGTTCGTGCTGGGCGTCGCGCTGTTGTGGATCGGCGGCATGGTCGGGGCCGCGCTGGCCACGGGGCAATCCGTGTGGCTGCAGGTGGTCATGGGCTTCGTCGTGCCGTTCGTGTTTTGGAACGCGATGATCGGTTTCGTGGTGTACGTGCATCACACGCACCCAGCGGTGCAATGGCACGATGACAAGGTGGCCTGGGCCAAGGCGGCTCCGTTCGTGTCGACCACGGTGCACCTGGAGTTCCCGCTGAAGATCGGCGCGCTGATGCACCACATCATGGAGCACACCGCGCACCATGTGGACATGAGCGTGCCGCTGTACAAGCTCAAGCAGGCGCAAAAGAAGCTGGAGGACATGCTGCCCGGGCGCATCATCATCCAGCGCTTCAGCTGGCGCTGGTACTTCGACACCGCGCGCCGCTGCAAGCTGTACGACTTCACGCGGCGCTGCTGGACCGATTTCCACGGGCGCCCGACCAGCGACCCCGCGCCGTCCTTTGCCTGACGGATAGGTGCCGCCCGTGCGGGGTGCGCCACCGGTGCGAACGAGGGGCCCGCAGGGCCCTTCGTCGTTCATCGGTGGCGCCTTTCGTGCTGCGGTGCGACAATAACACCACATGACACAAGCTTTTTCCGAACTGAATCTGGCCGAGCCGCTGGCCCGGGCCGTGGCCGAGATGGGCTACGCGACCATGACGCCCATTCAGGCACAGGCCATTCCGGTCGTGCTGCAGGGCCGTGACGTGATGGGCGCCGCCCAGACCGGCACCGGCAAGACCGCGGCGTTTTCGCTGCCGTTGCTGCAACGGCTGTTGCGCCACGCCAATACGTCCACCTCGCCGGCGCGGCACCCTGTGCGTGCCCTGGTGCTGCTGCCGACCCGTGAACTGGCGGACCAGGTAGCGCAGCAGGTCAAGCTGTACGCCAAGTACACCCCGCTGCGCAGCGCGGTCGTCTTTGGCGGCATGGACATGAAGCCGCAGGTCGAGGAACTGCGCAAGGGGGTGGAGATTCTGGTCGCCACGCCCGGCCGGCTGCTCGACCACATCGAGGCCAAGACGGCGGTGCTCAATCAGGTCGAGTATGTGGTGCTCGACGAGGCGGACCGCATGCTCGACATCGGCTTTCTGCCCGACCTGCAACGCATCCTGTCCTACCTGCCCAAGCAGCGCACCACGCTGCTGTTTTCCGCCACCTTCTCGCCCGAGATCAAGCGCCTGGCATCGAGCTATCTGCAGGATCCGGTGGTGATCGAGGTGGCGCGCGCCAACACCACGGCGGCGACCGTGGAGCAGCGCTTTTACCGGGTGGAAGAGGACGACAAACGCCAGGCGCTCAAGCAACTGGTGCGGCAGGAGCAGGTCAAGCAGGCTTTCGTCTTCGTCAACAGCAAGCTGGGCTGCGCGCGCCTGGCCCGGTCGCTGGAGCGCGACGGCCTGCGCGTGGCGGCGCTGCACGGCGACAAAAGCCAGGACGAGCGTCTCAAAGCCCTCGACGCCTTCAAGCAGGGGCAGGTCGATCTGCTGGTGTGCACCGACGTCGCCGCACGTGGCCTCGACATCAAGGATGTGCCCGCGGTCTTCAACGTCGATATCCCCTTCAACGCCGAGGACTATGTGCACCGCATCGGGCGCACCGGGCGGGCAGGCGCGTCGGGGTTGGCGATCTCCTTCGTCAGCGGTCGCGATGCCCGCTCCCTGGCGGATATCGAGAAGCTGATCGGCCGCAAGGCGGAGGTCGAGCCGCTGGAGATCGAAGACGAGCGCCGCCCGCGCGGCCGGCCTGCGCGCCACAACGACGGCCAGCGCCTGTGGCAGGCGCCCGAGGCCGAAGGCGGTGAGGCACCTGCGCGCGCCGAGCCTGCGGCGCGTCCCGGCCGGCCGATGCGCCCGGCGGCCGAGCGGCGCGCGCCGGCAGACCCGCTGTACGACCGCCCGTACGAGCCGTCCCTGCCGCCCGATGCCCAACCGGAATGGGAGCAACCGGCCAAGGCTCCCGCGCCCAAAGGCCTGTCGGCCTACATCCGGCCCAAGCGCAAGGTGCCGGCCCTGTTGCGTGCGCCGTTGCCGGCGCTCACATCCCCCGACCCGGTGCCTGAGCCTGCGGACACGGTATCCGGATGATTTCGACCTGCCGTGCGTCCGCCACGGGGGCGTGCGGCAGGCAGGCCGCGCTGAGCTGCCCGCCCCAGACGCAGCCCGTGTCCAGCGCCAGCAGGTCCGCGCGTTGCAGCGGCCCGAGGGTGGACCAGTGGCCAAACGCGACTGGCGTGCCGGCACAGCGGCGCCCGGGTACGTCGAACCACGGCAGGTACCCGGCGGGGGCGTCGGCCGCGCTGTCTTTGGTGGCAAATTCCATCACCCCCTCGGCGGTGCAAAAGCGCAGCCGCGTCAGGGCATTGACGATGACGCGCCAGCGCGCAGGGCCCTGCAGGTCGTCGCTCCAGCGGTCGGGCTGGTTGCCGTACATCTGGTGCAGCCAGTCGGTCAGGTCGGGCCCGCGCAGCAGGGCTTGCACCTCTGCCGCCAGCGACAGCACCTGCGCCGCCGACCACTGCGGCAGCACGCCGGCGTGCACGAGCAGCCAGCCGTGCAGCGCCATCGCCAGCGGTCGCTGGCGCAGCCAGTCGAGCAGGGCCGCGCGGTCCGGCGCGCCGAGGATGCCGTCCAGCGTGTCGTTGCGGTGCGGCGGCCGCACGCCGGCCGCGACGGCCAGCAGGTGCAGGTCATGATTGCCCAGCAGGGCATCGGCCGAACCCTCCAGCGCCTGCAGCCGGCGCAGCACGGCCAGCGATGCCGGGCCGCGGTTGACCAGATCGCCCAGCAGGACCAGGCGGTCCCGGCTGGGGGAAAAGCCGATTTCGTCCAGCAGGTGCTGCAGCGCGCCGTCGCAGCCCTGGACGTCGCCAATCAGGTACAGTGCCATGGGCGCACATTATGGATATCCTGCTGATCGTCTTTCTGACCCTGCTCAATGGGGCGTTTGCCATGTCCGAGCTGGCGTTGGCGGCCAGCCGCCGGGCGCGACTGTCGGCCCTGGCCGACGCGGGGGACAAAGGGGCCCGCGCCGCACTGCAACTGCTGGACAACCCGACGCAGTTTTTGTCGTCCGTGCAGGTGGGGATCACCTCCATCGGCATGCTCAACGGCATCGTGGGCGAGGCGGCGTTCAGCGACGGGCTGGCCGACCGGTTTCGCGGTTGGGGGTGGTCCGACGTGACGGCCTCGGTGTCCGCCACGGCCATCGTCGTGGCGGCCATCACGTTCTTGACAATCGTCTTTGGCGAGTTGGTGCCCAAGCGCATCGGCCAGCTCTACCCGGAGGCCGTCGCGCGCTGGGTGGCACGGCCCATGGCCGGTGTGGCCCGGGTGGCCAAGCCCTTCGTGCTGCTGCTGTCGGCCACCACGCATGCGGTGCTACGTCTGCTGCGCATCGACACCGACGCGGCCCGCGCGGTGACGGAGGAGGAGATCCACGCCAGCTTGCGCGAAGGCTTGGGCGCCGGCGTGATCGAGCGGCAGGAGCACCGCATGGTGCGCAATGTGCTGGCGCTGGATGACCGGCAGCTGGGCAGCCTGATGGTGCCGCGCTCGGACATCGATTGGCTGGAGGCGGGCGAGCCGCTGACCGAGGTGCTGCGCCGCGCGCGCCAGAGCGGGCACTCGTGGTATCCGGTGGCCCGTGGCGGGCTGGACCATGTGCAAGGCGTGGTGGCGCTGACGCACCTGATGGCCCTGGACGAGATCGGCGGGCGCGAGACCGACTGGGCGCGCGACGCGCTGCCGGCGACCTTCGTGCCCGAGACGCTGAGCGGGCTGGAGTTGCTGGAGCAGTTTCGCGCCCGCGCCATGCGCATGGTGTTCGTGGTGGACGAGTACGGCGTGGTGCAGGGGATGCTCACGCCGCTGGATCTGCTGGAGGCGATCACGGGCGAACTGTCGGCCGACGAGCCGCAGGAGGCCTGGGCCACCCCGCTGTCCGACGGGAGCTGGCGGGTCGATGGCAGCATGCCGGTGCACGAGCTCAAGGCCCGGCTCGAGATCGATGCCTTGCCCGACGAGGACAAGGACCGCTACCACACCGTGGCCGGGCTGATGCTGATGGTGGCCGGCCGCTTGCTGACGCCGGGGGAGCGGGTCGAGATCGGCGGCTGGGTGTTCGAGGTGCGGTCCACCGAGGGCCGCCGCATCGACGAGGTGCTCATCCGGCCGCAGAGGGCGACGGCACCGCCGCCGTCGGGCGGTGGTCCCGCAACCACGCCTTGAAGGCCAGCGCCGCCGGCGACAGCCGCTTGCCGTGCGGATAGACGATCTGCCAGCGCCGCAGCAGCGGAAAGCCCGCCACGTCCAGCGCGATCAGCTCGCCCAGCGCCAGCTCGGCGGCCACCGTGTGTGCCGACAGCACGGCCACCCCCAGCCCGCCCGCCACGGTTTGCTTGACGGCTTCGTTGCTGCCCACTTCCAGCCGGGTGCGCAGGCGTGCCCCGTGCGCCGCAAAAAAACGCTCGGTCGTCAGCCGCGTGCCCGAGCCCGGCTCGCGCAGGATGAAAGGCTCCTGCGCGAGCCGCTGTGGCGGGATCGCGCGCACGCCCGCCAGCGGGTGGCCCGGTGGGGCGATGGGCACGAGGGGGTTGTCGGCAAACGCCTCGCACACCACGTCCAGGTGCTCCGGCGGCTGGCCCAGGACGTAGAGGTCGTCCTGGTTTTGCGCCAGGCGCTGCACCAGCGTTTCGCGGTTGCCCACCACCATGGCCACTTCGATGCCCGGGTGCGCCGCGCAAAACCCCCCAAGCAGCTTGGGCACCACGTATTTGGCCGTGGTGAGGATGGCCAGGCGCAGCCGTCCGCGCTCCACCCCTTGCAGGGCGGCCACGTCCTCTGCCAGCCGCTGCAGCCGGTCTTCGATGTCGCGGCAGGCATCGGCCATGGCGTGCCCGGCCGCCGTCAGGTAGATGCGCTTGCCGATCTGCTCGAACAGCGGCTGCCCCACGGTCTGCGCCAGCTGCTTGACCTGCAGCGACAGGGTGGGCGGCGCCAGGTGCAGGGCCTCGGCCGCGCGGGCAAAGCTGCCGTGTTGCGCCACCGCCAGAAAGATGCGCAACTGGTGCAGGGTGAGGTGGCGGGGATTCATGTTTATTCAAATAAAACAATATCGTTTTGATATTTTACTTTTCATCAACGAATTGGGCGTCCAGAATCCGTTCCAGCCCCGCATCGCGGGACGACCGAACCACCAGCCCGAGGAGTCAGCATGGCCGCGAAAACCTACAACGCCGGCGTCAAGGAGTACCGCAGCACCTACTGGGAGCCGCACTACACGGTCAAGGACACGGATATCCTGGCCTGTTTCAAGATCACGCCCCAGCCCGGGGTGGACCGCGAGGAGGCCGCCGCCGCCGTCGCGGCCGAATCGTCCACCGGCACCTGGACCACGGTGTGGACCGACCTGCTGACCGACCTGGACTACTACAAGGGCCGCGCCTACCGCATCGAGGACGTGCCCGGCGACGATACCTGCTTCTACGCCTTCGTGGCCTATCCGATCGACCTGTTCGAAGAAGCGTCGGTGGTCAACGTGTTCACCTCGCTGGTCGGCAATGTGTTCGGCTTCAAGGCGATCCGCGCGCTGCGGCTGGAGGATGTGCGCTTTCCCATCGCCTACGTCAAGACCTGCGGCGGGCCGCCGCACGGCATCCAGGTCGAGCGCGACATCATGAACAAATACGGCCGGCCGCTGCTGGGCTGCACCATCAAGCCCAAGCTGGGCCTGTCGGCCAAAAACTACGGCCGCGCCGTCTACGAGTGCCTGCGCGGCGGGCTGGACTTCACCAAGGACGACGAAAACGTCAACAGCCAGCCGTTCATGCGCTGGCGCCAGCGGTTCGAGTTCGTGGCCGAGGCGATCCACAAGGCCGAGCGCGAGACCGGCGAGCGCAAGGGGCACTACCTGAACGTGACCGCCCCGACGCCGGAGGAGATGTACGAGCGCGCCGAGTTCGCCAAGTCGCTGGGCATGCCGATCATCATGCACGATTTCCTGACCAGCGGCTTTTGCGCCAACACCGGATTGGCCAACTGGTGCCGCCGCAACGGGGTGCTGCTGCACATCCACCGCGCCATGCACGCGGTGATCGACCGCAATCCGCACCACGGCATCCATTTCCGCGTGCTGGCCAAGGCGTTGCGCCTGTCCGGCGGCGACCACCTGCACTCGGGCACCGTGGTCGGCAAGCTCGAGGGCGATCGCGCCTCCACCCTGGGGTGGATCGACATCATGCGCGAGCGCTTCATCCGGGAGGACCGCAGCCGCGGCATCTTCTTCGATCAGGACTTCGGCTCCATGCCGGGGGTGATGCCGGTGGCCTCGGGGGGCATCCACGTGTGGCACATGCCGGCGCTGGTGTCCATCTTTGGCGACGACTCGGTGCTGCAGTTTGGCGGCGGCACGCTGGGGCACCCCTGGGGCAACGCGGCCGGCGCCTGTGCCAACCGGGTGGCGCTGGAGGCCTGCGTCAAGGCCCGCAACGAGGGCATCGCCGTCGAGAAGGAAGGCAAGGCCGTGCTCACCGAGGCCGCGCGCCATTCGCCGGAGTTGCGCATCGCGATGGAGACCTGGAAGGAAATCCGCTTCGAGTTCGACACCGTGGACAAGCTCGACGTCGCCCACAAGTGACCCCACCGTTCGACCGTCCCCCCACCCAGCGAAAGGAAACGCCATGTCCGACGTGATGGATTACCACTCCCGGCTCTCCGACCCGGCCAGCCGCAAGTTCGAGACCTTCTCGTACCTGCCCCCGATGAGCGCGGAGGAGATCCGCAAACAGGTGGCCTACATCGTCAGCCGGGGCTGGAACCCGGCCATCGAGCACACCGAGCCCCAGTACATGATGGACTCGTACTGGTACATGTGGAAGCTGCCGATGTTTGGCGAGACCGATATCGACCGCATCCTGGCCGAGGCCGAGGCCTGCCACCGCGCCAACCCCGACCACCATGTGCGCCTGATCGGCTACGACAACTTCAAGCAGTCGCAGGGCGCCTCGATGGTCATCTACCGCGGCAAGACCGTGTGAGGGTGCCGAGCCATGGCCGATGACGTTCTGGCTGGCTACCGCGTCACGCGCCAGCCGTACTACCGACCCGTGGCCGACGAGGTGGCCCTGTTCGAGGCGGCGTACTCGGTGCGCATGCCCATGATGCTCAAGGGCCCGACCGGCTGTGGCAAAACCCGCTTCGTCGAGTACATGGCCTGGAAGCTGTCGCGGCCGCTGATCACCGTGGCCTGCCACGAGGACATGACGGCCTCGGACCTGGTGGGCCGCTTTCTGCTCGAGGCGAGCGGCACCCGCTGGCAGGACGGGCCGCTGGCCCTGGCCGCGCGGCACGGGGCCATCTGCTACCTGGACGAGGTGGTGGAGGCGCGCCAGGACACCACGGTCGTCATCCACCCGCTGACCGACAACCGCCGCGTGCTGCCGCTGGAAAAGAAAGGCGAGCTGGTGCGGGCCCATCCGGATTTCCAGATCGTCATCTCGTACAACCCGGGCTACCAAAGCCTGATGAAGGACCTGAAGCAATCGACCAAGCAGCGCTTCGGGGCGCTGGACTTTGGCTACCCGGAGCATGCGGTGGAGGCGGAGATCGTCGCCCACGAGACAGGGGTGAGCGCCGAGGTGGCCGACAAGCTGGTGGCGATTGCCGAGCGCGCGCGCAACCTCAAGGGCCACGGCCTGGACGAAGGCCTGTCCACGCGCATGTTGATCCATGCGGGCAGCCTGATCGCCCAGGGCGTGTCGCCCCTGGCGGCGTGTGGCGTGGCGCTGGTGCGCCCCATCACGGACGACCCGGACATGCGCGACGCGCTCGACGCGGCCGTGGCGACCTTTTTTTGAGCGGCCATGGGCGCCCCCTTGCACGATCTGGGCGAGCAGGCCGCGGCACTGCCGTCGGGGCTACGCCAGCGGATCGAGCAGCGCTGGACCGAAGCCACCAAGGTCTTTTCGGCACACGGGCTGGACCGCTATGTGGGGGGCGCGGTGGCGCTGCAGGGCCTGGGGCGCGGCGACGCCGTGGTCGAGGCCTGGATCGACGCCGCGCCGCAGGTGGCGCGGGAGGTGGGCGAGGACGCCGTGGCCGAGCTGGCCAGCGCCGCACTGCGGCTGGCATCCAAAACCTCGGGCGCGGTGATCGAGCGGGTGTTGTCGACCGCACCCACGGCGGCGCGCCGGCTGGCCGATGCGGCGCTGTTTTTGCAGTACCTGCAGTTTCTGGGCACGCTCGCGGCGCAGGCGCCGCGCGGTTTGCGGCCCATGCTGGGCCGGCTCGACACGCTATTGGGGCAGTTCAGCCTGGGGGGCTTGCGCCGCTGGGCGCATTGGGGCGTGCAGGCGCACCGCACCCAGCCGGAGGAGCTGACCGCGTACTTCGATCTGCAGTCCCGCGAATCCCTGGCGATGCTGCAACAGGAGCGCAAGGGCACCCTGTTGGTGGACGTGCAGCGGCGCATCCAGATGTACCTGCGGGCGCTGTGGGGGCGCGATTTTTATCTGCGGCCCACGGCGGCCGATTTCGAGCAGCGCGAAGGCGCTCGCCCCTTCATCGAGGACGGCATCATCCACCTGCCCGATGCCTACGACGCGGTCGAGGGGCCCGCCGGCACGGTGGCCGCGGCGGAGCTGTACCGCGCGGCCGCTGCGCACGCCGCCGCGCATCTGGTGTTCACCCGCCAGTCCAGCTCGGCCGAGGGGCTGACGCCGTGGCAAATGGCCCTGATCGGCGTGGTGGAGGATGCGCGCGTCGAAGCCCTGGCCCTGGCGCGCTTTCCCGGTCTGCGGCCGCTGTGGGCGCGGCTGCACACCGTGACGCCCAACGGCCGAGCCGAGACCGCGAGGGATTGGTTGGACCGACTGGCGCGCGCGCTGATCGACCCCGGCCATGCAGACGACCACCCCTGGATTGCGCTGGGGCGCACGCTGTGGGCCGACGCGCAGCCGCGCATCCTGGCCCAGCCGTACGACAACACCGTGTCGTGGAATATCGGCGTGGCGCTGGCGCACCACTACCGCGCGCTGGCCCAGGGGCCCGAGTTCCGCCCGCGGGCGGACGAGTCGGCCGTCGTGTACCGCGACGACAACCGCTACTTCTGGGCCTTTGTGGGGTGGGACGCCGAGCACGCCGCCGCCATGGCCCAAGGCGCCCCGCGACAGGTGCGCAAGCATGTGTCGGTGATGGAGTTCGTCAACGAGCTGGACGTGGAGACCGCGGGCGATGACGCGCAGGAGGTCTGGGTGCTGGGCACGGAGCTCTTCCCCTACGAAGACCTGGGCGTGTCCTACAACGAGAGCGAAGGCCGCGAGCCCGTGCTGCCGCCCGTGCACTACGGCGAGTGGGACCACCAGATTCAGCTCGAACGCCCGGCCTGGGTGACGCTGCAGGAGCGCCGGGCGCCGTCCGGGGATCCGGCCGTGATCGACGGCATTCTGCTCGAATACCGGCGCCTGATCGCACGCATGAAGCGGATCCTGGAGGCGCTCCAGCCGCAGGGCGTGCAGCGCATCCGCCCCCTGGAGGACGGCGACGACATCGATCTGGATGCGGCCCTGTCGTCGCTGACCGACCTGCGGCTGGGGTGCATGCCCGATCCCCGGATCATGATGCGCCACGTGCGCAAGACGCGCGACCTGGCCGTGCTGGTGTTGCTGGACCTGTCCCAGTCCACCAACGACCGGGTGGCGGGGCAGACCCACACGGTGCTGGAGCTCACGCGCGCGGCCTGCGCCTTGCTGGCCGACGCCATCCAGAAGGTGGGCGATCCCTTTGCCATCCACGGCTTTTGCTCCGACGGCCGGCACGATGTGCACTACTGGCGCTTCAAAGACTTCGATCAGCCCTACGACGATCTGGCCAAGGCGCGTCTGGCCGGCATGCAGGGCCAGCTGTCCACCCGCATGGGCGCGGCGATCCGGCACGCCACGGCGGCCCTGGCCCGCCGGCCCCAGCGCCGACGGCTGCTGCTGGTGGTGACCGACGGCGAGCCCGCCGACGTGGATGTGCGCGATCCCTCGTACCTGCGACAGGACGCGCGCAAAGCCGTCGAGGCGGCGGCGCGCCAGGGGGTGCTGACCTTTTGCCTCAGCCTGGACCCGCGCGCCGACGACTATGTGAGCCGCATTTTCGGGGGGCGGCACTACCGCGTGATCGATCGGGTCGAGCGCCTGCCGGAGACGCTGCCGATGCTTTATGCCGCGCTGACGCGCTGATGGGGTGCGGCTCAGGCCGCCTGCCAAAAGCCCTCGAGCAGGTTGACGGCGTTGATGCCTACCTCGGCCACCGCGTAGCCGCCTTCAAAGGTAAAGACCGTCGGCAAGCCCAGCTCGGCCAGCAGGCGCCCGACGGTCGTGTAATCGGCGCTGCGCAGCAAAAAGCCGGAGATCGGATCGCCCTCGAACGTGTCCATGCCCATGGGTACCACCAGAGCGTCGGCGCGAAAGTCCGCCACGGCGCGAACGGCGCGCTCCAGCGCCGCGCGCCACGCGGGAAAGCCGGTGCCGCGCGGCAGCGGCAGGTTGAGGTTGAAGCCCTCGCCGGGGCCGGCGCCCCGCTCGTCGGCATGTCCCAGGAAGAACGGGTATTCGGTCTGGGGGTCGCCGTGCAGCGACACGGTGAGCACGTCGGCGCGCTCGTAAAACAGGGTTTGCGTGCCATTGCCGTGGTGGTAGTCGATGTCCAGCACGGCCACGCGCGCCCGGCCCGCATCCCGCAGCGCCTGCGCGGCGATGGCGGCGTTGTTGAGGAAGCAGTACCCGCCAAAAAAGTCGGGGCCGGCGTGGTGGCCGGGCGGGCGTGTCAGCGCAAAAGCGGCGCGCTGTCCGTCCTGCACGGCGCGGGCGGCCGCCAGCGCGCAGGCCGCGCCGCTGCGGGCGGCGGTCCAGGTCCCCGCCATCAACGGCGTGCCGGCGTCGAAGGCGTACAGGCCCAGCCGCGCGGCAAAGTTGGCCGGCGGGCGGTCGCGCCGAAAGGCATGGGGGTTGCCCAGCGGCCACACCGAGGGCAGGGCGTCGCGCTGGGCATTGCTCGGGTCCAGGGCCACCCACTCGTCCCAGGCATGGGCCAGAAAAGCGACGTAGCGCGGGTCGTGCACGCGGGCGATCGCGGCATCCAGCGCCGCATCGTCGATCACCGGCTCGTGCAGGCTGCCCAGCGCCCGGCGCTGCAGCTCCGCGCGCACATGGTCCAGCCGCGCGGGCACCTCGTGACACGCAACGAGGCGCCCGCGAAACATCTCGTGCCGGCCCTGATGCAGGGCGTGGTGGGGGTTGTGGAAGGTTTTCATCGAGGCGGTGGGGGCAGGCGCTGGCGCGCGTTTCGGGCCAAAGTGTCTCAGAATCCGTCATGGCAAACCTCGTGACGAAAGGGGCCGAGACATGGACGCGAGGCGTGGGGAAAAGCTGGGCTGGTCGCTGGGCTGGGCCGGCGGCTTTGCCTGGGTGGCAGCGCTTGCCTTGGTGTTTGCGATCCAGGCCAAATGGGCGGTTGCGCTGGGCGGCCTGGTGATCGTGCTGCTGGCGGCGCTGGCGGTGGTGCGCGGCGCGCCCTGGCGCCATCCGCAAACCCGGTATTGGCGGCTGATGATGGCTCCCTTGCTGCTGGAGCTGCTGGCCGTGTTCTGGGCGTGGCATGGCTTGGCTGGCGATCGTCCATCTGGCGATGCCTTGACACCTTGGATGTTGGTCTGGATGCTGCCGCTGGTGTTGCCGATGTTCACCTTCGGTTCGCGCCGCTGGGCCGATGGCGATACGCGGGAGTCGCCGTGATGAAACACTTTGGCCCCGCATGGCTTGCGCTGCTGCTGGCGGCGGGCTTGGCGCATGCAGAGCCGCCGATAGGATTGGCCGACTTCGTGCTGCGCGCGGCGCGCCCGGCCAGCGACCTGAAACCGCTGGCCGCGCAGTCGGCCTGCGTGCGCGACTATCTGGCCACGCTGCCGGCCACCTCGCCCTTGTGGCACGATCCGTCCGCCGCCGGCCCCGAGCGGGCGCTGCCGGCGCGCCGCGCGCAGCTCGCCGCACAGATCGAATGGCTGCTCGGTGCGCAGGTGCATGCGCTGGCCCAGGCCTTCGCCGCGGCGTTTCCGTTGCACATCGAATGGGAAGGGAAGGCCGAGGCGCCGCTCACGGAGGCGCGCTACGTGCAGGCGTGGCTGGCCGAGCGGCCCGATAGCGCCCTGGCGCCTTTCCTGCACCTGCTGCAAGCCCATCGTCTGATCGCCGCGCTAGCAGCGCCGGACCTCGATCCGGCCTTGCGCCCCGATCTGCAGCGTCAGGCCCGCGATGCCCGCCAGCGGGCGCTCGAGGCCTGTCCCCAGCTTGGCGCTCGCCAGGCGCTTTGCCGGTGTATGGCTGATGAACTACAGACTCCTTGAACGCCTTGTCATGGGGTGGAGCGTCCGCGCCGTGTTGAGCCTTTTGACCTTGCTCGCCGGCTGGCTGGCGCCGTTGCCGGCGGCGGCCTGCTCCTGCAGCAACGAAGGTGATTTTTTGCAGCAGGCGGCCCGTTCCCCGTTGATCGTGCGTGCGCGGGTCGTGCGTCATGAGCCCGCGCGTGCGCAGATGGTCGTGCAAGTGCTCGAGCTGTGGCACGGTGGTTTGTTGGACAGCGGGCTGGTGGTGGGCATGGGGGATGGGGCGAACTGCCGGCCGCCGCTGGCGGATTTCCCGGTCGGCAGCGAATGGGTGCTGGCGCTCGACGGGCCGGGTGCCAAATCGGGCCAAGGCCACGCCTTGTCGCATTGCGGTGAGCACGCCGTGCGCATCGTTGACGGTCGCGCCCTATCGACCAGCCATCCGGGCGGCTGGCCGCTCGATGAGCTGCGCGAACGTGTGAGCGCTCCCCGCTATGCATTGCGTTGGCGTGCGACGCTGCAGGCCGGCGAGCGCTGGCAGCAGCGCCTGCCCGACGGCTTGGACGTGGTGCTGGAGCCGCGTCCCTGGGGCTGGGAGATCATGGTGGCCGATCCGCGCCGGCCCGAGGCCGACAACCTGGCGCGGCTGACCCCGCCGCTGCATTTTCAGCCCAACCCGCGCGAGATCGAAGGCTGGCACTTCATGAAGAATCCGCGACGCTGCAAGAGTCGCCCCTATCAGGCCGAGGCCGGGCCGGAAAATCCGCGACAGTTCATCTTTTCGCCGGCGGTGGCCGACATGCGCGAGCCGCCCTCCACCGAGCGCATCGCCAGTTATGGCCGCGGTCGGTTGCAGATCGAATCGGTGCGTCTGGGGCGGCCGGATCGGGACGGTTGCCCGCCGATCGAGCAACTGCGGTTTTCGCTGACGGTCGAAGGGGGCTTGGCCCCCGGCCAGTCGGCACCTTGAGTCAATCATTTTTGATTTTCGATGAAAGGACGACAACCATGGCCATGGACGTGATCGACTACCGCCTGTACGGCGACGACATGCAGCTGGTGGAACTGGAGCTGGACCCCGGCGAGGCGGCGATCGGCGAGGCGGGCAGCCTGATGTACATGGAAGACGGCATCCAGATGGAGACCGTGTTTGGCGATGGCAGCGCGGCGCAGGGCGGGCTGTTCGGCAAGCTGCTCGGCGCGGGCAAGCGGCTCATCACGGGCGAGTCGTTGTTCACGACCGTGTACGTCAACAAGGGCAGCGGCAAGCGCAGCGTCGCATTCGCCGCGCCCTACACCGGCAAGATCATCCCCTTCGACCTCCAGCAGCACGGCGGCACGATCATTTGCCAGAAGGATGCTTTTTTGTGCGCCGCGCGCGGTGTGTCGCTGGGCATTGCCTTCCAGCGCCGGCTGGGCACGGGCTTTTTCGGCGGCGAGGGCTTCATCATGCAAAAGCTCGACGGGGATGGGCTGGCCTTCTGCCATTCCGGCGGCACGGTGCTCCAGCGCACGCTGGCCGCGGGCGAGCTGTTGCGGGTCGATACCGGCTGCGTGGTGGCCTACACCCGCGGCGTGGATTTCGACATCGAGTTCGTCGGCGGCATCAAGACCGCGCTGTTCGGCGGCGAGGGTTTGTTCTTCGCGGTGCTGCGCGGGCCGGGCACCGTCTGGCTGCAGTCGCTGCCGTTTGCGCGGTTGGCGTCGCGGGTGTTTGCCGCCGCGCCGGCCAGCCGGGGCGGTGGCGGCAGTGGGGGCGAGGAGGGCGGCCCGCTGGGCACGCTGTTTGGCGGGCGGGACTGACGGCGGACCCGCCACGATCACAGCCGGTCGATCCGCTCCAGGGTCGTCGCCGCCTGGGCCCGCAGGGCCTGCAGGTCGGCGGGGGCCATGCGATCCAGTTGCCGCACGATCACGGCCATGCGCGGCTGGGCGGCCAGCCGCTCGCGGTGGCGCGCCAGAAAGTCCCAGTACAGCGCGTTGAAGGGGCAGGCCCGCTCGCCCACGCGCTGTTTGGGGTCGTAGGCGCAGCCGTTGCAGTGGTCGCCCATGCGGTGCAGGTAGGCGGCGCTGCTGACGTAGGGTTTGGTGGCCATCAGCCCGCCGTCGGCCCATTGGCTCATGCCCAGGGTGTTGGGGGCTTCCACCCATTCGAAGGCGTCGATGTAGACGCCCAGGTACCAGCGGTGTACCTCCTGCGGAGCGCAGCCAGCCAGCAGGGCGAAGTTGCCCGTGACCATCAGGCGCTGGATGTGGTGCGCGTAGGCACCGTCCAGCGTCTGGCGCAGGGCCACGCGCAGGCAGGCCATGCCGGTGTCGCCGCTCCAGTACCAGGCGGGCAGCGCGCGGGCGTGCCCCAGCGCGTTGCGGCGGGTGTAGTCCGGCATGTGGGCCCAGTAGACGCCGCGCACATACTCGCGCCAGCCCAGGATCTGGCGCACGAAACCTTCGACCGCGGGCAGCGGTGCGTGCCCGTCGCGCCAGGCGGCTTCGGCGCGCGCGACCACCTCCTGCGGCCGCAGCATCTTGACGTTGAGGGCAAAGGACAGCAGCGAGTGGAACAGGCGCGTGTGCCGGGACGACAGCGCGTCCTGAAAGCGCCCAAAGTGCGGCAGGGCGTGGGTGATGAACGCGTCCAGTTGCGTCAGGGCCTCGGCCCGGTCGACGGGCCAGCGCAGGGCGTCGGCCTGCGGATCGCCCACGGTGCGCACGCCCGCCGCCACCAGCGAGTGCCACAGCGCGCGGTGGTCGTGGCTGGGGCGCGTGTCCGGTGGGGGTGGCGGGTCGCCGCGCCAGGGCTGGCGGTTGTCGGCATCGAAGTTCCAGCGTCCGCCGGCGGGCTGGTCACCGTCCATCAACACCCGGTGCCGGCGGCGTTGTTGGCGATAAAAGTGCTCCATGACCCATTGCCGGTGGCCGGCCAGCGCGCGCGCCACCCCGTCGCGCGGGGTGTAGAAGTGCGCGCTGTCGGCGGCGCGCACCGGCACGGGCGCCTGCGCGGCCCAGGCACGCAGCTGCGCGTCCAGCCGCCATTCGTCGGGCCACTGGTACTCTACGGCCACGGCGCGGTAGTGCGCGATGAGTGCGTCCAGATTGGCGGTGAGCCGTTGGCGATTGCTCGGGTCGTCGATGGTCACATACCGGACGCGGTGCCCCGCCCCGCGCAGGTGCCGGCCGAAGGTGCGCATCGCGGCGAAGATCGCCAGCACTTTCTGGGCGTGGTGCAGGACGTAGTCCGTCTCCTGCCGCATTTCCATCAACACATACACCACGTCCGCCCGCCGCTGGGCCAACCAGGGGTGCAGCGGATCGAGCTGGTCACCCAGGATCAGGCGCAGCGTCGGCCCAGTCGCTGTGTCGGGGGCGGCGGTCATCGGCGCGGGGGTGCGGGCGTGGCGGGCGGCGCGCCGGGGCCGTCGGTGTGGGCGCGCTGGCGGCGGCACCGCTCGGAGCAGTAGCGCACCTGGTCCCAGTCGCGCGCCCATTTGCGGCGCCACGCGAAGGGTAAGCCACAGACGGCGCAGAGTTTGGTGGGCAAGCGGGGTTTGCGGTGCATGGTTACCAGAGGCTCAGTTGGGCGGCTGGCGGAGGGCCGCGGCGGCGGGGGGCGGGTTCGCGCCCGTGCTCGTCGCGGCCGGCGGGCATGCCGCGCCGCGAGCCGTGGCGCTGCACCACGGCGCTGGCCTGGGCGCGCACGGCCGGCTGCGCGCGCCGCTCGTGCAGCCGCGCCTTGGCGCGGCGCAGGGCGTGCTCCAGATCCACCAGCGGCGTCGGAATGTCCACCCCCACGGTCACGCCGCAGCGCCGCTGCAGGTCGGGGGGCATGCGCCAGGGCTCGAACAGCCAGGCGTCCGGCACGCGCCGCAGCGCCGGCAGCCAGCGCCGCACGAACAGGCCTTGCGGATCGTGGTCCAGGGCCTGCTTGATGGGGTTGTAGACCCGCGTCGCATTGATGCCCGTCGTGCCCGACTGCATTTGCATCTGCGGCCAGTGGATGCCCGGCTCGTAGTCCAGGAAGAGCCGGGCCAGCCAGTGACCGATTCCGCGCCAGTGCAGCCACAAGGGGTAGGCTGCGACCGAGACCAGCATCGCCCGCATGCGGAAGTTGAGCCAGCCCGTGTCGTGCAGCCCGGCGATGCAGGCATCCACCAGCGGCCAGCCGGTGCGGCCTTGCCGCAGCGCGTCGAAGTGCGCGGGGTTCCAGTCGTCCTCGCGCAGGCCGTCGTAGCCCCGGTGCAGGTTGTGCCATTCCAGGGTCGGTTCGCTCTCCAGTTTCTGGATGAAGTGGCAGTGCCAGTACAGCCGGCTTTCGAAGGCGCGCAGACCCGCGGCAAGGCGGCGTTCCAGGGCGGCCCCGGTGGCGGGCCCCATCGCCGCGGCCTCCGCGCGCCGGGCGCGCGTGGCCTGGACCACCTCGCGCAGGCCCAGCACGCCATAGGCCAGATAGGGCGACAGCCGCGAGCAGGCCTGCGGCGCGGACAGTGGCGACGAGATGCCGCCCCGGTAGCGCGCCGCCCGGTCGTCCAGGAAATCGGTCAGGGTCGCTTCGCCCGCGCGGCGTCCGCCGCGTTGGCGGTGCGGGGGCTCCCACGGGTCCAGCCCCAGCGCGGGGGCGTCGGGCCACGGGACGGGCGCCCAACGACCCGCCTGCCAGTGCCACGCGACGGGGGCCTCGCCGTGCCCGAACTCCGCCACCGTGTCGTCGGCGTCAGCCCAGCGGGCGAAGGTCAGCCGCGGCGGCGGCCAGGGCACCGCCGGCTCGGCCATCAGCCGCTCGCGGTGGGCCAGCCAACGGTCGCGCTGGCGCAGGCCGCGGATGACGGCGAACTGCCGCGCCTCGTGCACCGCGATGCCGTGGCTGCGCGCCCAGCGCCGCACGGCCTCGTCGCGCGCGTAGGTGTGGGCATTGCCGGTTTCCTCGTGCGCGTGCAGGGCGCCGATGCCGATGTGCCGGTGTAGGGCCTCCAAGACCGGTACGGCCTCGCCCACCGCCACATGCAGCCGTGCGTGTGGCAGGCCGGTTGCGCGCAGCGCGGCGTCCAGCTCGATCAGGCTCTCGCGGATGAAGCCCCAATGCTGGGCCGCGCTGTCGGGCTGCTGCCACAGGCTGGGCTCGACGATGTAGAGGGGCAGCACCGGGCCGGCGCGCGCCGCCGCCGCCAGCGGGGCGTGGTCGTGTACGCGCAGGTCGCGTTTGAACCAGACGATCTGTACCGCCATGGGGCCGAATGCCGATCTCAGTGCGGTGCGCCGGCCCGTCGGCGCAGCCAGCGCATCAGCGCGCCGAGCACGGGCAGTTGTTCGTACAGCTCCTGCGCCGCGTCCCAGTAGTCGCGG
This sequence comes from Tepidimonas fonticaldi, assembly GCF_001675355.1. Lineage (NCBI taxonomy): Bacteria > Pseudomonadati > Pseudomonadota > Betaproteobacteria > Burkholderiales > Tepidimonas > Tepidimonas fonticaldi. Next base: position 52,316 of record NZ_LZDH01000065.1, on the reverse strand, counting down.
TGCTCGTGCACGCGCCCGTCCGGCGCGAAGCGCAGGTGGGTGCTGCCGCGGATGCAGCGCTCGCCCGACTCGCCGCGGAAGCGAAAGACAAAGTCCCAGGTGAGAAACCCCTGCCGCGCGTCCCCCAGGCGGTCGCGCACGACGAACCGGGGTGCGTCGAGCCGGCGGTACATGTGCTCGAAGACCGCGCGGATGGCGGGCACGCCCCGCACCTCGTGAAACGGGTCCTTGAACCAGGCGTCTTCGCTGTACACGCGGTCCAACCCCGACAGCGAGGCCGGTGTGAGCGTCTGAAAAAAGTGCTCGACGCGCGCGAGCGGCTCGGCTGCGGTGCCGTGCGCCGACGCGGTCGCGGGGGAATGGGGGGCGGTGTCCATGGGTCAAAGGCCGGTGGCGCGGTGGACGAGGGCGAAATACCAGCGATCGGGCAGACAGCGCAGGGCGCGCAGCCAGACCGTGAAGCGCCGGGGAAAGTGGATCTCGAAAGCCCCGCGTGCCCAGCCGCGCAGGATGGCGTCGGCGGCCTGCTCGGGCGTGATGAGGGCGGGCATGCGAAATGTGTTTTGCGCCGTCAGCGGCGTGGCCACGAAGCCGGGGCTGATCAGGCTGACGCCGATGCCGCGCGGGCGCAGGTCCAAAAACAGCCCGTCGGCCAGATGGGCCAGCGCGGCCTTTGTGGGCCCGTAGGCCAGGGCCTGCGGCAGGCCCCGGTAGCCGGCCACGCTGCCCACCAGACTGAGGTGGCCGCTGCCCTGCGCCAGCAGGTGTGGCACGCAGGCGCCCACCCAGTGCAGCGCGCCTTCCACGTTGACGCGCTGGTGGCGCAGCAGCTCGTCGGTATCGATGGCGGTGGCCCGCTGCGGCCGGTAGTGCCCGGCGCAGAACAGCACCAGATCGAGCGGCCCACCCGCAAACGCGTTCGCCGCGGCCCGCTCCACCGCCGCCCGGTCGGTCACGTCCAGCGGCAGCGCGTACCGGCCCGGCGCCGCATCGGCGAAAGCCTGCAGGGCGCCCGCCTGCCGCGCGGAGACCAGGACCGTCGCGCCGCGGGCGTGCAGTGCCTCGGCCACGGCCCGGCCGATGCCGGAGGAGGCGCCGACGATCCAGACGCGCCGGCCAGCCCAGTCGCGCAGGGGCGGATTCAGGCTCATGGCGTCAACCGCGTGAAGGCCAGCGTCACCTCGCCCAGCCGGATGCCGAATTTGCGCATCTCGGCCCGGTTGAGCACGATGCGCTCGTCGATGCGGTACATCCAGTCGTCGAACTGCACCTCGTACACCTTGCCATCGACGGGCAGGCGCAGGGTGTAGCGCCAATGGAAGGCATTGCCGCGCACCTGCCCGCTGGCTTCGCCCACCACGTCGTCGGCCGTGCCGCGGTAGTGGCCGTTGCCGTCGTCGATCAGGCGCCAGACGCGCCGCTCGGTCTTGCCGTCGCTGTAGGTAAAGCGCTCATCCAACACGCCCTGGTTGCCTTGCCAGGTGCCGGTCATTTCCACCATGAAGCGCCGCACCACCTGGCCGCTGCGGTCCTGGAACATGCCGTGCGCCACCAAGCGCCCGTCGAAGTAGGTTTTGAGGTCCAGCGCCGGCTGTTCGGCGGCGTAGGACTCGATCTGTTGCGACGCACAGCCGCCGAGCAGCAGGGCGGCGCCGGTGGCCAGCAGCCCAGAGCGCAGGCGCGACCGCAACACGCGCGGTGAGATGCTCGGCGAGAAGCGGGGGGCGGGAAGCGAGCGCATGACGGACTCCGCAAAGAGGGGGTATCAGACCGGGGGTGCGACGGGGGAGGCGGCACCCGCGGCGCTGGGGTCGGGGCGGCGCACCCACCCGCGCCACAGCAGCCACGCAGCCAGCGCCTTGATGGCGCAGGGCAGCACCGCGTAGGCCACGGTCAGGGCTTGCAGTCCGCCCGCGTCGCGCGTGCCCGGGGTGTAGCCCAGCAGCGCCAGCGCCGGCAAGGCCAGCCCGGCCGCCAGGGCCAGGTTGCCTTTGGCGGCCAGGTTCCACCAGCCGAAGTAGGCGCCCTCGTGCCGGCCGCGGTCGCCCGCGTCGGCGATCACGCCGGCCAGCAACGCGGCAGGCAGCGCCAGATCGGCGCCCAGCGCCAGGCCCGACAGCACGCAGACGAGGGCAAACGCCCACCCATCCCCGGGGCCGAGCAGCGCGGCCCAGGCAAAGACGGCGATCGACAGCCCCATCCCGGCCAGCCACGCGCGCGCCAGACCGACCCGGCGCACCGCGCCCAGCCACACGGGCATGCCAGCCGCCGCCGCGACGAAATACCCCGCCAAAAACGCCCCTTGCCATTCGGGGGCCTGCAGCCGGTCCGCCACGAAAAACAGCACCAGCGTGGCTGGCATGGCACTGGCCAGCCCGTTGAGGACGAACACCGCCATCAGGCGCCGAAACGCCGGGCGCCGCCAGGGCAAGCGCCAGTCGTTTCCCCACTGGGCTGTGGTCGGGGGCGGTGGTGCCGGGACCGCCCCCGGGCGCGGGCCGCGGCCCCAGGCCAGCAGGGCGATGGGCAAGGCCAGCCCGAGCACCGCCAGCGTCACCGTCCAGCCGGCCAGCGTGGGCAGCATCGAGGCCACCACCACCCCGGCCAGGGTGCAGCCCTCGCGCCAGGCCGCCACGCGCGCCTGGCGTGCGCCATCACCGCCCAGGCGCGCGCCCCAGCTTTGGTGGGCGATGACCAGCACGCTGTAGGCCAGCGTCGTGACCATGGCCCCCGCCAGCGCCCAGGCCGCCAGATGCCCCTGCACGGCCGCGGGCGGGAACAGCAGCCCCAGCAGACCCAGCCACAGCACCAGCGCCACCGGCCAGGCCCGGCGCAGCACGGCAGACGGCCCGGCGTGGAACACCCCGTCCAGCCAACGGCCCAGCCAGGGATCGGTCAGCGCATCGAAGGCTCGCGCCAGCAGCAGCACGCCGCCCAGGGTGGCCAGCGGCACCCCCAGGCTTGCGTAGTGGTGCGGCAGGTGCACGTACAGCGGCAGCGCCGCAAAAGCCAGCGGCAAACCCGGCAGGCCGTAGCGCCAGCCGTCGCCAATGGACAGCGGCACGGCATTCATGGCGTCGCCATGGGGGCCGAGGGGCCCAGCAGGGCCTGGCGCAACGCCGGCTCGGAGGTGGAGGGCGCCAGCCAGATGCCGAAAAACCGCTCGGCAAAGCGGGCGTCCGCCACGTCGCCAAGGGCACGCCGCTGCCCATCAGCGCCCGTGAACACGAAGCGGGCGCCGGCGCCGGGCTGCCACACGCCGGTGATTCGGTCGCCCGGGCCGACATTGGGAAAGATCCGCTGCATCGCGGCCAGCCAGGCCGCTTCGTCCGCCGCCGGGATCGGGCCGGCGCGGCGCATTTCCTCCAGCGAGCGGCGGGCGATGTCCGCCCCGCGGAAGGCCCGCCGGTAGGTCAGCTCCAGCGCCAGCGGGGTGCGCCCCAGCGCCTCGGCGCGCCAGCCCGGCGGGGCCAGCAGCCGGGCGTCGTAGACCGCGAATCCCAGAAAGCGCAGCGTCCCTTCGCCCACCCGCACCGCACCGGGCAACAGCTCACCCACGGCAGGGGCGGCGGGAGTGGCAGGGCTCGTGCTCGCGGAGCCCTCCGCCGAGATGGGCGTGCTCGCCCAGGCGGGTGTCCCGATCAGACAGGCAAGCACCAGCGCCCAGACGGCCCCGTCACGGTTTGACCAGCGTGTACTGCACGACATCGATGTCCCCGGCGTCGAAGCCGGCCTCGCAATACGCCAGGTAAAAGGACCACAGCCGCACGAAGCGCTCGTCGAAGCCGAGCGCCAGCACCGCCTCGCGGCGCGCCAGAAAATCCCGCCGCCAGCGGCGGCAGGTCTCGGCGTAATCCCGCCCAAAGGCCAGGGTGTCCACCACCTGCAGACCGGCGCGGCGCGCCTGCTCGTGGAAGGCCGCAGGGCTCAACAGACAGCCGCCGGGGAAGATGTACTGCTGGATGAAATCGGTCGAACGCACATAGCGCTCGAACAGCGCGTCCTGGATGACGATGGCCTGGATGCAGGCGCGACCGCCCGGGCGCAGCAGCCGCTGCAGGGCGTCGAAGTAGGTCGGCCAGTACTCGCGCCCCACGGCCTCGATCATTTCCACCGAGACGATGGCGTCGTAGGGGCCGTCAGCCACGTCGCGGTAGTCTTGCAACCGCAGCTCGGCGCGGTCGCCCAGGCCCGCGGCGGCCAGCCGTTGCAGGCCATGCGTCAACTGCTCGGTGGACAGCGTCACGCCGGTCACCCGGGCGCCAAAATCGCGCGCCGCCGTCTCGGCCAGGGTGCCCCAGCCGCAGCCGATTTCCAGCAGGCGCGCACCGGGCGTCGCCCCCGCCATGCGCAGTGCCCGCGCGATCTTGGCGCGCTGCGCGCTGGCCAGGTCGCGCCCCGCGTCGCCCTCGAACCAGGCGGACGAGTAGGTCATCGTCTCGTCCAGCCACAGGCGATAGAAGGCGTTGCCCAGGTCGTAGTGGGCATGGATGTTGCGCCGGCTGCCGCTGCGGGTGTTGCGGCGCAGCAGGTGCCGCAGGCGGTAGAGCAGCCGGCCCGCCCACGACCCGTGGATGACGTCCTCCAGGGCCTGCCGGTTGGCCAGCATCACACGCAAGACGGCCGCCAGATCGGGGGTGGTCCAGTCGCCGGCGATGTAGGTCTCGGCAAAGCCGATGTCGCCGCTGCGCAGGGCTGCGGCGGCGACCGACCAGTTGCGCAGCTCCAGCCGGGCGCGCAGCTCGTGGGCGGCGCCGGTCTGGCCGAACACCAGCGTCTGCCCGCCGGGCACCTGCAGTTCCAGCAGGCCGTGGCGCAACCGCTGCAGCAGCCGCAAGGCCGCTCGGGCGGCGGATGGGGCCCCATCCAACGCGGCCGAAAGCGCCGTGGGGCTGTGGGGGGGGACCGGCGGGGCGACCATGGACGTCACGGCGGGGTTCCTCTCGGTGAAGCGTGCGGCGGGGTGGCGGTTTGCGCGGTGACCCATTCGGTGGGGGCGGGCGGCTTGCGGTAAAAGCCCACGCCCTTGCGCCACAGGGCCCAGGCATGCCAGTGGATGCGGACGATCACGGCGACGCTGTGCCAGCGGTAGCGCCACAGCAACGCGGCCCATCGGTCGGGGGTGGCGCGGCTGAGGTGGCCGCTGACGCTGGTCAGCAGCAGCGGTCCGTCGTCGTCCTCGTGCTCGATGCGCACCACGGTCCGACCCGCCTGCCCATCGACGGGTGCCGTGCGCAGAAACCGGAAGCCGTACCCCCCGCTCACGCGGCAGAACGGCGAGACATGGAACCGTTTGCGCGCTTGCAGCGTTCGGCCCCAGGCCGGCGCATCCAGCAAATAGCAATGCCGCTCGCCGAAGGTGTTGTTGACCTCGGCGACGATGGCGCGCAGGGATCCGTCTGCCCGGTGGCAGTACCAAAAGCTCACCGGCTTGAAGGTGTACCCCAACACCCGCGCATAGGTGTGCAGCCAGACCGGCCCATCGGCATCGGCGATGCCGTGGCGCTCGAGCAGCTCGCGCAGCCAGGCCAGGGCGCCGCCCGCTTCCGGGCCGCGCCCGTCGCCATGGTCGCGGTCATGGAAGCTGATCGGCGCGGCGCGGTTGACGGCCAGCCCGGCTTCGGCCGCCGCCTCGGCCAGCCGGTGCATGGGCAGCAGCAAAAACCAGGTGCGGTGGGCAAAGGCGTGCTCGCGCGGGCGCAACCGCCGGTGGCGCACCCAGCCTTCGCCGATCCAGACGGGGTCGGCGTGTTCGGGGGCGGGGGTCGCCGGTATCGTGGGCATCGGCTCGTCCTCGGGCACACCCGCTCAGGCGGCGGCCCGCTGAGTGAGCAGTCGGGCCTGCAGCGCATCGGCCACGGCCAGCCCGGCCTTCAGACCGTCCTCGTGGAAGCCGTAGCCGGTCCACGCGCCGCAGTACCAGGTGTGCCAATGCCCCTGCAGGCGCGGCACGGCGCGCTGCGCCCCGATCGCGGGGCCGTCGAAGACGGGGTGGTGGTATTCGAACTCGGCCAGTATGCGGTCGGCTGCGATCGGCCGCACGGGGTTGAGCGACTCCACCACGGGCTGGGCGAAGGGCAGGGGCTGCAGCACGTTCAGCCAGTAATGCAAGCAGACCTGCGACGACTCGCGCTGCGCGTCGGGGGCACGCTCGTAGTTCCAGGCCGACCAGACGGCCCGCCGCCGGGGCAGCACCGCAGTGTCGGTGTGCAGCACGGCGCGATTGGGTTGGTAGCGGATGGCGCCCAGCACCGCCCGTTCTTGGGCGCTGGGGTGGGCCAGCAGCGCCAGGGCCTGGTCGCTGTGGGTGGCGATCACCACCTCGTCAAAGCGCTCGGCCCCGGCGTCGGTGAACACGGTGGCGCCGGCCACGTCCCGCTCGATGCGGCGCACCGGCGTGGCGCGCCGGGCGTCCGGGATGCGCGCGACGATGCGCTCCACATACTGCCGCGCCCCCCCGGCCACCGTGTACCACTGCGGCCGGTCGTTGACCTGCAGCAGTCCATGGTTGTGGCAGAAGCGAATCATCGTGGCCACGGGAAAGCGCAGCATCTGGTCGGTCGGACAGCTCCAGATGCAGCCGATCATCGGCAAAAAATACCAGTCGCGAAATGCCGCGCCAAAGCCGTGCGCCTGCAAAAACTCCCCGAGCGGCTGTTGCAGATCGGCGTCGCGCCCCTGTTCGGCCAGCCGGGTGCACAGGCGGTTGAAGCGCAGCAGCTCGGCCAGCATCCCCCAAAACCGGGGACGCACCCAGTTGCGCCGCTGCGCAAACACGGTGGCCAGCGATGCGCCGCCCCATTCGAGGGCCGGGCCGTGCGCGCCGGCCGGCACCTGCACCGAAAACGACATGTCCGATGGCGCCGTCGGCACGCCCAGCTCCGCCAACAGCGCGATCAGATTCGGGTAGGTGCGCTCGTTGAACACCAGAAAGCCCGTGTCCACGCCATGGGTGACCGGGTGGCCCTGCGCATCGGGCAGGGTCACGTCCACCGTGTGCGTGTGCCCGCCGAAGTAGTCGTTGGACTCGAACAGGGTGACATGGGCGTGTGGGCGCAGGCGGTGCGCGACCGCCAGGCCCGAGATGCCCGATCCGACGATGGCGACCTTCATCTGCAACCTCCTGCGCGGGAGCGGATCCGCACGCTATTTTGTCCTAGACAAAACCAATTGTATGCTACGTGGACCCAACGTGCACGCGCAGGTTCCCGTCATGGATGTTGCTTCCCCGTCCCCCTCGTCCTCCACCGGCGCGCCGGCGGCCCTGTGGGCCATCGCCGATGTGGAACGCGAAACGGGCATCGGCAAAGACACCTTGCGCGTGTGGGAGCGCCGCTACGGCTTTCCCGTGCCGCGGCGCGACGAGCGCGGCGACCGGCTCTACGACGCCGATCAGTTGGGCCGGCTGCGCCTGATTCGGCGGTTGCTGGACGCGGGCCACCGCCCCGGTCGGGTGGTGGGCCTGCCGCGCGAGGCTTTGGAGGCCCTCGCGGCGTCGGCGGTGGTGCGGGGGTCGGTTTTGCTGAAGCGCTCGCCCGACGACGGTGGCGCGCCGAGCGGTCCGGCCGTGGACGAGCTGGCGCCCTGGATGGCGTGGCTGCGCCACGACCAGACCCTGCGGCTGCGCGAGGCGTTGCGCGAGTCGGTGCGCACGCGCGGACTCGCCCAGACCGTGGAGGCGGTGGTCGCCCCGCTGTGTGTGGCGGTCGGCCACGCGTGGCTGCGCGGCGAGATCGGGGTGTACCAGGAGCACCTGTTCACCGAGGCGGTGCAAGCCACGCTGCGCGAGGCCATTGCCCGCACCGACGAGGCCAACCCCGCCGGCCCGCGGCCGCCGCGCGTGCTGCTGACCACGGCCCCGGGCGAGCAGCACCAGCTCGGGTTGCTGATGGCGGAGTGCTTTCTGGCCCTGGAGGGCTGCGACCGCCTGCCGCTGGGCGCGTGCACGCCGGTGGCCGAGATCATCGACGCCAGTGCGCGGACGGGGGCCGACGTGGTCGCCCTCAGCTACAGCGACTACGCCAGCCGGCGCGAGGTCATCGACACCGTGGCGCAGTTGCGCGAGGGGCTGGCGGCGACGGTGGAGCTGTGGATCGGCGGGGCCGGGGCGGTCCGCGACCCACGCCGACTGCCGCCGGGCGTCGTCGTGTTGCGCCGGGCGGCCGATGCCGCTGCCCAGGTGCGCCTGTGGCGCCAGCGCCGCGGCCTGGCGTGACGCGGCGATGCCGGCGGCTGCCGGTCGACACCGGGGCAGCGGTTGGCAATGTTAGGGGTCAATTCCCCGTCGCCGGTGGCGCGGCCGGACGGCGCAGCGGCCGGTCCTCGAACTCGGTGTTGAGCACCACGGTGCTCGTGGTGCGCGCCACGCCCGGAATCGCCTTGATCTGGTAGAGCAGGTCTTCCAGCGCCCGGGCGTGCGTGGTGCGGATCTTGGCGACGAAGTCGTACTCCCCCGCCACGCTGTGCAGCTCCAGCACCTCGGGCATCTCGCGCAGACGCGGGGCCACCTCCCGGCAGTGGACGCCGCCGTCGTTGCGGATCGCGACGAAGGCCGTGAAGTGCAGCCCCAGCCGCTGCGGGTCGATGCGCAGCGAAAAACGCTCGATCACCCCGCGCTCGACCATCTTGCGCACCCGTTCGTGCACTGCGGCGGTGGACAGGCCGACCTCGTTGGCCACATCGGCATAAGAACGCCGGCTGTCGGCGCTCAAGGCCGTAAGAATTCCGATATCGATGTCATCGAGCTGAATATTTGCTTGCATGGCGGTCGTTTGTCGGTCAAAATACGGCACGGCCGTCGATGGCCGGAAATTATCCGATCAGGCAACCGATCATGCAAACGTTTTCCAGTCCCGCGGTGGGGCGGTGGCGCCTGCTCGCCGCCCTGTCCATCGTCTACATCGTCTGGGGCACCACCTACTACGCGCTGGGAGTGGCCATGCGCACGCTGCCGCCAGTCCTCATGAACGGGGCGCGCTTCCTCATCGCCGGGGCGGTGATGCTGGCGTTGGCGCAGTGGCGCGGGCAGGCGTGGCCGACCCGGCGCGAATGGGCCGGCTGCGCCCTGATCGGCACGCTGATGGCGTTTGCCGCCATGGCCCTGGTCGTGCTCGCGCAGCATCAGGGGATCGGCTCCGGCCTCATGGCCACGGTGGTCACGACCATGCCCATGTGGCTGGCGTTGTGGACGCGACTGGGCGGCGAGCGCGTGCCGGGCACGAGCTGGGCCGGGCTGGCGCTGGGGGCGGTGGGCGCCGGGCTGCTGGCACTGGAAGGCGACTTTGGCGCCACGCCGCTGGGCGCGCTGTTCGCCTTTGCCGCGCCCCTGTGTTGGAGCATCGGGTCGTATGCCTCGCGCCGCCTGGCGCTGCCAGCCCCGGCGATGGCTTCGGGCGCGCAGTGGCTGATCGGGGGCGCCGTGGGCGTGGCGGTGGCCTGGCTGGCCGAGCCCGGGGCGCGCAGCGTGGACTGGTCGGCGGTGACGCCGGCATCGTGGCTGGCGTGGGGCTACCTGGTGGTGATGGGCACGCTGGTCACCCTCAACTGCTATTTGTGGCTGTTGCACCACACGTCCGTGGCGCTGGCGGGCAGCTACTCGTTCGTCAATCCCCTGGTGGCGCTGGCCATCGGCGTGGGGCTGGGCGGCGAGCGTGTCACGGGCTGGGTGTTCGTGGCCATGCCGCTCATCCTGGGCGGGCTGGCGTTGATCGCCTACGGACCGGCACTGCTGGCCGTGCTGCGCCGTGCCGCGCTCAGCGTCGCGGCAGGGCGGCTTCAGCCTGCGGGCTCCAGCGGCAGCAGCGCGCCGTAGCGCTCGGCCAAAAAGCGTTCACCCTGCTCCAGCACGAAGTACCGAAACGCTTCCGCCGCGGGCGACAGCAGCTTGGCCAGCGTGTGCACCACGTGCCAAGCCCGCACCACGGGCGTGCCCTCGACGTCCAGCCGTGCGATGAGCCCGTGCTGCAGCTCCACGCGCAGGGTGTGCAGGGACAGCAGGCCCAGCCCCAGCCCCGCCATCACCGCCTGCTTGACGGCTTCGTTGCCGGGCAGTTCCATCACGATGCGGGGCTCCAACCGGTGCCGCTCGAAAAAGCTATTGAACACCGCCCGCGTGCCGGAGCCGTGCTCGCGCGCGATGAAGCCATAGGGCAGCAGCGACTGCACCGTCGGATGCCCGATGCGCAGCAGCGGGTGATCGGTGGGGGCGACGAAAACGTGGGGATGGGCGCCAAAAGGCTCGGCCCGCACATTCAACTCGTTGGGGGGGCGGCCCATGATGGCGATGTCGACCTCGGCGTTGTGCAACATCTGCACGAGCTGCTCGCGGTTGCCGATGGCCAGGCGCACGTCCAGCCCGGCGTGTTCGCGGGTGAATTCGGCCAACAGCGCCGGCACGAAGTACTTCGCCGTGCTCAGCAAACCGATGGTGAGCGTGCCGGCCTCCAGCCGCTGCAGGCGCGCAGCGGCGTCCTCGGCGTCTTTGAGCGTCGCCAGCACCTTGCGGGCATAGACCAGCATGTACTCGCCGGCCGTGGTCAACGACACGCGCCGCCCCTGGCGCTCGAACAGCGGCAGCCCGACGTGCCCCTCCAACTCCTTGATCTGCATGGTCACGGCCGGGGGCGTGAGGTGCAGCGACTCCGCTGCCCGGGCAAAGCTCAGGTGCTTGGCCACCTCGGCAAACACGCGGAGCTGGCGGAAGGTGGCGTTGCGCATGATATTAAGTAAAAGCTGAATCGAATAACAAACAATCGTGAATTTACCTTATGTAATCGGATACTTATAGTTGGTGCCAGACACCGGAAGCGCGGCCCGTCGGGGCCCGCCGGCGTCCCGGAGGTTCCCCATGCTGTCTGCGCTCATCTTCGACGTCGACGGCACGCTCGCCGATACCGAGCATGCCCATCTGGCGGCCTTCAACGCGGCCTTCGCGGCCGAGGGGCTGGACTGGCACTGGGACGAGGCGCTCTACACCGAGCTGCTCACCGTCTCCGGCGGCAAGGAGCGCCTGCGCCACTATTGGCAGCAGGTGCACCCGCAGGTGCAGGACATCGACGGCACGGCCCTGCAGGCCCTGATCGACCGGCTGCACGAGGTCAAGACGGCGGTCTATGAACAGGCGGTGCTCGACGGTGCGGTGCAACTGCGCCCTGGGGTGCTCGCCCTCGTCGAAGCGGCCGGCGCCGCCGGGCTGAAGCTGGCGATCGCCACCACGACCTCGCCGGTCAACATCGCGGCCCTGCTGCGCGCGGCGATCGGGCAGGACTGGCGGCAAATCTTCGCGGTGGTGGAGGATGCGTCCACCGCGCCGCGCAAAAAGCCCCACCCGCAGGTCTACCGCCAGACGCTGCAGCGCCTGGGCCTGCCGGCCCAGCGCTGCCTGGCCTTCGAGGACTCGGCCAACGGCCTGCAAGCCGCCAACGCCGCCGGGCTGGCGACCGTGGTCACCCCCAATACCTTCACGGCGCACCACGATTTCGCGGGCGCGCTACGCGTTTTGCCCTCGCTGGCGGGGGTGACGCTGGCCGATCTGCAGTCATGGCACGCCGCTGCGCTGGCCCAGCCGGCCGCGGCGGCCTGAGCGCGCCGAGCGTTCCGTAAGCGTCCCGTCTTCCCGCGCCAACCGATACCCGAGAGTGCCCCCATGCCCCTGTCCCGACGCACCACGCTCACCCAGTTTCTGATCGAGGAGCGACGCCGCCACCCCAGCGCCAGCGGCGACTTCAATGCCCTGGTGTTGGACGTGGCGCTGGCGTGCAAGGCGATCGCGCGCAGCGTTGCCTTCGGCGCGCTGGGCGGCGTGCTCGGCGCGCAGTCCGGCTCGATCAACGTGCAGGGCGAGGAGCAAAAGCCCCTGGACGTGCTCAGCAACGAGATTTTTTGCCGCGCCAACGAATGGGGCGGCCACCTGGCCGCCATGGCGTCGGAGGAGATGGAAGCCCCGCACCAGATCCCGCCCGCCTTTCCCCGGGGCAAGTATCTGCTCGTCTTCGATCCGCTCGACGGCAGCGGCAACATCGATGTCAACGTCTCGGTGGGCAGCATTTTTTCGGTCCTGCGCGCACCGGCCGATGCGGTGGAGAGCGGGCGCGACGCAACGGTGGACGACTTTTTGCAGCCCGGCACCGCCCAGGTCGCGGCCGGTTATGCGATCTACGGCCCATCCACGATGCTGGTTCTGACGGTGGGCACGGGTGTGCATGGCTTCACCCTCGACCCCAGTCTGGGTGAGTTCAAACTCACCCACCCCCATCTGCAGGTGCCGGCGCAGACGCAGGAGTTTGCGATCAACGCCTCCAACAGCCGGTTCTGGGAGGCGCCCGTCAAGCGCTATGTGGACGAGTGTCTGGCCGGCCGCAGTGGTCCGCGCGGGCGCGACTTCAACATGCGCTGGATCGCCTCCCTGGTGGCCGAGGCCCACCGCATCCTGATGCGCGGCGGGGTCTTTCTGTACCCGCGCGACACGCGCGATCCCGCCAAACCGGGCCGCTTGCGCCTGCTCTACGAGGCCAACCCGATCGGCATGATCATCGAGCAGGCTGGCGGGCGGGCCAGCACCGGCCACGGGCCCGTCCTTGCCGTGCAGCCCGACAGCCTGCACCAGCGCATCGGTTTCGTCTTCGGCTCGCGGGAGGAGGTCGAGCGCATCGAGCGCTACCACCGCGACCCCGTGCCCCTGCGCGATGGCAACCCGCTGTTTGCCGAGCGCTCGTTGTTTCGCGATTGATCCCCCTGGATCGGAGCCGTCCCCATGTCCGAACGCCACCCCATCACCGCCATCACCGGCTCGTCCGGCGCCGGCACCTCCACCGTCACGCGCACCTTCCAGAACATCTTTCGCCGGGAGGGCGTGCGTGCTGCCATCATCGAAGGCGACAGCTTCCACCGCTACGACCGCCGCACGATGAAGGCCATGATGGCCGAGCAGGAGGCGAGCGGAAACCGCCACTTCAGCCACTTCGGGCCCGAGGCCAATCTGTTCGAGGAGCTGGAAAACCTCTTCAAAACCTACGCCGAGGCCGGGCGCGGCCGCAGCCGCAAATACCTGCACAACGCGCAGGAGGCGGAACCCTACGGCCAGGAGCCCGGCACTTTCACGCCGTGGGAAGACCTGCCGCCCGACACCGACATGCTGTTCTACGAGGGGCTGCACGGCGCGGTCGTCACCGACACCGTCAATGTGGCGCAGTACCCGGACCTGCTGATCGGTGTCGTGCCGTCCATCAACCTGGAGTGGATCCAAAAGCTGATCCGCGACAAAACCCAGCGCGGCTACAGCCAAGAGGCGGTGGTGGACACCATCCTGCGCCGCATGCCGGACTACGTCAACTACATCTGCCCGCAGTTCCAGCACACGCACGTCAACTTCCAGCGCGTGCCGGTCGTCGACACCTCCAACCCCTTCATCGCGCGCGACATCCCCACGGCGGACGAGAGCATGGTCGTGATCCGCTTCGCCAAGCCCAAGGGCATCGACTTCCCCTACCTGTTGTCGATGATCGACGGATCGTGGATGAGCCGGGCGAATACCATCGTCATCCCCGGGGGCAAGATGGAACTGGCGATGCAGTTGATCTTCACCCCCTTCATCTGGCGCATGATGGAGCGCCGCCAGCGCGTGCTGGGGCTGGCGTGAGCGCCCACGACGGAGTACCCTCCATGAATCTGAATGACGCCCCGGGCCGTGCCCCGGTCGATGCGCGGCTGGCCCGCCGCATGGCCAACGCGATCCGCATGCTGGCGGTGGACGCCGTCGAGCAGGCCAAGAGCGGCCACCCCGGCGCCCCGATGGGCATGGCCGAAATCGCCGAGGTGCTGTGGAACCGCCACCTCAAGCACAATCCGGCCAACCCGGCCTGGGCCGACCGCGACCGCTTCGTGCTGTCCAACGGCCACGGCTCGATGCTGATCTACGCGCTGCTGCACCTGACCGGCTACGACTTGGCCGTAGAGGAGCTCAAGGCCTTTCGCCAGTTGCACAGCCAGACGCCGGGCCACCCGGAGGTCGGCATCACCCCTGGCGTGGAGACCACCACCGGGCCGCTGGGGCAGGGCATCGCCAATGCGGTCGGCATGGCGCTGGCCGAAAAGCTGCTGGCCGCCGAATTCAACCGCCCCGGCCACACCATCGTCGATCATTACACCTACGTGTTCCTCGGCGACGGCTGCATGATGGAGGGCATCAGCCATGAGGTCTGCTCGCTGGCCGGCACGCTGCGCCTGCCCAAGCTGATCGCTTTCTACGACGACAACGGCATCTCGATCGACGGCCACGTCGAGGGCTGGTTCGCCGACGACACGCCGGCGCGCTTCGAGGCCTACGGCTGGCACGTGATCCGCAACGTCGACGGCCACGACACCGAGGCGGTGGACGCCGCGATCCGCCTGGCCAAGGCGCAGGCGCGCCGCCCGGACGGCAAGCCGACGCTGATCTGCTGCAAGACGGTGATCGGCCAGGGCTCGCCGAACAAGGCCGGCACGCACGACGTGCACGGCGCGGCGCTCGGCGCGGCCGAGGTCGCCGCCACGCGCGCGGCGCTGGACTGGCCGTACGCGCCGTTCGAGATCCCGGCCGAGATCTACGCTGCCTGGGACGCGCGCGCCCACGGTGCGGCGGCCGAGGCCGCCTGGCGCCAGCGCTTGGCCGCCTACGCCGAGGCGTATCCGGAACTCGCCGCCGAATTCGAGCGCCGCATGCGCGGGGAGCTCAAGCCCGAACTGGCCGAGCGCCTGCCGGCGCTGCTGGACGCGGCCGCCGCGCGCACCGACGCCGTGGCCACGCGCAAGGCCAGCCAGCTGGCGCTGGATGCACTCGCCCCGCTGATCCCGGAATTCTTCGGCGGCAGCGCCGACCTGACCGGCTCCAACCTGACCAACTTCAAGGGCTGCACGATCGCCGGGCGTGATCGCTGGGGCAACCACCTCAGCTACGGCGTGCGCGAGTTCGGCATGGCCGCAATGATGAACGGCATCGCGCTGCACGGCGGCTACCTGCCGTACGGCGGCACGTTCCTGACCTTCAGCGATTACAGCCGCAACGCCATCCGCATGGCGGCGCTGATGAAGCAGCGCGTCGTGCACGTGTTCACGCACGACTCGATCGGCCTGGGCGAGGACGGCCCCACGCACCAGAGCGTGGAGCACGTGCCGAGCCTGCGGCTGATCCCGCAGCTGGACGTGTGGCGCCCGGCGGATGCGCTGGAGACGCTGGTGGCGTGGGCGGCGGCGGTGCAGCGCCGCGACGGTCCCTCGGCGCTGTGCCTGTCACGGCAGAACCTGCCGGTGGTGACGCAGCGCGCGCACGCCGACGGCGCGGCGCGCGGCGGCTACGTGCTCAAGGACATGGACGGCGCGCGCGCGGTGATCTTGGCCACCGGCTCGGAGGTCTCGATCGCGCTCAAAGCGCAGGAGCTGCTGGCTGCTGAGGGCATCCCGACGCGCGTCGTCTCGATGCCGAGCACCAGCGTGTTCGACCGCCAGGATGCCGCTTACCAGGACGCCGTGCTGCCGCCGGCGCTGCCGGCGGTGGCGGTGGAGGCCGCGCACCCGGACTTCTGGCGCAAGTACGTCGGCCGCCGCGGCCGCGTGGTCGGCATCGACCGCTTCGGCGAGTCGGCCCCGGCGCCGGCGCTGTACGAGTACTTCGGCCTGACCCCGGCCAAGGTGGCGCAGGCCGTGCGCGAGGTGCTGGCGTGAGCGCGCCGGCGCGCACCGCGCTGCCGTTCGACCTGATGCTGTTCGACTTGGACGGCACGCTGGTCGAGACCGTGCCGGAGATCGCCGACGCCGTCAACGACACGCTCACCGAGCTGGGGCTGCAGCCGGCGTCGCTGGAGCAGGTGACGCGCTGGATCGGCCACGGCACGCGCGAGCTGCTGGTGCAGGCGCTGGCCGCGCGCCAGGGCCGCAGCGCCGACGCCGTGCGCGGCGATGCGGGCTTTGCGGCGGCGGAGGCGGTGTTCCAGCGCCACTACGAGGCGCGCTGCGGCACCCGCAGCCACCCGTACCCGCGCGTGGTGGAGGCGCTGCAGGCGCTGCGCGCCGCCGGCGTGCGGCTGGTCGTCGTCACCAACAAGGAGGCGCGCTACACCGCCCGCGTGCTGCAGGCACACGCGCTCGAAACCCTGTTCGACCGCGTCATCAGCGGCGACACGCTGCCGGTCAAGAAGCCCAACCCGCTGGCCGTGGCCGACAGCCTGTTGCGCTACGGGGTGGACCGCAGCCGCGCGCTGCTGGTGGGCGACTCGTCGATCGATGTGGCCACCGCGCGCCACGCCGGCATCGCCGTCTGGTGCGTGCCGTACGGCTACAACATGGGCGAGCCCATCGAGGCCTGCGCGCCCGACCGTGTGATCGCGGATTTCGGCGCGCTGATGCCGTCCGCGCTGGGGCCAGCGACGGCATCCGGCCGCCATGGATGCGCCCCGGCGCCCCAAGCGTTTTCCTTCACACCCACTTCCTCCGGTTGCACACCATGACCATCCGCGTTGGCATCAACGGTTTTGGCCGCATTGGGCGCCTGTCGCTGCGCGCGGCGCTGCAAGGGGGCTTTGACGACATCGAAGTCGTCGGCATCAACGACCCCAAGGGCGCCGACTACCTGGCCTACATGCTGCAGTACGACAGCGTGCACGGGCGCTTTCGCGGCAGCGTCGCGCACGAGGGCGACGACGCGCTCATCGTCAACGGCCGGCGCATTGCGCTGAGCCACGAGCGCGACAACCCCCGGCTGCGCTGGGGCGACATGGGCGTGGACGTGGTGCTGGAGTGCACCGGCCAGTTCCTGACCACCGAAAGCTGCCAGGTGCACCTCGATGCCGGCGCCAAGAAAGTCGTCATCTCCGCCCCCAGCAAAGACGACACCCCCATGTTCGTCTACGGCGTCAACCACGGCGGCTACGCGGGCGAGGCCGTCATCAGCAACGCCTCGTGCACCACCAACTGCCTGGCGCCCGTGGCCAAAGTGCTGCACGATCGCTGGGGCCTCAAACGCGGACTCATGACCACCGTGCACGCCGCCACCGCCAGCCAAAAGACCGTGGACGGCTCCTCGCGCAAGGACTGGCGCGGCGGGCGCGGCATCCTGGAAAACATCATCCCCAGCAGCACCGGGGCGGCCAAGGCCGTGGGCAAAGTCATCCCGGCGCTCAACAAAAAGCTCACCGGCATGTCGCTGCGCGTGCCCACCAGCGACGTCTCGGTGGTGGACCTCACGTGCGAGCTGGAGCGCGCGGCCAGCTACGCCGAGATCTGTGCCGAGATGCGCGCCATGAGCCAGCGGCCGGTGGCCGAAGGCGGCATGGCGGGTGTGCTGGGCTACACCGAAGACATGGTGGTGTCCACCGACTTTCGGGGCGAGAGCTGCACCAGCGTCTTCGATGCCAAGGCGGGCATGGCGCTGGACGAGACGTTCGTGAAGGTGGTGGCCTGGTACGACAACGAATGGGGCTACGCCGCCAAGTGCCTGCAGATGGCGCGCATCGTCGCGCGCGGTTGAGCCTCTCTCCCCATCCCGCCATTGCCCAAGGAGGTGCCCCATGGCCCTGATCACCCTGCGCCAACTGCTGGACCACGCCGCCGAGCACGGCTACGGCCTGCCGGCCTTCAACGTCAACAACATGGAGCAGATCCATGCCATCATGCAGGCGGCCGACGCGGTGGATAGCCCCGTCATCCTGCAGGGTTCGGCGGGGGCGCGCTCCTACGCCGGGGAGCCGTTCCTGCGCCACTTGGTCGCCGCGGCGGTCGAGGCGTACCCGCACATCCCGATTTGCATGCACCAGGATCACGGCGCCTCGCCGGGCGTGTGCATGCGCTCGATCCAGTCGGGCTTCAGCTCGGTGATGATGGACGGCAGCCTGCTGGAGGACGGCAAGACCCCGGCCAGCTACGAGTACAACGTGCGCGTCACACGCCAGGTGGCCGACATCGCGCACGCCTGCGGCGTGTCGGTGGAGGGTGAGTTGGGGTGCCTCGGCAGCCTCGAGACCGGCAAGGCCGGCGAAGAGGACGGCCACGGCGCCGAGGGCGAGCTGGACCACTCGATGCTGCTGACCGACCCGGACGAGGCGGCCGACTTCGTGCAGAAGACCCAGGTCGACGCGCTGGCGATCGCCATCGGCACCAGCCACGGCGCCTACAAATTCACGCAGAAGCCCACCGGCAAGGTGCTGCGCATCGACCGCGTCAAGGCCATCCACGCCCGCATCCCCAACGTGCACCTGGTGATGCACGGCAGCTCCAGCGTGCCGGAGGACTGGCTGGCCATCATCAACACCTACGGCGGCGACATGGGCCAGACCTACGGCGTGCCGGTGGAGGAGATCGTCGAGGGCATCAAGCATGGTGTGCGCAAGGTCAACATCGACACCGACCTGCGCATGGCCGCCACCGGGGCGATCCGCAAACACCTGGCCGAGGACCGCAAGAATTTCGACCCGCGCAAGTTCTTCAAGGCCGCGACCCAGGCGATGAAGGCCATTTGCCAGGCGCGCTACGAGGCCTTCGGCAGCGCCGGCATGGCCAGCTGCATCGGCACGGTTTACAGCCTGGACGCCATGCGCCAGCGGTACGAAAAAGGCGAGTACGCGCCCCGGGTGTCCTGAACGGCGGCCGCCGTGCGACGGCGGCTCGGGCGACAATTCGCCCATGATTCCGATCAAGACCGAATCCGCGTGGCGGGGCACGGCCGACTGCAAGGCGTGCGGCATCCGCGACATGGTGCTGTTTGCCGACCTCAACGAGCAGGACTTCAACCTCATCCACGCGCCCATCGACGACTTGGTGTTTGCGGCGGGACAGTCCCTCTACCACGAGGGCGAGGCGGCGTTTGGCGTCTTCACCTTGCGCAGCGGCTTGGTCAAGCTGGTGCGCAGCACGCCCGACGGGCGCCAGCGCGTGCTGCGCGTGCTGCGCCCGGGGGACGTGGTCGGCCTCGAGGCGCTGGCGACCAGCCGCTACGACAGCGAGGCCACGGCGCTGACCGAGGCATCGCTGTGCCGCATCCCCACCGACGTCATCCACCGGCTGGCGCAGAACTCCCCGCGCCTGCACTGGCGGTTGCTGCAGAAGTGGCAGCAGGCGCTCAAGGAGGCGGACGACTGGCTCGCCGCGCTCAACTTCGGCACGGCGCGCCAGCGGGTGGCCAATTTCATTCTGAAGATGCGCCACGCCACCGACCCGGGCGTGGTGACGCTGTTCTCGCGCGAGGACATGGGCGCCATGATGGACCTCAAGCTCGAAACCGTCAGCCGCGAAATCAGCGCCCTGGTCCGCGCCGGCGCCATCGAGCCGCTGGATCGCCTGGGCCGGCTCTATCGGATTGCCGATGAGGGCGTGCTCGAGACCGCGGTGACGGGCTGACGGTGCCGGCGGATCACAACTCTTCCACGCGGCGGGGGGGATAGGTGTCCCAACCCTGGCAGCCAGGGCAGTGCCAAAAGTACTGGCGCGACTCGAATCCGCAGGCTGCGCAGCGGTAGCGCTTGAGGGGTTCGCCGGCGCGCTCCAGCGCTCGCCGGACCAGCGGTTCTTCGTCGGCGGTGCCGAGCGGCACCCCGGCCAGCCACAAGGTGGCCGCGACCAGGGACGGCTCCTGACGCAGATGGGCGATGTAGCGCTGGCGTGCCGTCGTCGCATCCGGGTCCAGCGTGGCCAGCGCCTGCGTGACGTCCAGCGATGGCGCATGCGCTTGCGCCCAGTCGGCCAGCCGGCTGCGCGCCCGCTCGGGCGTGCCCGCCATCAGGGACCACTGCGCCAGGCTGTGCGCGATCAGCGGAACGTGCTCCGGGCAATGGTCGGCCAAGGCCTCCAGCGCCGCCAGACCGCCATCCACATGCCCGAGCGACTGGCGCAGATCGGCCAGCGCCGCCCATGCCCGCGCCGACTGCGGCACTTGGTGGACCAGCGACTCCAGCAGCGCCAGCGCCTCGGTCGTGTGCCCCTGGCGGTGCAGAGCGGCCGCCTGCTCGCAGCGGTGGTGCGCCAGACGCAGGCGAAAGCTCCCACGGTCGCTGCCTTCCAGCGCCTGCGCCATCTCGGCCGCGCGGGCCCAGTCGCGCGAACGCTCGTGAATGCCCAGCAAAGCAACCTTGGCGTCGGCGTCGTAGCGCGTGCCGAGCAGGGCGGTGAAGGCCGCCTCGGCCCGGTCCAGCAAGCCCGCTTTCAGGAAGTCGAACGCCAGCGCGTGCTGCGCCCGTTCGCGCTCGCGCGGCGGCAGGTCGGCGCGGGCCAGCAGATGCTCATGCACCCGCACCGCTCGGTCGTAGTCGCCCCGGCGGCGAAACAGCCCGCCGAGCGCAAAGTGCAACTCCGCCGCATCCGGGTCGTGCCGCACCGCCTCGATGAAGGCATCGATGGCCTGGTCCTGCTGCTC
Organism: Tepidimonas fonticaldi; assembly: GCF_001675355.1. Lineage (NCBI taxonomy): Bacteria > Pseudomonadati > Pseudomonadota > Betaproteobacteria > Burkholderiales > Tepidimonas > Tepidimonas fonticaldi. The sequence goes on along the minus strand of NZ_LZDH01000065.1, from coordinate 31,942 downwards.
GTTGAGCAGGTGGTTGAGGCCGCGGAAATAGGCCCGCGGCGCCTGACGGCTCTCCAGCCGCCACTGCCGCAGATCGAAGCGCGAGGCCAGCCAGCCCAGCGCGAACGCCACAGGCAGCGCCCACAGCAGCCACGAGAGGTCAAACCCCATGGGGCGGCTCTTCCAGCGCGGGCGCGGCCGTGGACGATGCGGGAGTGGCGGGGGGCGTGGCCGTGCTGCCCTGGCGGGCCGTTCTGCGCGCGCGCCACCACAGCGGCGCCATCACCGCCATGCCCAACAGCACACCGGCAAACAGGACGAGCAGCAGCACCAGCACCAGTGGGGCCTCCCACTGCGCCCCGAACAGCCCGTGCACGCGCACCGGGGCCTGGTTGTTGATCGCCAACGCGAAGATGAGCAGGAACACGGCCGCCTTGAGCAGCCAGCCCAGTACCCTCATGTCGCCCCCCGCTGCGGCCCGTCGACGGCTTCCCGCAGGGCTTTGCCGGGCTTGAAGTGCACCATCCGCTTCGGGGGGACGTCGACCTGCTCGCCCGTGCGGGGATTGCGCGCCTGCCGCGCGGCGCGCTCGCTGACCGAGAAGCTGCCGAAACCGCGGATTTCGATGCGCTGCCCGGCCACCAGGCTCTCCGTCATGGCTTCCAGCAAGGTTTTGACCGCGGCCTCCGCATCGGATGCGGTCAAATGCGGGTAACGCTCGGCCAGGGCATCGAACAGATCGCTGCGGTTCATGCCGCCATTATGCCCAGCAAAGCCGGCGTGCGGCAGGCGGCCGGCCCACGGCGGCCCCCATGAAAAAAGCCCGGCGGGGCGACCCCGGCCGGGCTGTGGTGCGCGCGGCCCGGGGGCGTCCCGGGTCGGGCGGTGCGGGATCAGCCGTTTTGGCCGTCCAGCTTGGCGCGCAGCAGCGCGCCCAGGTTGGTGGTGCCGGCGTTGCCGGGGGTCTGGCTCAGGTTGGCCATGGCTTCCTGCTGGTCGGCGGCGTCCTTGGCCTTGATCGAGAGCTGGATGCCGCGGTTCTTGCGATCGACGTTGACGATCACGGCCGTGACCTCGTCGCCCACCTTCAGCACATTGCGGGCGTCCTCGACGCGGTCACGCGAGATCTCGCTGGCGCGCAGATAGCCGACGATGTCCTGACCCAGGTCGATTTCGGCGCCCTTGGCATCGACGCTCTTGACCGTGCCGGTGACCGTCGCGCCCTTGTCGTGGATGGACACGAAGGTCGTGAACGGATCGGCGTCGAGCTGCTTGATGCCCAGGCTGATGCGCTCGCGCTCGACGTCCACGCCCAGCACGACGGCCTCGACTTCCTGGCCCTTCTTGTAGTTGCGCACGGCGGTCTCGCCCGGTTCGTTCCAGGACAGGTCGGACAGGTGCACCAGACCGTCGATGCCCGACTCCAGGCCCACGAACACGCCGAAGTCGGTGATCGACTTGATCGGGCCCTTGACCTTGTCGCCGCGCTTGTGGGTGTCGGCGAACTCCTGCCACGGGTTGGGCTTGCACTGCTTCATGCCCAGGCTGATGCGGCGCTTGTCCTCGTCGATGTCGAGCACCATGATCTCGACCTCGTCGCCGATGGACACGATCTTGTTGGGCGCGACGTTCTTGTTGGTCCAGTCCATCTCGGAGACGTGCACCAGACCCTCGATGCCGGGCTCCAGCTCGACGAAGGCGCCGTAGTCGGCGATGTTGGTGACCTTGCCGAACAGGCGCGTGCCGGCCGGGTAGCGGCGTGCCACGCCCAGCCACGGGTCGTCGCCCATTTGCTTGAGGCCCAGGCTGACGCGCTGGCGCTCGGGGTCGAACTTGAGCACCTTGGCCGTGACTTCCTGGCCGACTTGCACCACCTCGTTCGGGTGGCGCACGCGGCGCCAGGCCATGTCGGTGATGTGCAGCAGGCCGTCGATGCCGCCCAGGTCGACGAAGGCGCCGTACTCGGTGATGTTCTTGACCACGCCGGTGACGATGGCGCCTTCCTTGAGGGTCTCGAGCAGCTTGGCGCGCTCTTCGCCCATGCTGGCCTCGATGACGGCGCGGCGGCTGAGCACGACGTTGTTGCGCTTGCGGTCGAGCTTGATGACCTTGAACTCCATGGTCTTGCCCTCGTAAGGCGTCAAATCCTTGACGGGGCGGGTGTCGACCAGCGAGCCCGGCAGGAACGCGCTGATGCCATTGACCATGACCTTGAGGCCGCCCTTGACCTTGACGGTGGTGGTGCCGGTGACGAATTCGCCCGACTCCAGCGCCTTCTCGAGCGCCATCCACGAGGCCAGGCGCTTGGCCTTGTCACGCGACAGAATGGTGTCGCCGTAGCCGTTTTCGACGGCTTCGACCGCGACGGCGACGAAGTCACCGACTTGGACCTCGAGTTCGCCCTGATCGTTCTTGAACTCGCTCAGGGGGATGTAGGCCTCGGACTTCAGCCCTGCGTTGACGACCACGTGGTTGTGGTCGATGCGCACCACCTCGGCGGTGATGACTTCGCCAGCGCGCATTTCGGCGCGCTTGAGCGACTCTTCGAACAGGGCGGCAAACGATTCAGACATGCAGATTCCTGGGTGCCACGGTCGTCCGGGACCGGCGGCGGTTGGGTTGTCACCCGAACGGGCGTCGGGTGGTGGGTTGTCGAACCCTCCGGCGTGCGGACATGTCATCCGGCTGCGCCCTCGGGGCCCTGCAGGACCGGCCGTCGGGCCGAGGCGGACGCCCTCAGCCACCGAACGGCCGGCTGCGCTGCCACCACGTCAGCACGGTGTCCACCGATTGCTCGATGGTCTGCTCCGAGTTGTCGAGGGCAAGCGCGTCTTCGGCGGGCTTGAGCGGCGCGGCGGCGCGCGATCGATCGCGCGCATCCCGTGCCTCCAAGTCGGCCAAAAGACCGTCAATGCTAGCAGTTTCACCGCGCGAAATCAACTGTTCGTAGCGGCGCCGGGCGCGCGTGGCGGCGCTGGCCGTCAGAAACACCTTGAGCGGCGCATCCGGAAAGACCACCGTGCCCATGTCGCGCCCATCGGCCACCAGACCGGGCAGGCGCCGGAACCCCCGCTGCAGCGCCAGCAGGCCGGCGCGCACGGCCGGCACGGCCGACACGCGCGACGCCGCCATGCCCGCCGCTTCGCTGCGCACCGCGTCGGTGACGTCGTCCCCCGCCAGCCAGATGCGCCCGTCGGCAAAGCGCACGGGCAGCCGCTCGGCCAACGCCCCCAGGCGCTGCGCCAGCGCGGGGGCGGCCAGCGCCGCCTCGTCCGTGGGCAGACCGGCCCGCTCGGCGGCCAGCCCGACCACCCGATAGAGGGCGCCGGAGTCCAGCACGTGGTAGCCCAGGCGCTGGGCCACGGCGGCAGCCAGCGTCCCCTTGCCCGAGGCGGTGGGGCCGTCGATGCAGATCACCGGAATATCGGCCGGCGCGGCCTCCACCACCGACCACAGCGTCTCGAAATAATCGGGGAAGGTCTTGCCGACGCACTGCGGGTCCAGGATGCGCACCGGCACCCGCGCGGGATTGAAGGCCGCCAGTGACGCACACATGGCCATGCGGTGGTCGTCGTAGGTGTGGATGGCGGCGGCCCGCCAGCCGCGTCCGTCGGTGCCCAGCGGGTGCACCCGCAGCCAATCGGGGCCTTCGTCCACGGTGGCGCCCAGTTGGCGCAGTTCGGCGGCCATGGCGGCGATGCGGTCCGTCTCCTTCACGCGCCAACTGCCGATGTGGCGCAGCGTCGTCGGGCCGTCGGCGTAAAGTGCCATCACCGCCAGCGTCATGGCGGCGTCGGGGATGTGGTTGCAGTCCAGATCCAGCGCACGCAGCGGCCAGGCGCCGCGGCGCACATGCAGGCGGTTGGCTTCGCCCTCGACGTGGGCGCCCATGGCCTGGGCGGCCTCGACGAAGCGGATGTCCCCTTGGATGGAATCCAGCCCCACGCCTTCGATGGTGACGGGAGCGTCGGTGGCGGCAATCGCCCCCAGGGCGACGAAGTAGCTGGCCGACGAGGCGTCGCCCTCGACATGGATGCACCCCGGCGTGGTGTAGCGCGCCCCGGCGGGAATCGTGAAGCGGGACCAGCCCTCGCGCTGCACCTCGACGCCAAAGCGCGCCAGCAGGCGCAGGGTGATTTCGATGTAGGGCTTGGAGATCAGCTCCCCCACCACCTCGATGGTCACGGCGCGCGTCTGCGCGGCCAGCGGCAGCGCCAACAGCAACGCGGTCAGGAACTGGCTCGAGACATCGCCGCGCACCTGGATCGGCGCGTCCAGCCGCAGCGGCGTCGGGGCAGGGGCGCCGACCGCCAGGGGCGGATAGCCGGGTTGGCCCAGATCCTCGATGGTGCCGCCCAATTGGCGCAGGGCGTCCACCAGGTCGCCGATCGGGCGCTCGTGCATTCGCGGCACGCCCGAGAGTTCGAAACGCCCCCCCTGCAGGGCGGTGAGCACCGTCAGCGCGGCGGTCAGCGGCCGCATCGCCGTGCCCGCATTGCCCAGGAACAGGCGCGCCTCGCGCACGTGCAGCCGGCCAGCCAGTCCGCGCACGCGCACCGTGGTGGGCCCGAGCCGCTCCAGCCCGCAGCCCAGCGTCGCGAGGGCCTCCAGCATCACCCGCGTATCGTCGGAGTCGAGCAGATCCTCGATCACCGTCACGCCGTCGCACAGCGCGGCCAGCAGCAGCACGCGGTTGGAGATGCTCTTGGAGCCGGGCAGCCGCACGCTGCCGGCAGCGCGCGTCAGCGGGGGGATGTCGAGGAAGGCGGTGCGGTACATGGGGGATCGGATGACGGGGGCGTGGCGGCATAGGCGCCGGCGGCCCATTGGGTGCGGATGCGGCTGGCCTCGGCGATCAGTTCGCGCAGGGTGTGCGCGTCGCCCGCGTCCAGGGCGGCTTCGAACGTGTCCAGCGCCGCGCGGAAGTGCCGGGCCTGCGTCCGCACCTGGGCGGCGTTGGCGAGCAGGATGTCGCGCCAGACGTCCGGGTCACTCGCGGCGATGCGGGTGAAGTCGCGAAATCCCGGCCCGGCCAGTCCCAGGAAATCCGCCGCGCGGGGCTGCCCCGCCAGCGCCCGCACGGCGGCAAAGGCCAGCAGGTGCGGCAGGTGGCTGACGGCGGCATAGGCGGCGTCGTGCGCCTCCGGCGTCATGGTGCGCACGCGCGCCCCCAGGGCCTGCCACAGCGCCTGGGCACGCTCGGCCAGGGCGGGGTCGGTCTCGGCCAGCGGGGTCAGGATCACTTGGCAGCCGCGGTACAGATCCGCGCTGGCGTGTTCCACGCCGGCGCGCTCCTTGCCGGCGATCGGGTGTGCCGGCACGAATTGGCCCAGCCGGTCGGCCAGCGCCTGGCGCGCCGCCGCCACCACATCGCCTTTGGTCGAGCCCACGTCCATGACCAGGGCGTCCGGGCCGATCAGGGGGCGGATGGCCCGCAGCGTCTCGCCCGTCGCGGCGACCGGCACCGACACCAGCACCAGGTCGGCACCGGAGGCAGCCAGCAGCGCCGAGGGCGCTTCGACGTCGATCACGCCCAGCGTACGGGCGCGCGCCAGTGTCTGCGGCGAGCGGGCATAGCCCACCACCCGCTGCACCAATCCGGCGGCCTTGAGGGCCAGGGCGAACGAGCCGCCCATCAGCCCGCAGCCAATCACGCCCAGTTGCTCGAATCGGGGCGGCGCCGCGGGCGTGTCGCGGTCAACCGTGGTGGGGGAGGGCGTGCTCATCGCCCCCTCATTCCGACACCGGATAGGCGCCCAGCATCTTGTAGAAAGCGCACAGGCCTTGCAGTTCTTGCAGGGCGGCGGCCACATGGGGCTGGGACGGGTGCCCGGCGAGGTCGATGTAGAAGTAGTACTCCCACTGGCCGGACTTGGCCGGGCGGGACTCGAAGCGCGTCATCGACACGCCGTGCGCCTTGAGCGGGCGCAGCAGATCGTGCACCGCCCCGGGGCGGTTGGGGACCGACACCACCAGGCTGGTGCAGTCGCGCCCGCTGGCCGGGGGGGTGGCCATGGTTTGCGGCAGGCAGATCACCGCAAAGCGCGTGCGGTTGTAGGCCTCGTCCTGGATGGCGTGCGCCACGATGTGCAGCGCGTACTGGGCGGCGGCCCGCTCGCTGGCGATGGCGGCCCAGGCGGGGTTCGTCGTGGCCAGCCGCGCCCCCTCGGCATTGCTGGCGACGGCGCGGCGCTCGGCATGGGGCAGGTGGGTGGACAGCCAGCCCTGGCACTGCGCCAGCGCCTGGGGATGGGCCATCACCACCTCGATGCCGTCCAGGCTGGGGGTCTGGCGCAGCAGGTTGTGCCGCACCAGCAGGCTGATTTCGCCCACGATGTGCACCGGCGAGCGCAGGAACAGGTCCAGCGAGCGTGCCACCACCCCTTCGGTGGAGTTTTCCACGCCGACGACGCCAAACTGCGCGGTGCCCGCCGCGGTGGCGTGGAACACCTCGTCGAAGCTGGGGCAGTAAATCAGATCGGCGGCGCTGCCGAAGTAATCGATCGCCGCCTGTTCGCAGAAGGTGCCCTCGGGGCCGAGCACCGCGACCCGCAGCGGGGCCTCCAGCGCCAGGCAGGCCGACATGATCTCGCGCCAAATGGCGGCCACATGCTGGTTGCGCAGCGGCCCGGGGTTGGCCGCTTCGATGTTGGCGATGACCTGCGCCACGCGGTCGGGCCGGAAGAAGGGCGAACCCTCGGCCCGTTTGACCTCGCCGACGGCTTCGGCGATGCGGGCGCGTTCGTTGAGCAGTGCCAGCAGTTGCCGGTCGATGGCATCGATCTGCTGGCGCAGGGCCAGCAGCCGGGGGCTGGCGGCCGGCGAGGGTGGGGTGGTCGGGGACGGGGTTTGGGGGTCGGTCATGTCGGGCCGCTGAGGGGGGCCGGGCCGTCGGCGCTCAGGCGTTGCGCTCGAAGTCCCGCAGGTAGTCAACGAGAGCCTCCACCCCCGCCATCGGCATGGCGTTGTAGAGGCTGGCACGCATGCCGCCCACCGACTTGTGGCCCTTGAGCTGCAGCAGCCCGCGCGCCTCCGCACCGCGCAAAAACGCGGCGTTGCGGGGGTGGGCGGGGTCCTGCAGCGGCGCTCCGTCGTCGCCGCGCAGGAAGAAGGGGATGTTCATACGCGAACGGCAGGCGGGATCGACCCGGTTCACATACAGGGATGAGCCGTCGATCGCGTCATACAGAAGCTGCGCCTTGGCGATGTTGCGCACTTCCATCGCCGCCACGCCGGTGAGCGCCCCTTCGCGCTGCGCCAGCAGCCACTGGAAGGTCAGTCCGGCGACGTAGATGGCGTAGGTGGGGGGCGTGTTCAGCAGCGAATCGGCGTCCGCCAGGGCGCGGTAGTCGAACACGCTGGGGCAGATCGGCAGCGCATGGCCCAGCAGATCCTCGCGCACCACGATGATCGTCAATCCGGCCGGGCCGATGTTCTTTTGCGCGCCGCCGAAGGCCAGGCCGACGCGGCTCCAGTCGATCGGGCGCGACAGCACATGCGACGAAAAATCGATCACCAGCGGCGCGTCGCTGCCCAGCGCGGCCAAGTCAGGCAGGGTGTGGAACTCCACCCCGTGGATGGTTTCGTTGCTGCACAGGTGCACATAGCTGGCGTCTGCGCTCAACCGCCACGTGGCCGGGTCGGGCAGCGTGGTAAAGCCCGTGTCGGCAGCGCTGGCGGCGATGCGGGCCTCGCCGTAGCGCGCGGCTTCCTTGGCGGACTTCTGGCTCCAACTGCCGGTCAGGACGAAGTCCATCGCCCGCGCCGGGCGCCGCCCGGCCAGGTTGAGCGGCACCATCGCGTTGTGCGCCAGGGCACCGCCCTGGCTGAACAGCACCTTGAAGTGCGCCGGAATGGCCAGCAGGGTGCGCAAATCGCGCTCGGCCTGCTCGGCAATCGCCATGAAGGCCTTGCCGCGGTGGCTCATTTCCATCACGCCCATGCCGCTGCCGTGCCAGTCGAGCATTTCGGCCGCCGCCTGTTCCAGCACCGCTTCGGGCATGGTGGCCGGGCCGGCCGAGAAGTTGTAGGGACGCCGTGCCACCGTGTCAGCCCTCCGTGCCGTCCGCGTCCGCGGGCGGGGGGGCGTCCTCGCCCTCATCGTTGTCCGCGATGCGCTGCAGGCCGCTCAGGCGGTCGCCGTCGTCCAGCGCGATCAGCGTGACGCCCTGCGTGGCGCGGCCCAGCTCGCGGATCTCCGCCACCCGCGTGCGCACCAGCACGCCCCGGTCGGTGATGAGCATGATCTCGTCCTCCGGCCGCACGAGGGTGGCCGCAACCACGCGCCCGTTGCGCTCCGATTGCTGGATGGCGATCATGCCCTTGGTGCCGCGGCCGTGGCGCGTGTACTCGGTGATGGAGGTGCGCTTGCCGTAGCCGTTTTCGGTGGCGGTCAGCACGCTCTGGCTCTCGTCCTCGGCCACCAGCATGGCGATGACGCGCTGGCCGTCCTCCAGTGCCATGCCCTTGACGCCGCGCGCCTGCCGGCCCATTGGGCGCACGTCGTTCTCGTCGAAGCGCACCGCCTTGCCCGCGTCCGAGAACAGCATCACGTCGTGCCGCCCGTCGGTCAGCGCCGCGCCGATCAGGTAATCACCCTCGTCCAAATCGACGGCGATGATGCCGGCCTTGCGCGGGTTGCTGAACTCGTCCAGCGCCGTCTTTTTGACCACGCCGTGCGCCGTGGCCATGAACACATAGTGATCGGCCGGAAAGCTGCGGAACTCGCCGGTCAGCGGCAGCACCACGTTGATCTTCTCGCCCTCGGCCAGCGGGAACATGTTGACGATCGGCCGCCCGCGCGCGCCACGCCCGCCAGCAGGGACTTCCCACACCTTCAGCCAGTACAGCCGCCCGCGGTTGCTGAAGCACAGAATCCAATCGTGCGTGTTGGCGATGAAGAGCTGGTCGATCCAGTCGTCGTCCTTGGTGGCGGTGGCCTGCTTGCCGCGCCCGCCACGGCGTTGCGCGCGGTACTCCGACAGCGGCTGGCTCTTGATGTAGCCGGCGTGCGACAGGGTCACCACCATGTCCTGCGACGCGATCAGGTCCTCGGTGTCGAGTTCCTGCGCGTTGTGTTCGATGTGGCTGCGGCGGGCGCCGGCTTTGCTCTGGCCAAACTCCGCCCGGATGGCGCGCAGTTCGTCGCCGATGATGGCAGTCACCCGCTTGGGCCGCGCCAGGATGTCGAGCAGATCGTCGATCTGCGCCATCACTTCCTTGTACTCGGCGACGATCTTGTCCTGCTCCAGACCGGTCAGGCGCTGCAGCCGCATCTGCAGGATCTCCTGCGCCTGCGTCTCCGACAGCGCGTAGAGCCCGTCGGCCTGCAGCCCGTAGGCGCGCGCCAGCCCCTCGGGGCGGTAGTCGTCGGCGTTGACCGTGCCGCCGTCGGCGCGCGCGCGCGTCAGCATCTCGCGCACCAGCGCGCTGTCCCAGCGGCGCGCCATCAACTCGGCCTTGGCCACCGGCGGGGTGGGCGACTCGCGAATGATGCGGATGAACTCGTCGATGTTGGCCAGCGCCACCGCCAGCCCCTCCAGCACATGGCCGCGTTCGCGCGCCTTGCGCAGCTCGAACATGGTGCGCCGCGTCACCACCTCGCGCCGGTGCTGCAAGAAGATGTCCAGCAGGTCCTTCAGGTTGCACAGCTTGGGCTGGCCATCGACCAGCGCCACCATGTTGATGCCAAAGGTGTCCTGCAGCTGGGTGTGCTTGTACAGGTTGTTGAGCACCACCTCCGGCACTTCGCCGCGCTTGAGCTCGATGACCACGCGCATGCCGGACTTGTCGGACTCGTCCTGGATGTGCGCGATGCCTTCGATGCGCTTGTCGCGCACCAGCTCGGCGATGCGCTCCAGCAGCACCTTTTTGTTGACCTGGTAGGGGATCTCGTCGACGATGATGGCCTGACGTTGCCCGCGGTCGATGTCTTCGAAGTGGCAGCGCGCGCGCATCACCACGCGCCCACGCCCCGTGCGGTAACCCTCGCGCACGCCCTGGATGCCGTAGATGATGCCGGCGGTCGGGAAGTCCGGCGCCGGGATGAAGGTCATCAGGTCGTCGACCGTCGCCTCGGGGTGGGCCAGCAGGTGCAGGCAGGCGTCCACCACCTCGTTGAGGTTGTGCGGCGGGATGTTGGTGGCCATGCCCACCGCGATGCCGGCCGAGCCGTTGACCAGCAGGTTCGGCAACCGTGCCGGCAGCACCAGCGGCTCGCGCTCGCTGCCGTCGTAGTTGGGGCCGAAATCGACCGTCTCCTTGTCGATGTCGGCCAGCATCTCGTGGGCGATCTTGGCCAGCCGGATCTCGGTGTAGCGCATCGCCGCGGCGGCGTCGCCATCCACCGAGCCGAAGTTGCCCTGGCCGTCGATCAGCATGTGGCGCAGGCTGAAGTCCTGCGCCATGCGCACGATGGTGTCGTAGACCGCGCTGTCGCCGTGCGGATGGTATTTACCGATCACGTCGCCGACGATGCGCGCGGACTTCTTGTACGGCCGGTTCCAGTCGTTGCCCAGCTCGTGCATCGCATACAGCACGCGCCGGTGCACGGGCTTCAAGCCATCGCGGGCGTCGGGTAGCGCGCGCCCCACGATCACGCTCATTGCGTAATCGAGGTAGCTGCGGCGCATCTCCTCTTCAAGGCTGACGGGCAGGGTTTCTTTGGCAAACGAAGTCATGGGAACGCCGCATGGGTGCGGACGGCCAGGCCGATGCCCCGCGTCCGACGAGCGCCGCCAAGGGTCTGGCGGGCAAACCGCTTTATTGTAAGGAACGCGCGCGGGCCGGCCGTCGGGTGTGTGCCGGGGGTGTGTCTGTTGTTCGTGGGCGACACTGGGGCGGGGGGCATTGTCGCGTTGTTGCCGCGCTGTGGCCGGCCGGTGCTTGGCATAGGTATCGCTTATGGCACAATGGATTCACAGCCGACAGGTTTTGCCTGGGTTGTTGGCTCGCTCACAATCTCCCGTCTCGTCCCCAAGACCAAGAGGAACCCAATGAACAAGTTGACCAAGATCGCAGCGCTGTTTGCGACGGCCGCCATGGCCTCTGCCGCCGGCGCTCAGACCATCGACAACTGGCGCAACGGCACCGGTGACTTGGTGTGGAAGAACGGCACCAACGAGCTGTGCTGGCGCAACGCCAACTGGACGCCCGCCACCGCCGCCCAGGGCTGCGACGGCGCCATCGTGCCGGCCCCGGCCCCTGCCCCGGCCCCGGCGCCGGCCCCCGCTCCGGCGGCTGCCCCGGCCCCGGCGCCTGCTCCGGCTCCGGCCCCCGCTGCTGCGCCGGCGCCCGCCAAGGTGACATACGCCGCCGATGCCTTCTTCGACTTCGACAAGGCCGTCCTCAAGCCCGAAGGCAAGGCTCGCCTGGACGATCTGGCCGAGAAGGTCAAGGGCATCAAGCTGGAAGTCGTGATCGCGGTCGGCCACACCGACTCCACCGGTCCCGACGGTTACAACCAGAAGCTGTCGGTGCGCCGCGCCGAGGCCGTCAAGGCGTACCTGGTGAGCAAGGGCATCGACGCCAACCGCATCTACACCGAAGGCAAGGGCGAAACCCAGCCGGTGGCGGACAACCGCACCCGCGAAGGCCGCGCCAAGAACCGCCGCGTGGAAATCGAAGTCGTCGGCACCCGCTGATCGGCATCGACGGGCGCCCGGTGCACCAGCGTCCGGGCGCCGTGTCTATGCGGCCGCGCCAGTGGCCGACGCGAAGCCCCGCATCCGCGGGGCTTTCGCTTTTCGGGGCGGTGGCGGCCTGTTCCGGCGGGTGATAATCCACCCATGGATGCTCCGCTGAATGCCGATGCGGCCGAATTGGCCAAGTTTTCCGAGCTGGCCCACCGGTGGTGGGATCCCGAAAGCGAATTTCGCCCCCTGCACCAGATCAACCCCCTGCGATTGGGGTGGATCGAGGGCTTGGCCGGCCCGCTGGGTGGCCGTGCCGTGCTCGACGTGGGCTGCGGGGGCGGCATTTTGGCCGAGGCCATGGCCCGACAAGGTGCCCAGGTGCTCGGCATCGATTTGGCCGACAAGCCCCTCAAGGTGGCCCAGTTGCACGCGCTGGAGCAGGGGGTTCAAGGGGTCACCTACCGGCGCATCAGCGCCGAGCAGTTGGCCGCCGAGCAGGCCGGCCACTACGATGTCGTGACCTGCATGGAAATGCTGGAGCATGTGCCCGACCCGGCGTCGGTGGTCGCGGCCTGCGCCACGCTCGTCAAGCCCGGGGGGTGGGTGTTCTTCTCGACCCTCAACCGCAACCCCAAATCGTTTTTGTTTGCCATCGTTGGCGCGGAATATGTGCTGCGCCTGTTGCCGCGCGGTACGCACGAGTACGGCAAATTCATCCGCCCCAGCGAGCTGGCGGCCCACTGCCGGCACGCCGGCCTGGATCTGCAGGCCACCCGCGGGCTGGAATACAACCCGCTGACGCGCCGCTATTGGCTCAGCGACGACACCAGCGTCAACTATCTGTTCGCCACGCGCAGGGGGGCGGCATGACCCGCTGGCGTGGTATCCGCGCGGTGCTGTTCGACTTGGATGGCACGCTGGTGGACAGTGCTCCGGATTTGGGCCACGCGGCCGACCTGATGCGCCAGCGTCGGGGTTTGCCGCCGCTGGACGAGGCCTACTACCGCCCCCGCGCCAGCAGCGGTGCCCGCGGCATGATCGAGGCCGCCTTCGGTTTGACCCCGGAACACCCTGAGTTCGAGGCGTATCGGACGGAGTATCTGGACACCTACGGTCAGGTGCTGACGCGCCGCACGCGGCCGTTTGACGGCGTGGCCGAGCTGATCGCGGCGCTGGATCGCGCGCAGGTCGCGTGGGGGGTAGTCACCAACAAGGTGGAGCGCTTTGCCTTGCCGTTGACCGCCGCGATACCGCTGTTCGCCACGGCCGCCACCGTCATCGGCGGGGACACCACGCCCCACCCCAAGCCGCATCCCGCCCCGTTGCTGGAGGCTGCCCGGCGCCTGCAACTGCCGCCCCAGGCCTGCCTCTACGTCGGTGACGACGAGCGCGACATCGTCGCCGGCCGCGCGGCCGGCATGCCCACCGTGGCGGCGCGCTACGGTTATCTGGGCGTGGCCGCCGATGTCGAGGCCTGGGCGGCCGACGCCATCATCGAGTCGCCGCAGGCGCTCTTGAACTTTCTGGATCTGGCGTAAACTAAGAAGGCACGGGGCTGCATTGGTTTCGACGTGGGTTCGGACCCGCAGCAGGGCATGTCGAGGTGCTGTCACCTCGTTAAACCGCAGCAAAAAAGTAACTGCGAACGACGAACGTTTCGCCCTCGCCGCTTAATCCGGCGAGCCTTGCACCGGTCGGCCGATAGGCCGGGCCGCGGGGGCCGCAAGGTCCTCCGGCAGCAAGGGAACCTTCATCGGCTGGTCGGGCGGCGGGCAACTTGCCGCACGATGAGATCCAAGGTTGCTGGTCCGGGACGCAGCGTGCCGCTGCGCGGCGCCTCGGGCGAGATCCAGTCCAGACGGCTACACATGTAGAACTGCGCGAAGAAGGCTTGCGGACGGGGGTTCGAGTCCCCCCAGCTCCACCAATCACCAGGGCCCGGAAAGTCTCCGGGCCCTTTTTCTTGCCCGAAATCCCCGCGCCACGCGGGGTTCCGGCCATCCGTGCTGCGGGTGAAGTTCGGCCCGAACGCCCGACATCGGCCATTTTCTTGGTCCAAGCCGTCTCTGTTCTCCGTTCGGCCTGCGGGTAGCCGCAGCGCCTGATTCTTCTAAATCAATGGCTTACGCGCGGCGGTTGATCGTCAACCACGGTACCCGGTTGTCTCGGAGAACTGGACTGCGTGCGTCTCGTGTACTAACATTGCGCCAGTTGATCGAACAAGAAAGGCGCTGCCATGACCGCCATCGCATCCTCGTCTGCTGCCCGTACCGCCCGCCTGGGGCTGCGCGCGACGCCCGAACAGGAGGCCGTGCTGCGCCGTGCCGCCGAGGTGGCCCACAAGTCGCTGACCGACTTCATCCTCGACAGCGCCTGCCTTGCGGCCGAGCAGACCCTGCTGGACCAGCGTCTGTTCATGGTTTCGGGCAGCCAATACCAGGCATTGATGGAGTTGCTCGAGCGTCCCGAGCAGGCCAACGACGGCTTGGCCGACCTGTTCGCCCGCAAAGCGCCCTGGAACGCCAAGTGATGCTGCAGGCACCGGCGCCTTTGGCCGCACAGCATCGGCTGGAAGGCTTCGACTGCGGTAAGTCTGCGCTGAACGACTGGCTGTTGCGCCACGCCCGCCAGGCGCAGGGCAGCGGCTCGGCCAAGACCTTCGTCGTGGCCGACGATGTGGACCGCGTCGCGGGCTATTTCAGCCTGACGGTGGGCCAGGTCGACACGCTGGAAGCACCGGAGCGCATCCGCAAGGGCATGGGACAGTACCCGGTGCCGGTGGTGATCTTGGCCCGGCTTGCCGTGTCACGCGAGCACCAGGGCCTCGGGATCGGCGTCGGGATGCTTCAGGATGCGATCCGCCGCACGCTGGTGATCGCCGAGCAGGCCGGTGTGCGGGCCATGCTGACCCACCCCATCGACGAAGATGCGGCGCGTTTCTACACCCGGTTCGGGTTCATCGCCTCGCCGTTGCGAGAGCAGCAGTTGCTACTGCTCTTGAAGGATGCCCGTCGCTGGGTTCGTTGAGTCATACCCTCACGCATCAAACCCGGCCACCACCTCCCGCTGCGCCGCCCAGTCGGTCGGCAGCGGATTGCGCTGGAACCACAGCAGGCTCATGCAGCGCGGCTGCTTGCCCGCCAGGATGGCCTGGATGAGGGCGGGCTCCAGCAGCGTCAGGCGCAGCAGTTCGTTGACCGTGGAGTGATGCAGGCCTTCGCGCCGGGCGATCTCGCTGCCGCTGGCCACCACGCCCTCGTCGAGCAGGTGCTGCCAGTAGAAGGCCCGCGCCAGCGCCACCAGCAAGGGCTGATCCAGCGTGCGGGCCGTCGTGCCCGGCACCTCGGCCGCCCCATCGGGCCACAGCACGACCGTGCGCGCGCCGCGCTTTTTGATCTTCCACGGGATGAAGGTGCTCAGCCTGACTTGTCCATCGTCGCGGCACTGGCGGAGCATCGGAGTGCCGGTGGTCTGAACGCGGGCCTTCATGCGGCGGCCTCCAGTTCTTGCAGCTCCGCACCGATGGTGCCGGGCATCAGCTCGACGGCCAACTCCCGCCAGCCCTGGTCGCGCCAGACGATCTCCAGCCCCTCATCGGCCACGATCACCCGCTCGATGAGGATCTGCGCCAGCCTACACTGCTCGGCGGGGAACAATTGCTGCCACAGATTGGCGAGGTTGCGCATCGGCAGCACGACCTCGGGCTCTGACAGATCGGGACCGATGGCCCGGACCCGATCCCACACCGCCTGCACCGTGTGCGGTGCGGACAGCGCCGCCACGATCTGCTGCGTGACCAGTTCTTCGATCGGTCCAGCCGGCAACGGGCGATGTGGACTGGCCCAGGCACCGAAGCGCCGGTGTTGGAGCGGTGTGTAGTAGCGATAGGTCTTGCCCTTCTTGACCGTGTGGCTGGGCACCAGCCGCTGGCCATCGGGCGTGAACAGTAGGCCGCGCAACAACACCGGTTCCCGCTGACGATTGTTGGTATCCCGCCGCCGCTCGATGCCATCGGTAGCAATCAGCGCGTGTACCGCATCCCACTGTGCCTGGGTGATGATGGGTTGATGCTGGCCGGGAAAGCGCTGCCCCTTGTGCACGATCTCGCCGAGATACATCCGGTTATGCAGCATCTTGTAGATCGTCTGCTTGGTGAAAGGCTTGCCGCCTTTGGTCCGCAGCCCCTCGGCGGCGTAGGCCTTCACCATCAACGTGGCCGAGCGCAGGCTGACGAAATCGTCGAAGAGGCGGCGCACCAGGGCGGCTTGGGGCTCATTGACCACCAAGCGCCGCTCGCGCACGTCGTAGCCCAGCGGCACGGGCCCGCCCATCCACAGGCCCTTGGCCTTGCTGGCGGCGATCTTGTCGCGGATGCGCTCGCCGGTGACCTCGCGCTCGAACTGGGCGAAGGACAGCAGGATGTTGAGCGTGAGCCGCCCCATCGAGGTGGTGGTGTTGAACTGCTGCGTGACCGAGACGAACGACACCCCGTGTCGCTCGAACACCTCGACCATCTTGGAGAAGTCCGACAGGCTGCGTGTCAGGCGGTCGATCTTGTAGACCACGACGATGTCGATGGCCCCGCGCTGAATGTCGGCCATCAGACGCTTCAAGGCCGGGCGCTCGGTGTTGCCACCGGAGTAGCCCGGGTCGTCGTAGTCATCGGCCACGGCGATCCAGCCCTCGTGGCTCTGGCTCGTGATGAAGGCGTGGCCGGCCTCGCGCTGTGCGTCGATCGAGTTGAACGACTGATCCAACCGCTCGTCGCTGGAGACGCGGCAGTACACCGCGCAACGCTTGGGCGGCACGCCGGGTAGAAGCGCGGATCGGCTCATTGCGGGCGCTCCTTGCGCTCGCGCAGCCCGAAGAACCTCGGCCCGCTCCAGTGCGTACCGGTGATGTGCCGTGCCACCGCGCTCAGACTCTTGAAGATCTGCCCATCCAAGGCGTAGAGCCCCTCGGGCGTGACCGTCACGCGGTATTCGCGCTCGTCCCACTCGCGCACCAGCGTCGTGCCGGGCATCAGCCACGGCTGCGCGCTGCGGCCTATGGGCGTCTTGATCTTGGAGTGCTGAGCGCCGGCCTCGACCAGCCTCTTGCGCAGGGGCGCAGGCAGCGCCCCGTAGGCCTGCTCCTGGATGCGATAGGCCAAACGCGACTCCAGGTAACGGCGATTGGGGTGCGCCGGCCGTCGGGGAAAGTGCGCATCCCACAGCGCCCACAGTTCGGCCATGGGCAGCGAGGGCAAGGCCGCCAGTTGCGCGGCTACCTTGGGGTGATGGGTGGTGTCGGTCATCGTGCAGCGTCCGGTGGCGGAGACAGGTGCATGAAGGCGCTGTGGCGGCAAGAAGCCAAGTCAAACCGGGCTCTGACCCTCGTTATCGCAGCGGTCTGTGGCGGCGTCGCCGCGCTCGCCCAGCAGGGTCTGCGCCCGCCCGGTGCGCCGGTCGGTGACGCCCAGGATGTAGACCTCGCCGCCCCAGACGCCGCAGGCCACATCGGTGTCTTCAGCATCGGCGGGCAGCAACCAGCCGGTGACACCCTCGGGCAGATCCAGCAGGTCTTCGGGCTGATGGATCGGCCAGCGCATCGCGGCCTGGTGGCGGCGGGCCGACTGCAGCGTCTCGTGTGGTGTGTCGGGGAAGTTGTCTTGGCTGAGGATCGGAATCCAGGCCAGCGGCTGCCCGCTGGCCAGCCAGCCGTGCACGCGCTGCGCAACCTGCGGGTCGTAGTGAGCCAGGGGCTGGCTGGCGAGGGTGTTGTTTGATGTCGTAGGGGTCATGGCTTCTCCTGGGGTGGTAACCCGGGACGGCGCCGGGTGGTAACCGGTAACCTCATTTCGGGGCCTGTCGCTGGCCAAGCGCCGCGCTCGCGCCCCCCGCATGGCGCTTGGGCCAGGAAGGACCCGTTTCGCGTGTGAGCTGGGACTGTGACGATCACGCGGCGGGCATCTCGGCGGCCAAGGCCGCTTGCGCCGCCTGCACCAGGTCCATCGGAATCTCGATCTGAAAGCGGTCTTCGATGTGGTGGTAGTTGCATTGCCGTCGGGCCGCCGAGGCACGGGCTAGCGCGTTCATCACCGGCATCAATTGCTCGTAAAGTTCGACTTCGGCCAGATCGGCCCGGCAGTGGATGAAGGCGCGCTCGGCCTGGTGAATGAGGGCGGGCAGTTCGGCCAGCTTGGCCTTGGCCGTCTCGCGCCGGCTGTGCAGATCGGCCAGGGAAGACCGGGCGATGCGCAATTCCACTTCGAGTCGGGTCAGCGCGTCGGGGACGACGAACTCGCCCTCGCCCGTCAGCAGCGTCTGGGAGGCGGCTTTGGTTTCAGCGGCGATGCGTGCCTCGAGCGCGGCAATGCGCTGGTCGAGCTTGGCGATCTGGGCCTGTGTCGTCTCGATCTCGGCAGTGCACGCTTGACGCCGCGCGAGCAGTTCAGCCAAGTCCTTTTGGGCCTGGGTGAAGGCTTGCGGGGCATTGAGCACGCGCTGCAAAGGCCGCATCTGACGTTCGAGGCTGGACGCCTGGGATTTGAGTTCCTCCACGCGTTGATGGGCCGCACACAGGATGGGCCAATGGGCCTTGGCCGCCGGCGGCGTGCTCATCGACATCGACCCCGCCGCTTCGCGCAGCTTGGTCTGCTTCTCGCGCTCGCGGGCGTGCTCGGCCTCGGCTTCGGCCAAGTCCTTCTGGACGGCGGCCAGTTGCCGGCCCAGCTGTTCATGCTCGGCCTTGACCTTCTCGTAGTAGGCGTTGGACTTTTTGTGGAAGGGATTGAGCTTCATCAGTGATCTCCGGAGTGCATGCCACCCTCGACGCCGGGCGGCGTGGCGGTTGAATGCGGACGGATCGGCGCGATGCGCCACAG
Organism: Tepidimonas fonticaldi; assembly: GCF_001675355.1. Classification (NCBI taxonomy): domain Bacteria; kingdom Pseudomonadati; phylum Pseudomonadota; class Betaproteobacteria; order Burkholderiales; genus Tepidimonas; species Tepidimonas fonticaldi. The sequence goes on along the minus strand of NZ_LZDH01000065.1, from coordinate 13,465 downwards.
CGCGCCGTCGCGGCTGTGGCCAAGGTGGCTGATCTCGATACCCTTGGCGCGATAGGCCGGCGCGATGCGGCGCAACTGGTCGGCCAGCCCCTTGGGCGAGCGCGGCCATGTGCTGCGGTCGGGGATGCCGTAGCCATTCAGCAGGTCGTAGAGCTGGCCGGCAGTGCCTTGCCAGCTCAGCGGCGTCAGCCGCTCGGCGATGTACTTGTCCAGGGCCTGCGCAACCGCATTGCTCTCCAGCGCCCGGTCGATGCCGGCACGCACAAGCTCGGCGTACTGCCCCTGGAACTCGCCCGGTGCGAAGCCCAGCACGCGGGCCACGGCCTCGCCCAGCCGCTCGAAATCGGCCATGCGCTGCTTGTGGGTCAGGTGCACCGAGGGCAGCACGGCCAGCGCGGCGGCGAAGAGGTCGAGCAGGCCGCCGAACACGCGCGGCTGATCCCGCTCCCAGCCGGCGTGGGTGTCGGCGTCGTCGCGCCGCGCCTCGGCGGGAATCCGCGGCAGATCGATGTGGATCACCCGGTCGATCAGATCGGGCCGGGTGGCCACCACGGCGATGCCGTTCATCATCACTGGCCGCTTGCACTCCAGCACGTGCTCCTCGCCGTTCGTGTAGAACTGGCGCGAGGCAAAGCCGCCACCGGTGCTCAAAGTGCACAGGGCATCTTGCTGCTCGGGCGTCAGGCTGGAGAGGTTCTCGTAGCTCACCACCCAGTTGTTGGCGGCAGCGACGAAGATGTCCTCCACCGTCTTGGGCCGGCCGCGCAAGGCCACTTTGTTCGGGTCGATGAGGCTGCGCAGCACCGATTGCGTGGTGGACTTGGCCGAGCCCTGTTCGCCCACCAGTTCCAGCACCGGGAACGGCGTGTCTGGGCGGAATCCGTCGATCAGCCAGGTCAGCACCATCACGCGGCGGCCCGCCGGGACGTTGGTGTGCTGCCAGAGCAGCCCGACGTCGCCGTCGATGGCGGGCATCGGCAGAGGACGCATCGAGGGGGTGCGGGTGAACAGCACCGGCGACTCGGCCACCACCTGCCAGCCCGAGGGCGTCACGACCACGGCCTGCCAGTGCTCATCGCACAGGTCGATCACATAGCCGTCCTGCCAGCGCGCAGCGCGCACGTGCACCGCGACCTCGTCGCCGTCATTGATGCCCGCGGCCGCCAGGGTGGCCAGTGCGGCCTTCATCGTGCTGTCGGCCACGCCGGTCTCGTATGCGCGCCAGTAGGCCGCGCGCAGCCAGTCTTCGAAGCCCGAGGACTGCACGCGCCACACTTCGCGGCGGCCTGGCAGGCGGATCACCGCCACCGCTTGCCGGTCGGCGTCGTGGTGCAGGTGGCATTGGGCGCGGGCCAGCGCCACCAGGTCATCGAGCGTCGAGCGCTCGTCTGCTGGCGTCGACGTCGTGCCGCGCGTGGCGCGGTCCAACTCCGTCACCGAGCACGCCGGGTTGGCCTGTTTGGCCTTCTGGCGCAGCCGCTGGTAAGCAGCCAGGTCTTGCGCGCGCAGGGTCGTCAGCGCCGCGATGACGGACGGCTCGAAGATGGCACCGACGTCGTCGGCCAGTCGGACGATGGCCGCCTTGACGCGGCCCACCGGATCGGTGCCGTCGCTTTGCGGTGGCGGGAACAGAGGAACGGCACCGTCACCACCATCACCATCGTCACACGGCTTCGGTGACGGTCGTGATGATGGTGACGATCATTCACCATCGTTGCAGCCGACTCGAACAGGGGCGCCCTCACGTTTCGTGACCCCATCGGCTGCGCCAGGCGAAAGGGGTCCTTCCTGGCGATATTCCAATACGGGGGGCGCGAGCGCAGCACTTCGCCACCGTCCGACCAGAAAACAAGGTTTGCAGGGTTTGCGGTTCGCACTTGGCGATGCGGGTCGACGGGCTGAATGCCGCGTCAGCGCTGGCGTGAGCGGGATTGTTGGGAATGAGGAAAGTGCGAACCTGGGTGCGTACCGGGTTCGCAGGTTTGCACCCTGATCACACTAATACGGCCAGGGAAGAAAACTCAATGCTGGTGCGAGTTTGCAGGCGTTCTACAGCCGGAAATCGCAAAATCGGCCACCGTGACAGATGGCGCAAGGGCCTCCAAAAACTGGATACCCTTGGCAGCAGATCAGACCAACCGATAGACCCGTTCGCCGGACTCGTTATGCGCCAGCACCACGTTCAGGCCGAGCTTCTTACGCAGCATCCCGGAAATTGCTCCACGGACTGAGTGCGGTTTCCAGCCCGTGGCCAGCATCAATTGCAGGCTGGTCGCGCCCTGTGGGCGGCGCAGTGCCACCACCAGCGCGGCGAGTTTGGTGCCGGGGCGGATCGGGATGCCCTCCAGAAGTTGGATGTCGTCGGTGGCGTCCACCGGCTGGACATAATCCAGCGGCACGGGTCGCAGCTGGCCGATGGCCGCATAGCCCGCATCCGTCAGCATGTGGCCGTCGTCGGCAGGCTCAATCCAGCCACGCTGCAGTAGCGCAGTCAGCACCTTGGCTCGCGCGCCGCCGCGCAGCGTGTCGGGCGGGATCACTCGCCCATCAGGACGACGGGCGGCAGTGCGCAGCAGCAGGGCTTGGGCCGGGGAGAGTTTGGGCAGGGTGTCCATCGCTGCCGCCCTCACTTGGCCTGGCCGTCGAAGATCGCCAGCAGGTCATCAAGCCCTTGATCGACACGGCCAAGGTCACCGACGCGTCCCCAGTTGATGGCATCCGGATCGTGGACGAAATGGTTGTCGGCCAATTGCCGCAGGGCCTCGATCTTGTCGAGGATCATCGGTAGGCGTTGCAGGTAAGTATCAAGGGCGGTGGGCTGGGTGCTCACGGCAGGCTCCGGGTCGATGGATGACGCCACCATTCACGCGCTGAACGATCAAGAAGCCAAGCCATAGGGGTAATAACCATCAAAAATGGGGTAACGGTGCCAACCAACACCCCAATCGCCACACCGTCGATCACAGCCATTTCAATGTGGCTGCCAATGCGGCCGTCTGGTAGACTGATGACGACTTAAAACGACTTTGATGCCTCTGTGAGCGCCAATGCCATGAACGCCGAACCCTGGGTCACTGCCATCGATGTCGCCCGGCATTTGGGCGTGGTGAAAGACACCGTCTATCGCTGGCGCGAGCGCAAGGGCTTGCCCGCGCACAAGATCGGGCGGCTGTGGAAGTTCAAGCTGTCCGAGGTGGATGAGTGGGTACGCGCCGGGGGGGCGGATGAAGGGGCATCCTCGGAAGGGGGCGGGGGGGGCGACGCATGACGGCGACAGAAGCGCAAACCAGACAACAACGCATCGATGCCGACCTGGCTCGCGCGGGCTGGGCCGGTCGTCGCCGAAACCTTCTCGAAGAAGTTCTGCTTCGCATCTCTGAACCGACGCCTGACTATGAGGGCGTCGGATTCGCCGACTACGTGCTGCTGGATGCCTCTGGCAAGCCCATCGCAGTGGTCGAGGCCAAGCGCAGCGCGCGCGATGAGTTGGCAGGAAAACGCCAAGCCGCTGAGTATGCAGACGCCATTCGAACCAACACGGGCACCGACCCGTTCATTTACCTGACCAACGGCCGCGATATCCAATTTTGGGATCGCGAGCGCTACCCGCCGCGCAAAGTAGCTGGCTTTCACTCACCCGAAGACCTCGAAAGGCTGCTTCACCAACGGCGTTATGCGCAGCCACTCGATGCGGTGACCATCGATGTGCGCATTGCCGGGCGCGACTACCAGGCCGAGGCGATTCGCCGCGTGGCGGAAGGCATACAGGCCGCCAGGCGCCGCTTCCTGCTGGTCATGGCCACCGGTACCGGCAAGACGCGCACCACGATCGCCCTGGTCGACTTGCTGCTGCGCGCGAAACGGGTGCAGCGCGTGCTGTTTCTGGCCGACCGGCGCGAGCTGGTGCGCCAGGCCATGACCGAGTTCAAGAACCATCTGCCGAACGAGAGTCTGGCCCGGATCGAGAGCGGCGAGGCCCCGTCTGCTCGCATCCATTTCGCCACCTACCCCAGCATGATGCAGGTGTACGAGCGGCTGTCGGTCGGGCATTACGACTTGATCATTGCCGACGAAAGCCACCGCTCCATTTATCAGCGCTACAAGGCGTTGCTCGATCACTTCGACGCCTTGGTGCTGGGCCTAACGGCGACGCCGACCGACTACATCGACCACAACACCTTCCAGCTCTTCAGCTGCGACGATAGCGTGCCCACCTACCTGTACAGCTATGAGCAGGCAGTGGCGGATGGCAACCTCGTCAACTACCGCGTGCTCGATGCCCAGACCCAGTTCCAGATCCAAGGCATCCAGGGCGACAGCCTGCCCGAGCCGCTGCAGCAGATGGCCCGTGATCAGGGCGTCGATCTCGAGGAGCTGGATTTCGAAGGCACCGACCTCGAAAAGTCCGTCGTCAACCAAGGCACCAACGATGCGATCGTGCGCGAGTTCATGACGCGCTGCCGCAAGGACGCCCAAGGCCTACCGCACAAGACCATCGTCTTCGCGGTCAGCCATGCGCACGCCAAGCGGCTCTACGAGAGCTTCAATCGCCTGTACCCCGAGCTGCAACGGCAGGGTCTGGCCGAGATCATCGACAGCCACATGGAGCGCGCCGACGCCTTGCTCGACGACTTCAAGTTCAAGGCCATGCCTCGCGTGGCCATATCGGTGGACATGCTCGACACCGGCGTCGATGTGCCGGCCATCCAGAACCTGGTGTTCGCCAAGCCCGTGTTCTCGAGGGTCAAGTTTTGGCAAATGATCGGCCGCGGCACGCGGCTGTATTCCGACCCGCGAACCGGCGAGAGCAAGCGCGACTTTCTGATCATCGACCACTGGAAGAACTTCGCCTACTTCCAACTCAATCCCGAGGGCGAGATCGATCGGCCCAGCGAGCCCTTGCCGGTACGCCTGTTCCGCGACCGGCTCACCCGCTGGCAGCTCGAAGTGGCGCAGGCGCGGCCGACGGATACCACGGTGCGCCGCCTGCAGGCCATGCTGGCCGCCTTGCCGCGCCAAAGCATCGACGTGCGGCCACATGTGGAAGTGCTGGACCAACTCGCCCAGTCCTGGCCAGCCCCCGATGCGCCCCATATCGAACGCCTGTCGCACACCCTGGCGCCCTTGTTGCGCCTGGTGCCCGGCCAGAGCCTGGATGAGCTGCAGTGGCGCCTGTGGTGTGAACGCGCCGCCATGGCGCTGCTGCAGGGCGATGCCGAACAAAGCGGACGCCTCAAAGACCGCATCCAAGACGCCTTGCGCCGTCTGCCGGAGGCCATCCCGGAAGTGCGGGCCCAGCGCGACGCCTTGGCCTTTGCCCTCTCGCCTGGGTTCTGGCAGCACCTGGACCTTACCCGGCTGGACGATCTGCAAGAGCGCTTCGCGCCGCTGATGCGCTTTCGGGTGCGCGAAGGCGGCCAGCCCATCGAAATCAACCTGCCCGACCGCATCGCCCAGCGCCACTGGATCATCTACGGCCCCACCGGCGAAGGCGCTTTTGCCGAGAGTTACCGTGAGCAGGTCGAGGCCTGGGTGCGCCGCCTGGCCGACGATCACCCGGTGCTGGCCAAGCTCAAGCGCGGTGAGCCGGTCAGCGATGCCGAACTCGATGCCGTGTCGGCCACGCTCAACCAGGCCGATCTGTTCGTCACCGCCGATACCCTGCGGCAAGCCTTCGACGCCCCCCAGGCCTCGCTGCTGGAGCTGCTGCGCCACATCCTGCGGCAAGACGCGCGCCTGCCCGACCGTGAGGCGCGCGTGCAGCAAGCCTTTGATGCCTTCATCGCCGCCCATCCGCGCCTGCGCGCCAACCAGCTTGCCTTTTTGCGCGCCGTCAAGGCCGCGGTGCTGCGCCATGGCCGCATCACCCGCGCGGCGCTGTCACAACCACCCCTGGCCCATGTCGGCAAGGTCGATGCGCTGTTCGCGCCGCAAGACATCGACGAGCTGCTCGCCTTGACCGAAAAGCTCGACGAGCGCGCCGCCTGAATACCCACGAGGACACCCCATGCTCGCCCCCCATTTGCGCAAGAACGTCGACAAGCTCTGGGATCGATTCTGGTCCGCCGGCCTCACCAATCCCTTGGTGGCCGTAGAACAGATCACCTATTTGCTTTTTCTCAAACGGCTGGAAGACCTGGACGGGGACCGCGTGGCCACCGGCAAGCCGTCGGTCTACGAACGCCGCTTGCCGGAAGACGCCGCGCGCTTCGACGGCAACACTTGCCGCTGGAGCTACATCCGCCAGCAAAGCACCGACACCAAGCACCTGATCGAAGTCGTCTTTCCCTGGCTGCGCACGCTGGACCGGCGCCTGTCCGACCACGAGGAAGGCACCGAACTGGCCGGCCTCAACGGCCGCATGGCCGATGCCTACTTCCAGCTCGACCCCAACAAGGGGCAGGTGCTGCACGACGCCATCGACCTCATCGACAAGCTCTTTGCCCAGGCAGGCGACGGCAGCGCCGCGCAGGACCTGATGGGCGACACCTTCGAGTACCTGCTCTCCGAAGTGGCCACCGCCGGCAAGAACGGCCAGTTCCGCACCCCCCGGCACCTGATCCGTTTCATGGTCGAACTGCTGGCCCCCCAGCCGGGCGAGCGGCTCATCGACCCGGCCGCTGGCACCGGCGGCTTCCTGTTCAGCGCCCAGCAATACCTGCGCCGTCAGGGCTCCACGCCCGAGAACCTGCGCCTCGAATGGGACGGCGCCCCGCACCGGCTCGACCTGGTGCAGGCCACCGAGCAGGAGCGCGCGCTCATCGAAGACGGCGCCTGCTTCGTCGGCATCGACAACGACCGCACCATGGCCCGCATCGGCTGGATGAACCTGGTGCTGCACCACATCCACAACCCCCGGCTGATGCAGGGCGATTCGCTCTCCAAGCGCGAAGGCAAGCCCGAACTGGCGCCGCTGCTGGCCAGCGAAAGCTACCGCTACGTGCTGGCCAACCCGCCCTTCACCGGCACCGTGGACACCGCCGACCTGGAGCGCGACAGCCTGCTCTTCCCCCGCGCAGGCACCAAGGGCAAGAAAAAGGACGAGGTGCTCACCAACAAGAGCGAGCTGCTCTTCGTCTGGCTGATGCTGGACCTGTTGCAGGTGGGCGGGCGCTGCGCCGTCATCGTTCCCGAGGGCGTGCTGTTCGGCAACACCGATGCCCACATCAAGCTGCGCCGCGAACTGCTCACCGAGCACTGCGTGGAGGCCGTCATTTCGCTGCCGGGCGGCGTGTTCCAGCCCTACACCGGCGTCAAGACCTCCATCCTCGTCTTCCGCAAGGAAACTCCACGCGCAGCCAAGACCAGCTTCGAGAAGAACGCCCCCCGCACCGACCAGGTGTGGTTCTACGAGGTGGCTGCCGACGGCTACAGCCTCGACGCCAAGCGCACCCCCCGCCCCGGGCAGGACAACGACCTGTGGGACGCCCTCGTCCAGTTCCGCCGCTGGCTGCAGGAAGGCCGCGCCGCCACCGAGGGCGAACCCGCCTACCACCAGCCGCGCTACTGGCGCGAACGCTGGCGCCAGGCCAGCCTGCGCGATGCCAGCGGTCAGCTCACCCCGGCCGGCTTTGCCTTTGCCGACGACCCCGAGGCCGCCCCTGCTTTCGACGGCAAGACCTGGGCCATCCATGAGCTCTTCCCCGAGCTGCTGCGCGAGGGGGAGGAGACCATCGACCCTCAAGAGGCCGAGGCCCGCGTGCGCGAACGTGTCGCCCCCCGCCTGGCGGAGCTGGCCAGCCGCCACTTCGCCCACGCCGACCCGAGAACCGCCACCACCGAATGGAACCGCGCCGCGCGCGAACTGCAGTGCTGCTTTGAAGACGAAGGCCCGGCGCTGGCGCTCTGGAAGCAGCTTACTGCCGCCGCGCGTGAGCAGGTGCCCGATGAGCCGCAAGGCGAGCCCGTGGCCGATCTCGTCGATGCGCTGCGGCCCCTGGCCCGTGAAGTGGCCAAGGTGGACGGCTATGACCTGTGGCTGCGCAGCCCCGCCATCGACCAGGCCCGCCCGGCCGGCGCGCGCAAATGCTGGGCCGTGCCGCTGCGCGCCTGGGCGCCCGACCCCGAATGGCGCTCGGCCGACGGCACGCTCCTTGGCTCGCACGACGCCACCGGCCGGGTGCGGCCCGAATACGTGGCCGAGAAGCTGCCCAGCCTCTACGACGGCGACACGCTCAACGCCGCGCTGCTCGATCCCGACTGCATCGAAGCGCGCGACTGGAACCTCTCGGCCGGCCAGTACAAGCCCTTCGACTTCGCGGCCATGGACAGCGAGGTCTCGGTCACCGCGCTGATCGACGAGCTGCGCCAGCTCGAGCGCGGCATCCTCGACGGACTGGACCGCCTGCAGGCCATGGTGGAGGGGCGGGCATGAAGTGGCCGCAGGGCTGGCGGGAGGTTTTTCTTTCTGACGTCATCGAGTCTGCGCAGCCGGGCTTCGCCCAGCGCCCAGGCGAGGAGGACGAAGGCACTACGCCACAGATTCGCACGCATAACGTGTCGCCAGACGGGCGTATCACCCTCGAAGGTATCAAGCACGTGATGGTGGCCGATGGCGACCTGGAGCGCTATCGCTTGCTACCTGGCGATGTCGTGTTCAACAACACCAACAGCGAAGAGTGGGTAGGCAAAACCGCCGTTTTCGATCAGCACGATGGCGTCTTCGTCTATTCCAACCACATGACCCGAATCCGGGTCATACGTGAGCTGGTGCTGCCGGAGTTTTTGGCGACCTTTCTGCACTATCTTTGGTCGGCAGGCTATGCCCGCAATCGTGCAAAGCGCTGGGTCAGCCAGGCGGCTATCGACGGGCCGACACTGCTCAAGTTCAAGCTGCCGCTTCCGCCCCTTCCCGAACAGCAGCGCATCGTCGAGGTGCTGCAGGCGGCCGACCTAAAGCCGTTCCACGAGGCTGCTGAAAAAGCTGACCTGTTGCGCGAGATGGCCGCGGGCGCATCACTCAGTGGCCGCATCCCGGAAGCTTGGCATGACGCCAACATCACCGAAGTGCGGGAGGCCTCCCTCCTCCGCAACAAAATCCTCGGCATTGAGGGCGAAACCACCGATCTTGACTGGCCCATCGTCCCCCTTCTCGCTGTCTGTACGCTCAATCCGAAACTGCATCCCGATGTGCGCCCTGCCGCAGATGCCCCGGTGACGTTTGTCCCTATGGCCGCCGTCGACGAGCGCCTTGCGGCTATAACAGCGCCGGAAGTGCGCAACTACGCCGAGGTGCAAAAGGGCTACACGCCCTTTGCGGAGGGGGATGTGCTGTTTGCCAAAGTCACCCCCTGCATGGAGAACGGCAAGGCCGCAATTGCATCGGACCTGATCGGGGGTGTCGGTTTTGGCTCCACCGAGTTCCACGTGCTTAGGCCCGACACTCGTCTGATACTGGCGGAATACCTGCTTCATTTCGTTCGGCAACGGCATTTCCGCGAACAGGCCAAGGCGGCCTTTGTCGGAACAGGAGGGTTGCAGCGTGTGCCCCCTGACTTCTTCAAGCGCGTCAAGCTGCCGCTGCCTTCGCTCCCTGAGCAGCGGCGTATTGTGGAGTCCCTGAGGCACGTCGCGCCGCAGCCTTTTCGCAGCGCGATCGAACAAGCAAAGCGCTTGCAATCCGCCCTGATCACCGAAGCCCTCTCCGGCCGTCTCACCGCCGCCTGGCGCGAGCAGCACGCGCAGGCCCTGGCCGAGGCCGCCCGCGAGCGCGACGCGCGGCTTGGGGCGCCGGCGCCCCAGGTGATGGTGCACATCACCGAACACGCTCCCACCGAGCGCCGCACCGACCTGGCCCGCCCGCGCCGGCAGGCCTTGATCGAGCAGCTTTCCAGCTTCCAGCACGAAGTGTGGAACACGCTGCGCTTCGAGTGGCGCGGGGCGGTGCTGGCCGACGACCCGGCCGCGTTCGAGGAGTTTTGCACCAGCCCGCAAACCGCCTGGCGTCTGGAAGGCTTTGCGGCCGGGCGCGAGGAAGTGCGGCGCGCCCTCGAGCAACTGGCCGCCATGGGCCTGATCCGCAAGATGAGCCTGCCGCGCCCCAACCCCAACACCGGCCGCACCGAGTACCTGACCGCCTTCCGCCCCCTGCGCGAGGCCGACGACGGCAGCCGCCCTGAAGAAGATACGGCGCTGGCCGATGCCGAGCGGCTCGCGCGCGAGCTGGAGCGCCGCCGGGCGCCGGAGGCGCGTTGAATGCGGCTGCGCTACCTGCACCTGTCGCACTACCCGCCGCTGGCCGATCTGGCGGTGGTCTTCAGCCCGCGCGCACCCTGGGCCGCGTTCGAGCCACAGGGCGGGGCGGCGCGGCTCGCCATCCATTTCGTCATCGGCTTGAACGGCAGCGGCAAGAGCCACCTGCTGCGCGCCCTAGCCGAGAGCTTCCTGGCCCTGGCCGACGAGCGAGTGCCGCGCAGCCCGGTGAGCCTGATCTACGAGCTGGGCCGTCCTGGCGAGCCGGGGCACCGCACGTTGATCTTCGACTGCTCGGGCGAGGCCCACGCCACCACGCTGTGGCAGGCCGATGCCTGGGCCTTCCCCGACACGGCCGACCGCGAGGTCTTTGCCCAGGCCATCGACTACTTGCGCACCGTCGAGCGCGAACCGGAGGGCACACTGGCAGCGTTCAAGCCGCGCATCGCGCGGGGCGACTATCCGCAGAACGTGCCCGACGCCCTGCCGCGCGCGCTGCTGGCCTACACCTCGGGCCTGATGGCCCCGTGGCGCGAGGTGTGGCAGCCGCCCACCGACGGCGAGTCGCTCGACGTGGCGACTCAGGCCACTGACTACGACGCGAGCCAGGAGCGCCCGCCCGGCTGGACCGAGGAGGACGAGGCCCGCGTCGGGATCGACGGCGGCGCCTTCGGCGACGGGACCGCCCGCACCGCGGCCCCGGCCGAGGGGGATACCGCACCGGCCGACCTGTTCCGCCGCCCGCTGCTGCTGGAGCCGGTGATGCTGACCGCCGCGCTGCTGGCGGTGGCCTTGCAGGAGGCCGAAGCGCGCCGCCAAGGTCAGGCCGATGACGCGCTGGCGGAGCTGTTCCGCAAGGCCGGCTGGCACCGCCTCGTCGGCGTGCGCCTGCGGGTGAATCTGGACCGCGCCCTGGCCGCGCCGCGTGCCCTGGTCGCGCGAGTGCACGACGCCATCCGGCTGGCCGGCGAGTGCCTGGCCGAGCCCCATCCGGGCAAGGCGCTGCGCAGCCTGTTCTTCGACCTCGACGGGGCGCTGCCTGCGAACGCCGAGTTGCGCGACGCCCAGCGCTTCGAAGGGCTGACCACCCAGGGCCAAGCCTTGCACGCCCTGCTGGGTGAGAAGGGGGACACCGCGTTCGAGCGCTTTGGCGCCCTGCTGGGCTGGTGGCGGCACGGCGTGCTGGAGGACATCGAGCTCTTCATCCGCCGCAACGACCAACCCGACGCGGAAAGCCTGACCGACCTCAGCGACCCGGGCGTGCTGCGCCTGAGCGAGTTTTCCGACGGCGAGCGGCTGGTGCTGGCGCGCTGGGCGCTGTTTCACCTGCTGGCGGGGCAGGACGACGCACTGCTGTTGCTGGACGAGCCCGAAACCCACTTCAACGACGCCTGGAAGCGCGAGATCGTGCAGGTGGTGGACGCGGCCATGGGGGCCGATGCCAGCCAGGTGCTGATCGCCACCCACTCGGCCATCGTGCTCTCCGACGTGTTCGACGAGGAGGTGGTGCTCATTCGCAAGGTGAACGGCCAATCCACCGCCGAGGGCGTGCCGGATCACACCTTCGCCAGCGACCCCAGCGCGCTGATGATGACGGTGTTCGGCGCCAACGACAGCATCGGGGCGCGGGCCCAGCAGCGCATCGAGGCCTTCTTGCGCGTCGCGGCCCAAAAGACGGAGCCAACGCCGGATGACGTGCGGCAACTGCAGGCGCTGATCCGTCGTCTGGGCACAGGCTTCTATCGCACCGAGTTGCAAACCCTGCTCAACCGCTGGCAGCAAGCGCCCGACCTGCGCGCCATCGAGCAGGTGATCCCCACGCTGCAGTCGGACGCGCTCAAGGATGAACTGCGCGCACTGATCCTCAAGGCTGCGGATGCAAAGGGCGGCTCGGAGGACGGTAATGCTTAAGCCCATCCACCGTGTGGCCTGCTCACCGGCCCTGGCCGCCTGCCAGCAGCTGATGCGGCGCTTCGCACTGTGGCTGTGTGCCCCCCAAGTCTCCGGCGTTTCCATCACCCAAGCGAACCTTCGGTCAAGCATGGGCAGCGCCATCGAAGGCGATTGGTTGTGGGGCTTGCTGGCTCGCAAACACAACAGAAGGACGCTCTTGGAAAGAGCGGAGTGCATCGCCAACCTGTCGCCGGCTGAAAAGAGCGGGCTCCAGCAATGGATTCAGGCGGTTAGTGCTCTGGCGCAGCATTTCGGCCCGACACCACCCGCCGCTCTGCCGGTCGCTCCGCCGAATCAATGGCGCAGCCAGGACGAGCACTGGAAAGCCTTCAAGACACTGATGGTGGCGTTCTACGAGGACGGCTTGCGCGACGGCCTGCCTTACGCTGCCAACGGCGCCCCCACAACTGATGTCACGCTACGCGTGAGCTACGACCAATTCGTGCGCGAGTTTCGCGCCGCGCATCGCCCCGACCCCCACCCCGATGCCCGCGAGGTCTGCGTGCTCTGCGGCGGGCCGCTGGTGCAGCCCGCTGTGGACCACTGGCTGGCCAAGACGGCGTTCCCGTTGCTGGCCGTGTGCGCCGACAACCTGCTGCCGATCTGCGGCGAATGCAACGTGGCGCCGCAGAAGGGCCAGAAGGCCGTCCACACTGGCGGCGCGTTCTCCGATTGGTTCCACCCCTATCTGCGCCATGCCAACGGGGCTATCCGGCTGCGCTACGACGAAGCCACGCCGAGCGTTCGCGTCGAGAGCGCAACGCCAGCCGACACCGTCAAGGTTCAGAACCTGGACAGCCTGCTCAATCTTGGTCAACGCTGGACCCGGGAATTCAAAGCCGAGTACTGGCGCCTACATCGCGAAGCGCAGCGCCGATACCGCGGCGACGTGCAAGCGCTCCAGCATCGCATCATGGACTACCGCCGAAGCCTGTCGGCAGCCGAACCGCACCACGAGATTCACGCTCTGCTGGCCGAGGCGCTGCTCGACCCCGCGCGCTTGCAGGCGTTTGCAGAGTGAATGCCGGGCAGGCTGCAGCAACCCGCACCAGTGCTCATAAGCTCGGGAGGCCAGTCCGCACACGGTCAACCGCCCGCCACCAATACCCCAAGGCCAACCTGAACGGTTGGCCTTTTTTCATGCCCGCAACGCCAGTATTGGCGCGGTTTCTGGGCGGCGCCTTGTGGACGCGCACGCCGTCCGAGCGCCGTTCCCGCCCCGACGGCGCCTCTCTGTTCTCGGTTTTTCTCTGCGGCCCGTGGTAGGAACCGGAGGCCACATCCTTGCCTGACAAGGACTGGTAATCCCCCCGAAATCCAG
>NZ_LZDH01000064.1:0-729 GCF_001675355.1 Tepidimonas fonticaldi | reverse complement strand
CAAGAGCGTGGTATTACTATCACATCTGCAGCGACTACTGCATTCTGGTCTGGTATGGCAAAACAGTATGAGCCACACCGTATCAACATCATCGACACCCCGGGACACGTTGACTTCACTATCGAAGTAGAACGTTCTATGCGTGTTCTTGATGGCGCAGTAATGGTTTACTGTGCAGTTGGTGGTGTTCAGCCACAGTCTGAAACTGTATGGCGTCAGGCTAACAAATATAAAGTTCCACGTATCGCGTTCGTTAACAAAATGGACCGTATGGGTGCGAACTTCTTACGTGTTGTTGAGCAATTAAAATCACGTTTAGCTGCTAACGCAGTTCCACTGCAATTACCAGTCGGCGCAGAAGAGTCGTTCACTGGTGTTGTTGACTTGCTGAAAATGAAAGCAATCAAGTGGAGTGATGAAGACCAGGGCGTTACCTTCGAATACGAAGATATCCCTGCGAACATGCAAGAAGCTGCTGAAGAGTGGCACAACAACCTGATCGAAACCGCAGCAGAAGCATCAGAAGAACTGATGGAAAAATATCTGGGCGGTGAAGAACTGACTGAAGCAGAAATTAAAGCTGCATTACGTCAACGTGTTCTTGCAAGCGAAATTATCCTGGTTACCTGTGGTTCTGCATTTAAGAACAAAGGTGTTCAGGCGATGCTGGATGCAGTTGTTGATTACTTACCTGCGCCAACAGATGTACCTGCAATTAATGGTATTCTG
>NZ_LZDH01000063.1:0-695 GCF_001675355.1 Tepidimonas fonticaldi | reverse complement strand
TCCATACGGATAACACCATCATGATCCAAAGGCATAAAACGGAACGTTTGGTCTAATTGGTCATTTACGATTTCAATATCTAATTGATAATATTCAGCAATTTTTTTCCAGTATTCAATACCGGAACCGCCTAGTGGGTCAACACCAATTTTCAAACCAGACTTAGCAATCGCTTGCATATCAACAACTTCGCCTAATGCAGAGACATAAGGCATAACCAAATCTTGCTGAATAACGTATTCACTCGCCATCGCTGTATCAAAATTGACTCTTTTAACCCCTTCCAGGTTATTGACTAGCAATTGGTTTGCATTTTTTTCAATAACAGAAGTTAAATCGGTATCAGCCGGCCCGCCATTCGCAGGGTTGTATTTAATACCGCCATCTTCAGGTGGGTTATGTGAAGGCGTAATTACAATGCCATCCGCAACATCTTGGTGTGATTGGTTATAACTTAAAATAGCGTGAGAGATAGCTGGAGTTGGCGTGAAACCATTATTTTCCTGAACAATTACATGAACTTGATTTGCCGCTAACACTTCAACCTCTGTAATAAACGCTGCTTCTGATAACGCATGGGTATCTTTCCCTACAAAACAAGGACCTGTTACACCTTGCTTTTTGCGTAAATCGGCAATTGCTTGTGCAATGGCTAATATGTGGTTTTCATTAAAATTTTTACGCAACGAGCTACC